>CAYWMD010000008.1:158480-169551 GCA_964458575.1 uncultured Bifidobacteriaceae bacterium | reverse complement strand
AACCAACCGGTCCAGATCCACCTTTTCCAACCGGTTGGTGATGCTGGCTGCGGAGCGAATGCCCTTCCACCCGGCCAAATGCACGCTGTCGGGAATCTGGAAGTCTTGCCGGTCCTCGACCGCGCTAGAAATTGTCTCCGGCACGGGGGTGATCATCGCCCGGGCAGACGCGACAGCGATGACGGCCACCAGCAGGGAGGAAAAAGTTTTGGCATTGGTGATGGATCTGGTGATCAGGGCAACGGCAGCCGCAACTCGATCAATGGAAAATCCCCCGCGCTCTGCCTTGACGTACTTCATGACTTATCGAAAAGGGGAACCATCACCGGTCGTGATGGTTCCCCGTTGATTGATTTGATTTGATCCCGGCCTAGTAAATGATGGCGCGGAAGAATTTTGCTGACCCGGTGGTGGGGGTAAATAGATACGGTGAAGCTGTCAAATTCGTGGTCCAAGGGCCAGTGACCGCCGGCGCCTCCAGCAGCGTACCGACGGGCCAGCTCACCTTTACTTGTCCGCCGGCAGCCGGCTCCACCTGCACGTTGATATTCCCGTAAGTCAGCGTTGCCGAATTAAGGACCACCTGGAGTCCGGTAAGATCCCAGAATCGTACTCTTAGGTACGTGCCGGGTGCTGAGTTTGAAAACCGGATCTGCCAGCGGCTGGAATTATTCCCGCTGCCCGACCAGGAGTCGTCACTATACATATAGGCGCTGTTGTCGCTCATCGACGCTTCAAAATGCATGGTGCAGCTGTTTAACGTATTGTACAGATTGAGGACTCTTTCATAGGATTCTGCCGGAACCGTGATCTGAAAACCTTCCCCAGCACCAACGGCTTTAATCCCTCCAGTGTGGCTTCCCGTCGCGTTTGGGGTGCCGTCCGTCCAAGTGTAGGTAACCGGCGGCGTGCTGGAGGCGGGCGCGCTGACACCGATGTAAGTGTAGTCACTGATGAGGCCTCCACCCGTGGCTTTGCGGTCAACACCCGACACGCCACCGAAGCCCCAATGCTTCCAGTCCAGAATGCCCTCGGGAGTAAGAGCAATGGTTGAACCATTGGCGATCGGCGTCCTGCTGACAACCAATGTTGACGTGATGGGGTTAACGGTTAACACCGTCGGGGCGCTGGTTACCGACCCCTGCGACCCGGTGACAATGACGCGGCAGTTATCAGTGCCGACCGTGCTGCGCGCGGCGTAAGCGGCGGAACTGCCCGTATCTGGAAGGTTTGTGTAGCCGGTTCCGGTGTCGCGCTGCCACACATAAGTAAACGGCGGCGCGCCATACGGTTCAAATGGTTTGAGAGAAAACACCAGCGGCTGACCGACCAGCACATTGGTCCCGGGGGTAGTGATAAGACTGGAAACACTCAAGGTGGGAACCGGTTCGAGCGAGGCCGCCTGGAGCGCCACCAGTCCGCCACTGGCAAACCGGGCGATTTCCTTCACCCGCACTTTCAACGTCTTGCCCGTCGTCGCCGCGTTATATGCAATGGAGTAGCGCAGCGTGCCGGTGGTGGTTGTCGGGTATGCCTCAAAAAGCGGCGCGCTATTGTCGCTCATTGAAACTTCAATGTATGCATAGGCGTTTTTCACGGCAACGTAGATGTTCACCAGTCTGGGAGTGGTGAGGGCCGGAATACTGAGCTCATATCCATTATTTATGATCATGCCGGCTGTGTCCCTCGTCTGCGCAACCGGATTATTCGCAGTGGTCGCATCCGTCCAGGTAAAACTCGTGGCGGTAGGGGTCAGTTGCAGCGCACTGTCCGTTCCAATCTGGGTGTAGGTACCAATGACATTCGCACGTGTATCATAGCCACTGGGAGCGGTCAGTCCCCAATACGCCCAATCCGTGGCGCCTTCGGTCGTGAGATTGATATCCAAAGGTGTCGGGGTAATCGTCGGCAGGACCGCACTGGATACTCCGATCGTGCCGGTGGGGGTTGTCACCGTCAGCGTGGTCGTTGCGGTACTGGTAACCGCGGCACCGCCGAGGACACTGTTCGTAACCACGACCCGGTAATTGTAGCTGCCCGCTGCGCCAGCGGTGGTGTGCAGCGGATTGTTTGTCGCCCCGGGAATGTCAGTGTAGCCACCTCCGTTGAAACTAACCTGCCATTGATAACCAAATGCTGTCGAGCCATCGGCCGCAACGCCAGTGGGGTTGGCATTAATGCGAAACGTGCTTCCCGTCGGCAAGGTCGTGCCGTTGCCGAGCTGAGGCTGTGGAACACTTAATGGAAGGGCGGCCGCCGAGGAGAGGGACGCCGACATCAGAGCGATGTTATTTCCAGATAATGTGGTGGTAACATAATCAACCGTCAAAGTTTGAGCGGCCGAATTGGCGGCGAAAGTGGCGGTAACACGCTGGGCGGTATCCGCAGCGATATTGGTCACAACCGTAGGCGCGCTGCCGTCGCTCAAGGTGAAAGTCAATTGCCCAGGACCAAGGTATGTGCTGAGATACAAGTGCAAGACGACCGGGGTCGTCGAAGCCGGTATCGTCCATTGGTATCCGACCCCGATGGCCCCATAAATGAAAGTTCCGGTTGTCGTTCCAGCCATTGATTGCTCCACCACGCCATCCACCCAACTGCATTTGGCCGCGGCGTTGTTGAATTGGTTGATCGTGCCGGTAAATGAGGGATAGCCAATCATCGGCGTCACGCCAGCTTTGTGGTCATAGTCGTTGTTGGCAAAAGAACCATAGTGCGCCCAATCCAAATCACCCTCGGCACTTAAATTGATCGGCGTGGGCGGGCTCGAACTGAGCGGCGCGCTGGACACGGTTAAAGTTCCGGCCGTGGCTCTGCCAGCAAGCAGGCAGGCCAGAATGACGAGCAATGCCGTCCAACGCCAGTTGAACAAGGAGGGCTGCCCACTGAATGTGGATTGAGTTTGTGGTGTTTTCACAGGGTTAGTTTGGATTGATGGTTGTTTAGTGGTGAAGAGTTGCTTGATCAATCGGTTGTGGTTGAGAACGCAGTAATTCTGTTGTTGACGTAATATTCGGGTTCGCCCCATGCGGCAGTCCGAGAAACCGTGGACAGTCTCGGGTGGTGCTGCGGTTGCTGGAAAGATGGCCATGCATTAGCGAGCAGCGGTTTCTGAAAAAACACATAAACTCACCACCAGAAAGTGTAGGAGCCGGAGGCCGTATCCGTGCGCGGCAGCATAGGGTAGCTGAATTTCCGCCATTCCGTGTGGCCATCAAGCATCGTGACGTTGCCTCCCATCGGACGACCATTTATTAGGTGTGAGGTCCGGTGATATTTTCCAGACACGCCAAACCATCCTCCCGGTATTTTCGTCCAGTTGTAGCCGCTTTGGTAGCCGGGAAGCGTCGAATTCTGACCGACATCCGAAATAGTGGCGTCCGCCACTTGCACCCGGGTGGACGCGCTTTGGCCGGCGGGCGGGCTTGACAGCTTAATATTCCAGTTCGAAGACAAAATCCCCGGGGTATTCGCGAACGTAAAGGCGTATCCCGTCACACGATAACCGGAAGTTGTGCCGTTTGGGAATGTAGTAATGTTCCAGTTCCATAGGGTATCATTGTTCTGATCCGGGTTAGCCGGACAATACAGCGTATTACGCGTCACGCCGCTGGCGAGCATGGACTTCATCAGCGGATCTTCCGGGACGTCCCACGCCAAATAGGCGGTGGCGCCCGGTGTGTAGGCGAACAAGCTGTCGTTGTTGTCGCCTGCATAAATGAAACACGCCAGGCCAATCTGCTTGTTGTTGTTCATGCAACTGATGCGAATTGCCTTTTCCTTGGCCTTGGAGAGGGCTGGGAGCAGCATGGCCGCCAGAATGGCGATGATGGCGATCACTACCAGCAACTCAATCAAGGTGAACGCGGCTTGCCGTATTCGGCGATGTCTCGCTGTCAATTTGAGGCTCATGCCCGGTCGGTGCGGTTTTGTCGAATCAGTTACAGCACCGTTATAGCAGGGATGAATCTTTGCGCCATTGTCCGAAAGGATAACCCCGGATCGTGACGCTCATTCGAGATGCACGAGACCGCGTTGCACGGCGATGGCCACGAGTTCCGTGCGGTCCGCCGCGCCGAGTTTGGTGAGCAGGCTGCGCACATGCGCCTTGGCGGTGAATTCGGTGAATTTGAGTATCCGCGCAATGTCCTTGTTCGTCAGCCCTTTCACGACAAACGGCAGCACTTCCCGTTCGCGGTCGGTCAACTCGCCAAACGTCGCGCGCTCCTCCAATCGCTTTTGCACTTGTGGTGGGATGTAGCGCTTGCCCAGCGCCGCCGCCTCGATGGCGCGTAACAATTCCGGCCCGGGCACGCTCTTGAGCAGGTAGCCACCCGCGCCCGCTTCCAGCGCCCGGTGAATGTCCTCATCGCCGTCAAACGTCGTCAGCATCAGCACCCGCGCCGCCGGGAACTCCTGCCGAATCCGCCGCAACGCTACGATGCCCGTGTCATCGGGCAACCGCAGGTCCATCAGGGTCACCGCCGGCGCGTGCCGGCGGAACTCGACCAGCGCCGAGGCCGCGTCGTCGGCCTCGGCCACCACCCGGAAATCTTTGCGCAGGCTCAACACCGCCCGGAGGCCCGCGCGGAAGACGAAATGGTCGTCCACGATGAGCAGTGTGAGGGGCGGGTCAAAGACGGGCATGGTCAGTTCTCCTTCAATCGCGCCGCCGGCACCGTCACCCGGATTTGCGCGCCCTGGCCGGGTGCCGAAGCCAGTTTCAATTCCGCTTCCAGCGCCCGCGCACGCTCGTGCAAACCGCGCAGGCCAAAGTGGCCGTTCCCCGCCGCCGCCGCCGGGTCGAACCCGCGCCCGTCATCGTTGACGCGCAACTCCACCGTCGCCGGACTGAAGGCCAGGACAATTTCAACCTTGCGGGCCTGGGCGTGTTTCAGCGCGTTGGTCACGCCCTCCTGCGCAATGCGGAACAGGTGGCTGGCGACGCCCGGGGGCACGTGTCTCGGCTCGCCTTCGCAACGCACCTCGACCTTGGGCCCGTGCGTCTCGGCCAGGGCGTTGCCCAGTTGCTGCAAGGCCTCCGGGAGCGTGGCTTCCTCCAGCTTGACCGACCGTAGATTCCAGACGGAGCGCCGCACTTCCAACTGGCTTTCGCGGAGCTGCTCCGTCGCGGCGACGAGCAGACGCTCGGACTCCGCCGGCTGTTCGTTGAAGAACCCCCGGGCCGCGTCCAGTTGCAACGCCGTGCTGGCCAGCGTCTGCTCCAGCGTGTCGTGCAACTCGCGCGCCAGCCGCGTGCGTTCGCCGGTCAGCAAGGCGAAGTCGGCCTCCGCCGCGTGCCGCGCGGCCAGTTCCTCCTGCCATTCGCCGGTGCGGACGGTGTAACGCCGGGCCAGCTCGTCGCGCGCGACGCGCAATTGCTCGCGGGCTTCGCTCAGAGCCGCGTTTTTCCGCGCCAGAAACGCGGCCGCCAACGTCGTCAAACCCAGCAGCAGAAGCGCCCCCGCCAGACTGATCAGCACTGTCTTGGTGAGCCGGGGCGAAGTCCACAACGGCGGGGCGCGCACCAATTCCACGTCGGCCAGCGAACGCGCGTGCAACCGCAATCCGCGCGGAAACGGATAAGTGGTCATCGTGGGCCGGTGGCTGGGCAGGAAGAACGGTTCGGTGATGCCCGTCACCGCCAAGCGCGCGCCCTCGCGCCAGTCCGCCGGAAACAGGCCGCCGCTGGCCGGCAACCACGCCTCGAAGGCTTCATCACCCTGGCGCAGGTTGAGCACCCAACTGCCCTCGCCGGGTCGGGCCGGGCCGGTCAGCGTGCCCTCGATCCGGTGCAACTCGCAGGGATGCCGGAAGGCATTCGTCACGCTGCTGACCAGCGCCAGGGCGGGCGGGCCGCCGCCGATCCGGCGCAGCACGGGTTTGACCAGCCAGGGCGTTTGCTCCCGCATCTCAGGGAAACCAATGAGTTCAACCTCGTCCCCCACGGCTGGTTGGCCGCTGGCGGGCCATTCAACGAACAAGCCGCTGGTCTCATCCCGCACGGCCAGCCATTTCCCCGCTTGTTGCCCCAGCAACTGGCCGCGCAGCCGCACGCGGTGCTCCGGAAAACCTCCCGGCGAATAGCGGAATAGGGATTGAATCGTTTTCACCGGCAGTTCCGCAAGCCGCGGCGGCGGCGCGGTCACCTCGATATCCTCGTCGGATTCCACCACCACCACGGGTTCGAGCAACTGCCGTTGCCAACTGAACACGCCGGCGGCCACACCCCGCACCACGACCTCCGCATCCACCAGGTTGGTGCTTTCGAGCGCATAGTGGTTCACCCCCAACAACAGGTCCTTCCCGGCGGAGCGCAACTGCACGGACAAATGCGCGTTGCCCGTGGGCGCCGGGGCGGCCGAACGCACAATGCCGCGCACCTCCACGCGGCGTGAATCATACCGGCCGGTCGCGAGCATGGTGGCCGTGACCACCTCCGGTTTCGGCAAGGTGCCGCGCCCCAGCCGCCGCAGGTCGCGCAGCCGCACCACCGGCGCGTAATCACCCTCGCCGGTTTCCCCTTCAATCACCACCCGGTCGCCCGCCCGCACCTCCGGCTTCTGCTCCTCCAGCCGGACGTAAATGCCGTCGGTTTCATCCTGCAAAAAGAATCCGTCGCCAAGGCGGTCATGATAATGCGTCACCACGCCTTCGAGCCGCACGGGCAGGGCCTGGCTGGCGGTGGCGGCGGAAAGGGCATGCACTTGCGCGGCGTTCGTGAAGACTTCAGGCCATCTGGCTTCCGGGTCCGCCACCGCCGCGCGAACGCCGGCGCACAACCACAGCCCCGCCACCCCCAACCCAGGGCCCACGCGTCGCTTCATTCGATTCAGGCGTGCAATCCGCATATCAGCCGGCACCAAGCCAGCATTCAGGGCGAGCATAGGCGATTGGCAATCCCGCGGCGATTAGCCATTTGGACAATGGCCCGCCCGGGCCGGGTTCACCCAGCCGCCACACCCGACACCGCTTCCACCACACTCTCGACGCTGATGCCGTTCATGCAACGAAAATCAATCGGACACTCGCGCCGAAAACACGGTGAACAGGGCACGACGGATTTCAGGAGGCGATGGCGCGGGTCGCCGGGCAATCCCGGCCCGGTGAGTTCGGGCGAGGTGCTGCCAAACGGGGCCACGACCGGTGTGCCCAACGCAGCGGCGACATGCATCGGCCCGCTGTCGTTGGTGAGCAGAACCCGACACAGCTTGAGCAACACGCACAATTCGCGCAGCGACGTGCGCCCGGCCAGATTGAGCGCCGCCTGGTCCGGAGGAATCACGCACGACGCGGGTGGACGCTCGATTTCGTAGCGAATTCCAGCCGCGACCCTTTCCGCCAGGGCCGCGTCCGCGGGGCCGCCCAGCATCAACCAGCGGCATGGCCCGTGATGCTGCTGCACCTGGGCCGCGACTTCGACGAACCGTTCGGCGGGCCAGCGTTTGGCCGGACCGTATTCGGCCCCGGGCGCGAGACCGAGCAGCGGCAGGCCATTGGCAACAGCACCCGTCAAATCGAACTTCTCTGCGACGGCCGCGATTTCTTCCGGCGCGACGACCAACTGCGGTGGCAGCGGCGCCGGGTTCGTGCCCAACGCCGCGGCCAGGTGCAGATACTCATGAATGTGGTGTGCAGCGGCTGTTTGCGTCGTAGCTGCGCTCGTGAGAGCGCGGCCATCCGATTCTTGCCGCCGACCCACGTCGGCAGCCACAAGCCGTCTGATTTCCTCGGTGGAACGTTTGTGCATCTGGACGTGGCCGGGGCGCGTGGGGATCGCCTGCGTGAGCAACCAGTTGCGCCACGGCCGTGCGTAGCCGATGCGCTGCGGAATTTTTGCCAGCCAGGCCTCGAGCGCCGAACGCGGCGAGTTGGGCAACACCAACGCAAGATCAAAATTCCCGGCTTGCAGTTTGCGACCCACCGAAATCAAACCGTCCTCCGGTTCGAATGAAATCGTTTCGTCAATGGCGGGATGCCGGCACCACAAGTCGCGTAGTTTCGCCGGCGTGAGGAGCGCGATGTGCGCCCCGGGAAATCGTTCGCGCAACCGCAGCAACGCCGGCGTGGTCATCACGGCGTCGCCCAGCCAGTTCACGCCGCGCACCAGGAGGCGGCGGATGGATTGCGGATTGCGGATTGCGGATTGCGGATTCACATCGGCATTTCGGTTTTCCGGCCGGCGACGCTCAACGCGGGACTCCGGACTCCGGACTTGGGCAACTTCCACCGGTCATGCACCCAGAACCAGTTCGCCGGGTCGCGGCGCACGGCGATTTCGAAGGCGTGGTTGATATCGAGTGAGATGGCTTCAATTGAGCGCGGCTGGCCGTTTTCGCGCGTGGGGATTTCCTCGCCGACCTCGATGCGCCAGCGGGCCAGCGCGACCCGGTAACAAATCGCCGTGTGGAGCGGACAGCGATACCGCAGGGCGAAAACGGCCGGAGCGGTCGAAGTTGAACATTCATGGCCGAGAAACGGCAGGCGCGGTCCGCCGGCGGCGCGCTGGTCGGCCAGGAGTCCGAGCAGGAGACCCGTACTGGACATGCAGGCTTTCAAAGCCGCCGCCTCCGTGCGCCGCTCGAAGAACCGGCAGCCCGAACGTTCGCGCAACTGTTTGAGCAAACGATCGAGCGAAGGCTGACGGAAGCCGCGATAGGTGGTGGCACACTTGAAGATCGGCACGAACTGCCCGAACCGGGCGTAAAGCTCAAAGTTGCCGAAATGACCGATGGCCACCACGCGGCTCTGCGGATCCTGATTGGCCTGGTGCGGCAGGATTTTTTCCGCCCCAACGAATTCAAAGTGCGGCTGCATCGCCACGGGCGACATGGTCGCGGTCTTGACGGAGCAGGTGTAATTTTCACCGAGGCGGCGAAAATTCTCCCGGGCCAGGGCACGGATTTCGGCGGGGGATTTTTCGTGCCCAAAGCAAAGCGTGAGGCCCTTCACGGCGACCCGGCGGTGGCGGGCATCCAGCCAGTAAGCGAGCGCGCCGCCGGCCCGGCCGAGACGCGCAACCGCTCTCAACGGCAACGCTTGCAAAAAGGCGATCAGGCCGCGGGCCAGCAAATAAAGCAGTGTCTCCATTTCAGCGGAAGCAGATTTTACGGACGCAATCGCGGAAGTCATCCGCGCCGCTGACGATCTGGATTTCGACGCGCATGAACAGGATGGGCAGATCGCGGCGGTCCAGTTTCGGGAAGCGCACGGCGTCCTTCTGCGTGGTGATGATGAGTTCGGCCTGGCGCTTTTTCCCGCGGTTGATCGCGTTGAGGATTTCCTGCTGGGTGAAACGGTGATGATCGGCGAAGCGCTTGGCGTAAACCAGCTCCGCGCCGAGTTTAACCAGGCTTTGCTCGAAGCTCTCCGGCTGCGCAATGCCGCTCAGGGACGCGACCTTGCGGCCTTTCAGCAAATCGAGTTCGTGCCGCTGGCCGGAAAAAACGTCCTCCAGGTAAAGCGGATGGTGGACACACTCGATGATGGCCGCGCTGGGATTGAGCAACGCGATGCGCTGGCGCAAGGCCTCCGTCCGCCCATCGCTCTTGGTGATGAAAATCGTGTTGGCGCGGGCGAGGTGCGACGGCGGTTCGCGCAGCGTGCCGCGCGGCAGCAGGTATTCGTTGCCGAACGGTTGCTGCCGGTCCACCAACACCACGTCGTGCCGGCGTCCCTGCAAATGCCAGTATTGAAACCCGTCGTCGAGCAGCAGGGTATCGCAACCGAATTTCTCGATGGCGTAGCGCCCGCTCTTGACGCGGTCCTTGTCCACCAGCACGACCACGTCCTTGAGATTGGAGGCGAGCATGTGCGGTTCGTCCCCGGCCATTTCCGAATCGAGTAGCAGCGATTTGCCATCGGAGACGACGCGCGGCGGCGTGGTGTCGGCCCGCAACAGGATTTTGGTCAGCAGCCATTCATGAAACGGCTTGGGCTTGGACCGGTAGCCGCGCGAAAGAATGGCGACGTTGCGGCCCGCGTCGCGCAGTTCGCGGGCGAATTTTTCGACCACCGGCGTCTTGCCGGTGCCGCCGACGGTCAGGTTGCCGATGGCGATGACCTGCACGCCGAGCGTGGCATCGCGGAGGATGCGGACGTTGTACAGCCAGCGGCGGCCCTTGACCAGGAAGGTGAACAGTTTGGAAAGGCCGAACAGCGACCCGCGCGCCAGCGCGGCCTTGATGCCGCGACGTTCCTCGAAGATGACTTCGAGGACAAAGGTTTCGAGGGTCTCCGTCCAGACCCGGAACGTTTCGCGCATGGGGCGTCAATGTGCCAAGCGGCTAAACATGGGGCAAGCGGAAGCCGGAGGACAACCGGAGGACAGCGAGCGGAGGGCAGCGGTCAGAGGTCGAAGAACGGACCCAAGCAAAGCGCGGGACGAGGAGGGCGGACGGGAACATTCAACATTCAACACCGAATGAAGGCGGGGACTATGTGGCAGGAAAATTGAAGGAAGAATCATGGGAACGAAGGCTGAAGGGGAACATCGAACCTCCAACATCGAACCTTGAACTTGAACCCTGAGCGTTGAGGCTTTTTCGTGTGTTTCGTGTATTTCGTGGTCACTCAACCAGGTTCTAACTCTGTGCCCTCGGTTCCCTCCTGTGAACGAATTCAGCCACAAAGAGGCGCAAAAGGCGCAAACCAGAAAAAGCTGGCAGAACAATTGGGGGCAGGAAGCGGGCAGGGCAACATCCAACATCGAACATCGAATGAAGAGTAGTGGGGCAACCGCGAATCACGCTGAACACGATAACCGGACGCCATCGGATTTGTTAAACTGGAAGAAGCAGTTCCAACCACGAAATACACGAAATGACACGAAAAAGGGGCGAGCTTCAGGGTCGGGCAGATTCACCCAGCGGGTGAACGATCGCACCGCAGCGCAAGTCTCGGGGCTGTGCTTGCTTTTCGTGTGGTTCGTGTATTTCGTGGTCACGCAACAGCCGTTTTGAGGATTAACCACGGATGAACACGAATTTGTTCCGGAGAACGGAGGGCGGGGGAACATCCAACATTCTTCACCCCGCGGAATTGCAGCCAGTATTCCACAGGGGAACATCGA
>CAYWMD010000008.1:0-158470 GCA_964458575.1 uncultured Bifidobacteriaceae bacterium | reverse complement strand
CGAGCAGCCACAAAATCATCTGATCCCAGAAACGGTCGAACGGCGAGTTGATGCATCGAACATCGAACATCGAACATCGAACGAGGACCATTTCACGGGCCAAGGCGGGAAAGTGGGTGAGTGGGTGAGTAGGAAAGTGAGCGGGCGCGGGACTTTGCGCCCTCTGTTTCCTTCTGTCTAAGGAGTCTTGCCTGCGCCAACGGCTACGCGGCGTCGAGCCAGGCGGTGATGGCGGCACGGCAATGCGCGATCTGTTCCCGCACCCATTTGCTCCGGGCGAGCCACACGATCCCCAACACCCCACCGAAAATGATCAGCGCCCAGGTGACCGGCTCGGGCACAGCGTCAATCTGCAACCCCCAACTTACCAGCGTGCTCTGATCCCCCGTCGCCAGGTCCTGTAAAAACAACGTCCACGTCCCGTTCGGGTTCAGACCGATACCGCCAAACGCGGTGGCAAAGCTATCTCCGGTGTTCGCCTGCCACGTTCCCGTCAACTGCCCGTTTCCGTTGAGAGAATAGCCGACCGATTGGTAACTCTCAATGGCACCAGCAGCACCGACATCGCTCAAGGTGATATCGAATCCCGCATCGCCATACCCGAGCCCACTACCCGAATAACCTGGCCGATTCAGCAACACGATGAAACCCACTGGATTGACCCCATCGTCATGACGCAGGTAACCATACAGGTCACCGTTCCAGCCCCCCGAAATGTTCAGGCTCACGCGCACGTCCGTGACCTCCAGCCCCGACCCCACGGTCACCGTCTGACTGTCCTGCCAGCCCTGCGGGTTGTTGATGTTGTAGTCCGGCAGGGTTTCTCCCACCGACCAGCGACCGCTGGTGAAATTGTCCCAAACCAGCGTGGCGTTCGCGGACAGGCACAATCCCGCAAGCAGCGCCACCGTGAATGACCACTTTCTCCAGCCGCCCATCCCCATGTTTGCTCGTTTCATAAATTCTTTCCTCTGGTTGACGTTAATTGGAATTTCTTCAGTCCTGTTATCGCCCGCCCTATGGCCCGCTCAAATATTTGCTCCGATAGTAACGCGTCGCCGTTTCGGTAAACACGAACGTGGCGATCCCAGTGCCGTCCACCGCCTCGTCCAGCCCCATCGGCGTATAAGGCCCGGCGGAATCGGTAGCTTCTTCCAAATCAAAATGCACGCCCGTCATGCCCGCCACCACCACCGTGCGGGTGTTCCCGTTTTGACCGCCGAGGGCGGCAACGATATTCGCGCCCGGAGCATCGCCGGTCACTGTGACATTGACCGTCACAACGATGGACCCGTGTCCATCCGTCAGCACACAAGTAAAGGAACCGCCTGTGCCTGTGTAGTCGGTTTCCGGCGTGATCAGGATATTGCTGTCGCCATCAACGAGACTCACGGCACAGTGAACGCCCCCGCTGACCGAGCCCAAAGCCTTCGTGCCGCGTGCGGTGGTCGCTTTAGCAAGCAACTTCGCAACGGTCAACTTGGTCGCTGTGTTCTTGGGCGTCGAGACCGTTAGCCCCGAGAAAGTGAACGCGTAAACCTCAATCTTACCGCTATTCGCCAAAGTGCTGGTGTCCCAGGCGAGACCGGCAGCCAGTGGCGGCAGACTCACACTGCTGAACGAACCACCGTAGCTGGACGCAGTGAAGAGCGTGTAGCTTTCCCCACCCACGAAGGTTCCGGCGAGATTCGCCACGTTCAGCGTGCCGCCGTAGGTCAGCCCGCCGCCGCTCCGGGTCACGTTGTCGGCAGAGTTGGCGGTCTTGCTGATGTCCATCGAAAGCGTGCCGGCGAGGGTCGGCGTGGTGTTGAGCGTGAGCGTGCCGATGGTGCCGTCTGCGGCGGGGGCGAGCGTGCCGTTCACCGTCACTGGCCCGTTGATCGTGCCGCTGGCGTTGAACAACGAACTGCCGTTGACCGTGCAGGTCCCGGAGGCAGTGATGGTCCCGGAGAAGGCAACCCCGGCGGCGTTGTCAATGGTCAGATTGTTGACCGTGGCGGGGAGGAGGCTGCCCGGGACCTGGGCAACCGAACCGTTGAACGTGTAGTTGCCGGTGGTGCTGAAGGTCTTGGTACCGGTGACGGTGATGTTGCCGTCGAGGCCGCTGGCATGAGCCGAAATCAAACCACCGCTGCCGCTCAACGTGAACGTGCCGCTTGTGCCGCTGATCACGCTTATGCCCAAGTCAACGGTGGAAGTGCTGTTGACGGTCCAGTTGATTGCACCACTGATTGTGCCGCCACTTGTAAATGTCTGAGTGCCGGATTTTGCAAAGTTGATATTTCCCGTTTGAGCGAGAGTGGTCTTTTTCAGCGTTGCCCCGACTGGTACAGAAACATTCCCCGACACGTTGAGCGTTACAGTTCCAGATGATCCACCTCCAGCGGTAGAAAAATCCAGGGTCCCACCAGTCATCGCAAGATCACCAGCGACGTTTATCGTAGGACTACCAGTTGTCGTGGCCGCTTCCAGAATTCCTTGTTGTATGCTCAGATTCCCGCCAATTGCCAGCGTAGGTGATTGCGAGCTTGCGAGGCGAAGTGTGGCGGTGTTCATGTTGACTATGCTGAGATCCCCGTTCACCGTGGTGAGAGTGCCTAAAAGGTTGATGTTTCCCGTCTGGCTCGGACAGTTCCATGTGAAATTTCCGAAGGATTGTCCCAAACCAGTCGGCGCGGTGGTGCCGGTGGTGTAACCGACGATTTCACAAGTCGAAGTCGTGGCCCAAGTTGCAGTCGGGATGACGCTCGCCCCCGTCGTGAAGTTGTGCTGATACTTGCCGCCAGATTGAAAGACGCCGGTGCCGGTCATCGTCATCGTGCTGGCATTCCTCACAGTGCCGAAAACTTCCAGATCCGTGCCCGTGCCGTTCGCAACTGTGAAAGTTCCACCGCTGATTGTTAATTGGCCGCCGGCCTCCACACGCATTTGATCTCCACCGGCATTGGCGGCAGCCGTCACAACGTGACCGTTTTGGATGATGATGGAGCCAATGGTGCCAGCAGTGGCTGCCGTCGGAGCAGCAGGCGCAGGCGTAACCCACGTCGAACCGTCCCATCGTTCCCAAGTCGCAAGAGTAGCCCATGTGCCACTGCCTGTGGAGCGATAATCTCCAATTGCTTGCGTGATGTCGAAAGCGGACGAGGTGGCTCCCGTAAGCGGAGACGAACTGGCCGTGAGCGTGTAGCCGCTGCCAATTTCCCAGATGTGCAGGTCGCTAAAAGTAGCCACGCCGCTGACCGCGTTGACGGTCAGGGTGCCGCGCAAAACTCCGCTGGCCGGATTGTTGCCGATAGCCACGGTGACCGGGGCCGTGCTGGAGATCACCACATTGCCATACGTATCTTGAACCTCCGCCGTCACCGCTGGGGTTATCGCCGCAGCGTCTCCAGTGTTGCTTGGCTGAGTCCCAAACCCGAGTTTAGTCGCCGTGGCCGGATCAACGGTAAGGCTGGAACTGGCCACACCCGTCAGCGTGCCATCCGTGGCCGTGATCGTCGTGGTTCCGGCGTCGCGCAATGTGGTGGCCACACCAGTAGCCTGGCCGGCGGTGAAAGTCACCGTGGTGGTGTAGGTGGGAGTCGCGCCACCGGGTGCGTTACCCGGCCCGCTGTAGTTGATGGTCTTGGAACCAGAATAGGACGTGTCAATGTTGTTGTTGGCATCCACGGCCGTCAGCGTGATGTTGAACGAAGTCCCGGCGGTCTGATTATTGACGGTGCCGGAATTGCCGCTGCCGGAGGTGAAGGTCTGACCGGGCAACGTGACAAGCAACCGCGTCGCTCCAACGGTCAGGATGCCGGTGGTGGCCGCGAAGTATGTGTTGTTTTGATTTACGGCGGACGAACTGGTCGAGCCCCAAGTGCCGGAAACTTGGGGTGCGCCGCCCAGCGTGAGGCTGTTGACCACAAGATTTTGCCCGGCAACGATGCTTGCCTGCGCCGCTACCGTGGGCGCGATGCTCAAGTTGCCGTTCACTGCGATACCGCTTCCCATGGACTTCACGGTGCTGCCACCGCCGCCATTCAAGATGAGATTGGAATAGGTGGTAGCCTTCACCGTCTGGGCCGCGGTGCCGTTATAATTGACGGTGTTGCCGGCAGCGGTCGCGGTCAGGGTTGGACTGATTGTAGTACCGCCGAAGTTGAGCGTAGCGCCCGCGCCCTGCTGAAGCGTGCCTGAGCCTCCGATCGTCGTGCTTACGGTTAAAGTACCGTTGTTTACACGAATGTTACTAATAGACACGGCAGGGATCGCAATTGCATTGTTCCCGCCGATTGTCTTGTTTCCGCTGAATGTGTGGCTGCCACCGAGGGCCGTGAAAGCACCATCGTTCTGCAAATTCCCCGCGAAGGCAACCACCTCAGCCGCAGTCTCATTCCAAGTGCCTCCGTTGTTAATCGTGACGTCGCCGGTGAAAGTCTTGTTGCCTCCCGTCCCGCTGATCGTCAACGTGCCGCTCACCGAAGTGGCTCCGGTCACCTCAATGGTAAAGTTCCCAACGATGAACTCGCCCTGGGTGATGGTAAGTGCGCCACCGACTGTGGCGTTGCCGGTGAGGCTGGCGGCTCCGCTGCTCTTGCTGATGGTCAGATTGTAGAAGTCATTAGCGAGACTCGAGATGTCAATAGTCTGATTCCCCGCGCCGTTGAAAATAAATGTGGACGTGTTAGCTGTCAGAGTACCGCCGCCGCTCATATTCCCCCCGATCGTGACGGTGCTCGAACTGGGCGTTAAAGTACCGACAACCGAGAGGTTTCCAGATGCGCTCAAGGCATTACCGGACGTGGTCAAGGTGCCCGCAGCGATGGTCAGGTCCCCATTCACGGTGACTGCGCCTCCCAAAGTCTTCGTCCCGCTACCACTCACCGTCAGACTGCCGTAGTTGCCAACAGATGCAGTCGAGTTGACCGTTTGGTCACCTGCTCCCGCATAGTTCGCAGCCAGCGCGGTCAGCGTGCGGGTGGAGAATTTGTATTGGCTGACCAAATCAGCCGTGGTAGCGGCACGCGTGACCTGAATCGTTCCCGAGCCGGTCAGCGTGCCTTGCGTCGTGGTGTTGTTGAGCACGACGGCTGCGGCGGGACTGAAAGTCGCATTCGCATTGACCGTCATCGTTCCAGTGACGTCAAGATTCACGCTGGACGACACCGCCACCGTGGTGTTGGCGATGGTCAGGTTGAAGAACGGGGTCAAAGACGCGCCGCTGATAGCTTGGGCGGCAGTCCCGTTGAAGGTGACCGTCCCCGCTTGTGCGTTGAATGTGCCGCTGTTGGCCCAATTCCCGCCAACCAACAGGCCGTAATTGCTGGCGCTCACATCGAGTGTCGCGCCTGAACTAATGGTCAGGTCGCCGCTGGCGGTCGTGGTCGCGCCCAAGGTGACGCCGCTGGCATTGCTGATCTTCAAGCTTCCATACGACGCAGTGGCACTTTTTTGGGCTGAGGCGCCAATGAACTCGACCGTCAGTCCCGAAAGGGTTTTGGTCGAAATCGTGTATTGCGCGGCGAAATCGTCAGTGGCGTCGCCGGTCTTCGTTACCTGGACAATTCCCGCCGTCCCGGTCAGCGTGCCGGCACCGCTCACCAGAACGGATCCAGTCGCGGGGCTAAGCGTCCCGGCCACAGTTAGAGTCCGGCCGGTGCTAATGGAGATGTTATTGTTCAGCGTCAGCGACGCACCGCTGTTGACGCTGAAGTCCATGTTTGCGGTGGTCAGTGTGCCGCCGGATTGCGTGAAAGTCTTGCCGACTCCCGTGAAACTCACTGCCACAGTGTTACCGCTGCTCTGAAACGTGCCACTGGTTTGGTTGTAGGAACCCGCCAAGGAAAGCGTTCTGGTGGTTCCGCTACCACCGGTTGTAAAATCGAAGGTGCCACCCGAGATGTTCAAGTCGCCATTCACGGTAAGTGAACGAGTGGTGCCGGTAGTACTGAAAACGAAGGTGCCGCCCGAAATGTTCAAATCGTTGACAGTGCGTGATCCCGTAGCCGTAAGCCACTGGAGGGTGCCCGAGCCCGTGCTGGTAACAGTGAAGTTCCCATTCACCGTCGCCAGGCTGTTGACGTTGAGCGTCGCGCTTTGGCCGGAGCAGTTCCAAGTGAAATGGCCGAATCCGCCGCTTGGTGTCAAACCGGTGGGCGCCGTAGTGGTAACGCCGATGATTTCACACGTGGAAGCAGCATTCCAAGTCGCCGCTGGGATCGCACCTCCGTTTTGATCGTGCCGATAGAGTCCGCCCGATAGGTAGGCTCCGGTCCCATTCATTGTTATGGTCCCCGCGTTCCGGACTGTGCCGCTCACATTCAAATCCACACCGGAAGCATTGTTAACCGTCAGAGTAATTCCGCTGTTGATCACGACCAGGCCACCTGAATTCACGGTCAATCGATACGTTGACACGGCATTCGCTGCCGTCAGCGTGCCATTAACTTGTATCTCGACAACATTGCCGAGGGTCCAAGTGGCGGCCGTAGTCATGCTATGAGCGGCCTGAATGACGAAAATGTCGCCGGTGGTAGTAAAATTTGCAGGCGTTGTTCCTCCGCCAACAGCAACACTGTTCCAGTTTGCGAGAATGGTTGGGTCAACCGAGCCTTGTGAATAATAGGTTGCCGCCCAGCCTCTCGAAGCGCAAAGCAGCGCGACGTTGGCGACTAGAATTGCCAGAATTTGTTTTGTTTTCATAATGCGTAGCTGAAGGGGTGTGGTCATAATCAGCCTTTCATCCATTGCTGAGTTGAGGGTGAGTTAAAAGCGGGCCGAAGTGAACAGGAGGTAACTGAGGAAACGGAGTTCTTGAGAGGCAATTTCAAAACCTCGTAGCCGCCGACGTGAGTCGGCTCAAACTCCCCCGAAAATGGAGCGGACTGACGTCCGTTGCTACACTTTTGATAGAAGCTCTCAGTTCTCGCTGTGGCCTTCTGTTCATTCGGAGCGCGAGTTGTCCCAACTCGCAGCGGGTGTGAACGCCAAAGGTCCCCCGAATCATCGCCGCCGCGTCCGCCCGCCAATGTGCTGCGGCTTGGGACAAGCCGCGCTCCGCAGTCTGCCGCCATGATCGTCCGCAAACCGAGGCAGAGTTCACCCGCCAACGCACCACCAATTGTGAGACTGTGGTCGGTCGTTTCCCCTTCCCCTTGATCCCAAGTTTTCTGAGACGTGTATTGCAACGTTGTTCTGCTTTCCACTCGCGTTGAGGTTTTTGCCATCAAGGCGAAGCGGCCGGCTCGCAACCGGTCATTGGATGAATCAAGACGACAATTTCTTCGCTGAACCTTACCTTTAGCAATTAGAGCAGGAGGGCCGGCGATTGCAAGCCTTTTTCTCCCAGCAATTTCACTCCTTCCGGCGTCGGGCGGAGTACGGTCACCTGAACGCGTGGCGGGCGGGAACATCCAACATCCAATGAGGGGACGCTGGGCGCGTGGAACGGCACCCCTAGTTGTGGAAGGTGTGGGCCGGGGAGCACAGTAGGTGGGGGCTGTGCGGAGCGGCGGACGCCTCGTCGTCCTCGTCTTCGAACAGATTTTGATTTCCGTGGCTGAGGATGAGAAGGCGCGCTCGCTTCGGCAACCGGGGACGGTTGCCGGGACCATGGCAGCCGAGACGGCTACCCCACTACCGCAGCCATCGTTTGCTTTTGGGGGCTTTGACCTGATACTAATGAACACCGATCCGGAAATGAATCGCCCAGTTCGAGATCTGAGAAACGGCCGGCCACTTGTCGCGGAAACGCGGTGGATGGGCGCGGTCCGGGAACCGCGAACATTGAACATCCAACATCCAACATCCAGTTGCCGCCAGAGCGGATTCACCCTGACGGAGGTGGTCGTGGCGCTGGCCATCGTGGCGCTGACGTTTGCGGCGGTGATTTACGGTTATCTGCGGACGACGGACCGGGCCGAGTGGAGTGCGTATTCGCTGGCGGCGCAATCGCTGGCCATGCAGGGGGTGGAGCAGGCGCGCGCGGCCAAGTGGGATCCGCGGGCGTGGCCGGTCGTGGACGAACTGGGCACGACGAATTTCGTGCAGGTGGAGGCGCTCGATGTCCCGGTGGCCGGCGAACCGGTGCTGGCGACGAATTACATCCGCGTCACCACGGTGTCCGTGGATCCGCCGCTCCGGGAATTGCGCGCCGATTGCGTGTGGATGTTGCGCAGCCGGCCGGCGGGGATTGCCGGGCCGTTCACGAACACCGCCGTCACCCTGCGCGCGGCGGACCAGTGACATGAAACGCTTCGCCAGACTTCGCGGGTTTCGTCCGGCGCCGCGGGCCGGGTCAGCGGCCTTCACGTTGACCGAGATTTTGATCGCCACGGGGCTGTTCACGCTGGTGGTGGTGGGCGTCATTTACACCCACATTTTTGGTCTGCGGCTGGCGACGCTGGCGGACTCGAAGTTGTCCGCCACGCATAACGCGCGCGAAGCGTTGAACCGGGTGCGGGACGAGGTGCGTTCGGCCAGGACCGTGTATGTGGGCAACGGCAACGGCGGCGGGTTCACGCGCCTGCCGGTGAACACGCCGCAAACGGGGAATGCCCTGCAACTTTATCCCACGGCCGACACGAACGTGTTTGTGCGTTATTACCTCGACGCGGACGAGCAGTCGTTGATGCGCAAGAGCAGTGACGACGGCGACCTCCGCGAGATTGCCCCGTATATCACCAACCAGACGGTGTTTCGCGCGGAAGATTATCTGGGCAACGTGCTGACGAACGACCAGAACAACCGGGTCATCCGGCTGGACCTGGAGTTTTACCGGTGGGAATTCCCCATCGCGCGGGTGGGCGCGGGTTATTACTACGATTATTACCATCTGCAAACCAGGATCACGCGCCGGGCGATTGAATGAAAAGCGAACGTCATCCCGCATGAACACGCGCTCCTTTCATTCCCGGAGGCGAAAGGGCGGCTATGCGCTGCTGCTGGCGCTGGTGTTTGTGGCGGTGAGTTTGCTGCTGCTGACCTCGCTGCTGCAACGGACGTCCGGGAGCGCGTGGATCACCGACCGCAACAACGCGTACAATCGCAGCGTGGCCGCCGCCGAGGCCGCCACGGAAAAAGTTTTGAGCCAGGTGACACGCGATTTCGTGCAGCAAACGTTCGATCCCGCGAACCTGGCCGCGTATCGCAATCTGTTGCCCACGAATGATTGGGCGGCGGAATTTGAATTCAGCGACGGGACCGGCGCCGCCGGCCAGGTCTGGGTGGACAGTTCGCCGACCATGGTGCTGACCAATCTGGACTCGCGCTACACCGGGTTGTATGGCCGGGCGTTTATCTGCCGGACGCGGGCGAACGCCCGGTTGCGATCCGCAGCCCCGCCCGCCTTGAGTGTGGCCGTCCGGCAGGATTTTCAACTGGCGGCCATTCCGATCTTCCAATTTGCGACCTATTACGCGATGGACCTGGAAATCAACCCGCTCGTCGCCACGAAAGTGACGGGCAAGGTGCATGGCAACGCGAACATTTACACTTCGCCCGCCATGGCGCTCGAATTCACGGACGCCGTGGGGGCGGTCGGTAAAATCTACCATCAACGCCATCCGGATGACCCGGGCTGGTCCTCCGGCATCCTGCCGGGTTATGGCGGTCTGCATGAGGAGAAGGTCAGTTCGCTGACTTTGCCCGTCGGCAACAACAACAGCCCCGAAGCGTTGCGGCAGATTCTGGACCCGCCGCCACCGGGCGAAAATCCCGCAATGCTTCCCGGCAGCCAGCGATATTACAACAAGGCCGATCTCATCGTTACGACCACCGACACCGGCGTGGGCATCACTTTCAACGTGGACGGCAAAGGCGGGGGCGGGTTTCAGGCAATCCCGGGCGCGCAACTGCTGACCGGCGGCGCGCTCACCTTTTTGCGAACCAACGCCACGCTGTACGATTATCGCGAGAGCAAATGGGTGTTGAGCACCGAAATTGATGTCGGGAAGTTCAGCGTCTGGATGGCCACGAATACGCACGCGCTTTCGCTCGTCAGCGTCCGGGGCCGTGCGTTGAATTCCATTTATGTGGATGACCGGCGGTCACCGGCGGGCTGGTTGACCGCGGTCAGCGTGACCAACGGCCGCGCGCTGCCGCCCAAGGGATTGACCATCGCCACGCCTCGCCCGCTTTACGTCAAGGGCCATTTCAACCTCAACAACAACGATGTCACGCCGGGATTGACCCTCACGTCCGCGACGCTGCCGGCGTCGCTGGTGGCGGACAGCGTGACCGTTTTGTCGCCGGCCTGGCAGGACACCTACGGCCCGGGCACCACGCTGCTCGACCGTGACGCCGTGAACACCACGGTGAACGCGGCGATCCTGGCGGGC
The DNA here is from genome assembly GCA_964458575.1 of uncultured Bifidobacteriaceae bacterium. Classification (GTDB taxonomy): domain Bacteria; phylum Verrucomicrobiota; class Verrucomicrobiia; order Limisphaerales; family JADLHS01; genus CAYWMD01. Next base: position 148,148 of record CAYWMD010000008.1, on the reverse strand, counting down.
ATCGTGCCGACGACCAACGTCGCCGGGGTCAAACGTTACAGCGGCGGCTGGGACAACTTTCCGCGTCTGCTGGAGAATTGGAGTGAGGGGTTTTCCGCGACGTTCACCTTTAATGGTTCGCTGGTGGCGTTGTTTCCCAGCCGATACGCGACGGGCTTTTGGAACAGCAGCGGCACGTATTACACGACCCCCGTGCGCAAGTGGTCCTTCGATGTGAATTTCATCAATTGGAACAAGCTCCCGCCGGGAACACCGCTGCTGCAAAAACTGGTTCGCGGGCGGTGGGTGGTGCTGGCGGCGGACAGTGTCAATTGAACGCCGCGTGCGTGCGCGGCGTGGCGATCAAGGTTTGCCCAAGGGACTTTCCGGCCCCGGGTCCAATGCCGCCAGTCCGTTGGTGATGGCGAACTTGGTCAGGCCCGCGACGCTGTGAATGTTCAACTTGTGCATGATGCGCTCGCGGTGCGTCTCGATGGTGCGCACGCCGATGCCCAGGTCGCTGGCGATTTCCTTGTTGCTCCGGCCCTCGGCAATGCGGGCCAGCACTTCGCGCTCGCGCTCGCTGAGCCGCGAGAAGGGATCGGTGCGGTTGGTTTCGCTGACGAACTGGTTGAGCGCGATCCGGGCGACGGCCGGACTGAAAAACGTTTCGCCGGAGTTGACGGCTTCGATGGCGCGCACCAGCTCATCCGGCGGGGCGTCCTTGAGCACGTAACCGCGCGCGCCGGCCTTGATGATGCGCAACACGTATTCGCGGTTGCTGTGCATGGACAGGATGATGACCTTGACCTGGGGGCACTCCTTCTGAACCCGCTCGGTCACCGCCAACCCGTCCAATTGGGGCATGAAGATGTCCATGAGCACGATGTCCGGTGACAACTCGCCGATCTTGCGCATCGCCTCCGCGCCATCGGCGGCCTCGCCCACGATCTTGAGGTTGTCGCGGTTGGCCAGACAGGAGTAAAGCCCTTTGCGGACGACCGGATGGTCATCCGCCAGCAATATCTTGATTTTAGATTTTGCAGTGCTCATCGTCGAAATTCCATAGAAACGCCCGAGCTAATCGCTTTTGAAAGCTGACGTTCACCCGCCGTCCGGCAGGGACGACCATTTATAGACCGGAAGTCCCTGAAACGCAAGCACGCGCGCGGCCGCGCGACCTCGCCGCCCGTCCCGCAACTGTGTCCGCTTGCCATGACGGGCGGGCCTTTCCTTTCACCAGTCACCCTCCACCCTGGCTTGACTACTTCGGCTGTTGTTGCGTCAAACAATGCAGGGCGCCGCGCCCCAGCACCAGGTCCACGGCGTGAATCCCCACCACGGGCCGGTCGCGGAACAAGTCCGCCAGGATGCCCAAAGCCACGCGGTCGTTGGGATCGTTAAAGGTCGGCACCAGGACCGCAGCGTTGCAGATGTAAAAGTTGGCGTAACTCGCCGGCAGCCGCCGGCGATCGTGGTAAAGCGCCGAGGGCATGGGCAACGGCACCACCGCGGGCCGCGAACCGTCCTCGAGCCGAAACTCCCGGACGCGCTCCCAATTTTCAGCAAGCGGCCGGTAGTTCACGTCGCGCGGGTTGGTTTCCTTGATGAGCACGAGCGTGCGGCGGTTCACAAACCGGCCGATGTCGTCAATGTGGCCGTGCGTGTCGTCGCCGACCGGACCTTTGCGAAGCCAGAGCACCTTGGTGGCGCCAAGATATTTTCCGAACGCGTCCTCGTATTGTCTGCGGGTCATGCCCGGATTGCGCACCTGGAGCGTTGGGTGCAAATAACATTCTTCCGTGGTCAGCAGCGTGCCGCGGCCATTCACTTCGATGCCGCCGCCTTCGAGGATGAAATTCCGTCCGTTGAACTGCGCGTTGAACAACGGCTGGTTCAGGAGCCGCGCCGCGATCTCGGGAACCCGGGCATCGCGTTGCCAGTCCCGATACTTCGCCCAGGCGTTGAAATGAAAATGAACGATGGCCGTTTCGTCGTTCGGGGTTGAATGTTGAATGTTGAATGTTGAATGCTTCCGCTTAACAAAGATCGGCCCGCTGTCCCGCATCCAGGCGCGGTTGGTCGGATGCCGGATGAATTGCACCCGCCGCATATCGCAGTGCGCGCGCTGCAAGTATCCGCGCGCGCACCGCGCCTCGGTCCGGTTGCGGACGAGCAGGCACACACGTTCGCCGGCCGAGATTTTTCTGACCATCTCGCCGTACGCCCACCGGACCGGCTCGAGCTTGCCCGGCCAGTCGGATGCGTTGTGCGGCCAGGCCAGCCACGTCGCCGCGTGCGGCGACCACTCCGCCGGCATGGCGAAGCCGGGCGCCGGCGGCGGCGGCTCGAGGGCTGGTGGTGTTTTCACGGTAAAAATTTTTTGCGAGGATAATTTGTTTCACGCGATTGTCCATCACGCGTCGCAGTGCGCGTGAACGCGCCGAAAAATATTTTGATTTTTTTGGAATTAATGATTGGCAATGGCGCGAACATTCATATTGTGAGAGAAGAAAAAAATTCTCAGAACGCCGCATGCGAAAGCAGCAAGCGAGAAAATCTTTGGGCGGACCGGTGTCCCGGTTCCTGCAACAGCACTTCCGGCACTTCAACGCGGCCGTACTCGTGGATGCTGCCCGCGCCTACGTCACGCACCTCGAGGGTGGCGGGCACATGATGGTTTCCCTGGCCGGCGCCATGAGCACCGCCGAATTGGGCCGGTCGCTCGCGGAGATGATCCGGCGCGACAAGGTGCAGCTCATCACCTGCACCGGGGCGAACCTGGAGGAGGACGTTTTCAACCTCGTCGCGCAAAAACATTACGTGCGCGTGCCGCATTACCGGCATCTGTCCCCGCGCGAGGAGAATGCGTTGTTGAAAAAAAATCTCAACCGCGTCACGGACGTTTGCATTCCAGAAAACGAGGCGATCCGGCGGGTCGAGCGCGCCATGTTGGAACTGTGGGCGGACGCGGAGGACCAGGGCCGGCAGATGTTCCCGCACGAGTTCTTCTTTCAATTGCTCCGCGAAGGCCGGTTGCGCCGTTACTATGAGATTGACCCGAGGAATTCCTGGATGCTGGCCGCCGCGGAAAAGGGCGTGCCCATCATCGTGCCGGGCTGGGAAGATTCATCCCTGGGCAATTTGTTTGCGGCCGCTTTGATCCGCGGCGACCTGAAGTGTCCGCAAACGGTGCGCAGCGGCATCGAATACATGACGTGGCTTTCCGACTTCTACCTGCGGGCCACCCGGGAGCATTCCTACGGCATGTTTCAGATCGGCGGCGGGATTGCGGGCGACTTTCCCATTTGCGTTGTGCCCATGCTGCATCAGGATTTGAAACGCAAAAACGTTCCGCTCTGGGGGTATTTCTGTCAGATCAGCGACTCCACCACGAGCTACGGCAGTTACTCTGGCGCGGTGCCCAACGAAAAGATCACCTGGGGCAAGCTGGGCGTGAACACCCCGAAATTCGTCATCGAGTCCGACGCCACCATCGTGGCCCCGCTGATTTTTGCGTACGTGCTGGGGTGGTAAGCCCCCGGCCCGGCCCGGAAAGCGCGAAAATCCCGAGCCCGACCGTCGCGGGCTCAAAATACTCTTGCGTGAGATAGGGGTTTATCAAAACTGTCCCCGCCCGCTCCGTGGAGTCGTGGCGCGGGATTGGTTCCAACCCGGCCGTGGCGTTACTCCACGGCGCGGGGTGAACGTGCGCAGGAAATAATTATGCTCGAATTCAAAAATCGGATTTTGTTTGTCGGATACGGCGCGGTGGCGCAATGCGCACTGCCCATTCTGGTCAAACACATCAAAACCCCGGCCCAAAACATCACGGTGATGGATTTTGAAGACCGCCGGGAGGTGCTCCAACCGTGGCTGAAGCGCGGCGTCAACTTCGTCCGCAAACGCGTCACCCGCGAGAACATGGACACGCTGTTGGGCAAATACCTCCGCGCCGGCGACCTGTTGATTGATCTGGCGTGGAACATTGACTGTTGCGAAATCCTCCAGTGGTGTCACGACCGCGGCGTGCTTTACATCAACACCTCGGTCGAGTTGTGGGATCCGTACGAAAATGCGCAGAACGCGCCGCCGCAGAAGATGACGCTTTACTGGCGGCACATGAACATCCGTCGCATGACGGCCAAGTGGGCGGCGCCCGGCCCCACGGCGGTTTTGGAACATGGCGCCAATCCCGGTCTGATTTCCCATTTCACCAAGCAGGGGTTGATTGACATCGGCAACCGCGCCATCAAGGACAAGAAGATCACCGGCGGGGCCGCTGATGAAATCAGGCAACTCATTGCAGATCGGAGTTTCAACCAACTGGCCATGAAGCTGGGCGTGAAAGTGATTCATTGCAGCGAGCGCGACACGCAGATCACCAACCGGCCGAAGCAGGTGGACGAATTCGTCAACACCTGGAGCGTGGAGGGCTTCCGCGAGGAAGGCACGACCACCGCAGAAATGGGCTGGGGCACCCACGAAAAGGAACTGCCGCCACTGGCGTATGAGCACACGGAAGGTCCACGCAACCAGATATGCCTCGCGCGCATGGGCATCAACACGTGGGTTGTCTCCTGGGTGCCGAACTACTGCATCCACGGCATGGTTGTGCGCCACGGCGAAGCGTTCACCATTTCCGACCGGCTGACCGTCTGGGAAAAGGGCAAGGCGGTTTACCGGCCCACCGTCCATTACGCCTACTGCCCGGCCGACGTGGCCATCGCCTCGCTCAACGAACTGCGCGGCTACGATTACAAGCTCCCGGAAAAGCAGCGCATCCTGAACGACGAAATCATCAGCGGCTCCGACATCCTGGGCGCGCTGCTGATGGGGCACGCCTATCATTCGTGGTGGATCGGCAGCGACCTCAGCATCGAGGAATCGCGCCGGCTCGTGCCGCACCAGAACGCCACGACGATGCAGGTGGCCATTTCGGTGGTGGCCGCCTCCATGTGGATGATTGAAAACCCGGCGCGCGGCGTTTGCGTGCCCGACGATCTCCCGCATGAATATGTGCTGAAGATTTCCAAACCCTACCTTGGGAAATGGATCTCCAAACCCAGCGACTGGACGCCGCTGAAGCACTATACCAACGCCTTCCACGGTCACAACCATCCGCAGGTGGATTTGAGCGACCCGTGGCAGTTCAAGAATTTTCTCATCACCGACGGAGATTGAAATGATGGACCACGGTTTGATTCAGAAACTGGCCGCCGAACACGGCACGCCGCTGTTCGTGGTGGATCACGACCAACTCCGCCGCAATTACGCCGAGTTCAAGCGCGGCCTGCCGCGCGTGCAGGCGTACTACGCGGTGAAGGCCAACGCCGACCCGGCCATCGTCAAAACCTTTTACGACGCCGGCGCGAGTTTCGATGTCGCCTCGATGCCGGAATTCCGCATCGTGCATGACAACATCAAGCACCTGCCGGAGAAGGCGCGACAGGATTGGATCTGGGACAAGATCATTTACGCCAATCCGATCAAGGCCACTGAAACGCTGCAAGAGTTGAACCCGTATAAACCGCTGGTGACCTACGACAACCTCGAGGAGATCAACAAAATCAAGAAGCATGCGCCGCTGGCGGGTCTGGTCCTGCGCATCAAAGTCCCCAACACCGGCGCGATGGTCGAACTCTCCTCCAAGTTCGGCGCCTCCCCCGGCGAAGCGGTGGACCTCATCCTCGCCGCCGACAAGGCGGGCCTGGTGGTCGAAGGGTTGAGCTTCCACGTCGGCAGCCAGACCACGAACTTTGAAAACTACGTCGGCGCGCTGAGCCTCGCCGCCAACCTGTTCAAGGAAGCCAACGATCGCGGCTATACGAAGATGAACCTGCTCGACATTGGCGGCGGTTTCCCCGCGCCGTATGATGACAGCGTGAAACCGTTCCGCGAATTGGCCGCAATCGTCAACCAGGAGCTTGAACGGCTGTTCCCGAAAAACATCCAGATTCTGGCCGAGCCGGGCCGTTTTCTGGTGGCGACCGCCGCCGTGGCCATCTCCAGCATCATCGGCAAGGCCGTGCGTGATGGAAAACTGTGCTACTACATCAACGACGGCGTTTATCACACTTATTCCGGCGTCATCTTCGACCACTGCCACTACCATCTGAAAGCGGTCAAAAGCGGTCCGACCCAGTTGTGTTCCGTGTTCGGCCCCACGTGTGACGCGCTCGACGTCGTTTCGATGGCCGAACAGCTTCCGGCGAATCTGGAACTCGGCGATTTGCTTTACAGCGTAAACATCGGCGCTTACAGCCAGGCATCCTCGACCTGGTTCAACGGCTTTCCGCCGGCAAAGGTCGTGCACATAAACCAGTAGCGGCCGGCCGGGGGGTGTTCGGCCCGCCGGTTTGCGCGACGCGCCGGCGGTGGATTCGCAGGCCACACATGACGACCAGCCGCGACATTCGATCCGCGCCATGGATTTGAAAAAAATTCAGCTCCCCGGCATCTGCGTCGCGCTCGTCGCCACGGTTTTAGCGGTCTTCGGTCAGGTCATCCACTTCGACTTCATCAACGTGGATGACAACCTGTACGTGTATCAAAACCCGCACGTCGCAAGCGGCCTGACTTGGAACGGCTTCCTTTGGGCCTTCACGCAGGCCCACGCGGCGAACTGGCATCCGCTCACCTGGCTGTCGCACATGCTGGACTGCCAGGTCCATGGGCTTAACCCGGGGGGACACCATTTGACCAACGTGATCCTGCACGCCGCAAACGCAGTGCTGCTGTTCCTGGTTCTGCGACGGATGACGGGCGACCTGTGGCCGTGCACCGTGGTCGCGACGCTGTTCGCCATCCATCCGTTGCGCGTCGAATCCGTTGCGTGGGTGGCGGAGCGGAAGGACGTGTTGAGCGGATTTTTTTTCATGCTGACGTTGTGGTGCTACGCGCGTTACGCGGAAGCACCATCCTGGAAACGATACGGGTTGGTCGCACTGTGTTTCGTCGCCGGTTTGATGGCCAAACCGATGCTCGTCACGTTGCCGTTCGTCTTGCTGCTGCTGGACTACTGGCCGTTGCGACGCCTGCCCGCGGTTCCCTCCCGCAAGCTCGTCGCTGAAAAAATTCCCCTGCTCGTGCTCGCGACGGCGTCGGCATTGCTGGCTTTGTGGGCGCAGGCCCAGATGAATACCTTCGTAACCGTGTCCAAACTTCCGTTGACAGGGCGACTGACCAACGCAGCGGTTTCGTTCGTCGTATATCTCGGCCAACTGTTCTTCCCGCATCAACTGGCAGCCTGCTATCCGCATCCCTTCGCCGGCCGGCCGGCGTTGACCATCGCTGGAGCGGTGGCGGCAATCGCCCTCATCACAGTGACGGCGCTGCTTGCCCGCCGCCGTTTTGCGTACCTGCCGGTGGGATGGTTTTGGTATCTGGGGATGCTCGTTCCTGTCATCGGGCTGATTCAAGTTGGTGAACAGGCCCACGCCGATCGTTACACTTATCTTCCGCAAATCGGCTTGTATCTGGCCCTCGCGTGGGGACTGGCCGATGTTGCGCGCCGCTGGCCACAAACCCGGCCGATGCTAACCGCGGGCGCAATCGTTGGGCTGCTGGTTTTGGGTTTCTGCGCCTGGCGGCAAACATCGTATTGGCGGAACGCGGAAGTCTTGTGGCAACGCACGCTCGCGGGCACGCCACCCAATTGGGCCGTGGAAACTTTCCTGGGCGATTATCTTTCCGACCGCGGACGTGTGGATGAGGCCATCGTCCATTACCAGCGCGCGCGCGAACTTTCACCAGACACGGCCGCGGTTCGCTTCAACCTCGGTTACGCGCTCTATCACAAATCAGCATTGCCCGAAGCGCAACAAGAGTTGGAAGCCGCGCTTCGGTTGAACCCGGAACTGACCGATGCTCGCGTTGGTCTCGGCGTCGTCCTTTACGCGCAGGGAAAGATCGAACCCGCCGTGCAGCAATACCAGCAGGCGCTCTCGCGTAATCCGACCAACAGCGCCGCTTTGAGCAATCTCGGCGTCGCCCTGGAGGGTCTGGGCCGGATGGAGGAGGCCATTTCGCTTTATCGTCGCGCATTGGAAATCCAGCCCGCGCGGGCTGACATTCAGCGCAATCTCGATCGGGCATTGAACAATCTTCCCGCCGGCAAACAGCCGTGAACTTTGCAGCCGGCGCGCGACCAGCCTGGCCGCAGCACGTCCGAGCTGGGCTGCACCATGGAATCGGCTGGTCCCCCTGATCGACGGACGTGCTGCGGGCGGGGCGCGCGCCCGCCGGTTCACGAGGACTGGGTGACGGCCCTGACTGCTCCTCCCGAACTTGCTACCCGGTGTCTCGCTGCTATTCTCCCCGAATGAACCACGCCAGCGCTCCGCGGATCCTGACAACCACGGTCGGCTCCTATCCCGTCCCCGAATGGCTCGCCGCGTTGCCGAGTGAACAGGCGTTGCTCGACGCCACCCGCGTCGTGTTCGACCTGCAACGACAAGCCGGCATTGATTTGCCCACGGATGGCGAGCTTTATCGCTTCGACGTGAATCATCCGGACACAAACGGGATGATTGATTATTTCGTGAGCCGGTTGGGCGGGATTGATTCGCGGATTGGCCGGCGCGAGACCGCCGCGTTCCGCGCAAAACCGGAGATGCGTTTTCGCGGCAAACCCGCCGGCGTCGTCACCGGACCGATTACGGAAGGCGCGTTAAATCTGCCGGAAGATTGCGCGCGCGCCGCGAGCGTGGCCGGCGGACCGTTCAAGTTCACGCTCACCAGTCCCTACATGCTGGCGCGCACGTTGCTGGACGGGCACTACCAGAATTTTGAAAAACTCAACCTTGCCATCGCGGATGCCTTGGCCGCGCAAACTGCGGACCTGAACTGCGCCTGTGTGCAGGTGGACGAAGCCAACATTCCCGGCAACCCGGCCGACGCCCCGCTGGCTGCCGCGGGCATGAATCGCGTGCTGGACGCGGTGCGTGGGGAAAAGTCCGTGCACTTCTGCTTCGGCAATTACGGCGGGCAGACGATTCAAAAAGGCACATGGGCCGCGCTGATTTCGTTTCTCAACAGCCTCCACGCGGACCATCTCGTGCTCGAACTCGCGCATCGCCCGCCATCCGACCTGGAGGCACTCAAGCATGTGGACGCGCGCATTGGCATCGGGCTGGGCGTCGTGGACATCAAGGTCAATCACGTTGAAACGCCGGAGGAAATTGCCCGCGTCATCGAGCGCGCCGAAACGACCCTCGGGCCAAACCGCGTGCGCTACGTGCATCCCGACTGCGGTTTCTGGATGCTCAAACGTTCCATTGCCGACCGCAAGATCGCCGCGCTGGTCAAGGGACGGGATTTGTATCTGGGACGATCCGCGTCTTAATCTTATTCCTGCGCTTACTCTTAATCTCCCCGCCAACCCGACACCTTGAACATTCATTCTATTTCAATTCCGGCATGAGTTTGTCTCCACGCTCGCCCTCACCCCGGCCCTCTCCCTCGGAGAGAGGGGGAATCGCCGCCAGTCGCTCGACCATTCATGAAACGGCATTTGCCGGACGGTCTTCGGAAGAATTGAAAGAAGCGACTGCTGTTCCCTGTCCCCGCGGGAGAGGGTCAGGGTGAGGGAGAAGCTTAGTTACAATTGCAATGGCCGACCAATTTACACTCGCTCCCTTTGAATTCTTCGTGCAACGCACGCGGACGCGGTTCCCGTTCCGGTACGGCATCGCCAGCATGACGGACGTGCCGCACCTGTTCGTGCGCACGCGCGTCACGATTGGAAACAAATCCTCCCCCGGCCTCACGAGCGAAGGTCTGCCGCCCAAGTGGTTCACGAAAAATCCAACGACGACGTTCGAGCAGGACTTGCCGGAGATGCTCGAAGTCATTCGCCACGCCGCCAGGCTTGCGGAACAGATCGCCCAATCGCCCGTCACATTTTTTGATTTCTGGCGCGAGTTGTACCGGCAACAAAGCGAGTGGGCGAAGTCCCGCGCGCTCGCACCGTTGCTGGCGAATCTCGGCGTGAGTTTGGTTGAGCGCGCGGTGCTGGACGGTTTGTGCCGCCTCGCCGGGCAACCGCTGCATCGCATGCTTGCGATCCACCGGCTTGGGTTGCGCTTGAAGGAGATTTACGCCGAGTTGGGCGACGCGCAACCGCGCGATCTGCTGCCCACCACACCTTTGACCACTTGTTTCGTCCGCCACACCGTCGGCCTGGGCGACGCGCTCACGCCGACGGACATCCCGGCCAACGAACGCGTCGCCGACGGCTTGCCGCAGGATGTGGAGAGTTCCATTCGCGCCTATGGCCTTCGTTATTTCAAAATCAAGATCTTCGGCGATCCGGCGCGCGACCTACCACGGTTGCGGGACCTGAACCGGTTGCTCGAACACGCCACCGGCGGAAACTATTTTGTCACGCTTGATGGCAACGAAAATTTCAAGAGCTTCGGTGCGTTTCGCGAATTTTGGCAATCAGCTGCCTCCGACCCGGACCTGCGCGAACTGTGGCGACACATCATCGTCGTCGAGCAACCGGTGCATCGCGACCTCGCCCTGGCCGCGGAGCGGGGCAAAACCCTGCATGATTGGACCGACCGGCCGCCGCTCATCATTGACGAATCCGAGGGTGCGTTGGGCGATTTGCCGCGAGCGTTGGAACTGGGTTACGTGGGCACGAGCCACAAAAGCTGCAAAGGCATCGTGAAAGGCATTGCCAACGCGTGCTTGCTGGAAAATCGGCGCCGGCGGGGCGAACCCGGAGTGCTGACCGGTGAAGACCTGTGCACGCTGGGCCCAGTGACATTGTTACAGGACCTGGCCATGATGGCGCTGCTCGGCATCGAACACGTGGAACGCAACGGACATCATTATTATCGTGGCTTGAGTCTGTGGCCGGAGCCTTGGCAACGCGCGGTCCTCGCCACGCACGGCGATCTCTACACACTTCACCCGGCGGGATTTGCCTGCCTCCAAATCCGCGAAGGCCGCTTGCAACTGGATTCGGTGAACGCTGCGCCGTCCGGCGTTCACCCCACGTTGGATCCCGCGGAATTCCCAGTGCCGGTGATGCCCTGAAACCGGCCCGATTGGGGCGGCTTTTCTTTCATTGCATTTGCACCGGGCGCGTTCCATCCTGCTGCCGTTATTCAAATCGAGTCCCGCGTGCGGGGCTGGCATCACATTATGAGCATCAATCCGGAAACGGACCTTGACCTGGAGAAATTATTCCTCCCCGCCTGGGCACAGGAATCCTCGTCGGTAAATCGCTACGAAAAATTCGCCGGTGAAGACCGGCCGGAACGTCGGGAAGATCGCCGGGGGCGCGGACCACGGCCGCCGCGTCCGGAGTTCGGCGGTCCACGCCGGGACGACCGTCCGCGCGGCCCGCGCCGCGACGGGGGCGGCCCCGATCGTCAAGGGCGGCCGGATCGTCCACCGCGCGGAGATCGTCGGGGGCCGCGTCGCGATGAACGGCGGGAACCACGCGCGCCGGAACCGTTGCCGGAAGTCACCGCCGCGATCGTACCCGATGAGCACGGTGTCGAATCCATTTCGCGCCAGATCAAGATGACAGGCCGGGCGTATCCGTTGTTTGGCATCGCCCAGATAATTCTCCAGAAGCCGGAGCGTTACGCGATCAAGTTTGCGGTGAAGAAAAATGGCGAGGGCCGGGTGATGCAGCCCTTGTTCGTCTGCGCCCTGGACGACACGCTCTGGTTGAGTGAGGACGAGGCGGTCGAGCACGTGATGCGGAAACATTTTGCCACGTTTTACCAGGCTGAACGCACGGCCACCGAGCCGCCCAAGGGCACTTACACGTTTGTCGCGCAATGCAGCCTGAGCGGCGTGATTCTCGGCCCGCCGAACTATCACGATTACCAGAACCAGTTGCGCAAGCTGCACGCCGCGCGCTTCGCGCGGATGCCCTTTGAGGTGTTCAAGTCCCGCGTCAAAATCGTGCGCGACGAGGCGGTGGTGAAGCAATGGGTCGAGGAGCAAAGCTGGAAAACGGAATACGTCTGCCTGAACGTCCCCGAGCCGGTCAAGCTCCCGAATCGCGACGCCGTCACCGAGCATTTCCGCGCGACGCACAAGGAAAGCATCATCAAGCCGGTCGAATCACACACGGTCAGCGGCGTGGGTTGCCGGTCGTTGCGCGGCGGATTGGGCCGACTGACGCAGGATTTCCTGGCGCAGCAACGTCGTTTTCCGATGCAGGTTGCCACCGGCCTGAGCCAGCAGTTTGCCCAGCGCGGCCTGCAATTTTTCAAGGTCAACAAAACCGTCACGCATGTGTCCGTGGCGCGCCCGCATTTCCTGGACCTGGAAACGACCCCGGTCTCCGAAGGCGTGCGCCGCATCGTGGAGTTCATCAACGCGCACCCGAAGTGTTCGCGGCGCAAACTGATCGAAGCACTGGCGCCGTCACCCGCGCCAGCGCCGATCCCGGTGGCGCCGGCCGAAGGCGGAACGGCCGCGCCGCCACCACCACCGGCGCAGCCGGAGCCCACGCCCGAACAAACGGCGGTCATTGCCGATTTGCACTGGCTCATTCATCAAGGGCACGTCCTCGAATTCGCCAACGGCATGATGGACTCGGCCAAGAAGCCGCTGCCCAAACCCCCGAAGCCAGCGGCCCAACCGGCGGAAACGCCGGCTGACAAACCCGCCGAGCCCGAAACGGACGCCAGCCATGCCGCACCCGTCGAGGCAACAGTTGCGGTGCCGGTGGACTCGGTCGGCGAGGCGGCGCCACCGGAATCCGTCTCCGAAACAGCTCCAGCCGAAAGCCCCGCCGAGGTGGAGCGACCGGAACCGGTGGCGGAGGCCTCCACCGAATCCGAGCCGGCCAAGGCGTGACGAATCAAGTTCGGATTCGTCACAACCCCTGCGCTGATCAGTGGAGCGCGTCGCCAACGTAAAGGTCGTTGTGCCGCGGAACGAGGCCGCGGCGCCGCCTTGGAATTCATGAACGCCCAATGACCATCCCCGCCTGGCTGCCACTACTGCTGGCAATTCCGGTTCTGTTACTGGGCGAGTTCCTGCTCCAGCGGATCAAAGTGCTTTCGCGTTACAACATCCCGGCACCGGTGGTTGGCGGGTTGATCCTCTCGCTCGCGGTGCTGGTCGGAAATCTCACTGGCGTTCTCGCGCTGAAATTTGACCTCGATACCACCGCCCGGTGGTGGACCTGGCTGGTCACACCGGAAGTCGAATGGCGTCACGCTCCGGCCAAGCTGGTGCAGCAGCCGTTCCTCATCGGATTCTTTGCCTGCATCGGTTTGAATGCGAGTTGGAGTCTGGCCAGACGGGGCGGGCCGCAGGTGCTGATCTTTTTGCTGGTGGCCGCCGGCCTGGCGGTGATTCAAAACGGCATCGGCATCGGCTTGGCACATCTGTTGGACGTTTCCCCGTTGCTGGGGTTGATTTGTGGCAGCGTCACGATGACCGGTGGTCACGCCACGGCGCTGGGATTCGCGCCGGACCTCGAGCAGGCGGGGCTGTCGAGCGCCGCCGTGACCGGAATGGCCGCCGCCACTTTTGGCCTGGTCAGTGGCGGGCTGTTGGGCGGACCGGTGGGCGGGACTTTGATCCGACGATTTCGCCTGCAATCGGAAACGCCCCCGGGAAATCGTCTGGCGAACGGCACCGCGGAGCCAACGGGTATTTTATTTGAGGTGAAGACCCTGGCCGGCTATGGAAGCAGCATCATCCGGCACCTGTTGTTGTTATTGCTGGCCATCAAATTGGGTGCCTGGGTCAGCTACCTGCTTCAGGCCGGCGGATTGACCTTCCCCGTCACCATGGGCGCAATGCTGGTCGGCGTGGCGCTCCGCAATGGCTGCGATCTCGCGCTGCCGGACTGGGTTCAAACCCACGTCGTCGAGACATTGGCGTCGGTCACACTGGGCGTATTCCTCGCGACAGCGATGATGAGCCTGAACCTGATCGAACTTGCCGCCGTCGCGGCGCCGATGCTCATCATCCTGTGCGTCCAGGTTCTCGTGGTGGCGTTCTTCGCAAGGTTCGCGACCTTTCGTATCATGGGCCGGGATTTTGACGCCGCGGTCATGGCGGCGGGGCATTGTGGTTTTGGCCTCGGCGCCACGCCAACCGCCGTGGCGAACATGAAAGCCTTGGTCGAATCCTTCGGCCCGGCGCCGCGAGCATTTCTGGTCGTGCCCATCGTGGGGGCGTTCCTCATTGATTTTCTGAACGCGCTCAACATCACTGTCTTTATCAATCTGGTGAAGTGATGCGATCGTGGATTCCAATCCGCAAACGAGGAACGAGCGATCCAGTTCGGCGACACACGCGTTCCGGCTTGAGTTTTGTCGCGTCGCTGTTTAGCTTTCCCGTACATGAATACGTCACTCGTAAATCTGTCGCCCGCGCAACTTCGGCGCGCCGCAAATCTCAAAGAACAAATCGCCAGACTGGAGAAGGAACTCGGATCGCTGCTGGGCAACAACCCGTCCCCCGCCGGTAGCGGCCGCCGGAAAATGACTGCGGCCGCCCGCGCAAAAATCTCGGCGGCGGCCAAGGCCCGCTGGGCCAAAGCGAAAAAGGCGGGCAAGACGCGACTGTAAAATTTCGATTTCAGGCCGCACCGCCGGACTCAGTAATGTCGTCGCCATCTCCTCCGGGGGAAATCATTCCGTCGCCTTGTCCGGCACGATGCGCCCCTTTATCAACCGCCCGCTGCTCGACCAGACGGTCGTGGTCGGAGCATCAGCCGTCTTCCGGGTGCAAGCCGCCGGCACGAGACCTTACTTTTATCAGTGGCGGAAAAACAACAACGACCTGGACGGAGCAACCTCTGGCATGCTCGAACTGAACGGCGTTGGTTTGGACGAAACCGGTGATTACTCGGTTGTGGTGAGCAACAGCGTCGGCGTCACGACCAGTCCGGCAGCGAGACTGACCGTTGTGCCATTGATCATCACAACGCAGCCGCAGGACCAGGTTGCGATCATTGGCGGGCCGGCGCAGTTCAGTGTGGCCTGCCAGAGCGTCCTCCCCTTGAGCTACCAATGGCGCTTCGAAGCCGAGGAACTGCCCGGAGAAACCAACAGCGTTTTGAATCTGACGGAGGTCCAGGCCGGGCAGGCAGGCAACTACTCCGTCGTGATCAGCAACAGCGCGGGAACCGTCGTGAGTTCAAACGCACTGCTGACCGCGGTGCCTTTGACCATCACGGCGCAGCCCGCAAGCCAGGCGATTGTGTTGAGCAACACGGCAACATTCGCCGTCACCTGCCAGAGCTTTTTGCCGCTGGCGTATCGATGGCGGTTGAACGGCGTTGAACTGCCGGGTGCCACGAGTAATCCCCTCGTCGTAACGAATGTTGGCTGGGACGATGGCGGTGACTACACCGTGATCGTCAGCAATAACGCGGGTGTTCGAACCAGCAGCAACGCGTTGCTCCGACTGTCGCGCCGCGCGACGACCATCAGCGCGTGGGGATTGAGCAATGCGTTTACCCTTCCGCTGCCCGGCTTCACCAACGCGGCAGTCCTCGCAGCGGGGCAAAACCACACCCTCGCGATGTGGGCCGATGGTTCGCTCGGGGCGTGGGGACAGAACGATTACGGTCAGGGCACAGTGCCGGCGTCGGTCAGCAATGTTCTGATGGCGGCGGCCGGATCCGATTACAACCTGACCCTGCGCCCGGACCGGACAGTTGTTGCCTGGGGCCGGAACAATTACGGCCAGACATCCGTGCCTCCGGGCCTGAGCAACGTTGCCGCGCTTGCCGCGGGCGACAGCCACGGCCTGGCGCTGCTGCTGGACGGTACGGTTACAGTGTGGGGCGCCAACCACCGCGGGCAAACAAACGTGCCAGCGGGGTTGCACGACGTGGTCGCGATGGCCGCCGGGACCAACCATTGCCTCGCCCTGCGGTCAGACGGCAAGGTGATCGCCTGGGGTGGCAATGATTTGGGCCAGACAAATGTGCCCGCGGACTTGAGCAACGTGGTGGCCGTGGCGGCTGGCTGGGGACACAGTCTTGCGTTGAAGGCGAATGGGTCGGTGGTGGCTTGGGGCAGCTTCAACGGCGGACGATCATGGGTGACTGCAACGGTGCCGGCCAATCTGAGTAACGTTGTGGCGATAGCCTCCGGCTCGTACCATTGCCTGGCTTTGCGGTCAGACGGGGTGGTGACCGCGTGGGGTTGGAACGGCAACGGGCAGACGAATGTACCCGCCGGGTCGGGCCATGCGGTCGCCGTGGCCGCCGGTGGACTTCGCAGTCTGGTATTGATCGGCGAAGGCCATCCGGGCGGAAAAGCTGCCATCGCAAAACCCACCTTGGGCGCATCAGGCTTCAGTTTGGAGATACCGACCCAATGCGGACGCGTGTACCGGCTGGAGTATAAGAACAGCCTCGAGGACGCCACGTGGTTGGCGTTGCCACTGGTAGCGGGAGATGGCACTCCGCGGGTGCTTTTGGATTCTTCCTTCGCAGAACGACGATACTACCGCGTGCGGGAGTGGTAATGGCGTTTGCCTTGCGACGTTTTCCGCCCCAGTTGCGAATCACTGCTGCATCCAATCCGTGCTGCACCGGGTCCGCCGCGTGCGCAGCGGTTGCCCGGTTTTGAAGCGCTGATCATTTTGTCCTGCTCCAGAATGAAATCGCCCGGGTTCAGATTGGCCGTCGGCGCCGTGGACCAATTCCAGTGCTTGGCCTGTCTGCGGGCGACCCGGTGCTGGGCGGCGGCAACGGGGATTCGCTTGCGGCGGTGGCTGCGTTCAGGAGAACGCGGCGGACTCGGGTAAACCAGAGGGAAGCGCGCGCCTTCTTGTGCGGTCACGGCAGTCACAACTGCAAAGGCGGTTTGCACAATCTTCCTCTGCCTCTATGCTCTGTTCCGCATGAACGATAAATTGAAACTGCTCGAACCGCTCTCCATCGGCGACTTGCATCTCGCCAACCGGATTCTTATGTCGCCACTGACGCGCTGCCGTGCCAGCGCCGGACGCGTGCCGAATGCGTTGATGCGCGATTACTATGTGCAACGCGCCTCCGCCGGACTGATCATCAGCGAGGCGACGTCCGTGTCGCCAATGGGCGTGGGCTATCCCAACACGCCGGGCATCTGGTCGCCGGAACAAACCGCCGGTTGGCAGCAGATCACCGAGGCGGTGCATGCCGCCGGGGGAAGGATGTTCCTCCAACTCTGGCACGTTGGGCGCGTTTCCGATCCGTCGTATCTCGACGGCGAATTGCCCGTTGCGCCGAGCGCCATCGCCCCCAAGGGGCATGTGAGTTTGATCCGGCCGATGAAGCCGTTCGTCACGCCACGGGCGCTGGAGTTGAGCGAGATTCCCGGGATCATTGAATCGTATCGGCAGGGCGCGGTGAATGCGCTCGCGGCCGGATTCGACGGTGTGGAAATCCACGGCGCCAACGGCTATCTGCTCGATCAATTTCTCCAGGACAGCACCAACCAACGCACGGACAATTACGGCGGGCCCATCGAAAATCGCGCGCGCCTTATGCTCGAAGTCACGGACGCGGTGATTTCCGTTTGGGGCGCGAATCGCGTGGGCATGCATCTCGCGCCGCGCGGCGATGCGCACGACATGGGTGATTCCAATCCGGCGGCCACGTTTGGTTACGTCGCGCGCGAACTGGGCCGGCGGAAGATCGCGTTCATCTGTGCGCGTGAGTCACTCGGACCGAACCGGCTCGGGCCGGAGTTGAAAAAGCAATTCGGTGGGGTCTATGTGGCAAACGAAGGATTCACGTGCGAGACCGCCGAGCAAGTCGTCGCGACCGGCGAGGCGGATGCGGTGGCCTTCGGCAAACTCTTCATCGCCAACCCCGATCTTCCAAACCGACTCGCGCGCAATGCTCCGCTCAACCCGCCCGACTCGTCCACGTTCTACGCCGATGGCCCGAAAGGTTACACGGATTACCCGACTTTGTTGGTTTGAGGCCGCCGAACCGGCTTGAGCCGGATCGTGTAGCGGTAAACGCTCGCCTGATAGGTGCTGTTGTATTGCCCGTAAGGTGAGAGATACAACTCGAAGTCGTGCGTCTCGCGGTTTTCGAACACGAAGAAGTTCGAGAACTGGACGGCGGGTGTATGGCGCGCGGGATCGTAGTCGTCAATCACCGTGAGCGTGCTTCGCCGCAGGGCCGGAATCTTTTCGTCCACCTCGGCGATGTAGAACGGGTAGCGCGGGCGATTGCCAACGGGCGCCGTGGCGCTGATGTTGCCAAACCAATACAACTTGCCCGTCTTGGAGTGGCGCAACAGTTTCGCCATCGTCGCTGGGGAATAAAACTGCTGTCCATCATCGTAACGCCAGTCGCGCACTTCGCTGAAGGTCCGACCCTCGTCCCGGGATAGGGCATACCAGTGCCGACCGACCGCGCTCGGCGACGTCGCGCCTGTGGTCGTGCCGCGAATGTCGAGCAGGATGCGACCGTCCTTGAGCCGCGCCAACCACGGCTCGACCGCGTAACCCGAAAGCGCGCGCGGAATTGAAATCGTTGGTGAGGCGGCCCAGCGATATTCCTTTGCGCGCTTGTCCCAAAGCCCGCGGAAGCAGCGGATGGCCGTCAGCGATTTCTTACCGTCCGAGCCTGGCGTCACGTCGGGCGTGAAATCGGCGGCAAAAATCACGCCGCCGCCTTTCAATGGAATTGTGTTGTAGTAATAAACGGCGGAGTTGGCCGCCATGAAGTCCGCGGCGCGCTTGCGGTTGGGATCGTAATCCGGGCCGTCCTCGTATTTCACCATTCCCCCTTCGCGCCAGGTGCGGCCATCGTCGGTCGAGGTCCGCCAGAACGCGTGATAGTTGCAATCGCTCAGACCGGACTTTCGCGGATCGCCCGCAAACGTCACCAGACTGTAGGGTTGGACCAGCCGGCGGGACGCCTTGTCGTAACAAGGCTCGGTGGGGCCGGTCGGCGGAAACCACTGCCAGGAATATTCGCCCTCACAAACAATGGCCGCCTCGGTATCCGGTTTCCACGGCGTCCAGGACCGGCCGTTGTCTTCCGAATAACGGCGGTCGGCATCCTGGTAAACATCGTCGAGTCCCTGGTAGGTCAACACCTCGTACCGCCGCAGTCCCTTGTGCGCCGCATAGCCCGCGGCGAGAACGGAACTGAAGTCCGGCTTCGGGTAGGGGATGTAAAGCTCGCGACTCACCGTGCCTAGCGCACCGGTGCGGGTATAAACCTTGCCGAGTTCCGCCGCCAACTCCGGCACGCGAAGGACAGCAGCCTGAGAAAGCTGCGCTGGCCCATGGTTCGACGCGCCGTGTGCGATGGCAAAGGTGAACACGGAGGTCACTGCGCAGCAAAGCGGCAACCAAACCGGAGCGCGAGTTGTCCCAACTCGCAGCGCGTTGCTATGCGTGGGGCCGGCTTCCGAATTGGGGACCAGCCCGCCATCGTGGCTGCGGAGGCTTGGGACAAGCCGCGCTCCGGAAAAATCTTCGCAGAACGTGACGGGGCTTGAAACTGGCACTGTAGCCAAATGATTTTGCGCCGGATTCACAGTTGATGATTTTCCGGCTCTCGCTACCACGGGTCAACTTCTTTGCCGGATTAACGCAACGGTTCCGAACCGACTTCCGCAATCCACTTCCGCGTCCACTCGACCGTCTCCAGTTCGAGATCGCAGACGTTGCTGCCCAGGAAAATCATACCCTCGATGCGGCCTTCTTTCAGCCAACGCCGTCCGACTTCGCACTGTTTCTTCATCAAGTCCAGCGGCATCGTCTTCCGCGTGCCGAAGTCCCACAGGTAACAGCCGAGGAGCTTGGCCTGCTTCGGCGCGAGCTTTTCCAATCGCTCGAAGGACGACTCCAGTTTGCCGAGGTCCTCGGCTTTCCAGGTCCAGAACGTGATCTTGTCGCACAGGTCCAGGTGTTTGGTCACCGGAAATCCAAGTTGATGCTGATACAAGACGACGTAAAGGTCGCGCTTCTTCCCGCCAATAACCAATCGGCTTCGCAGGTCCTTAAGTTGTTCGACCGAGAGTGAGCCGGTTGGCCCTTTTTCGCGGAAGA
The DNA here is from genome assembly GCA_964458575.1 of uncultured Bifidobacteriaceae bacterium. Taxonomy (GTDB): domain Bacteria; phylum Verrucomicrobiota; class Verrucomicrobiia; order Limisphaerales; family JADLHS01; genus CAYWMD01. The sequence continues at coordinate 128,162 of CAYWMD010000008.1, read as the reverse complement.
AATCGTCCATGACGAAACCGGTGATGTTGGGGAAACGGTTGGGCAATTCGAGCACGTGCTTTCTTTCGTCGTCGCTGGTTTGCCCGCTGGCCCCGACCAACGACCACACGACGCGCTTGAACGGCCGGAAGGCGATGGCGTGCTGATCAAAGGGAATCTCCGGTTTCTCGTGGAAGCGGATGAAGAGCACATTGGGCACGTCGAGATAAACCGCACCTTCGACGGGCGTCATCCGCGAATCGGGCAGGCCAAAAACGCCTTTGTAAGAACCCGCAACGTGCGACCAGATCCAGAAGCGGTCGCGCAGGGTGGAGCGTTCCGTGTTGCTTGTGTCAGCGGCGGCAGAGACAACCGGCGCTGGCTCGGTACTGGCGGCATCAAGCACCACCGCGAGCGCGAAAACAAAGGCAGATAGATTCATGGGCAGCGATTTTCGGCCTCTTATTACCGCGGATCAACCTGCAAAGCAATCGCAGCAACTGCCAGAAGTCGTCCCGCCCACATCACTCAGACCGTTGCCGGCGCACTCAGGGATCAGCTCACCAGCCCCGGCGGCACGACCATCGAGGGCCGGCACGAACTGGAGAGGGAAAAGCTGCGCGGCACCGTGATGAGCGCCGTGGCCGCGGCAACGACGAAATCGAAGAAACTCGGTTTTGCGTGATCAACGTTTCAGGAGCATCTCCCTCACGTCCACCGCATCCATCCCTGCTGAACGAATGGCTTGCATGCCCAAATCCGTGTCTTCATAGGCGCGGCAGAATTGCGGCTCGATCCCAATGCGGCAGGCGGCTTCGAGGAAAATGTCCGGCGCAGGCTTTTGATTCACCACGTCCTCGCTGGTCACGATGGCGTCAAACAAATGGCGGATGCCGAGTTTGGTCAGGACCTGCTTGATGACGCGATGTGTCCCGCCGGAGGCGACCGCCATTGGAATCTTGCCGTGATGCTCGCGCGCAATGGCGACGATGGAATGGATCGGTTCGACTTGTTCGATGAGCGCCAGATACTCGACTTCCTTTTCTTTCGCGACCGCCAGATTGTCGAGCGGGATGCCCTGTTCCGCCGCCAGCATTTTCGCGATGTCACGCGATGGCACACCGCCGAGGGCATAGAACCGGTCTTCCGGGAAATGCAGTCCATGCTTCGCGGCGATTTTCTGCCAGGCGCGATAGTGCATGGGCATGGTGTCAACCAGCGTTCCGTCGCAATCGAAGATGAGTCCTTTGGGGTTCATGGGGTTCTTAATCTTGATCTTTCTCTTAATCGTAATCTCTCAAAGCGGATTAAGAGCAAGATTACGATTAAGATGAAGAAGAAATCACAACGTCAGACTGGCCAGCTTTTCCTCCAATTCATGTGTCATCAGCGGGTCCAGCAACGGATCCAGGTCGCCTTCCACGAAGTTCGCCAGGTTGTAGAGCGTGACTTCAATGCGGTGGTCGGTCACGCGGTTCTGCGGGAAATTGTAGGTGCGGATTTTTTCACTGCGTTCGCCCGTGCCGACCTGGTCTTTGCGTTGCGCGGCGTATTTGGCGTTTTCCTCGGCGATCTTGCGTTCCAGCAGGCGCGAGCGCAAAACGGTCATGGCCTTCGCGCGGTTCTTGATTTGCGAGCGCTCGTCGGCGCAACGCACGATGAGGCCGGTGGGCTTGTGCTGAATTTGCACGGCGGAATCCGTGGTGTTTACCCCCTGACCACCCTTGCCGGACGCCCGGCAGACGTTGATCTCGATTTCGTCGGGTTTGATTTCGATGTCCACCTCTTCAGCTTCGGGCAGGACGGCAACGGTCACGGTGCTGGTGTGGATGCGGCCCTGTGCTTCGGTCGCCGGTACCCGCTGAACACGATGCACGCCGCTTTCGTGTTTGAGCCGTTTGTAAACATCCGTGCCGGTGATTTCGAAGATGATCTCCTTGAAGCCGCCCAGATCGGAGGGATTGGAATCCAGCGTTTCCACCTTCCACCGGCGGCCTTCGGCGTAGCGGCAATACATGCGGTAAAGATCGGCGGCGAACAGCGCAGATTCCGAACCGCCGGCGCCCGCGCGGATTTCGACGATCGTGTTGCGGGAATCGGTCGGGTTGGGCGGAACGAGACCGCGCTGCAATTCCAGCGCGAGACGTTTTTCCTCCGCTTCAAGCCGGGCAATTTCCTCTTTCGCGAGCACGGCCATTTCCGAATCCGCCGGCTCGGTCTGGAGCAGCGCGCGGTTGTCGTCGAGCTGCGCGAGCGTCCTGAGGTAAGCGCCGCCTGCCGCCACGAGGTCCTTCAACCGGGCGTATTCCTTGCCGAGTTCCTGGGCGCGTTGCGGATTATCGAACGCCTTGGGGTCGCTCAAGGCGGCTTCGACTTCGGCAAAGCGCCGGGAAAATTTTTCGATGTGCGGACGGAGATCCATTTTCGTTATAGCTGCGGCTCGTGAGAGCGCGGCAAATCCCATTCAAGCCAGCCGCGTTCTCACGAACGCAGCCACGGAAAAAAGCAACCGCCCGCTGCCCCGTCGGAACGGGAGAGCGGGCGGCAAAGCGGAAACGAGCTACTTCTTCTTTTTCTTGGTGGCCGCGAGGGCCGCCTGGGCCGCCTGGGTCTTGGCGGCGCGCTGCTGGAACTTGTCCACGCGGCCGGCGGTGTCCACGAACTTCTGTTGTCCGGTGTAAAAGGGGTGGCACACGTTGCAAATGCCCACAATGATGGTGGACTTGGTGGAGCGGGTCTTAATCACGTTGCCGCAGGCGCAACGGATTTCGGCATCCACATATTTCGGATGAATGTCTGCTTTCATAAAAGGCCGCATAACCTAGCAACTGGGCGCGGGATGACAAGCCGGAATTTTGGCCGTTTCGATTGGTTGGATTTCGGCATCTGGCCTGTGGGTGTGATTGGAAGTGACGGTCAATTGTGGGTGAGTTTTGGCGTGGACCAGTAGCGCGACCAGAATTCTCCCGTCCCTCTCCCGCGGGGAGGATCGTTTCCAGTCTCACAACAATACGCCGGGCGGGATTTTCCGGACGGTCACTGACAAAAACGAGACGGACGATGGCTGACCCTCTCCCAGCGGGAGAGAATCAGGGGGAGGGAGAGTCGCGCGAAAATTTACCCGGCTTCAAACCCGGATAGACAAGCGATTGACATTTTGCCACCGTGGGATCGGGTTTATGAAACGGTTTTTCTTTTTCGCCGGCGCTCTCGCCATCATTCTTTTTTCAACCGCCACATACGCCGCCACGCCACCTGAACAGGCCGCGGCGTCGCTGGCCAAACGCATCATGGGCCGCGCGGGCAGCGCGATTCGCTTTGAGCAAATCCCCGCCGACGCCGGCAAGGACGTGTTTGAACTCGAAAGCCGTGACGGCAAAACCGTGATTCGCGGCAACTCCGCGCTTTCGATGGCGGTCGGGTTGAACTGGTATCTCAAGTATTACTGCCATTGCAGCGTGTCGCTCAACGGCTCGCAGATGAATCTGCCCAAGCCGCTGCCCGTCGTGCCGGAGAAATTCCGCATGAGCGCCTGGGCCGCGTCACGCTACTTCTTCAACTACTGCACATTCTCCTACTCGATGTCGTGGTGGGATTGGGCGCAGTGGGAGCGGCACATTGACTGGATGGCGCTCAACGGCATCAACCAACCGCTCGCCGTCACTGGACAGGAAGCCGTTTGGCAGGCGGTGTGCCGGCGCTTCGGCGTCGCGGATGCCGACATCGAGGCGTTTCTCGCCGGACCGCCGTATCTGCCGTTTGGCTGGATGGGTTGCCTCGACGGCTGGGGCGGACCGTTGCCGAAAAGCTGGATTCCGCGCCACGTCGAGTTGGGAAAGAACATTCTCGCCCGCGAACGTGAACTGGGCATGACGCCGATCTTGCAAGGTTTCACCGGCCACACGCCCGAAGCGTTGCTGAAGAAATTCCCCGGCACGAAGGCGCACAGCATTCGTTGGATTGAGTTCGATACGTGGATGCTCGATCCCGTTGACCCGCTCTTCCAAAAAATCGGCCAAGCCTGGATCGAGGAACAAACCAAGCTCTTTGGCACGGACCATTATTACGCCGCCGACTCATTCATCGAAATGACGCCGCCGAGCGGAGACTTGAATTATCTCACGAATGCCGGTCGCGCGATTTTCCAGAGCATGGCCGACGCCGACCCGAAAGCGGTTTGGCTGCTGCAAGGCTGGACCTTCATCAACCAGCACCGGTTCTGGGACACCGAGCGCACCAACAATACGAACCAGGAGCGCATCAAAGCGTTCCTCACTTCCGTGCCGGACGATCGCATGATCGTGCTCGACCTGTTTTGCGAACATCGGCCCGTGTGGAAAAAGACCGAGGGCTTCTACGGGAAGCCGTGGGTCTGGTCGTTCATCTGCAATTTCGGGAACAACACCATTCTGGGCGCTTCCGGCAAATTGGAGCGATTTCGCGACCTGCCGTCCGTCCGCAATGATCCATTGGGCCAAAACGTGCGCGGCGTCGGCTTCATGATGGAAGGTTTCAGCCACAACCCGCTGCTCTACGAACTCATGTTCGAACTCGCGTGGCGCGGGGATATTGATCTCCCTCTTACACCTGGTAGGCACGCGTTCCACCCGCGTCCCAGACTTACTTCCGAAAAGATGCGGACGCGGTGGAACGCGTCCCTACCAGAAGAACGAGGAGGCCTCCAATCCTGGGTTCGCGACTACACGCACTTCCGCTACGGCAAAGCCAACGCCGATGCGGAAAAGGCGTGGGAAATTCTGCGCACAAAAATTTATTCGAGCGGCGCAGCGACCTGGGGGCCGGCGAAAATCGCCATTTCGTTTCCGGTAAAACAAAAGAAGAAAATGCAATATCCGGTGGACGCGCTGGCCGACGCGTGGGGTTCGTTGCTGGCGGCACACAAGGAATTGGGCGGGGTGGAGACGTATCGGCACGATCTCGTGAATGTGGCGCGGGAGACATTGGTCAATCACGCCACGAGTCTGTATGACAAGGTTTCGGCTGCATACGAAGCGAAAGACGCCGCAGCCTATCGCCGCGCATCAAAGGAATTCCTGGAACTGTTGCACGACCTCGACGAATTGCTGGCGACGTCCGATCAATTTCTGCTCGGTCAATGGCTGGAAGACGCCAAACGCTGGGGCAAAACCCCAGCCGAACGCGCGCAGTTGGAATGGAACGCGCGCCGCATCCTCACACTTTGGGGCAAGGGCGAAAAACTTCGCGACTACGCGTGGAAAGAATGGTCTGGTTTGATTGATGGCTTCTACGCGAAACGTTGGGAAATCTTTTTCCAACGCCAACAGGAAGCGCTTGAAAGCGGCAAACCGTTCGACGCCGACGCCTGCGGCGCGGAGTTGTTCAAATTCGAAGACGACTGGACGAAGCAATCAGATCGCTACCGTGCGAAAGCGAGGGGAGACAGTGTTGCAGTCGCGCAACGGCTGTTTGAGAAATACGGTGGGGCGATGAAGCAATGAAAAGACATCTTTGCATCGTATTGGCGGTTGTTTGTGGGATATCGACCAGTCATGTCGGTTGCAAGCCACAATCGTCGGCGTTTCCGATGAATTTGCAGGCGGTTCGTCAGCTCGGCCCAACCAATACAATGCAGATTTCATTCGAAGAAAAGCACGGCGAGATCTTCGTTGCCGTGGTTGATAGACGTGGAGACAGTCACATCCATAGGTTGGTTTACGAAGGCACTCCCAAGCAGCAGGCATTGGAAATACTCAAGAAAAAACAGGCCGAGTTTGAGATGCGGCAATGAAGGGCTATGGAGTTGCTGCGACAGGAGCACCGTCGACGCGGCATATCCCCGCATCCTGTCGGAAATGGGTTGACCTCCGTTACGGGGCAAATTATTCGGGAACTCAGGCAACAACAAAGAGCACCGGTTTGCTGGCTATTACCCGATTGTGAGGTGGCGATATGAGTTGGACGTTGATCATTCTGACGGGCTTGGTTATCGGCGCACTGCAGTTTGGCTTACGCGCTCCGCTCTGGCTCCGGCTCACACTGGTCACCGTCGTAATCGCGGGCGAAGCAACGATGATTCCAACCTCGGTTCATGGCTTTGAGATTTTTATCCTTATGAATTGGTGTTACGTCATTGGCGTTCCCGTTGGGTTGCTGTTCCGATCTTGGAAAACTGAGGAGAGGTTTTTGGGTGTTCGTCACGCCGACTGGGTAGCCTTAGCTATTGCCAGCATCGTCCTGAAGGCATTGTATGTGAATCCGCAGGCGTAAGAAGCGTGTGCGCCTTCATTGACGGACTAACAACGAGGCAGGGAATCACAAGCGCCGTAGGCGCGGCATGCTTGTAGAACGCACCCACCCACCCCCAAGCTCCGTCGGAGCGGCATTTTCCAGAAGATGTCGCTCCTTCGGCGTTTGATCTTTCTCTACCACGCGGTGGCGACCAAGATTCCACACCTACGGTGCTGAATTGGAGCGCGGCGTTCACGCCGTTTGAATTACCGCGAGTCCACCGGTCAAGATTTCACTCACTTCTCTTCGAGCATTGAAGCGACTTGAAGGTCGCGCTCCAAAGAATTTCAGGGAGGAATATTGTTGGCAGGAAAACAGGCAACTTGGTTTCGGTTCATTTTCTTGCCCTCAATCTTCCTGTCAGTTTCACGGAATTCCGGGGAACGCCAATCGCGTTCGCGGTAGGAAGGAAAAGCGCGTGCGCAACGGCTCAAGCGGCAGCAGCCACCGGCGCTTCGTGCAACGCCATCAATTTCCCGGCGGGAATCGTCAGGGTCGCATACGCACGCCCGTCGCGACCAGCAAACTCCACTTCAAATGCCGACCCGTCATACATCATCACCACCGTGCCGATCTGCCCGCGCCGCAGCACCAGCGGCTTGTCCGTCTCGAAATGCCGGGCAGGCGTGTCGTCCAGCAGGGCGACCACGTCATGCAATTGGATGGCTGTGTTCATCGACTAAACGATATAGCAGGGGTGAGTCTTGGAAAGTCTTCGTTGTCCAGCACAATCCAACCGGTCATCACGGTTGCGCTGCCGCGCTCCGTGGTCATGCGGAAACGCAGGTTGTAAATCTTGCCAAAGTCGTTGTGTCCGCGCGCTTCGGCAGCGTCCGAGGAAGCCGCCGCTGTGAGGATTGCCTCGCGCAGCACCGCGGCGTTGGCCAGGGTAATGCCGAGCACCGATTCAAACACCCGCGCCTTGTGACGGCCCTCCCGATGCAGGGGATTCAACGAGTAATCCTCCAGCTTCGTACCGAGATCGCAATTCTGACCGTTGGGCAGTTTCATCTGGCTACACCGGCATTGGTCCTGACGCGCACGAGCCTACTTATTGCTTCCCGGCGCGACAATCGTGGACTTCGTTTCAAACACCCGCGCGGGCAACAGCACCCAGATCAGCAGCAGCGAAATCGGGTGCATCATTCCCGCCCAGATGAAAATGGGCAGGTAGCTGAATTGCGAAACGATGTGGCCGGTGGCGAGATTGGCCAACGCGCCGCCAATCGCGCCACCCATGCCGGAAAATCCCGCCGCCGTGCCGACTTCATTCTGACGGAAGATGTCCGCCGGCAACGTCAGCAGATTCGCCACCCAAACGGCGTGACCAAAAACCACGACGCACGTGAACGCGATGGCCATGGTTGCCGTCGGCGCCAGCGGCACCAGCACTGCGACCGGCAGCAGCACCGCGCCCACGGTCATCGCCAGCTTGCGCGATTTCGGCAACGTCCAACCCGCGCGCATGAGCCGGCCCGAAAGCCAGCCGCCGAGAACGTAGCCAAAATCCGCGAAGAGCCATGGCACCCACGCGTATTTCCCGATCATGGCGCGATCAAAGCCGCGTTCCTTTTGCAGGTAGTCCGGAAACCAGTTGAGCACGAAATAAATCACCGGGTCGGCCAGAAACCGCACGAGAATCAACGTCAGGCAGGGACGGCTGCGCAACACGCCCAACCAGTCCACGCGTTCTTTCACCGCCGGCTCGGGTTGTTCCGCGACGCCGGAGGCCTTCAACTCGGCCGCTTCTTTTTCACTGAGCCAGCGGTTGCGCTGCGGCGGTTGGTAGAGAATGCCCCAGAACACGAGCCAGCCGAGTCCGAGCGCGCCGGTGAAGATGAACGCCGTGCGCCAGCCATATTGCTGCGCCAGAAACACCGCCAGCGGCGCGGCCACGGCGGCGCCGAGCGACGAGCCTGCGTTGAAAATGCCGACCCCGAGCGCGCGTTGCCGCGCCGGAAACCATTCGCGAATGGCGCGGGTGGCGGCCGGAAAGCTGCCTGGCTCGGTCAGGCCCAACGCAACGCGGCATCCGGCCAGCGACCATTTGCCCGCGGCCAGCCCGTGCGCCATTTGCGAAAGCGACCACGTGAAAACAAAAAATGCCATGCCCACTTTCGTGCCCAACCGGTCCACGACGTAGCCGGAGACGGCATACATGATCGCGTAGGCGAACAGGAACAGGCTGAAGATCAGGCCCATGTCCTTGTCGTTGAGATTGAGCGCGCCGCTCACGTCGCCCTTGAGCACGGGCAACGTCGTGCGGTCCGTGTAATTGATCAGCGTGACGGCCAGCAGCAGACCGGCGATAATCCAGCGGAGCTTTGGGATGGTGATGCGGTTGGGCATCTCATTCAGTTCGTAACGCGACAACCCGGCACGCTAACGCCGAAACCAGCGTAACGCAGATTGACAATCTGCTGTGTTCGCCGACTGGTAGTCGGCTTGACGACCACGCCTGACAGGATGCGCGGATTGCCAATCCGCGACACGGCAGACTGCCAGTCTGCGCTACGACGCCGTCCCGCCACTTTCGCAGTCCAAAAGGTTTGCACAACTCAATCAAACTCCACCGACCAGAGGTAGCTCGACCGTTCGTGATTGTCGTTTTCGCCGAGGTAAACGCGGCCTTGGTCGTCCACGGCCAGTTCGTGAATCCGCGCCGGGCGTTGGCCAATGGACTTGTCTTCGAGGTCGGAGAAGAACTCAATTTTGTCGGTACGAGTGCTCCAACGCACAAGCTGCGTTTGGCCATGCATGCCGCCCGCGCCGTAGAGCACGTCGCCGCGCAGCGCCATCGCGGGAAATCGTCCGGTGCTGATGACGTTGGCGATCTTTTCCACCTTCCCGGTTTCGACATCAATACGACTCAGCACGCCCGCCACTGTGCCCGCATAGATGTAACGTCCGCCGTCGTAAGCCATCGAATCGCAGAAGCCGAAGTCCTGGCGATGACGGGTTTCGCCGAGCACCTTGGTCACCGCGCCGGTGCGCACCGGGTCGGGGAGCAATTGATTTTTATCCTCCCAACGCGGCAGGCCGTGATCGAAGCAAACCAGCTCGTTCAAGTCGGGATGGTATTTGAAAAGGCGCACGGGCTGTTGGCCGAGACACTCATCCCACGCGCGCGTTTCCGCCATCGTGCCCCAGAGCCAGCAATTTTTGTCCACGACGGCGTTGTGCGGTTGGGCGAACAAAATGGCGTTGCCGAGCCAGGCGACGAGTTCGGAACGCTTCGTCGTGAGGTCCGTCCTGTAAACCGCCTCCGCCGGATAGGTGAAGCTGTATATCAGGTTGCGCTGCCAGTCCGCGGCGATGGATTGGAGGTAGAGCCGCGGCGCGGGCACGCCGAGCAATTCATACGAACCCTTGGCGGGATTGAACCGCACCAGCTTGCCGCCGCCCGCCTTCTGCTGTTCATCCATGTCGTGCAGCAGCGACGTGCCGAAGTAAAGGCAGTGATCGTGCGGATTGTGCAAAATCGTCCGGTGAATCTTCACGTCGTAGGCGTCGGTCCACTGCTTGGTGTTCAGACACTCGAATTTTCCGGTCGCCGGATCGAAGCGATAAAGCAAATCGCCATCAATCGAGTTCAGCCCGCAGTAGATTTGCCGGTCATCCGGGTTGAAGGCCACGGAATCGAAGCTGATCCAGCCATGAAACCATTTCGGGTCGGCGCAGAGTTCGCGATAGGACCAGCGCCCGACGATTTTGTCGCGCCAGCCGTCGAGTTTCACGTTTCGCAGAATGTGAGCTTTGACGTTCATCGGGAAGACACTCCTTTTCAGGTGCACACGGAGTTTTCTTACATGCCGATTTCTCGCGCATCCAATTGCGCCCGCGCCAGCCGCACCGCATCATGCAGTTTGCGCTCCAGCAATTTCTTCGGCAGCACCTTCGTCCAGTAGCTCGCGACGTGGATACCGCTCTTTTCCAGCTCCAACAGCTCGACATGCTGTGACCGCTGGCCGGCGCAAAGAATGATACCCAGCGGCTCGGACTCGTCCGGCTCGCATTCGTGGCGCTTCAGCCAGTTCAAATACAACTCCATCTGGCCTTTGTCGCCCGCCTCGAAATTCCGCAGCTTCAGGTCAATCGCCACCAACCGCCGCAGCTTTCGGTGGTAAAACAACAGGTCCAGATAGTAATCCTCGTCGTCAATCTGCATCCGCTTCTGCCGTGCCATAAAGCAAAACCCGACGCCCAGTTCCAGAATGAAACTCTCCATCTCGCGCAAGATTGCTGCCTCGATGTCCTTCTCACCGTAACTGTCGTGCAGCCGCAGGAAATCGAGCATGTAAGGATCGCGGAACACAAGGTCTGGCGTGAGCTTGTCCTCCGCACGCAACGCGGCGAGGTCCTTGCGGATGAGTTTCTCCGGCTTCTTTGAGAGCGCGGTACGCTCGAAAAGCATTGAGCCGATTTTCCTCTCCAGCGTGCGCGTGCTCCAGCGTTCGATGCGGCACATCTCCGCGTAAAAATCCCGCTTAAGCGCCTCGTCCAGTGCGATGATCTGCCGAAAATGCGTCCAGCCCAATTGTGTCCGCAGTGCGGACACAATCTTGAGGTCGGGAAAGACTTCGGCAAAACGGATCATTCGGAAAAGATTGCGCGCACCAAAGCCTCGTCCGAACTCCGCTTCCAATTGTGAACTCAGTGCGGACACAATTTGCCCGCCGTACTCCGCGCGTTTTTCCTTGAGAATGTCCTGATGGATTCGGCGGCCGATGTGCCAGTAAAGCGTGACCAGACCCGCATTGACGGCCTGCGCTGTCTGGGAGCGCGCGGTCAGAATCAATTCGCGCACGTCGGCCAACAGTGCTCTGGGCATGCCTTTCGCCGGGGATCCGGGCTTTATTTTGGTGAGACCGTTTGTTTTTTTCATGATTGTCGCGACACCGTAGAAACAGTTTTCGGAGTGTCCACGCGCGAGTGGAAAATCACGACGGTGACTCGCTTCTGGCTGCCTGAGTTTGAAAGCAACTGCGGCATGGTATTGGACCGCTTCAATTTCTGACGCGCAAGAGGCTACTGCTTGGTTCGCGGCGCGACAATCGCGGACTTTGCAAATGAAACGCTGGTCACAGTTGAATCGGCAAGAATCAGAGCGCACCTCAAGCTAAACACCTTGGCAGCGGTTTAGTTTGAGCGCATCGGCGGATGCTGACGCGCAAATAAATTGTCGGTTCTGGCCGGTCAGGCACACTTACCGTTGAATGTACCCAACGGGTGAGTGCCGACCAAACAGTTTTACAAAGCCTTGAGCAGAAGCCGTGGTGAAATTTGAACTAAACCTTTTGCCGTTGAAATTCCACTAACCACCAAAGATTGCAGCCTGAATCCGACATTGGCGGTCGTAGAGAGGACTTTGAGTCTGTTGCCGCGCGGGCGTATCCCGCCTTCACGAGAGCGGCCACAGTCCTTTGTTGGTCGAGGTCCGACGTTGATGATGTTGTGCAGGAAAGTATGTTGAGCGCGTATAAATCTTATGGTTCGTTCCGGGGGGACTCGTCGTTCTTGACGTGGGCTTACAGAATCCTTGTGCGAACCGCCCATGCGGCAAACCACAAGCGGGCCAAGGTTCTCCCTGCCGAATACGGCTTGAGCCAGCCGCAGCACCTTCCGCCCGCGGATCGCGCCGTGGTGCTGAATGAGGATGCCCGCGAAGTGATTGATGCGATTCGGGAGTTGCCGGAGCGGCAGAGGGAAATGATCACGCTGCACCTCCTGGAAGAGTTGTCTTATGCCGAGATTGGCTCGGCGATGGAGGTTTCGCTCGGCACCGTCAAAGCGACCATCTTTGAGGCAAAAACATCCCTTCGCGCGGCGCTGGCCAGGAAGGGAATCGTCAGAAGGTCCATCCATGTCTTGTCCTGATCCCCAAAACCTTTCGGCTTTCGTTGACGGCGAACTTGAGGCGGCCCAAGCCCTCGAAGTAGAGCGGCATGTTGCCGCCTGCGCAAGTTGCCGGCAATTCGTCCAGGAAATGCAATGGCTTAACGATTGCGGACGGGCTGCGCTGCGCGCCATTCACGTCGGGGATGCGAGCACCTCGAACATCGTTTGGTCGAGACCGCTATGGCTCAAGTGGGCACGTCCAATGTCATTGGCAGCTGCGGCAGCGGTGGTTCTTATCTTGTCAATCTGGACGTGGTTTGCCTTAAGTCATTCCAGCCGCGACCAAACGCCGGCTGCGCCGCATCAAATTGCGAGTGTCAGGGCGACGATACCTGACGCAGCCGGCCATTCCGAGGAATCGAAAGACGCCGCGTTCGCACAATGGGCAGCGCCTTACCGAAAATTGCAAATCCCCCTGGTCCCGATGGAGGTGGCGGTAAATTACAATCCCGCCCCGATACTTCCAATTCTACCCGATAACAACTGAGGGAATCATTTATGAAAAAATCCCAACTACAAAAAGTCATGCTTGCATCGTTAGCCGTGGCAGCTTACTTGGTGGCGTCGGTTCCGCGCTGCCAAGGAAATACGTTTCCGTTTCCGTCGTTAAATGAAACTGTTGATCAGGCCACGACCGCATCGAATCTGCGAGCGGTTGCGGCTCGGACCACCGATCCGGACGTGTGGCTGGGTCTTTCATTTCTACCTCAACCGGGAGACCCGGTGCGGTCCGAACTCTTGGATATGGCAGTCAAGGCCAAACCCGAATGTGGTCCACTGGCCATTGTTATGGCCAGCGCGATGGACGGCGTGGACGAGCAATCGGTCGCGGAGCTAATCCGGCGTGATCCTGATAACGCGCTCGGATACTATTTACGGGCGACCGAGTTGTTCAAACCAGGCCAGGAGATGGAAACTCTGGAGGCTTTTCGAAAAGGAGCAGCTTGCCCTGAGTTGCGTCTCTATGGTGGAGCAGTATCCAACGTGCTTTTCAAGGCCCTGAGCGCGTTGAATCTGAAGGGACAAGACCGGCTGTGTGCGTCGAGTTGGATGGCAAGTCGGTGGAACAACTTCGAAATTATTAATTTGCAATCGCAGGGCAATGTGTTGCAGCGCTTGGCCAAGGACGCCGACCTCGGAACCCGAAGGGAAATCTCGGACCTTATGCTGGCGGCGGCCGGGCACTTGATTGGCACCGATTTTCAGTGCCGGGTTTTTGGAGAGCGCGTCTTGTTAACGGCTTTCCGTTTGAAGGCGGATATTGCCGCATCGGAGAAGTCGCCAGCAATGAGTGGCTACGCTGCTGCCCTTCAAGCACTGGTGAGCACGACGACCCAGTGGCCTCTGTCGAAAAATCCCCGGGCGATAGCGCAGTTTGTCCCAGGCCGAATTTGGCGCGCATTTGCAGTCAGAAATCCGAAACTTGCCAATGACCATTTGATCGAAATGAAAGCCAAATCGCCAGACGTTGACCCTGCATTCGACGAAACTTATCGGATTTGGGTCAAAGCTTCGCAAGCGCTGATTGATGCAGCGTTGCCGGACCAGGATGAAATCATCGGCGCCTACTTTTGCGGCCATCTGCCACCGCGTACGAATACTCCTTTCCCGTGGGCGGCGTCCGGCACATACGTGGAAGCACTGATTGACCGAAAGTCCAACCTCTTCAAGGCAGCACTGGCAAATGAAGACGCCATGCGAGCGATGAACGAATTGCACCAAGCTGCCATAGGGGCCTCAAGGCAGGCGGGATCACCAGTGCCGAACCCGGTAACCGCTGCCAAAAACGAATGCATCAACAACCTGCGCCAGATTGATGGAGCCAAACAGCAATGGGCTCTCGAAATGGGGAAGCGAGCCACAGACACTCCTTCCATGTTAGATCTCCAGGAATATATTGGCCGGGGCCCAAATAAAGTCCTCCCGAAATGCCCGTCCGGCGGTGCTTACATCATCGGGACAGTCGGCGAGAAACCAAAATGCAACATCACCGGGCATGAATGTCCTTGAAATCGTAAGGGGGTTGCTTCAACAGTTCACCACCGGTGAAGGATTGATTTCCTAAAGTTCAACTTTTTCGGAGCAGTTGAATTGCAAGAATCACGGCGCGCGGCAAGTGGAACGGGTCTTTCACCGGTAAGGCCACCACGTCGGTGATGGGATTGCCCTTGCGGTCGAGCCGCTGCCGCCATTCGCCGACGGCAGGCATGGCGAAATGGTGGAAGGACCATTCATGAACGCGCTCATACCATTCCGCGCACCAGCATTCGCCGGTGAGTGTGCGGGCGAGCAGCAAGGCGTAAAGCGCTTCGGTATGCGGCCACCAGAGCTTCCGATCCGAATTCGGCATGAACGGGGAATGACCCTCGGCGTCAATGCCCAGAAAAATGCCGCCGTATTCCTGGTCCCAACCTTTTTCCAAATGCCAACGGATCACCTCGGCCGCGTCGCGGATAGTCTTGCGATCGTTCCGCGTCAACGCGTGATGCATCACAAACCACATGGACTCAATCGCGTGGCCCGGCATCACGAAAGTCCCTTCCGGCGGCGGCACTTCGCGGTAGTTGCGGTCAAGAAATTCCAGCAAACACTTCCGTTCTGGCCGGACAAAGTGCTGCATCACGCGGCTGGAATAATCATCGGCGGCGGCAGCGATTCCCGTATCGTTGCAGGTCTTGGCGAGTTCGGACGCAACTTCGGTTAGAATCATCGGCACGCCGTGGTTGCGGCGGTTAGGCGGGAGTTTGTAGGGCGCGGTCTCAGCAAAGTCCAGGGCTTCGATTCGTTCGCGAACGCCTGCAAACATCTTCCGCGCCAGCGCCAGCAACGCGGCATCCTTGGTTGCGCGGCAGTATTCGCTCAGGCCGTAAATGACGAAGCAATCCGAGTAAATGCTGGTCGCGCCTTCGATGATCTTGCCGTCACGTGTGGTCGAGAAAACCCAGCGACCTTGATCGTCGCGTCCCTGCCGCAGCAGAAAATCAATCGTCGCCCGCGCCCAGGTCAGAAATTCCGGCCGTTGCTCGATGCGGTTGTAAAGCGCCGAGCAGACCCACACCCAGCGCGCCTGCGACCAGATGTATTTGTCGGTGCTGATGCGTTTGCCGTCTTCCTCCATGCACGAGAGCACGCCGCCGAACTCGGCGTCAACCCCGTGCCGCGCCCAAAACGGTACGATGCCGTCGAGCAGCAATTCCTGGCAGAGCCGCAGTAGTTTGCGTTTGTTCAAGGTCCAAAGGATGACAGGAAAATGGATGACAGGAAAATGGGAAAAAACTTGGGGCAGGAAAATTGAGGTCAGAAAATGAAAACTGCCTGATGGCCTTCTTTCAGCCCAGACACAGACTTGCCGCGAGTCTTCACGCCGTTAAGCTTGTCCCGCCATGTCGCGCGAAACCGTCGAAGCCAAAGCCGCTCGCACGAAGCAGATCATCGCTGCGCTGCAACAGACGTATCCCGACGCCCATTGCGAACTGAATTATTCCAGCCCGCTCGAACTGCTCATCGCCACCATTCTGTCGGCGCAATGCACGGACAAGCGTGTGAACCTGGTCACGGCGGAGTTGTTCCAGAAATACCGGACCGCGGCCGAGTATGCGCATGCTGACCTCGCCGATCTGGAGACCGCCATCAAGAGCACCGGCTTTTTCCGGAACAAGGCGAAGAACATCAAGGCTTGTTGCGCCGCGATTGTTGCGCAGCACCAGGGCGAAGTGCCGCGAACCATGGCAGAACTCACGCAACTGGGCGGGGTCGGACGCAAGACGGCCAATGTCGTCCTCGGAAATGCCTTCGGGATCAACGTAGGGGTCGTCGTGGACACGCACATTGCGCGCCTGTCGCAACGGCTCGGATTAACGAAAGAAACCGACCCCGAAAACATCGAGCAGGATTTGATGCCGCTCGTGCCGCGCGAACAATGGACGTTGTTCAGTCACTGGCTCATCTGGCACGGGCGGCGGCGATGCTCCGCGCGCAAACCGGAGTGCGCCGCCTGCGAAATCGCCGCGCTCTGTCCGTCGGCAGGGAAACTCTGAAATGGAGAACATTCAACATTCAACATTCAACGTTCAACGCCCAACTGCGGAACCAGCCTGCGGGCGCGCGAAGCAATTGAATGTTGGGGGTTCGACGTTGAATGTTGAATGTTCCCATGGTCTCTTGCTCAATTCCGGCCCTTGTCCACCAGCCTTCAACATGGCGATGGATGAGGCGTTACTGGAAGCCATGCCGCGGATCGGTAAGCCGGTGTTGCGGTTTTACGGATGGACCGAGCCGGCAGCGTCTTTTGGCTACTTTCAAAAATACGCCGAAGTGGAGCGCGCCACGCAGCTGCGTCCGCTGGTGCGCCGTCCGACTGGCGGCGGCATTGTTCCGCATGATGCGGACTGGACTTACAGCCTCGCGTTTCCGCCGGGCCACGGGTGGTATGCGCTTCGCGCCGAGGAAAGTTACCGGCACGTTCACGAATGGATTCGTGCTGCGTTCAACAAACTAAACGTGCCCACCGAGCTGGCCGAATCGGCCCGCAAGGCTGGCCCGGGCCAGTGCTTTGTTGGTCACGAGAAACATGATTTGCTGTGGCAGGGAAAAAAGATCGCGGGCGCGGCGCAGCGCCGGACGCGCGCGGGGCTTTTGATTCAAGGCTCGGTCCAACCCCCGCCACTGTCGTTGGCGCGCCCGGCCTGGCAACAGGGGATGTGTGATGCGGCCGGCGTCGCGTGGGTCGAGTTCGACTTCGCCGCCACTTTGCAAACGCGCGCGGGTGAATTGGCCGCCAAAAAATACGCGCAGGCCAATTACACCCGCAAACGCTGAGTTCGGAATCCCGCGGTTACACCGCTTTGGGTTCCGTCGGCGCTGTGCGCTGGGGCGGAACTTCAAGCAGCGCAGTCCCGGGCGCACAGGGAGATCGTTGATGAGCGAGATGTTTGCGCTTACCGGCGACTTCCTCGCAGCCGTGCACCGGCCAGCAGCCCCAGACCCAGTATGGCGATGGTATTCGGCTCCGGCACCACGGTGTAATCCAGATTGGGGCCAAAGTAGCCGTCATTCAGACTTCCCAAGATTATGTCCGGGAATGCAAAAGTCATGGTAGAGGTACGTCGGGCGTCACCGAGGGTAATCTCAGGATCGCTCGTGGTGGTTGCAAAGATGACTCCGGTGTCCATGCTCGGTGCCCAGAGGGGATATTTTGCGCCCAAAACATAGGTGGCATTGGCGGAAAGTGTGAGTGAACCTGAGATGGGTTCATACCAGAATCCACTGGCGGACAGCGTGGACAAGTTGCCACTCGGTATGGTGACGCTGGTCAGCAGGTTTCCTAACTCATCCCAAAGACCCACGTCGTGGCTGTCAATCAAACCGACGCCCAAGCTTGGGTCCCAAACGCCCAAAGCGTTTACGCTGATGTCCTGGCTACCGACCGTGAATTCGTAGCCATACGTCTCGTTGGTCATGCCGGGGTAGTATGACGCAAAGACGGACGTGACCACCTCATTGGCCGAGCCGGATTGCAGGCCAATAATACAGCCCAGCAAGGCGGCCATGCAGGTTATGGTTAAACGTTTGATGTGTGCTCTCATAGTGTTGCTTGGGTTTTGGTTTTTGCGCCCTGATGGCGAATTATTGTTTAGGAGACGATGAAGGCACTATGATTGAGTCAGGCGGTCTGTCAAAACTATTCTTCGAGAGCTTGAGCGGACACATCCCACTTTCCAACCCAGCCAGACCGACGCGCTTCGTGCGGAGATCACTCATGGCACCGGTGGTCGTGGCTCTGGTTGTCGTTGCACGCGGACCACACCGCGACTATTTTCCAGCGCGATGATCCGGCTGGTTCTATTCGATATTGACGGGACGTTGATCCGCACCGGGGGCACGGGGGTGGAGGCGTTTGCCCGCACGTTCGCCTCGGTTTTCGGCATTGATGGCGGCACGGAACGCATGCGTTTTGCCGGGCGCACGGACATTTCGCTGGTGCGCGAAATGTTTACCTTGAGCAACATTCCTCCGAGTGAGGAAAACTTTCGGCGGTTCTTTGCGAGCTACGCGCATTGCCTCGACGACCTGATGCGCGGGTGCCAGGGCGAGATTTGCCCGGGGGTAACCGATTTCATCCGCGACCTGGAACAGCTCCCTCACCCGCCGCTCATCGGCCTGCTCACCGGCAACATCCGGCTCGGAGCGGAAATCAAGCTGCGCCATTTCAAGTTGTGGGACATTTTCCGAACCGGCGCCTTTGCGGACGATCACGAGGATCGCAATCAGATTGCCGTCGTGGCCCGCGAACGCGGCAGCCGCGTCCTAAACGCGCCTTTGCCCGGGGATCAAATCGTAGTTGTGGGCGACACGGCGCATGACATCCGGTGCGGGCGGGCCATCGGAGCGAAGGTGCTCGCGGTCGCCACCGGCGGTCACACGCTGGAAGAGTTGAAGCAGCACGCACCGGATTGGGTGGTGAAGGACTTACGAGAAATCTCCGCAGCGGAAGTGTGCGGGAGGGTCGAAACGTCAAAGCGTTAAACGGGAAGCAACGCTCCGCCGCCCAGTGACGCTTCGCCTTTTGCTGCCGGATGATGGTTCAGTGCCGATGGGGGCGGCCGGTGCCGCAGGCGCAACAAGAACGCGGGTTGCTCGTACAGGCCGGCGCCGCGCTGGCGGTGCTAGCTCCGGCCGTAGCCGATGCGAAAACGGAAAATTTCTTGGTCAGCTTGGTTGAACCACATTGCGGGCATTTCGCAACCTTCCAATCGCTGGAGCGCACCAGGATTTCGCTGTCAGCCTCGCACTTCTCACAATGAAACTCGTAAATCGGCATGGGGCAATGGTAATCGGTTGTCGTTTGAAGCTCAAGTCCGCGGCATGGGGAGCGCCGTTGCCGGAGGCGACGCTGCATCAGGGAGTTTTCGGCGCCTTGGCGGGCGTGATGCCGCGCAGGTTTTCGTCAAACCAGTCAGCCAGAACCGGCAGTTCCTGGTTGATGCCCGGCCAACCGTGGCCGCCGCCTTCGTGCACGACCAGCTTCGCCTTCACGCCGATTTCCTCGCAGCGTTTTATGAAGGTCTGCGCCTGATAGATGGGCACCAGTTTGTCGGCATCCCCGTGGATAATGAGGATGGGCGGGGTGTTCGAGTGAACAAAATAAATCGGGGAAATTTCGCGACCCAACTCCTGCCGGCCTTCGCTCGTATCCGCGCGGGGGCCGAACGCGGGTTTGAAATCTTTCAACGTGCCCACGCCCACGGCGTTGTCGCCAGGGGCGCCGTAATTGAGAAAGTCCGTGGGCGGAAAGAAGCAGGCGACGCATTGCACGGCGCTGCTCGCGCGTTCCACCGGATCCTTGGCCTCGGGTTTTCCCGGACCGCCTTTTACCGCCATGGTCAGGCTCAAATGACCGCCGGCGCTACCGCCAGTGATTCCCAACCGATCCGTGTCCACGCCGTACTTCGCGGCATTGTGCCGGATGAAGCGCACCGCGCGGTGAATGTCCTGCACGATTTCCGGGACGGTGAACTTTGGTTGCGAGCCATGCACGACGGCGAAAACGGTGTAACCGCGGTCGAGAAAAGGCTGGAGTTTCGGCGCGCTGATGGAGTCGTGATGCGAAAACCAACCGCCGCTGACCATGAAAATGATGCCGACACCGTTGGTTTTGGCGGGTTGAAAGACGTCGAGGGTCAGCGCCGTGCCAAACTTGCGGCCGTAAATCACGTCTTCCGTGCGGGTGAAGGGAGCGGCAAGCGCGGAGAGCCCGCTGGTGAAGACGGTCGCCGCCACTAAAATGAACAGAAGGTTTTTTTTCATTATCAAGTTCCAGTCGTAACACCGTTCGTCAACCCGGATTTTTTGTTGCCAAAAGCCTAGCCGGTCACCCGCTGGATATGCTAACTCTTACCATCTGTAAATTGAAATGAAACGTCCTGGCATTTGCCCGCATTCGGTCGGTCGGATGTTGCGTTATAGCGCGGCGTTGTTGCTGGCGGTGACGGCGATCGTTCGCGCCGACGAGCAAAGATATGTGGTCAAGCGCAACGACACGCTTTATGGGCTCGCCCGGCGCCACGGCATTTCGGTGTCGCAACTGGCGGATCGCAATGGCCTGGATGCCAAGGCGCAACTGTTCATCGGCCAGCATTTGCTCATCCCGTCGAAAGCACCCACGGACGATGCCCGCGGGCCGATCCTGGAAAAATCAATTCGCGAAGCGATCCAATCGGCCCGCGTATCACCGGGTCGCTGGCGATACATCGTGATTCATCACAGCGGTGTGGACGAAGGAACGCTCAAATCCATGGACCGCTATCATCGCGAGGTGCGTCACATGGAACATGGTCTGGCCTATCATTTCGTCATCGGAAATGGGAACGGCATGCGGGACGGCCAGATCGCCGTGGGACAGCGCTGGCGCAAACAACTGGACGGCGGCCACCTTCACAGCGAGGAGCAAAACAAGGTTGCCATCGGCATCTGTCTGGTGGGCAATTTCGACAAGAACAAGCCGACGGCCAAACAAAGGCGCAGTCTCACGGCGCTGATTGAAGCGCTCATGGACCGGTGTCAGTTGACCAACTCCGCCGTCAAGACTCACCAGCAAATCAACACCGTGAAAACGCGCTGTCCGGGGAAATATTTTCCGACGAAAAACCTGCTTCAGGACTTGCGATCTGGCGGCTGATCAACTGGCGTTCAGACGTTGAACTTGAACAGCAGCACGTCGCCGTCTTTCACCACGTAATCGCGGCCTTCATGAGAGTAGTGTCCGGTTTCACGCGCGTGCGCCACGGAGCCGGCCTTGAGCAATTCTTCACACTGCACGCGCTCGGCCTTGATGAAACCCCGCTCGAAGTCGGTGTGAATTGTCCCCGCCGCGCGCGACGCCGTGTCTCCGGCGCGGATGGTCCACGCACGAACTTCCTTCTCGTTGAAGGTGAAAAAGGTCCGGAGCCCGAGCAGTTGATAGGTACTGCGAATCAGGGCGGCGATCCCGGATTCCCTGACCCCCAACTCGGTCAGATACTGGCGTGCTTCGTCGGGGGACAGGTCGGCCAGGTCGCTTTCCAGTTGGGCGCAAATGGGCACGGTGTCGCACGCATGATGCGTGCGGGCGTAGTCGCACACCTTGGCGACGTGAGGATTTGCATCCACCCCGGCCAGTTCGCCTTCTTTCACATTCGCGGCGAAGATGGTGGGTTTGGCGGTGAGGAGAAAACAATTTCGCGCGAGTTCCCATTCTTCCCGCGCAAAGTTCAGGGTCGCCGCCGGTTTGCCGGCGTTGAGATGCGGTTCGATCTTGTCGAGGATGTGGTTCTCGGCAACCGCGTGTTTGTCGCCACCTTTGACCTCCTTGCTGATGCGATCCCGGCGGCGGCGCAACGCTTCGAGGTCGGCCAATACCAGTTCGGTGTTGATGATTTCGATGTCACGCACTGGATCCACGCTGCCGGTGACATGCACGATGTCCGGATCATCGAAACAGCGGACCACCTGCACCAGGGCGTCCACCTCGCGGATGTGGCTGAGGAATTTGTTGCCCAGACCCTCGCCCTGCGATGCGCCTTTGACGAGACCAGCGATATCCACAAATTCGATGGCCGCCGGGATGGCCGTGGTGACCTTCGCGATTTTGGCGAGCGGTTCGAGGCGCGGGTCGGGAACGCTGACAACGCCGAGGTTCGGTTCAATGGTGCAAAAGGGATAATTTTCGGCGGACGCCTTGTGCGAACGGGTGACCGCGTTGAACAGTGTGGACTTTCCGACGTTGGGCAACCCGATAATTCCCGCGCGCAGCATGGTTGCAGCCTAAACCATTGCCGTCACGAAGAACACCAAGAAATCAACTTTGCCTACTGGCCGAAGCGATAGAACCGCTGCACGTTTGTCGCCTGCGTATCCAGGAACTGGATCAGTCCGCCGGCCGTCGAGTTGGTGGTGCCGATCAGCCACCAGCTTGACATCGGCAGCGCCACGTTCGTTGAAGCGTAAACGTTGTAAGCGCTGTTGCCCGCGCCACTGCCACCCACGGTGCGGCTGGTCGGACCGATGGCTTGGATCGTCAGATTTGTAGCCGCCACCTTCGGCGAAACGGAAAGCACTGCGATCGAACCGTCGAGGGCGAGCCGGTTGGTCCAAGACGCACCGCCACCGGTCACGTTTATCGTTCCGCCGCCAGTCACGGGTTTGCTGAAGATCTGAAAGCTGTCGTTGGTTGCCAGCGTCGGGCCCAGGTTCACCACTGTCAGTGATGCCCCGCCGCCATGGCTCAGCGTTCCAGTCACTGTGATGAGGTCGTTGGAAGCGGGCGACTGGGATTTGTCCACCTCGATCAGGATATTTCCGCCCAGCGTCAGGTTGCCGTCGTTGGTCAAGCTGCCAATGGAAGCCCCGGGGGCGATCGTGCCTTTGGCGTTTACGTTGCCCAGAACGGTGCCATTGCCCTTGAGGGTCTGGGCGGTCTGCAAAACGAATCCGTTGGCGACTGCGGAAACATCGAAAAAGGCGTTGCCCCATACGTTAATCACGGTGCTGTTGGATATCGAGCCGCTGGTGCCCAAGCTTAGCGGGCCTAATTGGATGGTCGTGTTGCCACTGTATGTGTTGGCCTTGGTCAGCGTCAGCACCCCGGTGTTCGTTTTGCTCAGGCCGCCCAGACCGCTAATCACACCATTGTTGGTACAATTGTACGCCGTCGGCTGGGGTGTTTGTACCTGGTTGCAGTTGAATCCCACCTCGGCGCCAGTGGCGACCGACAGGTTCTTGTCCAAAGTAATGTTTTGAAAAAGAGCAGCGAACGTCCCGCCCGCGCCTCCGATGTAGATGGTGGAATTCGTTCCGAAACCAGGATATCTAGGGTAGATGCTCCCCCCGTTAAAGAAAAGCGCGCTGAAAATGTTGGGGTTCTCAAGTTGTAATAAACAAGTCCCTTCCTTGATCAGCACACCGGCACCAAGCTGAAGGGATCTGTTATGCGCGTCGGGACCGTTTAAAATGGTCTGGTTGAGCCTAACCCGCCCGCCGTTGCCGCCGATGGTCAGGTTAAAATTATTTCCGCCGTTGGTTCCCTTTATCGGATAGGCAGTCCAGATAAAGTCTCCCCCGCCGGTTTCGATTCTCGCATCGGAACCGAGTTCGGCGCCGCCAGTCCACGCCAGCGCACCGGCGCTGCTACGAAGCGCCCCGTTGTTGGCGATCCCGCTGCCATTCAAGATTACCCCCTCGCCCATGCCTGATGCGCCGCCGGTCACCAACAAGCTTGCACCATTGCTCACAATGGTGGGCACCGTGGTATCACCCAGCGCAACGTTGTTCGCGACTGCCAGGACGCCCTCCATAACAACATTTGTGGCCATGCCATTGGCCCCTCCCAACGTAAGCGTGCCCGCGCCAGTTTTCGTCAGTTGACCGCGGTCGTCCCCACCCGCAAGCGGGGTGTTGATCGTTGCGTTGAGTCCGCTGGCGATGTCAATAATTCCCTTTCCCGCAACGGAGCCGCCAACATCAAGGTAAGGATAGAACCCGCTTTCGAAGCCAATAACGATCGCGCCTTCCTTCACGGTCAGGTTACCTGCGATCTGGGGAGAATTCATGATGACCGAGAACTCTCCCACCGCATCCGTACCCGCGGAAAACACCGCATCATCTCCGTCAGTCCAAGTCGTCCCCACCGAAGCGCCGGTGGAGTCGGTGGTCCAGTTCGCGGTCGTGCCACTATCCCAAGTGCCCGACGGTGTCGCGCCGCCCGCACCCAGTGTTACCCCGTCTGTATCCCAGTATTTGGTGGCGGCCTGGACGGGACCATACCAAAGGGCGATGCAGATGATTGAAGCGAAGAATCGGATGTCGTTTTTCATAAAGCTCTTTAGTTCTAGTCTTTCATGCGCCGGTTGGATTTCAACGCTTGGCCACCAAAGGGTGACACGGAACAGGAGGACTTACTCCGAGGACGAGGCCCAACCCATACGATCCGGATGATCCACCTCTCCCAACCGGGGTATTTCCACCCGACCATGTTCCCGATTCGGAGGACCAACACCTCTGGTCACTCAAATCCCCAATCCATTACGGAGCTTTAAAGCTGGTGGACTGAACTCGGAAATACAGCGGACCATTCGTGTCGAACGACGGATCGGACGCGAACATTGACAAGAGGTTCGTTTTGAACGTGAACGATGTCCCGGTCGCAAAGAAATTGGTATCCAACCGGGGACCCCGTTCGACCGAGTACCACGACATCGGTTCGGAGATGTTGGTGGCGTATTGGGGACGGTAGCGATTGTTCATGACCGTTTCCCAAGTCAACGAGACATCCTGATTGGTTCGCGCGAGGGAGACGATTTTATAAGGGGGCATGTATTCCGTTTGTCCCGCAGGCACCACCGCCACATGGTCGAAAATCACACCAATTTCCCTATAACCCCAACTGTTTATCGTAAAAGCCTTGTTCATATGCAGGCGGACTTCGATTTCCCCGTAATTGTTGGCCGTGTTGGTCACTCCATAACTACGCCAGTTCACGTAATTACCAGAGCCGAAAACAAGTGCGGTGACATTTTCGGTTCGCCTGGAACCCAGCCCGCCGATGGCCTCCAGGTAAACATCCGTTTTGTCCGTCCGGCCAACGTGCCCCATCCAAGCGCTAATGGAGTAACTGGCTCCCGGCGTGAGGTTGGTGACCACCTGCCGGAAGTATCCGTGCATCCCCCAGGTATGGTTCGGTACGAACATGGCCCCATACTTGTACCAATAATCCGTGGAGCCGCCTACACCACCATCCCACGTGCCTGACACCGGAACACCCGCATTCCGGTGAGCGATACAGGTCCTGCCTTTGACCAGAAAATCGTTCGGCCCACAGTTGGTCGGGCAGTTGGCCTTGGCGATTCCTCCGGGCATGTAGTCCACGGCCGCATATTCGACCGTCCAGTTGTCGGGGCCAATTTCCTCCTCGAAGTCCGGGTTGCGCACAAAATTCTGAGCGCCAACTGGAATCCAAGCGAGCAAAGCGATGCCCAACAGCCACCGTTGGGCGGTGACCTGCCAAAGAGTTGAGAACAGTGATTTGGATTTCATAGATCTTTTGCTTCGGGATTGTATCCGCTGGATCCTTCGTGCTTCACGGGGTCAATGTTAATGAGAACTCGTCGAAGTGCGCCCAACACTCCGAACTCTTGAAATCATCTGCCGTATCAGCCCCACCGGCTGTGCCGAAGATGTCCTTCTCATAATGCAATTGGATCTCGATTTGCCGGCTCGGGCCTGCTGTCACCACCATCGAATAGGGGCCGACGGTCGTGGAGTTTCCGAACAGTAAATTCGATGTGCCGCCATTGATAACGGCCATGAACACTCTCTGTTTGCTATCGTGGTTCGCGTCCCCGCTTTTCATTTTCACCCCGTTGATCGTGTACCGGGCACCGTCGGTGAGGTTCGTTACCACTTGCTTGAAGTAGGCCGCGGCGTGGCCGGGGTGGTTGGCGCGCAAGTGGGCGCCGCGACCGCCGCTGCCAGCGCTGGCTTCGGTGGACTGGCCAGCGATGGCGAAATCTGCCGCGCCTGAGTTCCGGTAGAACACTATCGCCCAACCCGTAGTCGGGTCGGAAAC
The DNA here is from genome assembly GCA_964458575.1 of uncultured Bifidobacteriaceae bacterium. Lineage (GTDB taxonomy): Bacteria > Verrucomicrobiota > Verrucomicrobiia > Limisphaerales > JADLHS01 > CAYWMD01. The sequence goes on along the minus strand of CAYWMD010000008.1, from coordinate 102,415 downwards.
CGGGAAGGACGACTCGAAGTTACCGTTTATGAGCAAGTTCTGAGCGAACGCCGAAGTGCAAACCAGCATGGTCAGACCCAACAACCAGCCGCCGGGCGTGAATAAATTGCGGGATGAGAGCAACGATTTATTTTTCATGGGAGTCATTTTTAGCAGTACGCAAGAGACTGTGTCTGGAAATCACTGAGTCAAAGAAATCGCATCGAAGTAGCCGGCCATCAGCCAGCATTTGTCCCACTCCACCGTGCCATCCGAACTCGTCATGTCATAATGCAACCGAATCTCAATCTTCCTGTTGGCGTCCGGCGTCTGCCGATTTGTAAACGTGAGCCAGTCGGTGTTCGGAAAAGTATATGGCGCGTCCAGATTACTTTGATCGGTCGCTACACACTTTACACTGGCCCGCCCATCCGGAGTCGGGTCGCCCTGACCCCCGATGGCTTCAATGTAAACCTGGTATTTCCCCCGCTTGGCGTCGCCGATGCCCTTCCACCAATCCTCCCGCATCAATCCGCTCACCGCGTAGGAGTAACCCGCCGTGAGGTTCGTTACAGTTTGGGCGAAGCAGACATGGGCCAACTTTTGGTCAATGGGGCGGAACATGCCGTCGTAAAATGAGGAATGGTGCGGCCCGCTGGGAGTAGCCCGACCTTTGATTTCCCAGCTTTCCGGCCCACCGACTAGATAGAGGACCATCCAATTCGTCGGGCCCAGCGGCGCATCATCGAAGTTCCCATTCTTCAGCAGATTCTGGGCTCCCGCCGAAGCACCGATAAGCATGCCGACGCCAAGCAACAACGCTTGGAAGGCGATTCGCCGATAGGGTAGTGACAGAGGATTCCGTTTCATATGGAGTTTCTTTGTATCGCTGCTAACCGCAAACCGTACATGACCACACCGCTTTGCACCAAGAGTCCGGTAAGTTCTCTTCCCGTGCACCCACTATTCCAGTTGACCGGGTAAAAGCACTGCGAATGCCATGTGCATTTTGGGCGGAAAAATGAGTATGAGATCCCATCGCCGCAAAAAAGTGCGCGTTTTTCACGCCGTTCGCGTGAAGGTCACACAAACAATCATCCCTCGTGGCGTTTTTACCAAAGCTCCTCAACCTACAAACAATGCAAGAGTCCACCATCTCGCTCATTCAACCTCGACTTCATTAAAGTCAGAAGAAAGTATTCAGGCAATGGCGCACGTCGCCCTCGAACATGCCACCAAGATTTTCCGCGGACCGGACGGAGGAATGATCCGCGCGGTGGACGATGCCAGTCTCATGATCGAGACTGGTGAAATCCTCGTGCTGGTTGGACCGTCGGGCTGCGGCAAGACGACCACGCTGAGGTTGATCGCCGGATTGGAATCGCTGACGCAGGGCGCTATTTTTCTGAACGGCCAAATGGCAACCCACATCGCGCCGAAAGACCGCAACGTGGCGTTGGTCTTTCAACACCACGCCTTGTTTCCGCATCTCACGGCCGCCGGGAATATGGCCTTTGGCTTGAAGCTTCGGGGCACGCCCAGGCAAGATACGGTGCGCCGAGTCGGCGAGATGGCCGAGTTGCTTGGATTGGGCGAGTGTCTCAATCGAAAGCCGGCGGAATTGTCCGGCGGGGAACGCCAGCGCGTGGCCTTAGGCCGGGCGCTGGTGCGGCAACCGCAGATTCTGCTCCTGGACGAGCCGCTTTCCAATCTCGACCTGCCATTGCGACGCGAACTGCGCCGTGAACTCCTGCGTCTTCACCGGGAACTGGCGCTGACCATCCTGCATGTGACGCACGATCAGACCGAGGCCCTGGCCCTTGGCCAACGCGTCGCGGTGATGAATCGCGGTGTCATAGAGCAGATCGGCACACCGGAAGAGTTGAAGGCTCGGCCCGCGTCTCCATTTGTGGCCGCGTTCCTGGATTCCAGCCCCATTTAGCCGGCCGACACCACCAAGAAAACGTGAAACTCTCCGGCGGCCGCAGGTTGCGCTTGCGGGTTAAGCAGGTTTGGATAATGTCCCGCCCGGAAATAAAATCACATCGTTCTTTATGGACCAAAGCAACGGCGCAAAACAGAAAAGGGACCTCGCTCCGTTGTTACCAGCCCTCGTCGGCACGGTTATGTTGTTCTGGGGTTTGAAGGTCATGTACACGTCGTTTGCCTACGGCAGCCTTCCAATTGCGGGTTGGCATACCGAACAAAAAAACCTGTTCGGCCTGTCATGGCTGATCGTTTTCATGATTGTGCTGTTGCCCGCGTATCTCTATGCGATCGGAACCGGTTGGCAATCGCTCAAACGCCTTGGCCGGACCAGCGAACCCCCAAAACGGTACTGGTTGGCGGCCGTCGGGATTTCGGTGCTGCTGGGCGTCCTCACCTTCTGCGCCCGGGTCGCGGTGACGGCCTGGTTTCCCTCGCCCATGCATGCACCTTTCGAGAGTTTTAACGGTGGCATGGCGTCCGGACTCGCAGCCACCATGATCCTGGTCTTGTTGGAAGCGGGCGTGTTGGCCGGAATCAAGCACCAAACCCGCCACGGCCAGCATTCGTATCCCCTCTTGATTCCAGCGTGTTTCGCCCTGGTACTTCTGGTGTGGGGCGGGACGGTCGTTTACTCCTCGTTCAAGGCCGGGGCGCTGCCGGTGGTGGGTTGGCAAACGGACCACCGGCTGGGGTTCGGATGGTTGTGGTCGGTGGTATTCATCGTGGTTTTGCTGCCGGCCTACCTTTATGCGGTATCGCTGGGGCTGCTTGGCTTGATTGGACAGATGGATCCTCTGGAGCGGGAAAGCCAGAACTTCTGGCTGGTGGCCATCAGCAACACCGCCTTGCTTTGTCTGATTACTTTCTGTGCGCGATTCACGGTCACGGCCTGGTTCAACAAGCCCTTGCACCCGCCCTTCGACCAAATCACCGGCGGCATTCTCCCGGGTGTGGTGGCCAGCATAACCCTGCTGCTGGTGACGACCTTTTACTACCGGATCGCGCGGTCCTTTTGACCCGTTGCTTTCGCCAGTCCGCTGTCCGCTTTTTTCTTGTTTGCGAACCGGCGTTTACTAGGCTGCGCGCGAGTAAATGACAGTCTCCGCCGCGTGGCGACCGGTTTTGTGATTTAACCTACACTGTATCATGGGCTGGCGTCTCAAAAGCGCTGAATTCAGGCTATTGTCGGCGTTGCCGGGCGGCGCCGGCCTTTACAAGTTCCTTCAGGAGCACATCACGCACAGCACGGTGGCCTCGCGTTCACGGCTGCAGCACAAAATGGGCGTGGGCCTGGATTTCTGGCAATGGCTGGAAGCACAAAAATGCTCCGCGCAATTGAGCAACGGCCGCTTGCTCGACTACGGATCGGGCTGGCATCCGACCATCCCGTTGCTGTGGTATGCCCTCGGGACCAACCGGCAGACGCTCACGGACATCACGCCGAACATGGACGCCGCCAAGGTGCAGGACGCGATCCGCGTTTTTCGGGAAATTGCGACCGAGCCGGACTGGCCTGGGCGACCGTGGCTCAAGCGACTGCCCGAAACGAAACCGGTCGCCGATTGCGAGGCCGGCGCCGCGCTGTCACCGCTCGGGATGGAATACTGCGCGCCGTACGGCAGCACCTTGCGTGACCGGCCAGGTCAGTACGACGTGGTGATCTGCACGCAGGTGATGCAACACATTCCGCCGGACGCTTTGCCGGGAGTTTTGCAAGACATGCACCATTGTCTCAAACCGGGCGGGCTGTTTCACGCCACCATTCATTTCGTCGGTCAGTTTCGTGATCCCAGCTTGCGCCACGGTCACTATGAACATCTGGCGTATTCGCCCGGCACTTGGGATCGCTGGATCAATTCCTCCTTGATGAGTTTCAACCGCCTCAAGGGTCCGGATTATCATCAGGCCATCCTGCAGGCGGGTTTCAAGTTGCGCGAATTCAAACTGACCGCGCCGACGGATGCGGATCTCGCGGAATTGCGGCGCACGCAGGTGCATCCTTCCTTCAACCGCTACTCGGAACAGGAACTGGCAACCTTGGGCGTTTTTCTCGTTGCCGAGAAACCGTGATCCTTTTCCTCACTTACCATCGGGTTTGCACCGATGCGACCCCCGATTCTGAACGGGACTTTTACACGGTCGCCCGCAGCACGTTCGCCCGACACATGCGCGAATTGATCGCAGCGGGTCTGGCCCCCATGAACCCGCGCACCCTCTGCGCCACCGCCGATCCGGCGACGCCCCGATGTTATTTAAGTTTTGATGACGCCACTCAGGATCATCACGAGACCGTGTTGCCGGTGCTCCAACAACTGGATTTGCGCGCCGTGTTTTTTGTCCCGACCGCCAAGTTGGACCAGCCTGGACGTCTCACGCGCAAGCAACTGCGCGCCCTCGTTGACGCCGGACAAACCATCGGCTGCCACAGCCACGACCACGTGCGCATGGACACGATGAACGCGAGCGAGGTCCGGCAGCAGCTCGACACCGCCCGGAAAATCCTTCGCGAAGAAACCGGGGGTGAGCCGTGGATTTTTGCGCCGCCGGGAGGCTACATCAATTCAACCGTTCGAACTGCCGCGCTCGCAGCTGGCCTGCGCGTCATCCGCACGATGCGCTGGGGATTCAACCGGAAACCCGATCTGACCGCGCTGGCCACCGTGCCGCTTAATCGCCACACCACCGACCACCAGTTCCAGAAAATCCTGGCCGGCCGCCAGCCACGCCTCGTCTATCTGGGCAAGCAGGCCGTGAAGGCACTCGTGCCAACCTGCGCCTATGAACGGATGCGGGCCCTGGTCTTCCGGGCGACCCCGTCCGATTAAAGCCATGCAAACCTGTTCCACCCTGATCTTGGGCGCGGGGCTGACCGGCCTTTCGTGCGCCTATCACCTCAAGGACGGTTACCTGTTGGTGGAAAAAGAAAACGAACCGGGCGGCATGGTACGCACGCGGGTGCGGCACGGCGGTTTTTTGTGCGACGGCACTGGCCACTGGCTGCACCTGCGCACTCCGGCAATGAAAGAACTGGTCAGCAAAATTCTGCCGGGCCAGCTTGCCGAACATGAACGCAAAGCGGTGGTTCATCTGCGCGGCGTGTTTACCCCGTACCCTTTTCAGGCAAACACCTACGGCCTGCCCCGGGAGGTGGTGCTGGAGTGTCTGCTCGGTTTGCTCAAGGCCCGCCACCCCGAAGACTTTGGACTGAACACACCCGGCGCCCCGCCGCGCAACTTCCGGGAGAGCGTCGAACGCCTCTTCGGCGAGGGCATCTGCAAACATTTCATGGTGCCGTACAATGAAAAGTTGATGGCCGTGAAGCTCGAAGAAATCTCCGCCACCTACGCTGACCGCTTCATTCCCCGGCCGTCGCTCGAAGACGTAGTGAAAGGGGCCATGGGTTTCTCGCGCGAATCACTCGGCTACAACGCGCGGTTCGTTTATCCGCGCGCCGGCGGTATCAGCGCGCTGCCCCGCGCATTGGCGAAAGCGCTCCTGCATCCCCCGCAATATGAAACAACCGTCCAACGGGTGGATGCAGGCCGGAGGACCGCCACTCTCGCGACCGGCGAAGAAATCCGCTACCAACACCTGGTGAACACCATGCCGCTGAAAAACTTCCTGGAAGTCGTGACCGACGCACCCGCCGACATCCGGGAAACCGCGGCGAAACTGCGCGCCACCACGGTTCACTATTTCGACATCGGTGTGCGTGGGCCGGGCGACATCGGCAGCCAGCATCATTGGATTTACTTTCCCGAACCCGAATATGTTTTTTACCGAGTGGGCTCCTATTCCGCCGTCCATTCCGGGGCGGCGCCGAGCGGCTGCCGGAGTTATTACGTCGAAATGTCAGGCGGCGCGGCGATGGAACTGTTGCAACGGCCCGATGAATTGAAGGCGCACGTCCTCGCCGACCTCCGACGCGCCCGGGTTTTATCCAGCGCGGACGAAATCCTGTTCATGGAACTGTGTCGTATCCCACACGCCTACGTGATTTTTGACGCCGACTACGAGTCCTGCCGGAAAACGGTTCTGGATTACCTTGGCCAAAATGGTATTCAAAGCGGCGGTCGGTGGGGCGGCTGGAATTACGGCGGCATGGAAGACGCCCTGTTAGAGGGCAAAGCCGCCGCTGAATTGATCCACTTCTAAAATCCGATTCACGAACCATGACACAAACACGATTTGATCCCGAAGCTTGTCATCGCGCTTTTCGCGAAAAGGTCGCGGAAGTTTATGGCTGGTCCAAAGAAACCGGCCGTTTGGATGCCCGGTTGATGTTCTATCTGCAATTGCTCCATGAGGCTGGTTTGCTCTCACCCGGCAGGCACTTGCTGGATTTGGGCTGTGGCACGGCAGCCTTCGGTCCGGTGGCGCGGGCATTGGGCATGGAGGTGACCGTCGCGGATGATTTCGCCGGCGGCGGCGGCGTGGACAGCCATGCTTTGGAGGCGACGCACCGGCTGATTGATGGCTGGAAGAACAACTTGGGAATGCGGGTGATCCAGTGCGATCTACTCAGTCAGCCGCTGCCGCTCGATTCGGCGAGTGTTGACGTGGTCACCAGCATTAACAGTCTTGAACACTGGCATCACTCACCCAAGCGGTTGTTTCGCGAGATTGCGCGCGTGCTGCGGCCACGCGGCTCCTTGCTGCTCGTCACGCCCAACGCGGCGAATCTGCGGAAACGGCTGTTCGCCCTGATCGGGAAGAACATCTGGGACCGACTTGAATGGTGGTATCATGATGGGGATCCGGTTTTCCGCGGACACGTCCGCGAACCGATCATCGCCGATCTCAAACAGATCATGGAGTGGAATGACTTCGAGGTGCTCGGGGCCTACGGCCGCAATTTCCTTGGCCGCTACAGCACCACGCTGGGTTTCGTCCCCGCTGGCCTGCTCAATTCACTGGTGATGCTGGCCGACCGCGGCTTGCGGTTGTTTCCCACACTTTGCTCTGACATCCACGTTCTAGGACGCAAGCGCTCTTGAGTGATCCGCTCGGCGCCAAACTCGTGCGCTCCGCACCACCACGTCTTTTCGGTTTCGAGTGCCATAGCGTGCGTTTGCATCCTTCGGTCACCTCCCTCGGCTTGGGCAATATGGCGAGAGCCAACCGTCCGAATCACTTTCCACAATTCTCGCCCACGGTGAAACTGGGTTGAATCCCACCCGCAACCACCCGTATGCTTGCGGACTCATGGCATCCAAACATTTCGCTGTAGCCGGCGCGGGTTTTGCCGGTGCGGTCGTCGCCCGGGAACTGGCGTTGCACACGGATCGCCGCGTGCTGGTGTTCGACGAACGCCCGCACGTGGCCGGCAACTGCCACACGGAGCGCGATGAAGCCACGGGCGTCATGGTCCATCGCTACGGCTCGCACATCTTTCACACCGACCGCCAGGACGTATGGGACTACGTCAATTCCTTCATGCCCTTCCGCCCTTACGTGCATCGGGTACTGGCGCAGACGCCGCGCGGCATGTTCTGGCTGCCCCTCAATCTGCTGACGATCAACCAGTTTTTCGGCAAGGCGTTTTCCCCGGCGCAGGCCCGGGCGTTCATCGAATCCCTCGGCGACAAATCCATCGGTGAGCCGCAGAATTTTGAAGAACAGGCACTGCGTTTTGTCGGGCGCGAACTCTACGACAATTTCTTTTACGGTTATACCAAGAAGCATTGGGGCTGCGAACCGACCGAGATCCCCGCGTCCGTCCTGAAGCGGCTGCCGGTGCGCTTCGACTGCAACGATTGCTACTACAACAGCTCCTTGCAGGGCATTCCGGAATCCGGTTACACGGAACTGGTGCGCCGCATCCTGGACCATCCGCAAATCGAATTGCGGCTGGCGGAGAAATTCGCCCCCGCCCGGGGCGGCGAGTTCGAGCACGTCTTCTTTACCGGACCGATTGACGCGTTCTTCAACTTCCAGCATGGCCGCCTGAGTTACCGCACCGTCACATTTGAGCGCCACGAAGCCGAGGGCGATCTTCAAGGCACGTCGGTGGTCAATTACACAGACCTGCACGTCCCGCACACGCGCATTCACGAGTTCAAGCATTACACCAAGTGGGAGAAACACGACCGCACGGTCGCTTTTTCGGAGTTCAGCCACGCGACCGGCGAACAAGACATACCGTATTACCCGGTGCGACGACCGGCGGACAAGGTGTTGCTGAAGGAATACTACGCGCTGGCCGGGGAAACCCGGGCCGTGTCCTTCCTTGGCCGGCTGGCCACGTATCGTTACCTCGACATGCACCATGTCATCGCCGAATCGCTCGACTTCGCCCGGCTGTTCCTTAAGAATTACCACGCGAAGTCGGAAGCATTGCCGAGATTTACACCGTCAGTGGCAGAGATGATCGCCAACCAGATCGTATGACCACGGCTGAAGCACCCAAGGTGCTGATGATCGCCTATGCCTGCAACCCCGAGGGGACGGGCGAGCATTGGCTGGGCTGGGGCTGGGCCGAACAAGCGGCCAAAAAGCACCGGGTTTACCTCCTCACCAGCAGCAACGCGCGTGACGCTGTGGAGCGGCACGCGCAGCGGCATGGCATCCACGCCCGTTTCATCGCGGTGCCAAAATTTTTGCGTCTCCTGACGGATTGTTTCGGCCGGTTCGGCGCCTGGGCGCGCAAAATGATCTGGGCTTACCAGGCCGTGCGGCTGGCCGAGGCCTGGCACCGGCAGGAACAGTTCGCCATCGTTCATCAAACGACTTTCCACACCTTTCGCGTTCCGTTTCTCGCGACCCGGATGGGAATTCCTTCCGTGTGGGGCCCGGTGGCCGGTGGCGAATACATTCCGTTTGGCTTTTACAATTTCATCGGACCGCTTTACCTGCCCGAGTCCATCCGACGCGTTTTCAACTGGCTTTGGTTCGCCTGGCCGCCGGTGCAGCGCTCCTTGGAACGGGTGAACGTCATCTTTGTGTCCAACCACACGACCATGCGGTTTCTCGGCCCCAAAGTGGCGGCAAAATGCATTGTGGTACCACCCAACGCCATGCGCCTGGAGGATGAACGCACGGCCGCCCAGTTTCCAAATCGCACCGATGAAATTTTCCGATTGCTCTACGTGGGAAATTGTCTGCCCACCCGCGCCATGGGACTGGCTTTCGCTGCGCTGGCCCGGTCGAAAATGCAAAATTGGGAATTCTCCATCATCGGCACCGGGCTGGGCCTGGATCTCTGGCACAAGGAGGCACGAGCCTACGGCGTGGCATCCCACGTAAAATTTCTCGGACAATTGCCGCACGCACAACTGGCGCCGCATTACGAAAACGCCAATGTGCTGGTCTTCCCCGCGTTGCGCGACAGCGGCGGCTCGGCGCTGTTGGAAGCCATGTCCAAAGGGCTGCCGGTGATTTGTCTGGATTGGGCCGGACCATCCGAAATGCTGGACGCCGATTCTGGCATCAAAGTTCCCGTGACAACACCGCAGGAAACCGTCCATGCCTTTGCCGATGCCTTGAGCCGGCTGCAAAAAGACCCCGCGTTGCGCGCCCGCCTCGGGCGAAACGCCGCCGAACGCACGCGCCGTCTCTTCACCTGGGACGTGAAACGCGAACTGCTCGAACGCACCTACGCACAATTGCTGTCCGCGCGATGAGCACCCGCCGCGCATTGCTCGAGGAATTGTTCCGCCGCCTCGATGAACGGCAAATCCCCTGTTGCGTCCAGCGCAATTACGCCCACCTCTTCGACGACACCTCGTCGGACGTGGATTTGTTGACCCTGCCGGAGCGTGTGTTGGATCTCATCACCTGCTGCGAATCTGCCGCCAGCGCCGTCGGTCAACGGTTGGTGCAGAGAACCAGGTTCGTGAACCATTCGCTCGTGTTTTGGGACGGCGCAAACGGCTTCGTGCGGATCGACGTGGACACGGAAAAGCGCTGGCAACGGCATCACCTGCTGACCGCCGCGGAAATCCTGCAACAACGTCGGCGAGTTTCAACGTTCGACGTTCCTGATCCGCGCCACGAATGTGTCATCGTTCTGACCCAGGCGTTGTGGCAGGGGAAACTCAGTGAACGGTATGCGGAGCGATTGCAGGAATTGAAGCCGGAAATCACGGACCCGAATTCGCTGACCGACATTTTCGGAACGACGTTCGGCGTGCGCGAGAACCTGCTGAACCAGTTGACCGAGCCCACATTGATCGCACGCCTGGCCAGCGCCGTCCGCCGGCGCACTTTTCTCCAACCAGCCCGGGCGATTCGCTCCTTCTCCTACGTTCTCGATGACCTGGCGCGACTGTCCAACCGGCTCCAGTCACCGCCCGGCATCGTGCTGCGGTCCATTGGCGCCAGCGAGACGGACTTGAACGAGCTGCGAGACCAACTGGCCATTCTCTTTCCGCTCAAGAAGGGGTTCGGTTGCATCGAGCGGGCGCACGATTCCGCCATTCGCAAGGCGTTGTTCAAAGGCGGACTCGCGATTGAATCCTGGCCGGCGCAAAACCGTCCGGCACCCATCCTCCGGCAACCGTGGCGCGAACCGGCGCGCAGTTTTGCCGCATTGCGCGAAGCGGATGGCGCGTCGCATTTCGTTCACGTGAACAGCGGGAGCATGGGCTTCTCGCCGGACTTTGCCAGCGGCCTGGCGAACTTTGTTTGCTCCGGGCTGGCCGATCAATTCACCCAGCGGGCCGCGTCGCGGAAGGGCGCCTTCATCGTGCTGGCGGGACTCGATGGTTCGGGCAAAACGACGCTGGCGCGCAATCTCGCCTTGCTGGCTACCCGCGATAAGATTTTTGCCGGGATGCGGTATTTTCACTGGTTGCCATCGTTGAAAGAATCCTTTGAGTTTCCCCTGCCGGAATCCGGCAACCAGCCGCGTCACACGAAGAGCGCTGGCGGAGTGGTTGCCGCGATCCTTTCCGCCGCGCGGCTCGTGAAAAATTTGCTGCGCACCCGGCTGGCGTTCTGGCTTTGGCTCCGACCGAAACTCCGGCGCGGGTATCTGGTCCTGGTGGACCGCTATTTCTACAATTATCACCTCGACCCGGCTTCGGTGAAATACTCCGGCCCCAAATGGCTGCTGGCGTTTGCGGGGAAACTCTTCCCGCAACCGGACGCCCTCATCCGACTCCGCGCCCCGACCGAGGTGCTGCTGCGACGCAAGCAGGAGTTGTCCGCGGCCGAAATCGGCCGGCAGGCAGCGGCATTGGATGCCCTGACCTTCGGCGATGCAGCCGTGATTAGCGCCGATGCCAGCCGGCCCGCGGAGGAGCTCGCGCGCGATACACTGGCCCAAATCTTGAAGACCGTCCCATGACGTCCGCAATTGCAGGTGATTGGCGGGAATTGTTTGCGCCGGCGCCAACGACGGCGCGCACGAAGATTGAGTTGAACGTTGTGCGCCGCAACGGTCAGCCGTTTTTGCTGCTCCCCAACGAGCCCCGGCTGGCGGCCAGAGCGCTTGCGCTTTATCCGGCCCAGACCCTGAAGGCACGCACGGCCAAGTCGCTCTTCAATGTCGCGCTCCAGCTCGGAATAAGGCCAAGACTGGAACGAGCTTCAATTGGATTGGCGGACGACGACCCGCTGGTGCGCTTCCTGGCGGAAATGGCGAAGCTGCCACCGGAACTTTCCACTCGATTCGCCGTGCTCGCCGGCAATCCCCGCGCCGAGGGCCGGCGATTCATTTTCCTGCTGTTTGACGCGGGTGGGGAACCCTCTGCGGTCGCGAAAGTCGGAAACACCGATGCCGCGCGGCGATTGCTCACACACGAGGAAAACTTCCTGCGAACAGCCCCGCGGCAAGCGCACGGCCTGCCCAAATTGCGCGGAACGCTTTATTCCGCACGCGCCCAGGCGTTCGCGATGGATTTTCTGCCCGGACATGCCCCCGGTTTGGACGACACGAAACCCCTGGCCGAACTGCTGACCTCGTGGGTCGCGGTCGGGGAGTTGGTGCCGTTGAAAAGTCTCGGCGCGTGGCAACGGCTGGCGGCGGCGAGCGAACAAAAGCCACTGCCCAACCCGGTGCAAACCCTGGCCGAAATTCGGATGCATGCCGCCCTCACGCACGGCGACTGCGCACCGTGGAATGTGAAAGTCTGCCACGGCCGTTGGACCCTGCTCGACTGGGAAAGAGGTGAACCGGCGGGCGTGCCGGGTTGGGATTGGTTTCATTTCGTCATCCAACCCGCAGTGCTGGTGCGGCGCGAATCCGTGACAGGCTTGCTCGCGCGCCTCGAAAGATTGTTGACCAGCGAAGCGTTTGCCGGTTACGCGCAGCACACCGGTATGACCGGCCATGAACGGGCGCTGGCGCTGGCCTATTTGGGTTATTGCACCCGGGCATTACGCCAATCCGAGGGGCTGGAAACCGTCGCAGCGTTGGAACGCGCCGCGGCGGAACGCTGGTTTCCCGGCAAAGTATAAATCCGCCGCGTGTTCATGCCGACGGAAAGCAAGCTTGCGAGTTGGCATTTTGGAAAGATGGTCGGGGCGGTGAGATTCGAACTCACGACCTCTTGTACCCGAAACAATTTTAAGGCCGTTTTCGGGATTCTCCGCGTTGCCTGTGGTTGCCTCTAGTGTGTCGTTCATGCCTCTACGAATACGCCAGTAATCCCGTGTTTACAAGGTATTTCGTGCATCTAGTGGCAACGACAGGAAGAAATACCTGTGCGGAGTTGTGCGGGCGACAGCAGTCTGTGCGGGATTGTGCGGAGGCCGGAATCTGTGCGGAATTGTGCGGGCGACCGGCGCCCCTTTTGTAATTTATTTTCCCGCGAGCCAACCCATTGCAGGGCGCTTGGAGCAGTTCATCGTGATCGCCCCGGTCATTCCTTCTTTATTACCCGGCTACTTTTCACCGGTGTTACTCAAACGATCTGGTGGACCTGCTTTTGAGTGCGGGTATTCGCGCCCGCTTCACTGGGTCAATGCGCACCGGGCTTTCTTATGGGGAGGCCAGTTTTCCCCAGGTCGGACACGCGCTCGTGACCTTTCTTTGTGGTGGCGAAGTTTGCCCCCGCCGTCGTGGTTCTTTAGGTGGCCGCACTTTTCCCGGGTGACGGCTTTGACCTCTGGTATTCGGCTCGCGCCGGACCCGGCCATTGCTTTTCTGGTTTCGCTACTTTTCCGAGTCGCCACCCGAATCCGATTCGTGCCGCAGTGATGGGTCAGTGCGTGCATGTAACGAAGTTCAATTTGTCGGCTTGAGTATGGCTCACGGCCTCGACTCGTGCGTTTCGCAAAAAAAACACGCCCCCCGCTCCGCCGACCGGTTGGCGAGCGATTCCACTGGCGAGCGCATCGTTCATTCAACACTATCGGTGACAGCTCGGTCGGGAATGAGTGGAGGTTCGGATGCTAATTTGCACCCCAGGACTCAAGGTTGTTCGAACGCAAACCATTGCTGTTTATCTTGCTACGAAAGAATTTAGAACTTCCGAATCTAGCCCTTTCGACAGTGCATGGCAGGTCCGCTGGAATGGCGGTGATGAAAACAACAACCATTCCGCCAACAATCAACCTGCACAGCCTTATTCCCTGCAATTACAAGTGCGGGTTTTGTTACGCCGGCTTTGCCTCAGCGAAACGTTCGCACATTCCGCAGGCTGAACTGCATGAGATCATTCGCCAGATCCGCGCTGCGTCAAGCCCTCCAGGAGCATCGCCACGAAAAGTCACTTTTGCGGGCGGCGAACCGTTGCTCTCTGACACTGCAATCGAAGACATCGCCCAAGCACGAAACGCGGGGCTTATCACGGCACTTGTCACGAATGGATCTTTGCTGAACGAGGCCAGAATCCTGGAACTCGGCCCAATCCTAGACTGGCTGACCATCAGCATTGACTCACTCAATCCCGATACGAACTGCCTCATTGGGCGGGCCACCCGAGGCATTCCGCTCAATGCCGATGATTACCTTGCCAGAATTCGCTTGGCACAGGCGCTCGGCATCCGCGTGAAGATCAACACCGTGGTCAGCCAAGCCAACGCGAACGAGGACTTCACTGGCTTTATCAGTGCTGCCCGCCCGCTTCGGTGGAAGTTCTTTCAAGCCACGCGCATTGCCGAAGAGAACGGTGCAGAGTTTGAGCGCTGGGCGATCACCGAGACAGCATTTCACCAGTTCGTGGCTCGGCACGCAGCCCTGTCTGGCGAAGGTGTCGTGCTCGTGCCAGAAACCCAGTCTGACATCTACGGCACTTATGCGATGGTCGGCCCGAACGGCTGTTTCTTTGACAACTCGCTCGGAACGTATCGTTACAGCCAGCCAATCGTCAGCGTAGGCATTGAGGCCGCGTGGACGGAAATCACCTTCTCTCTGGACCGTTTTCGCGCCCGAAAAGGCGACTATGACTTTGCCACAGGCTTAAACAGGAAGGAGGTGGCGAAGTGAAAACTGCCGCCCTGCCGTCCGCACAAACCAACCGGCTCGCGAGAGTTCGCCAAGCCATCGAAGTCGAACGCCGGCTGCCCGGAGAATTCCGCGGCAAACGATTCTGGGCCGCTCCGCATGTCGTTTCCGTCCCGTTGGGCCGCCGGTGGCGTGCCATTTTTGTGCTGACCAATACCGGTTATGAATTCCGGGATTGCCTCACCCATGAGTGTTACAACAAATTGAACTTTGCCGCCTACGAGCCATGAAAACGAAACCAGCGGAAACAATCGCGACGGCCTTCCCGACGTGCGGGGAAGTTTTTCATTACCTCGTCACAGCACTCAATCTCACGGCGTGGGCGGACACATTTCACGACCCAAAAACCAAGCGTCGGGATTCCACTGAAATCAAGACCGCCAGTGACCGATTGCGGGATTGGGCCACAGAGGTAGAAGACCGAGTGCCCAGTCGAACCGAACTCCAAGACTTCATCGGCCAGCAGCTTGGCGATTTGCCACACGCCGAGAAGTTGAAGTTTGTTCTCGCTGGATTGTGGAATCGCGTTTTGGACGAACACACAGCCCTAGCCCGTGAGAATGCAACGTATCTTGACCGCGACTGCACGCGGGTTTGGTATGCAAAGTGGCAAGCACCTCACACGCTCTATTTCGTGTGGGCATTGCAAAAACTCCTGCGACGAGTGGCCGAAGCAAATGGCCCAATGCTTGATGCCCCATTGAACGAACTGCTCGCCACGGCATGGCCAGAAACTGGAGCAACCACGAATTCGCCCACACATCCGCTGCATCGCACTTGCTACAAACACTACGCCGCGCTTGACTCCGAAGCAGGCTCGTCGGTTGATTCTAAGACCATTGCCGCATGGGAGTCAGGCGAAGACCGCCCATCCTGTGACGCTCTCGGCCGAGACTTCCCGAAATTCCCCGACAAACTTGGCATGTTGTTGAACTTCGCTTTCGCCGGGCTGCTCGAACACTTGGCGGAAACACTGCGGGCGGCAGTTTCCCCAAGCGATTGGGCCGACTGTCGAAAGTTGCTGCTCGGTCAAGCGCGGTGTTTGCATAGCCTTGACGGCACCGTGGCGGAGGAATTGGCGCGCACGCCTGACATGAGTTTGGCTGACTACGAGTGCCTGCTTTCGGAGTGCTTGGGTGGTTACATGCACTTCTTGGCGAACTTCCCCTACGGCGGTTTAGACGCACTTGATTTGCGGGTCGCCAGGTTTCGTGTCTATGAGGAATACCAGCAGCGATTTCTCGCCCAGCAGCCGCCGGCAGAGTTCGGCGACTTTTGTGGTCGGTTGGAAGATCTGTGGCGTGATACCGCGCTCAAAACTCCCGACTCTGATTTGCCTGCGGTGAAAACCGATTTGGCGAAATTGCGCGCGGAACACTCGACCTTTTCTGCAATTCTCGCTGGGCCGCTCATGGCTATCGAAGCACGCTTGGCACTGCGCCACGCACCGCCAGCGCAGGAATCTTTGCAACGTGCCTTCAGCCTTTATCAGCAGGCTTTCAACGAATCGCGATACCGGGCGGGAAATTACGCGGTTCGCATCGCACGCGAAGCGCTGGGATTGGCAGCGTTGCTGCACCGGCACGAAACAGGCGAGGGACCAATCAAACCGTGGATGAAAAAAGTGCTGGCCTGGTGGAATCTGCTTGGGTGTGGAACGGACTTTGACCATGAGAAGCTGGAGCAACAAATTGAACTCGCCGAATCCCAGTTCACAGACAATCTGAACAAGGATCTGCGCGACCGTTTGAAGGCGGCACTTCCTCAACTCGGTTTGAACCATTCTTACATTGGAGGGACATTTGGGTTCACGGATCAGGAGTTGGTCAAGAAGCTGAAAACAACTCCGATTGACCGCCGCCAAAAACAGCCGATACCAAGCTCTTCGACCATCGTTGGCCGTGATCAAAGTCCGCTGATGGAAGCGATTGACCGCGGGCAACACGATCGCCGACATCTCGGCCGTGCCCATGAAATCGTCCGCAAGGGAGGCGACTTGAACTTCATCAATTCCACGGGAGATACTTGTCTAACGAAAGCCTTTGCCGCCAAAGCCTACGACTTGGTCCTTGAAATCCTGCTTCGCAGTGAAAACCCAATTCGCCGGGAAACGATTCTTCGGGTGACGAATAAGAAGCGGATTAGCGGTTTGGAACAGGCGATTTCCGAAGGTCAGGTTCAGATTTTACGCGAAATAAGTCGCTGGAAAAATGGGCGTGGCGATGTGATTGACTTGAGCAGGGAGCGAATATGGGGACAGACGCCGCTCTACTACGCGGTGAGTTGTCTAGTTCATTTCAGAATGAGCGACAGTGAAGCTTATGCCGCCTCAACCGAACAGATGCCTGGACAACTTGCTGCGAAAGTGCGTCCTGATATTTTCGACGCTGTGCGTAAGCACCTTGCGCAAGAACTCAACAGCAATGGAGTACTGGCGTGCATCCAATGCCTCGTCAACGAACTGCACGTTGACCTCGATACCCCTAACGCCAACGACCATTCGGCACTCACTCATGCTGTAGAGCGTCGTTTACACGATGTTGCAGCCACGCTGCTTGCCGCAGGCGCAAACGTGAATCATCGCTTTAAGGATGGTGGCACAGCGCTCGCGCTTGCCATCACGAACGATGATTATGAGATGGTAAGGCTGTTGATTGAATACAAAGCCGACTACCGACTTTTTGTGGAAGCAATTGGCCGACCGATTTACGCGATGCAGATGTCGGAAAGAATGCGCCGCCTCATTCCCGCCCAGCCGAGTTAAGTTGGCTGTTGGCGGCGATGTAGGTGAAGAGCGCGGCGTTGATAGCGTCAGGAATCCGCCGCATACACCCGCAGGCCCGGCAGACTTTCCGTAGGCGTTTTCGGCCCGGAATAATCAATGCTGACGTAACGCTCGAATTGCGGCATGGCTTGATCCTCGTCATTTCGCGGGAGCGATACAACGAATTCTGTGTCGCCGACACGTTCCTTCTTTGCTTTGCCGATGGAACACTTTGAAATACCCTTCTGCGCAACGCGCGCGTGATATACAGATTATGCAACGGTTTGCTTCAACGGAAAGTGATGCCACCACGGAGACGGTCGTGAAAACGCCTTTGGGACGCCGCCGGACGCGCGACCTGCTGCTGCCGCGTCTGCTGTCGGGGCAGGTGGAACTCGAAACGGAGGCCGCATGAGTGATGATGCCCCCAAGAAATACCATTTGAGCGCCGAGACGGTGGTCGCGACGCTGGCGGAGTTGTTCCGAGCACAAAACAATCGCGTCGCTTGCGAGGTTCTCGAAAACGCCAAAGCTAGAATTGAGGAAACTGGCTACGACAATTGGGATGGCGGTCAGTATTTATTTACGCTGTTCCTAGAATTGCCCATGAAGGTGTTCGCGCATGTTGAGTCTGACGTGCCGAAAATGGAAAAGCTCATTTCAGGGAAATTCGCCAAGGTGCTACCCGCCGCAGGCAATCAATGGCTTCAAGAGGTTGCGATCAGGCCAGTCTTGGAAGACCCGACGAGGACACTCGCCCCCAAGGTCGCGCCTGTTGATGTGGAACGCTTGTGGAGTCCGGGGATGTTGCGGCTGTTCCTAAGCCATGTCTCCAAACACAAGGTCTCCGTTTCCAAGCTAAAGCGGGAGTTGCGCAAGTATGGTGTGTCTTCATTTGTTGCCCACGAAGACATCGAACCAAGTCTCGAATGGCAAAACGAAATCGAGTTGGCGCTTCGCTCGATGCACACGCTTGTGGCGCTACTCACGCCGGATTTTCACCAAAGCAAGTGGACTGACCAGGAAGTGGGAATTGCTTTGGCCAAGGGGACGTTGGTGATTCCAGTCAGGCTTGGTCTCGACCCATACGGCTTCATTGGTAAGGTGCAAGGACTGCCGGGCAGCCTTGAAGATCCTGCATCGCTCGCATCGTCCATTGTGGACTTATTGCTCAAGCACAAGACCACCGCCGATAAAATGCAGGAGGCGCTGATTGTCGGTTTGGAAAAGGCGTCTTCGTTTGATGCTTCTAAGGTGGTCACCAAAAAGATCACCGGCCTGCGCCACATTACAGCTGGGCAACTCAGCCGGATGGAAGCTGCGGCCAAAGAGAACGACCAAGTGATTCACTCGTTTGGTGTGCCGGAGCGAATCCAACAGATCGTTCAGCGATTTAAGCCGCCGGCGACAGACGACACGCCGTTTTGACTGAGCCATGAGCACCCAACACCCAGACCAACCGACCTTGGACAAGCTGATTGCTTTGGGCCAGTGCGCGGCTGGCGACGCGCGCATCGGCGAGCTTCTAGGCGCACTGAAGGCGAACGCCTACGTCGCCAGCATTCATCCGTTCCAGGATTTTGAGTGGCTGCGGGACATTCCGTGGGCCGATGCGTGCGCCGTGGTCCGGGCGTTAGTTCACCTTGAGGCGGCGCGGTTGACGAAGTCGGGCGGTTCGGCCTCCGCCATCAAGAGCGCCTACCGCACGATGGAAGACAGCGACCGCGTCGGGGCGATGGAGCTGGCCGCGTGGATTGTGGACCACAGCGACAACGACTACATCCCATTCCCGATGCGGAAGATTCGGCACGCCTTCGAGGGCATCAAACGAACAGCCGGTTCGTGGGCGGAATGCCGCGAAGCACTCGACCGCTGGTGCGCCGATGAGTGGGGACGCCAACGCCGCGTGGCGGAAGACGTGGCGAACCAGAAACCAGAAGGCGAGCACCGGCGGCAAATCCAGAATGCCGTGGCCGCTCGACTGAATGCCGAACAAGTAGAGATTCAGCACGCCCGAGCATCGGCACGGGAGAAATTGCTCGTCGAGCTTCGCGGCTTGCCCATTCGGGAAAGGCTGGAGCACATCGCATGGGACGACACCCGCTCGCTCTCGTGCTATCCCGCAGACTTCGCCATCTGCACCGCCGAGGATTTGAAACAACTCGATCCAGTGACTCGCGAGCGTCTTGTTGCCAGACTCCGCGAGCGCAAGAAAGGCCCGTGGCACAAGCTGGCGAAGGGATTGGAATTAATATGAGTTGGAACACTGACCTTACAGGAGCACATCTGCAAATTGCGGAATCCACATCCCCGCGTATCCGGGTCATGGCCGGACCAGGAACGGGGAAAAGCTTCGCCATGAAGCGCCGCATCGCCCGACTGATTGAGGTGGATGGTGTTGACCCCGAACGAATCCTTGCCGTTACCTTTACGCGCACAGCGGCGCGTGACCTCGAAAAAGAGCTTCAGGACATGGGTGTGCCAGGCTGCGAAAACATTGTGGCTGGGACAGTTCATTCATATTGCTTCCAACTCCTCCTCCGCAACGATGTCTTCGCCCTGCTTGGCCGTGTGCCGCGCGGTTTGATTACATTCAACAACCGGGGAATATACGGATACGAAGTCGAGCCGTTGCTCTCAGACCTCCAACCGCTGGGTCACTTTGGAGCAAAGCGGGACATGACCAAACGAATACGCGCGTTCGAGGCAGATTGGGCGCGTCTGCAACATGAGCAGCCAGGTTGGCCGATTGATGCACTCGACGTTCAATTTCATCACTTGCTCACCGCTTGGCTGCGTTTCCATCGCGGGATGCTGATTGGCGAGCTTGTCCCGGAGGCGTTGCGTTACCTTCGAGACAATCCGGCAAGTCCGGCTCTCCAGCTCTTCGACCACATCGTGGTGGACGAGTATCAAGACTTGAACCGCGCGGAGCAGGAACTTATTGATGTTCTCTCAGCCGGGAAGCAGCTTTCCATTGTCGGGGACGTGGATCAGTCCATCTACCGTTTCAGATACGCTCACCCAGAAGGCATTGAAGATTTCAGTAATCGCCACCCAAACGTCGAGGACCACGAACTCGACGAATGCCGCCGCTGCCGGGAACTGATTGTCACGGTGTCAGACAACGTGATTCGAGGCAATTACCCACCCGGGGCAGCCCACCGGCTCGTCCCGCTGCAACCACAGCCCGGTCCTGCCACGGTTCGGGTGGTTCAGTGGCCGACATTGAATGCGGAGGCGGATGGCATTGCAGCATTCATCCAGCATTTGGTAACGCAGCGTGGGTTTACAGCGAGGGACATTCTTGTGCTTTCCCCGCGCAGGTTGATAGCCAACGAAATTAAAAGCCGCTTGGCTGCTCCGGGATTCGGAATTACCGCGCATAGCTTTTACAACGACAAGCTGCTTGAACCCGATGCGGCTCAAGTAGCCATGACGAAGCTGCAACTCCTGTGTAATCCCGATGACCGGGTTGCACTCCGATATTGGATCGGGATAGATAGCCCTACTTGGCGTCGAGGCCAGTATGTGACATTGCGTGACTATTGCGAGGAACACGATGGTTCGCCAGCCGAGGTGTTGGCTCAAGTGGCGGCGGGACTGCTTCCGTTGGCTGGCTTGAACCAACTGACCACTCGATACCAAGAGTTGCAGGCCGAGGTGAACCGCCTTAACCAACTGAGCGTCGCTAGTCTGTTTGGCGACCTCTTCCCCGCTGGCAGTGCGTGGTCTGACCCGATTCGGGAATTGGTCACAGGTAAGGTTGACGCCGTTGAGGATGCTCAGGGCTTGCTCGATTTGCTTCGGACAGAAATCACTCAGCCAGAAATGCCTGCCGAAGGTGATTTCGTGCGGATAATGAGCCTTCACAAATCGAAGGGCTTGACCAGCCGAGTCACCATCATTGTCGGCTGCATTCACGGCCTGATTCCTTTTGTGGACAATGACCTTCAGCCAGCCGAGCGTGCTGCGCACCTTCAGGAGCAACGGCGCGTCTTCTACGTCGCGCTCACGCGAGCAAAGGAAGTGTTGGTAGTGTCTTCCGTCGCAAGTATTCCCCGCGCTATGTCCCACCAAATTGGAGCGGTGCTTCGAGGCGGCAACGCGCAACACGGCAACACGGTTGCTTGCCAGTTTCTCCATGAACTCGGGCCACAAGCGCCGGCTGCACTTCACGGAGCAAACTGGACAGCGGCGGGTTTTCAATAACGCATAACCCTATTTCACCCACATTGAGGTACCACCTTTTCTGATATGAACAATGAATCGCCTACCGTTGCCACCGTTGAATTTAATAGCGTAATCCCAGAAATGGATTCTTTGGCAGTTTCGCAAGCGGTGTATTCGTTTGGATTTCGCATGAAAGAGCACATTGTTCGCTCTTCGGAGATGGCCAAGCTTTTCGAGATAAATGCCGATGCGTGGCATATCGTATTTGAAGGCGGACATTACGGCTTCAAGTTGACGCGCAATGGCGTTTCCGCACATGCAGAACTGCCTCGATTACTGAGTGCAAATAACTATCTTGAGATTCAAGGCGGTTGGCAACCGACGGGACTATTCGTTTACATTTCCGGCGCAGGTTCTTCCGAAAACCGCACAACAACCCAAGAGACTTATCCGCCTGCGGCGGTCCGACGTTGGGCGCGCTCTCAAGTCCAAGCAAGATACGCCCCACCATATCGCGGCCTCAGAGAACTAATGGGGGGAGTAACAGGCGTATTGTTTCACCTGGCGGAGAGAGTGGAGCTGTTGAATCTCTACCAACCGTTTTGGGATGCTCCAAAGTCGGGAATGGCGCGTCCCAAATTCGAATCAGACATTCAACCTACACTGCTTGCACTGATGTTGGACGCCGCGGATGCAAGACACCTTACGGTGGAGCGCGAGAGCGTCCACGGAACGGGGGAGGTTGACTTCTTGTTTTCTGGCAACGTGAATGGTCAGCCGGAACGGGTTTGTGTCGAATTCAAGTTGGCGCACAACAAGAGAATTGTTCAGGGGATTCGGAACCAGTTGCCGGAATACATGCGGCAGCGACTCACCGACCAAGGCATTTTCGTAGTGTTATGGTTCAAAGGGGAATATTTCAGCGAGCCGAAGGAGTTCGAATCCATTGAAAAACTCATGGCAGAGCTCCAGAAAGAATCTTTCAAAGCGCGCCGACAACATCCCATAAACGTGTTTGGGATCGAAATCCCACGCAATCCGCCGCCAAGTAAGCGGGATTAGCGACGCCCGAGAAGGGCTTACACCGAAGACTCGCTTGCCAGAGCATCTCGCCATTCAACTTTGAAAACCCATGAATCGCCGAGACATTGACGAGGAAGCGAGAGATCGGGCGCTGAGAGTGTATGCTCTGCCAGTCTGTTGCCACATTCCTATTGCCGCCCGAAACGAAGCAGCCATCCAAAAATACATCGGTAGAATAGCTCGTGTCTTGACGCCAGCTTCGCCCAACAAAGCTCTGCTGGTTCACCCGTATGATGCGCCCCCGCTAAATCGGCGTCTCCCGATCTGGGCCATGAAAGAGTCGGCGATATTGCATCATCCTCAGCAGGTTTGGGTTCATGTAGATTACAAAGGCTACCGAGTGGCATACGCCAAAGCATTCCCCGGCGAGTCGCTAAAGAACGTCGTATTGGACCACATCTTGAATCGCAAAATGGCGCGGGCAATGCGGTTTGACTATCTCCGTATTGTCCCGATTTCACGGGAAGCAAACTCAAGCAGCGGCGGATTGCCCGAGAAGTGGGGCATCGCGTATCAAACCAGTGCCGAGATGGTTCAAATCAGCGCTCAACGCAAATCCTTCATCAAGTATGCCGACTTGGGCGACATTGTGAAAATGCTCAACTTGAAAACGGGCGGGTCGTTACAAGATGCCGTTAATGAGGCTCAAAGCCTGGTCAGAGAAAACTCCACTGCTACGGCGATTGAGTTGTAGTTGACCGCAGCAAGCACTCGGCTAGTTGGCGAGAGTTTCGCAAGCCTTCAAAATAATTGTGCAGCCGCATGACAAAAGGCTCATAGCGAATGAGGACACCTGCTTCGATGTTCTTTTTCTGAGCAGCTTCGGTAAAGTTGGCGGAGGTGATGAGCGCGACGCGACGATCCACGATCACACACTTGGCGTGCAGGCTGGCTCTTTGCTGAGAATCCTCCGCGAGTGCGCGCGGGTCGTAATACAGCTCCGGCAGTTTGTCTCCGGGCCAATGTTTGGCTACAAACTCATGAGCGAAGCGCCGCACGATTTCGCTCGCGAGTGACGTGTCGGTCAACTTCCGCGGAATATCGAGATGAAAGGTAACGCGCAGTGTCGGCGCTTCGTTCATGCGTTCTGCCAATCGTTTGAACAGTCGCTTGCCGTTGTGGACGGCGTAGCCAACGAGCAGAATTTCACTCTGCGCATTTTCAATGAGCGTCCGAACTGTCGCGGCCGTATCGGCGGTTGGGACACCCGGAACTTCCGGCCCTGAAATCACCAGGTCGAAAAGCTGTTGTGGTGTTGTGACACTTTCGCGGGTTGCTGCGACGGCTTCGATGAGCATCGCAATGTGGCTTGGTGTCATGCCCTGTGCTCGCAAGGCGTCAAAGCAAACGAGAATCTCACCGGCGTGAGGGCCAACAATTTGGGTTAACGCTTGTCGGGTTATGCCAAGCGACAACGGGCCTTCCCTCAACGACGTGGCGAGCGAACGCAGATTCGCTGGCGAAAGATTTTGGAGCGGCTCGAACATCAGGCGACGGGTGCAAAGAATTCTGCTCCGAGGGCCTCGACGGTCGGCACGACCAACGCACGGTCGAGAAATTCATTCCGTTGCTCGCACGAAGTTTCCGCCGTCAGCAAGCAGCCGTGACAGGCGCTGCCGTGCAGGTGCTGGTGGTCATGCCGGGCCGGAGCGTGGTTCGCGCAAACGGGATCGTTGGAACAAAGTGCGCCGGACTCCAAGGCTCGACGCATGTGCCGCCGGATGTCGCGCGCAGCGACGACAAGCCCGCCAAGCGTGCCCTCCGCATCGGATGAACCCGTGTAGATCAGGATGCCATAACAATCCGGCGCGGCGAAGATGCGTTCACGCAGCGAAGACGCGGGATAGCCGCATTCGAGCGAGATCGCGGTGAGTAACAGATGCGAGAGCGAATGCAGCATGTAGTAGGGCAGTCCCGGAAACTCACGCGAACTCCCCTCGTGCTCCGCTTTCCATTGCTGAAATCCCTCCGCGAGTTGAATGCCGCGTTGTTGCACGGCTGGACGTTGCAGCCATGCGGCGACAACTTCGGCGCGGATTTGGAGAAAGATGCCTTCGCCGCGATTCTCTACGGCAGGCAGCCAGGAACTGTCGAGCGCTAGCGGCGCGCGTTTAACGTCGAGTGACAGGTCGCCCTGAATATCCGGTCCGGCCGCTTCAAAGCGGGTGAATCCAACTTGGGCCACGACTTCGCGCAGCCTGTGAACCAAAACAATCCGTTCGATTGCGGACATCCACGGCGCGTTCCATTGGGTCTTCGGCAATGCGCGAGCAAAGAAATCACCGTCGGGTGTGTCTGAACCAAGTTCGTCCTGGGCAGCGGACAGTGCTTCAAATTCAACCTCTTTGACTGGCCGATCCGCGCCACTGCTCCCCTGTCGCACGCGGGCAATGGACGCGAGAACGGTGGCGTCGTCGAGTCCTTGTAGTTTAACGGCGAGGTTGGGAATTCGCCGAACCATTGCGAGCTTCTCCAAAGAATCCACGATGGAAAGTCCGGCATCCCAAGCGGATTTTACCACTTCATCCACGGCGGATTGCAGGTCGGGAATCGAAATGACTGACATGAGTTGTGGGAAGTAGGCGTTGCTTGCGCTGCGGATGAGGAGACGGTTGGGTTCGCCACACGCTTCTTTTGTTCCCGGTCCGAGCCAGGGGCGCAATCCGTTGCATGAGCCGAGAGCTCGAAGTTCCATCCGCGCTGCCTGACTCATCGCACGCTGTGCGCCGCAGTCGCAGACCACCCAAATCTGGTCGAGGTCGCCGGTCGTGCCGCGCTCTTCCATCCAAAGGTCACGCGAACATGGACCAGATGTGCCGTGGACAAACGGTTTCCAGTCAATGTCTCCGACATGGCCCTTCTTGCACGCACGCACAAAGCGCACCGGCACGACGGAGTATTTCTTGCCGTCAACGTCACGATACTTGCCGCCGTCCAGACTGTTAAGGTGAACGAGTCGGCGTCGGCGAAAGCCCTGCTTGGTGACCTGTGTTTCCTGAACAATGAACCATTCAGGAAAACGCCATACTGTGACGCTCGGTTGGAATTTGAAGTTGCGGTCGGATGCCGGCGGCGGCGGACGCAAAGTTAAAGTCGGGACACCGACGATTCGTTTGAGCTTCTCCACGAGACGCGGCTCTTGAATCAGTGGAATCTGATTCACGTCGTAATGCCAATTGTCCAGCCCAGCGACGATGACCGATACGTCGGGCAAATCCACCATCGCGCCAGGGCCAAATGTAGTGACGACCTGACTGGAACGTAGTTGAGGCTTGCTCATGGCCGGGGCGTCCAGTCGTTGAGGTTTTTGACAGTCAGTTCGACACTGGACTCCACGTCACGCATGGACCGGTTCGCGCGGAACTTCCTACGCACAGGCGGAAGATTCGGCAAATCAGGGTGCAAGTATTCGTATAGGAGTCGTTGCGCCGCCCCCGCTTCCTGCTGGTATTGCAACGGTGTATTAGTGAGTTGGAACTCGTCGGCAATGTTGCGCCAGTCATCGAGCAATCGCCCGGATCGCTGAAGCACGTTATCGAACAACTGCTGTGCCGCTGCCGCGCTGAGGCTGGGATCGTGATTGCGCGCGCGTTCGGCAAAGCGAGTGGCGAACTGGTCGAGCAAAGTTCGGTTGGTAAGAATTTCGCCTGCGCCGAGTGCCGGCGTCATCGTGCTCATTCCTTGACGACACATAGCGACCAGCGCCGCCGCAAGTGCGCGGTCGAGAGCTCGCGGCGAGAACGGCGTAACACTCGTCGCTTCAATAGCCCGATAAAACGTGGCGTGATACATGCCAAACCGTTCGTAGTGCGAACGGTCGCGAGGTTTGTGAACATTCAGAAGCGTCACGACGAGGCCGGGCCGATATGGATCGCGTCCGACGCGACTGGTGGCCTGAATATATTCCGCGCTCGTCTTTGGCTGGCCAAGCACCACCATCAAACCAAGACGGATGATGTCGAGACCCACTGAAATCATGTTCGTGGCGAGCGCCACGTCCACTTTCTTATCCTCGTAGAACGGCAGCGCGAGGCGGCTCTTGGCGGTGGCAACGTCACTCGTGGAAACGCGCGAAGTCAGTTCCAAAACTTCGTAGCTGATGGTGCGGTCGGAAAACAACGTGTCCACCGGGTCTCGACGGCGGCGACGGGAATACTGCTGCACGCGCGTTCGCACTTCGTCTTCGACGATGCGGCGACTGCCGCCCAGCTCGCGCAAGCTGTTGAAGTAACCCAACAGCGTCATGTAAGCGTCAGCGGGATTCTGCTTGTTGGCCTTGCCGCCTTCGCGTTGGTAAATCGTCTGTCCGGCGCTCAAGATCGCCAGCCCTGCGCGCAGCAGGACGACTTTCAGGCTGCGACCTTGCGCCGCAACGCCCACGTAAAGCCGGGCGGGTATCTCGCTCGAAGGTTGGGTTACTGCGAAAAATGAATCGTGTCGATCAGGGCCGGGTGGAGGAAACACCGCCACTTCCTGCCGCTCGAACAATGCGCGAATCTGCTTGTCCGCGCGGCGCACCGTCGCCGTGCTGGCGATGATTTTCGGGCGTAGTGGTGTCGTTGCGCTCATTCGGCTGGCGAGTGCATCAATGACCGTCTCATAGACACCCGCGATTGTTCCGAGCGGGCCGGAGATAAGATGCAACTCATCCTGGATGATGAGTTCCGGTGGCGGCAGCGGCCCGCCGAGCGTCGTGGCGTTCTTTTGATTGCACGGGCCGTAAAATCCCTCCCCGTCGTAGCGTTCGACCAAACCAAACAGCGTTCCCGTCTCGCCCGTCCACGGCAGAGCCGCAAACTTGTCCACCGTCGCGATGAGAAACGCAGGCAGCCGGCGATAAATGGGTTCGTCCACGCCCAGAATCGGCAAGGCGCGGTCACCTGAAAAAGCGCATTTCGAGTTCACGCAATGCACGCGCAAGTCAGTGGGCGCATTGACGCTTGGGGTGAGGCGAAAGGAATTCCGGTCAAATTTCTCACCGCACCACGGACAGTTCTCGATGGGAATGGGCGACGGGTTCGCGCTGGAGTCGCGTTGGAAACGCATCGTCTTCGTGTAAGCCGAATACTCCGCGCTGGCACTCGTGTCGCCCCGGCGTCCCATGCGGTTGGGCGTGGCCGCAGAACCAACCCACAGGCCGATTTCAAACGGCCATTCGCCCAGCTTTGTCTTGTCCTTGTCGCGTTCCAATTCGAGGGCGCAAATCAACGCGGCTGCGCGGCTCAATTGATCGAGCGTCAGCAATCGCAGCGTGTAGCGCATGAGTACGCACACACCCGCAGAGCGAATTCCCGGATGGCGCATACGGCGCAAGACCATCGTGAACGCCGCGAGGCCAAGGTAAGCCTCCGTCTTGCCGCCACCTGTCGGGAAGAATAGCAAGTCCACCGTGTTACGATCCAAATGTGTCGGGTCAAAAATGCCCCGCAAATTCATCAGGATGTAAGCAAGCTGGAACGGATACCACTTCGGCGGTTGCACTTTGCTGGCGTCGCCTTGATGTCGAAGCAATTCGCGCTGGCGTCCGGCAGCGGCCATCGTGCGATTGGCGATGCGGAACGCATCCAAGACTTGAGGGTCGGCCAGCACATCAATGCCCGCCTGAATCCGGTTTGCTGCGTGGGTGGCGTTTTGCAGCATCGCTTGTGCGGTCTGCGTCTGACGCGCATCAAGTTTCGCGCTCTGTGCCTTCGCCTGCTGCGCGACAATCCAAGTGCGGTAGTGCGTCACGAGCGGCGATAGTTTGGTTTGCGCGTCGGCGTGGCTGGCGAGCGCGCCGAGCACTTCCATACCGAGTTCAACGTCAGGAATCTGGGCGGGTGAAACCTTTTCGACCTCGGCGGTCGGAATCCACGTCGTTTGCACCGTGTGGCATACGCTGCTGGCGGTGCATTCGCCGGTCGCGGATACGCCGTGCCCAACGGCGTATTCAAACACGTCGCGATACTGGATGTCGGCGACCTGCTCGTCCCATTCATCCGCCAGTTCACCCGCAATCGCGCCGCGCAAATCCGGGCGGGCCACAAACGGTTTCGATGAATTGAGCGTGAGCGACGTTTGAAAAGCGAACGCGCGATAATGCCGCTCGGTATTCGGCGGACGGTTGTTCACGAGGAACACCGACACCGAGCGCGTTCCGGCGGGCAGACGGCTGCCAGCTTTTCCGGCGGCGGGAACGGCGCGCACGGTCACGCTGACCGTCAGACCTCCGCTGTTCGGCACTGGAAACTCCTTTGGCTTGCCGCCCGGCTTGGGGAGCGCGATGGAAACGATTTCTTCACGCGGCTCACGGCGGTAGCCTTTTGGGGAAGCCGAAGCTCCTGCCTTGCCGTCGTCCTGTCCCTCGGCCTTCTCTTCGCCCTGAACGGAAGCAGGTTTGTCGTGCAACTCGGCGGCGCTTTCCGTCGTCGGCAGCGCCTCGCCTGGCTCGACCGCACCTTCGTAAAGGTAATCGCCCCAGGCCACTTTCGCTTCGAGCGCATCCACTCCGGGCGCGACGAGCACGCTCAACCCCATCGAGGAGGGCAGCAAACTTTTGCGCGCGGCGGCGCGGTCGGGCGGCGCGGCATCATCCGCGCCTTTGGTGTCATCACCGCTATCAATTTCGTCAGCGGAAGTCTCGTCCGACTTTTGTTCCGTGGGCGCGGAACTCGGCACGAGAAAACCGCACATATACCAGCGCGACGGCGCGTCCGGCAGCAATTCGTGAGCGAACGCATGAGCGTTGTCAGGCCCGACCAAGTCCAGCTTGAGGGCTTGGACCATCTCACTGCGGATTGTTGTGGATGTTGCCGGCATGATCAGTGAATGATTCGGAGCGGCGGCTGAACGGAAGCATCAAGCGCACGCACCAGCAGATCCAACTCCGTCGAGGGATTTGGTGGAAATGGCGCGGCAGCTTCTCTGTGATATTCGCGAACCTGAGCCCCGCGCGCTACCGCTGGTGTCACGTTGGGTTTGAGCGCAGCCCAAAGTTGGGGAAAGGTTTCCGCTCTCTTATCGTAATGCCTTCCCCACGCATCCCCGACTGCGTGCTCCGCCGCGTGGCTGTCTAATAGCGGACCTGGTCGGTCGCGAAAGTGCAGTAGCAGCCAGACCTCTACGCTCGGTGTTGAATGTCCGACGTGGATTCCTTCATTCCGCGCCAGTTCCAGAGCCGGCCCAAGCTGGCCCTGGCGATTGGGCACATCGGTATCGAACAAAACCCAGACATGGTCATAAACCCTCACGTTGCAATTTCCCCCGGCCTGTCTGGCGACACGATTACCGTGGCCATCCTTTTCGTAAAGGGTCATCGCAGCCCGCACTAGCCCTTCAGCGTCGGTGCAATGGGGATGAACGACTTGCACAGTCAAAGGATTCATTTGCAGCGCGGCACGAACCGACTCGAAATACAGCTTCTCCGTCACCTCACCCTCGGTGACAATAAGGAACGAATCGCCCAATTCGGGCTGGCCCGGCGGCGGTTGTTGCGGAATGCGCCGGGCGTAACTTTGTCGTTCTTCATGCGGCCGTAGCGGCCCGGGTTTAGCCGCCATGCGCGACCTCCATCAGTTTTGGATCGGCTTTGACGCCCTCCACCAATCCATGCGGAATGAACGGAACTGCGCCGTAGCGACCGGACAAGTATCCACGCACCAGTGATTCATCGGCGCGCGGTTTGTAATTCGTCAGAGGATACAGGAACGACTCGCCTTCCTGGTTCTTGTCGGCAAACCAGATTTGATCGCGGCGCAACAAAGTCATGTCCAGCAGCAGCGGATTGTGCGTGGTGAACAATATCTGCGACCGCGATTGCGCGTTTGTGAGCTTGAACAACAACCGCAACAACTCCGCCGCCAGCGACGGATGCAGGCTGGTTTCAAGCTCGTCCACGCAAAGCACCTGACCGTTTTGAACGACTGCCAGCCACGGGCCAAGCACACTAAAGAATCGTCGTGTGCCGGCAGATTCTTCCGGCCAGTTGATGGGGAAATTCTCCCCGCCCTTGCCTTCGTGCTGGAAGGTGACCTGCCAAAATCGTTCTGGAAACAAATTCGGAGGAGCACCCGCTTCGCGAACCAAATTCCGCATGACGCCAAAGAATTTTTCCATGTCTGCGTCGGGCGACTGTTCGGTGGCTTCGACATCCGTCAAACCAAGATCGGCTGACCGCAACACGTTCGTTATGAACTTGCGAGCCTCGCCAGAGCGATTGACCATCTTGGCCGTGAAATCATGCGAGAGCGGAGATTCCGCGCTCAAGTTTAGGAAAACCAGTTTTTCGGCGAACCACTTGTAAAGCGGGGCGACCTGCGCATTGTTCCATTGTGCCGCCGTCGAAAGGAACAGCGCATTCTCGCGCGTCTTATCAACAATGCCGGCGTCACGCTGAAAGTCCGTCGGCTTTTCCGGCGTCCAATCGTAACGCTTTGTCTCGTCATTCCACACACGGTCATACCAGATTTGTGCGCGCCCGCTTGGATATGCCACGAGCCGTTCCTGCACCACCCGCTGCTTGACCACCGCCACGGCCAGTTCGTAACGGACATTTTCGACGACAAAGGTTAGCTCCAACGTCGTGGGCGCTTCGAGGGACTCGCGATCAAGGCGGAAAGGCTCTGCTGGCAGTTTCGCATCCGGTTTTTGACCGGTGGCAGATTCCACAACGAGCCAGCGCAAGAAACGTAAGGCCAACATCACGTTGGTCTTTCCGCCCGCGTTTGGACCGTAAAGTGCCGCCGCCTTGATCAGCCGGGTATCCGTCAAACCAGGTAATTCTGGCGAAATCAGGTTTTCCGCAAGCGACTTATCGTAGTTGCTCGCGGCCAAGTTAAAGGTTTGCTCCTTCCGAAAGGAACGATGATTTTGAACGCGAAATTCGATAATCATGGCAGTAATCCTATTCTAGTTCGTCTATTTGACAACTCTTATCGGTTTTTCCGTTCAAAAACAGAGCCGATTCTGTGCCGGTTTCGACCTCAAAGCAAGTTTGGCTGGGGCGGCGGTATCAAATCGCCCTGTCCGGCAATGGGTTGCGCCTTCTTGCCGGCCCGCTTGGGTTTGGCGGTCTTGGCCGGCGCGGCGGCGGTTTGGCCGGCGAGTTCTTCTTCTTTCGCGCGCTCGGCGTTGAGCTTGAGCAGGCGGGCGAGGACTTCGTCGCGGATTTCGTCGGGCCAGCGGAAGCGCCAGGGTTTCTTGCGCTTGCGGGCTTTGCCTTCGGACTCGTCATCCTCCTCGTCTTCGTAATCGAGCAGGAACTCGCAGGTGCATTTGGGGATGAGGTCGGCCCAGCCGTAGGTGGTGAGGACGGCGGCGTCCATCGCGGCGTGCAGGTCGCGCAACTTCAGAATGTCCAGCGAACGCTCCTCGGGATCGTGGAAGCGGTTGTAGGTTTTCGTCAGGCCCTCGTTGTTCCGCACCATCAACGCGGCGCGGAACTCGTAATACTCCCGCCCCGCCGCCTCCAGTGCGGCGCTCGCCTCAAATCCGAGGGGAAACGGGAATGTCTCAAAGCAGTCGCTTGGCGTGTAACGTTGATCGTCCTTGAACGAGCTTGAAAATGTTCGTGCCCAAAGCTCATGTGGACGGCTCTGAAGTGCGGCGAAAGCTGAAAACGAATCCAAAGTGACGACGTTCGTCGGCCCGGCAATCACTGCATCTTTTGGCACGAACGCCATTTGAACGTGGTTGCAAAGGAACGGGACAACCATTTGCCGGCTGATATTCCTTAAGGCTGCGAGCAACGCAGGTCTTGTTCGCAAGAAGTTCCACCAACGTTCTTGTCCAAGCTTGTCGCTTTGCTTTTGCCGTTCAGGTTTTACTTTCTCTTCAACAATTGTCAGGAGGTCTGGCCAGTCCTCAGCTACCGGTTCAGGGTAATCATTTGGAACGATGCCGGCACGCAGCCAGTCATCGCGTTGGTCATCGCTCGCCGATTTCCATGAAGACCCGAGGTCAGTCCGACGAAGTGGAAAATCTGCAAAGTTTATGATGTATCGGTGGTGCTGGTGTCGTGGATCATCGTTTAGCTCTTCGCCGCCCAAGTATGGAAACACTCGCTCACCATTGCGTGCGTCCTTCGCAAGTAACTCGTGCATTTTCGCTAATGGACTTGCGATACCTTTTGTGTCGGTGTCGTCGAAGGTGAACCCCATGCCGAGAGCGATTGGTCCTTGGAAGCTTCTGCCTGCATTGGCGAGCAAGGTTGAAGGATTTTCGTGCCCGCCATCGTGGAACAGATATGCGGTTATTTTTGAAACGGAATTACCGTCCAATTCAAAAGGTGGCTGTTGGAC
This sequence comes from uncultured Bifidobacteriaceae bacterium, assembly GCA_964458575.1. Classification (GTDB taxonomy): domain Bacteria; phylum Verrucomicrobiota; class Verrucomicrobiia; order Limisphaerales; family JADLHS01; genus CAYWMD01. The sequence continues at coordinate 69,759 of CAYWMD010000008.1, read as the reverse complement.
AGCTTTTGTGACCCAAACAACGCTCACCATGACTGCTGCCTGCCCTGGCCACTTATACCGGCGGTTTGCGCTGTAAATTGTTCCTCCGTTTGTGCAAATCCATCGCAGCCCGGTGACTCGTGTATCGCCCTGTCGAATTGTCTTCGTCGCTATAAGACCGAAGTCACCATGAGGACGGAGCAGGTTGAAAGCACGACGAAAGAAATGAGCTACCAAGTCAGCATTTCCATGTGAATCCGCGTGGAGATTCTTCAACCAGTCTGGGTAAAGATCACCGTTGCCTGCGATCAATGTGTTTTTTCCCGCGTAAGGTGGGTTTCCAACTATGCCGTCGAAACCGCTATTCTCTCGGTCGAACACTTCCGGGAATTCGATTTCCCAATGGAAGGGCAACACTGGAAATTTTCCGCCGCGCAAGACGTTCACTTCTTCGGTCGGTCGTTGCTTGAGGTCGCCTTTGCCCAAGTAATCGGAGAGGCGTTCGGCCAGTTCCGCGCGTTTGGTTTCGCGGGCTTTGTCCTTGTCCGCCGCAAAGAACGCGGCCACGGCGGCATCGCCAATGAAGCGCACGAGGTCGAGGAGTTCATCGGCCTTTTCCAGTTTCTCGCGCTTGAGTTGCGGCGTGCCGTAATCGTCGCCGAGGCCGAGGAGATTTTGCCGTTCGCGCAAGGCGGCAGCGGTGCGTTTGCGGACTTCCTCGGAAAAGAAGTGGCGGGCGCTGGTCCGGGTGTCGTGCCAGGTGAAGTCTTCAATCTGGCTGCGCGTGAGGCCCACGAGCGAATCGCCGCAGCGGATGGCATGGTCCACGAACGTGAACGGATGGTCCTTGGCGAGCGTGACGAGCCAGAGGGAAAGTTTGGCGAGGTCCACGGCCATCGGATTGCGGTCCACGCCGTAAAGACAGCGTTGGACGACGGTGCGCATCGCAAGCAGTTCCTCGGTCTCATCGTCCGGGAGCGGCGGGCGACCGCCGTGATGCCGCCACGCTTTGACGAGCGCCTCGCCAAGCTGGCGGCAGGTTTCCACGAGAAACGCGGCGCTGCCCACGGCGATGTCGCAGATTTTGAGTTCGAGAATCTGCGCGGGTGTGGGGTGTTCGCCGAGGCGTTTGAGAATCGGTTCGAGGGTCTTGCGGACAATCGGCTCGGTGAACGAGCGCGGCGTGTAGTGCGAACCGCTACGGCGGCGTTCGTCGGTGGGTTGCAGCACGAGTCCGCCCTTGGGCACAGGACCGGGCGTCGCGCCTCGGTCAATGCGTTTCTCCAGCGCTGCCAGCAGGTCGTCCACGGACGCGGCGGCTTTGAGTTTTTTCTCCGCTTCGCCATTGAGTTCAGTGTCGGCATATTCCTTGAGCCACTTGGCGCGGTCGGTGGATTTCACCGCCAGCAGAGTTTCAAGATTCACCACGGGTGACGCGGGAACACTGCCGTTCTTGCGTTTGCCTTTGAGCGCGATGCTTTGGCCGTCGGAGACTTCGATGGCAAAGCCCATGATGGTTTGATAGACCGAGCCGATTTCCTGAACGTCGAGCGTGCGGTAGCTCAAGCGTTCGCCGTCGAGGATGAACAGCTTGTGGAGCACGCGGAAAATCGTGCCGTCGCTGACGAGCGGCAGGCGTGGCTCTGCGAGGGTGCGGCCTTCGAGGAATTTGAAACGGTCGGGATCGAACAGGTGGCCGTGGCGCGCGGGCATCTGCATCTGCGGATGTTTGCAGCCGTCATGCACGGCGCGGAACAGCGCGAGGAGTTGCGCCCATGCGCCGTAGCGTTGGTCCATCGTGTCCGGATACCGCTCGGCGTCCGCGCGCAGTCGCTCGAACAGTCCGTGAACGGAATAGTAGCGGACGTAGGTCTCGGTCGGCTGGCGGCTCTTGGGATCGGTGGGAACAATGCCCCGGTCTTCGGCGAACAGCAGGAAGACCATTCGCATGAGGACATTCAACAGGCCGGCGTAAACGTCGTCGGGATTCTTTGCGAGCACGGCACGGAGCAGTTCGCCATTTATGCCTGGCGCATCGTTGGCAGATTGGAAACCGCGCAGGAGTTCGTAGAGCGAATCGAGCACCTGTTGCGCGAGCGTCGTCGAGACGGTGCTTTGATATTCGCGGCTGCGGCGAAGCAGCGCAGGCAAGCGGGCTTCGCTGGGCGTCGCGCCGGAGCACGCCTCGCGCAAAAGCATGTGGAGTGCGGCGAGGATCGGACGGCCCGCCACTTCGGTCATGTGGCGAACGGTGAAGGTGATGTTGCCGGAATTCTCGCCGTGCGGCGCGTAGAGCAGGCGAATTTGCGTGCCGTTATTCAGCACGCCGATGGGAACTTTAGTCTCGCGGAGCAACCGTTCCATTCGCTGCGTCGGCGATGCGGACCAGCCGCGTTCATCGGCTGCGACACGCGCATCGAGGTCGGTGGCGAGCGGGATGGATTGCACCAGCAGAAGCCACGGTTGCGCCGGGTCTTTCGGACGCGGGTCTTTGAAGGCGAAGCTCGGCGCGAGCGTTTCGCCATAATCCGGCATCGCCACGGTCAGTCCGTCCGGCAATGGCCGGGCGGAGTCGAGTCCGAAAAGGGAGTCCTCCGGCCAGCCGAGAAATTCACGAGAGAACTTGGGGAAGTCCGCAATGGCAATGAGAGCATTGTCATCGTTGTCCGTGACTTCCTTGGTGAACGGCAGGAAACGCTCCTGCATCGGGAGCGTGTTCCGGTCAAGCACGACCTGCGCATCCACCAGCGCCGTCGGCGACACGACAAGGCCGTCCTGCTGGACGTAACCCAGCCAGGCTTTGTGGTCGCGTAGAGTTGTATCGTGGATAGGCATGGGCAATAGCTATTTTCCCAAAATGACGCGTTTGGCGGCGACGAAATTACGTGAGATCAAGTTCATCCTTCTCGGTAACAACTACTCTTTGACGCTTTCCATCTCGATCAAACTCGACGGTCAATTTCTTCTCAGAGAATTCGCACGGGTCTTTGCCGCCCGTCAATCTGTTCGTGACTGGTATGCGGCGGTGGCCCTTTGCAATCTCGCTCCGTAGGAAGTCAGCGACATTTTCAGGAAAATCACCTGCGCCATACGTTGCCGAAAAAATCTCAATGATCGCAGGCCACGTCTTCGAGGCCTCCTCTGCATCTTCGAGTTCTTCTTTGCGGCGCCAGTAGCCACACTGCTCGATAAGGGTGCGGGCGCGTTTTAGCTCTGCTTTGTCTCGGAATAGGCGGGCGCGGTGGAGGTGTATGTCAGCCATGTGGAGTTTCATGGGGCCGCGCTCGGCGATTTCCCATGCTTCGTCCAGGTCGCTCTGCGCGCTCTCGGGGCCGGTGCGTGGCCCGGTGAGACTCCGCAGCCAAGCACGGCTGAGGAGGCCCTTGGGAAGTTCGTCTTGCTGGCCGGCGCGGCGGAGGCCGTCCACGGCCGCGTCAATGTGGGAAAGCTCAGAAGGCAGAAGTCGGAGGTCAGAGTTCTCCTGAATCGCCGCGTAGAGCGCGGCGCGGCCCAGCGTGAGGTGGTCGAGGGCGATGTCGAGAAGCGACCCTTTGCGAACTTGACGTGCCCAGTCGAGTGTCTGCGTCGCACGCCGCGAGACTGCATGACAGGATTCAAGTAAGGAATTACGCGAGCTCTCACCTGAACCCCCAAGAATCACCTGCCAAGCGACCCGCTCTGCGTCAGCGAGAAGCAAATCACAATAGAAAAAACCCCACATCATGAAGAGCAGGGGGCGATCCGGCTCCAAGGATGCTCGCATTTGTTCGGCTTTTGCGAAGTAACGCTGCGCTTCGGACCGACGACCTGTTTGGTGCAAAACGTCAGCACGGGCGGTGCGGACGTTTATCCTCCATGTTGTATCATCAGTCTTGTCGGCATAAGCAATCGAGAGCTTGGAATCGTTTTCTGCTTGAGAACACGCTCCTATGACCAATTCCAACTCAACCAAGTTGCGCGAGCTGATAGCGGCGTGCCTCCAGTTTTCCTCGTTCACGAACTTCTCGACTCCCCTCCTCGCTGGATAAAGGGCCTCAGTCAGACGGCCCAAAGCTCTGAGGATACCTGCGGCCCGATTGAGCAACCAAGCTTGGTCAGACTCCTTAAGTTCTGGCGATAGAAGCTTCCAAGACGCCAATTCGAAGAAGCAAGCGATCACCCCGAGGTTGGAACCGAATGCTCCCAGTTTTCTTGCGCTGTAATCTTCGTCCCCACGTAGAATCCGAGCTCGATAAACACGGTCGAGAGTTTCTTGCTGCAACCCTGCCTGGCAGCCGTGGGCCACGGCTTGGTAGAGGGGCTGGAGGTCTTCGAGCGTGGGCTCGCCTTTGTCCGGCGTGGTCGCGCACAGGTGTTCGTAGAGCCGTCGGTGGGCGGCGCGCCAGGCGTCGGGTTGTTGGTCGCGGAGTTGTCGGGCAAAGTATTCGCGCAGCAGCGGATGGGCATCGAGTGAGACGAGAGCGCCGGACGCGTCACGGTTCACTGTGAGCAGTTTCGCGGCTTCGAGGCCGCTGAGACAGTATTCCCAATCGTCGTCGGCCAGCTTGGCGAGCGGTTCGGTGAGGCCGGGGATGGGTTCGCGCCGCAGGGCCGCGACGCAGCCGGCGTCGGCGGGCCGGTCGAACAGGCCCATAAGCCGCAGCACGGCCACTTCGCGCCGGCCTTCGTCGCCGCCGTCGCGCAAGAGCCATTGCTCGTAGGCGGCCATGGTCCGAAACGCGTGGCCGCCGTCCATCTTCTCGTCGGCTTTCTCGAACTTCACGCGGTCGCGCTGGCGGATGTCGCCGTGGAAGGCGCGTTTCAGGAATCCGCCGAGCAGGGTCAGCGTGAGCGCGTGGCCTTTCACATCTTCGACGAGTTTTTCAAACTCATTGACCTTCTCGCTATCCGGGTCGCCGTCCTTGAGCGGAATGTTACGCCGTTCGTTGCCTTTCACCCCGAGACGTTTGAGCAAATCCACTCCGGCTTGACGCGAAAGTCGCTCCAATTTTTCCTCTATAACTGTCGATCCCTTGAAGGCGTCCAAATCCGGCAGTCCGACACGAGTGGTGAGGATACAAAGACCTTGGCTGGCGGCGGCCAACCCCTTCAACAGCTTGGCGATGCCATCGTCCTTGAGCGCGCCGGGCTTGAATGCCTTCGCCTCGGTCGGGTATTGCAGCGGCTCAAGGCCGTCGAGGATGAGCAGGCAACGACGTTGGCCGACGAGCGCTGCCAGCTTCTTGCCCTTTTCGCTCGCGTGTTCCGCACTGTTCGCTGTCTTTTCGTCGCCGAAGAAGGTGAGGGCGGCCTTGAGGAACAGGTCGGAGGAGGCGGCCTGTTGCTCGCGCGTGCCCTGGCTGTAGAAGGACCAGGCAAAGGCGGCGTCGCAGCCGGGCCAGTCCTGCGCGGCGAGTTCGGCGGCCCACTTGGCGACGAGGGAGGTTTTGCCCTCGCCGCCGAGGGCGACGAAGGTCCAGACGTGAGCACGCGGTTTTTCCTCCCGAATTACACGCAGCCATGCCTGGTCGAGGAGTGCGGTTTCGTTTGTGCGCCCAACTAATTCCGCAGGAGCATATTTCTGGACTTCAAAGTGGGAAAGGTCCACCTGCGCGTAGCCCTTGGGGGCCGAGTTAATCCACTGGCGTAAAAGACCAAGAAAGGATTCTCTTGAAAGCGGTTCAGATTTCGTGGCGAGGTGCTCAAGGCGCGAGGTCAATGCATGAACCACCATTTCACGTTGCAGCGCGGTGCCGGCTGGCATTTGCTCCGATTCCAAGAACTTGGCCAAGCGTTGCGCGGCTTGTTCCACAAGATCGCCCAAGTGCAAATTCTTTGTCTCGATGAATACCCCGGCAATGGCACGTGAGCCGACAAGTCCAGATGGGATGTTGCCCACGAGCGTGAGAGTGCATTCTTCGTCCGTGCGGGCCTTTCTCAATTTGGCGGCCCATTTCTCCACATCGGCTTTGGTAAAGCTATTGACGGTGGACTTCACCTGCGTAGCGTGAGAACCGTCCTTGTTCTTCCAGAGAAAATCGAACTGGTCATCGCCCATCGCCGGCTCCAACGTGATTTCCGTGAAAGAGGATTCGGGTTTCACTACCTCCAGCAAAGCAACAAGCGTCTGAACCAAGAATCCCCGAATGGCCACCGAACCGCCGCCGGTGCCAGGTGTGTTTGGATTCGAGGTTGCCATGTGAATTGGTGCTGATTAGCCCAGAATGGCTCGGCTGGCGTCAGCAAGCTCTTCGTCGCGGCGGTGGTAACCGCAAGCGTTGATCAGCTTCTCTGCGGCCGCGAGATCCGCAGCGGGCGATTCCCACGGGTAAGATTTCTCGCGGAAGAAGAGGCGGGCGCGGTGGAGGTGGATGTCAGCCAGGAAAAGTTTCATGGGGCCGCGCTCGGCGATTTCCCAAGCTTCGTCCAGGTCGCTCTGCGCGCTCTCTGAGCCCGTCCGCGCGCCGGTGAGAAACCGCAGCCAAGCGCGGGTGAAGAAGCCGCGGGGGATGTGGTGGTGCGCGCCAGAGCGTTGGAGACTGGAGACGGCAAGATCAACCTCCGAAGCAGCCGGCGCGAGGTAAGCCTGACCTCCGCTCCGGCTTTTGGCGCCTAACGTTCGAGGTGCAGAGTGAAGCTGCTTACGTCGGCTACCAGAGGAGAGAATTGCCGCGTAGAGCGCTGCGCGTGCCAAAGTTAGATGGCCAAGGGCGATGTCGAGAACTGGAGCACCTGAGTGTGCTTGTGTCCACTGGAGCGTCTGCGCCGCGCGCTTGGAGATGGCGCGGCAGGATGCGGCGGCGGTTTCGAGTTTTAAGTTTAGAGTTTCGAGTTGAAGGATAATTTGCCACGAGGCACTTTCCGCCTCCCTCAAGAGCAGGTCGCAATACCGGCAACCCTGAAGTGAATATAGCAGAGGGTAATCAGGCTCGCGCTGGGCCTGCATCTCCTCGGCCTCGCGAAAGCGCGCCTCTGCCTTGACCCGTTGCCCGGCTTGATGAAGGGCATCGGCATGGGTCGTGCGCCTGACCAAGCGCTGCACCTCATCCGCGCTCCGGTCAGCGTGGGTTACAGACGCCTCCGCGTCCCTCACCGCCGCATCCACCTCACCAAAAGTCAGGTTCAGCTCGCTCAGGTTGCCGGCATAGACGGCGGCATTTTTCCAGTCCTCCTGCTTGACGGCCATTTCAGCCCCCGTCCGCATCGGATCAAGAGCTTCAGCCAGTCGACCTACGGCGCGCAGGCGGAACGCGGCTTGGTTCAACAGCCAAGCTTGGTCAGCCTCCGTGAGCAAAGGCGAGACGCGGCTCCATGGCTGATCAAAGAAGCAGGCAACGGCTCCAAGATCGGCACCGATCACGCCGACCTTCTTCGTGCTGAGGATAGCATGTCTCCCGGTGCATCGCAGGATGCGGTCGCGGTAAACGTCATCGCACGCCTCCCGCTGCAATCCTGCTTGGCAGCCGTGAGAGACGGCTTGGTAGAGCGGCTGGAGGTCTTCGAGCGTGGGCTGGGGTTTATCCGGCGCCGTCGCGCAGAGGTGTTCGTAGAGCCGCCGGTGGGCGGCGCGCCAGGCGGCGGGAAACTTCTCGCGGAGTTGTGTTGCGAAATAATGGCGCACGAGTGGGTGGGCATCGAGCGATACGAGCGCGCTAGATGCGTCGCGGTTCACCGTTAGTAGCTTCGCGGCTTCGAGGCCACTGAGGCAGAATTCCCAATCTTCGTCGGCCAGCCCGGCGAGCGGTTCGGTGAGGCCGGGGATGGTTTCGCTCCGTAGGGCCGCGAGGCAGCCCGCGTCCGCGGGCCGGTCGAACAGGCCCATGAGGCGCAGCACGGCAATTTCGCGTCGCCCCTCGTCACCGCCGCTCAAAAGCCATTGCTCGTAAGCTGACATAGTCCGAAACGCATGCCCGCCGTCCATCTTCTCATCGGCCTTTTCAAACTTGACGCGGTCGCGCTGGCGGATGTCGCCATGGAAGGTGCGTTTCAGGAATCCGCCGAGCAGGGTCAGAGTGAGGGCATGGCCCTTCACGTCTTCCACCAGCGTCGCGAATTCCTGCGCCGTGCCGCGCACGCCAAGGGTTTTGAGCAGATGCATGCCGGAGTGGCTGGAGAGGCGAAGCAACTTCACCTCCGGCGCGGTGGTCTGCCAGAATGCCTTCAAGTCCGGCAGCGAATACCGGGTGGTGACGACGCACAAGCCGTGGCTGCTGGCGGCCAGGCCTTTGAGCAGCGCGGCGATGCCCTGATCCTTGAGTTGGCCTGGCGTGGGTGAGGTGGGAGTGTATTGCAGCGGTTCGAGGCCGTCGAGGAGGAGGAGGCTGCGCCGCCGGCCAACGATGCGGGCGAGGCGCTGGCCTTTCTCGAACGCGCCGGCAGGGCTGGCGGCGAAGGCTTTGTCCGCGTCGTCGCCGAAGAAGGTGAGGGCTTCTTTGAGGAACAAGTCGGAGGACACGGCGTGTTGCTCGCGCGTGCCCTGGCTGTAGAAGGACCACGCAAAGGCCATATCGCATCCCGGCCAGTCCTGCCCAGCCAGTTCCGCCGCCCACTTGGCAACGAGCGAGGTCTTCCCCTCGCCGCCGATCGCAACGAAGGTGACGAGGTGTGGCCGCGGATACTCGGAGCGGCGGACCTTCAACCACGCGTCGTTCAGGAGCTTGGTTTCGGCCTCGCGGCCGATGAGTTGAGCTGGGGCATATTTTAGGATGCGGGAGATGTCGCTCTGGAACTTAGGAACAAACTCTGACTCACCGACCAAGGGTGTAATTACTGCGCTCGGATACTCTCCTGTGGTTTTGAAGACATGATCCGCCACTTCGCGAGCAAGGTCCTGAAGGTCGGCGCGCGTCTTCGAGTCGGCGACATTGGTTCCCAACTTTTTGACTTTCGCCAACAGGTCCGCGGCTGCCTTCTTGGACTTGACGCTAGGACGCTTTTCACGAAGTGCCGTCCGGCGAGTGTCGGTCCAGTCTTTCCTAAGTTGCTCAACGTCGATGGTCATACGATCCCTTTGCGTGTTTCAAAATAATTTTCGAGGACCCTGTCAGCTCGGCTCAAGGTCTCGAAGCACCATGAGCACAGTCGCTCCACGAATTGAACAGCCTGCATGAACTCGTCTGTTCCAGGCTTCGAGTTGGCTAGGAGCCAAAACAACGCCGAAAATCCTCTTTCTGCGTTTTGAAGCGCCACCAAGTGTTCAGCCTTTGATACATTTTTGGGGTAACTCTGGATTTCGTTGGTGAACGCTCGAAATTTCGACACGGCGTTCTCCACAAAAGGTGTAACAGTTTCTCCGCCGTTCCGATCTTGCCGTTCATGACAGAGGACCATGCTGATATGCGCGAGCCGAAAAGCGTAGTACACTCGTTCTGAGTGGGTGTGAATTTTCTTCCAAGTCGGGCAGTACTGGGCGGATCGAGCGCCAAATCTACTGCTCATCGGCGGCAGATCCCAAGTTAACAGGGTCAACTCAGGGGGATTGTTGTGAAGAAGCTCGATCTGGATTCCTCTCTGAATTCGCAGACGAGGCCGGAGGATTTCGACGCCCTCGGGTAATTGAGCCCGGCCCATCTCTTCATCCAACACCTTGACAGCACGGGCAAGGGCCTTGAGGTCGGGCAGGTCTTGCAGTTGCTTCAACAGATCAGCGATGTCCCAAGTCTCGATCATGGGGCCGCCGGTTGGCTGGGTAAAGTTCTTCGGTAAGCCGGGCTTCCTCGGCAGGAGGAAGAAGACGACGAGGCGGTCAAAATCTATGTTGAGTTCGTGGGCGACGGCTTTGTCAGCGGTGCGCTTGATCTTATCAGAACCGCCTTCGTTGGTAACTTGGATAGCGATGCGACGCCCGCGATCACCGAGGTCGGCTGCGGGATAGTTCACATTGTCGGTATTCAGGTTGACCAACTCCCATCCAAAGAGAGCGTTGAAGAATTGAGCCGAAATCGTTTCCAGAATACGATTGGCATCTGTCAGACTGGCGCGAGAACGAGTCTTCACCACTGCGGCCAAGTTATTTAACTGGTCCGCAATATGCGTGGCGTGATCAAGGCGCGGCAGGCTCATATCAATCAACCGGAGACAGGCCAAAGATAGGCCAAGCCGACGGGTTCAATACGAAATGAAGCGACTTCGTAGAATTTCCGCACACGTTCCGGCTCGCGCTGCAAGTCGCCTTCGACGTTGGCGAGCCACTTGTCCCAATAGCGGCGGTTGGATTCGAGCTGCCGCTTTTCCAGATCGAGGCTCAGGAGTAATTGCGTCTGGTCGTAGCGACCAAGTTCATTCAAAACGCGGCGCTTCTGATCGTCGAGCACGCGGCGAATGGATTCGGCTTCGTCGTCGCCGCGCTTTTTGAGTTTGGATTCGGCATCGGCCTTCGCCTCCTGTCCACGCTGTTCGAGGTGCGGCAGCAATTCTTCGATGTCGCGGCCGAAGGAGGATTTCAAGCGTCCAGCGACAGTTTCGGGAACATTCGGATGCACGCCAGGACGCAAGCCGGCTTCGAGCAGTTCGAGGGTCTTGGCCTCGGCTTCGCGTGCATAGGGCGTGAGCGCACCGCGCCGCGAAGAAAGTTCCATCCACCGGGCGGTGACAGAGAGGATTTCCTCGTGCAGCCGCACCGCGCCAGCGCCGTAGAGCGACAAGCGACCGAGCAAAACGACGCGCGGGATCGCGTCGGACGTGTGCGCAAGGCAGGCGCGCGAAAGGTCGTGATGAACGAAGCCTTGCGAGAGGAAGCGACCGAGCAGGCGTTGGACGACGCGGTGTTGCAAGTGCAGTTGCACAATGTCGTCGTCAATTCCTTCCGGTGCGTTGAAGACGACGGGGCGAATGGGCGATTCCGTGCGCCATTGGAAATTGCGCGGGCCTTCCTCCGGCGCGGCTCGCAGCGTGTCCAGCGTGACGGACCACGTCGGGTCAGCGCCGTGGCGAACATCGAGGTTGGGGAAAACAAAGCGAGTGGGAGAATTCGCCGGGGCGGGTGTTTGCTTCAACGGTTCAGCACCGAGCAACTCAAGCGAACAGGAAAGCGCATCGCGAAGTTGATCCTGGTCGAGGCCAATCCACTTGGAAGCGTCATTGATGCGGTTGCGGAGAACGTCAATCTGCTCCTGCAACTTCTGGCGCTCGCGGGAAGTTTCGAGTTCTTCATCGGCGGTCGCGCGCTTCTCCTTGTCGAGATCGGCGGCTTCGATTTCAGCGGCGAGCTTGTCGGCCTCGTCGTGGCGGATGCCGGTGCGGATGGTGGTGGAGAGGCGTTCTTCCAGCACGGCGGCAAGGCTGCCGAGTTCTTTGCGGATGGTTTCGGTTTTGCGCACGAGCGCCCGCAACACGCGGTCTTCGGGGCGCTGCGCGTAAACGAAGTAATGGCAGAACACTTCGGGCGACGGCTGGAGCTTGCGGTCAATGCGCCCGTTGCGTTGCTCCAGCCGGCTGGGATTCCACGGCACATCAAAATGGAAAAGATTGTGGCAATGCGCCTGGAGGTTGATGCCTTCGCGCGCGGCATCCGTGGCGACGAGGATACGCAGAGGATGTTCGTGCGGTGGGAGATTGAAGGCTCGTTTGATGGCCTCGCGTTTGTCGGGCGGCGTCGGGCCGTGATAAACCTCGATGCGATGTTCGGCGAGGTCGCTGTCGGCAATGGCCGTGCGAAGCATTTCGACGAGGTAGCGTCTGGTGTCGTCGTATTCGGTGAAAATGAGGAGACGCAAATCGTTCCACTTCCCGCCGGGGCACATGCGCTGTCGAATCCAGTCAATGAGGTAGCGGATGCGCGCGTCGGGCTGGCCGCGCCCTTGGTCCGCGACCTTTTCCATTTCGGCGAGCAGTGCCTTTTCGCGGGCGATATTGGCACTGGTGGTTACGCCAGCGGTCGCGGCGGTGGCGTTCTCGACTTCCTGGGCAAGCATTGCCTCCTGTTCTGCCTCGGACAATTGCGAGCGGTCGTCGTCACTGTCCACTTTGTCGGCGAGCAAATCCAGTAGGGAGGTCGGCTGAGACGGCGGCGTGGCGGAAGCGGCGGCGGCCCAAATCTTTTCCATCGTGCGCCGATGCACTGCGAGCGTGCGCGCAAACGCTTCGACGGACGAAAGGAGACGCTGTTGCAGATGCGACACGAGCAAGGAAGCTTCGGCCTGCTTGCGCTTGGACGCGCCGGCAAGGCGGAGTTGGCGGACCTGGCGGTATTCGTCGAGCAGCTTGGAAAGTTTTAGCTCGGGTGCATCAAGCGAAAGTCCGGTGATGTCCACCTGCACGGGTTTGCGTTCGGCAAATCCGCCAACGAGTTTACGCAAATCTTCCTTGAGCCGGCGGACCATGACATCGTTCAAAGTGCCCTTGAGCACTTTGACGCCACGCGTGAAGCGTTGCGGGTCGAGCAATTCCAGCAACGCGCTGAAACTGTTGGAATGGCCGTTGTGCGGTGTTGCGGAAAGAAAAAGGCGATGCTCAAAGCGCGGGGCGAGGTCGCGAATCGCGCGAGTGATGCGGGAATCAATGGCGTATTTCGCGCCACTGGACGGCGCGGCGTGGTGTGCTTCGTCAAGAATCAGCAGTGAGCCGGGGCGGAAATTGTCGAGCCAGTCGCGAAGTGGTGCGGTGTAGGTTTCGTCAATCAGCAGCTTGTGCGAAATGAGGAAGCGCGGAAAGGTTGTCCACGGATTCACGCCGTAACCGCGTTCCTGGCGGACGCGGTCAATGTAGGCGCGGTCGAGAATTTCAAAGTTGAGACCGAAGCGGACTTCAAGTTCGTCTTTCCACTGCGCGAGCATCGAAGGCGGACAAGCCACGACGATTTCGCGGACGCGGCGGCGCAAGAGAAGTTCGCTGGCGATCAGCGCGGCCTCGATGGTTTTGCCAAGGCCAACATCGTCGGCGATGAAGAGATTTACGCGCGGCAGCAACAGGGCTTTACGGAGCGGCTCAAGTTGGTAGGCGTCGATGCGAATGCCAGCACGGAACGGGGCTTGAAAGATTTTCGGATCGGTGGCGGTGACACAATTCCAACGCAGCGTGTGTATGTAGGCGCTGAAGTGGCGCGCTTCGTCGAAGCCGCGTTTGCCAATGGACGCCCACGCCTCACTGTCGAGAATTTCCGCATCGAGTTCGAGTTCCCAAACGACTTCCAGCGGCTGGCCTTGGGCGTCGTCGTCGAGACAGGCCATGCGGACGAACGTGCCTTTGCCCGAAGATGATTGGGTGGACTCGACAAGGTAGGTTCGCGTGCGCACGCGAACGACCTGCCCTTGGATTGGGGGGTGATGGTTCTTCTGCGAAACCGGTGGAGTGTCCAATTGACCGGATGGACTCATCCGCTTCCCTTTCCGATAGCACGAGGGAGATAGTTGCAACTCAAACGGCGAACAGATTCGAGAGCGGCCGAAGTGTTGCGGCATCCCGGAATCTGAATTCGTTCGCCAATGTACAGGTTGAGTTCCATCGCCAATCCCACGTCGTGCTTTGAGCGTAACAAGACAATCGCCTATGGACAATCCTTTGTGGTATTTGCTTTGTGCGCCCTCCACAATTTGAATGCCGCGCGAGGTCAGCATCGGACCTGTGGCAGGCATGTGTTTGGCTGAATGACAATGCGAGCGCGTGAAATGAACGGAAACCTGACAATCTCGAACTACCTCAACGAGGTTTATGATGACTGGCAGAGCAGTCTGGACAGTTTTTCAAAGAATATCGTTCGCAGTGCGTATTGGCCCATTCCATTTTTCGGAAATCCTGCTACGGCGCGCGTCGCAACAATCGGCGCAAATCCGTCTTCTGAGGAATTCAAGTCTTTCCGCCGCTGGCCCAGAGTCACAAAGGCAAATCGCGGTGCTTGGAAAAATCGTCTCAAAACTTACTTCAATCACGACTTCGCCGCCGATGATTGGTTTGATCCGTGGACCATCGGCCTGGCTTTGCTCGATTGCAGCTATAAGGGAGGAACTGCCGCGCACTTTGACGTTTCATACCGTCCCACCAAGGCGATGCTCACCAATCCGAACACCGACCGGCCGGAGTTTCGCAAAATGGCGGAGCGCGATGTTCAGTGGCTTTTCAAACTGTTGCCGTTGTGCCCGAAGCTACGCGTGCTGCTTACCATGGGACCGATCATCGGCGAAAACCTGGTGCCCATGCCATTGCTTGGTTTCCTCTGCGAGTTCGCTCCGCGTCACGGTTTCAAGGTGATTAAGCACGGGGCGTTCTGGGAGTTATGGCACGAAGAATCTCGGAGGGTCTTGGTCATCCACGAGGCCGACACGCCAGATGAGAAGTGCATCACTTGCCGCGTTGTGAAAAATCTCCATGTGCATCGTGACGAACTGCGGCAGCGGTTGATTTAGCCAGAGGGATGGCCCCTTTTGTATACATTTCGCGCTCGACTCAACCCATCGGGTCAACTCACCTCACCCCGAAACTCGCACCCCCCCGCCCCCTTCTGACCGTCTATCGCCATCCATCGTTCTTCCTGCACCTGCCGTCGCTGCCACTCCGCGCTGCCAGCTTTTCACAAACCCATTTCCTCGCTGGTGGGTAGTTCGCGGTCGGCTGCCTGCCGGTCCGCCTCGGCGGCCACATCCACAAATCGTAACGGCTTGTGGTCGGTGTGGCCCTTGGGATGACTGACGTATTGCTGGGGCTCCCACAGAAACCACAGATACTTGCTGGCGTTCTGTTGTTCGCCTTCGCGTTGCGCGTGCAGGATGAATTTCCCGTCTGGCACTTCGTTCAGTGCTTTCAACCGCTGGGCCATTTCCTCGTCGTTGATCCGCCCGATCTTATGGTCCTGGAAAACCTCGCTCACTTTCTCGCCCTTGTTCACGTCCCGCTGCACTTCCACGATGTTGTGCGCGTTGGCGATGATCTCGAACGCGCCGCTCACGCTGCGCTTGCCCCCAGCCTGCCCCTTGTGCCCCTCGCTCTTGTTCTGGTGGACGACCAGATGAATGTGAACCTCCAACTCCATCGCCAGGGCGCTAAGGGCGGTGATGCACTCGGCCTGTTGCACGTAATCATCCTTCACGAAACCCAGGCGCATGAAGTTATCAATCACGAACTGGGTGATGCCGTGCCGGCGGCGCGCCCACCGAATGTCGTCAATCAGCGTCCGCCATTGCGCGATGCCGGTGTGATCGTAGAGCCAGAGATTGTTGGCCAGCCAGCGTGAGGTTTCCTTGATCTTTTCCGTCGCGCTGGCGCGGTAGTGGCGCAGCTCCTCCTCGCTCGGACATTGCTCCACGATCTTGCGGTCGTAGAGCAGGACGCCGCTGGCCTGTCGGCTGAATTTCTTGAGCGTCTTGCGGGCCTTGGTTTCAAAGCTGCACACCATCGCGCGTTCGCCCTGGGCCATCAGCCCCATCAGGCAAAAGCCAAGCAGCGTGGTCTTGCCGCTCTTTTCGATGCCCGTCCAGATGGTGAGTTCGGCGGGTCGGATGCTGAAATCCGGGAAATCCAATGGCAGCAGCAGTCCGGTATCGAGATGCTTGTTCAGCCATTCGTCAATCAGTTCCGCCTCGAACTCACCGGCGTTCTTCACCTTGTCCGGGGCGAAATCACGCGCCCCGGCCACACACACCTGCATCGCTTCGGCGCTCACATCGGCCATCAGGCAATCATTGCAGTCCTTGAATTTCATGGTTTCTCCGGGAGTTCCACCAATCGGCAGCGCCGTGGCCCGATCTCGGTGATGATGTCTGCCGCCGCGCGCTGGCCCGCCTCGTCGCTGTCCATCGCCACATAGACCGTCTCGAAGCTCTGCAACCAATCCCAGTTGCGATCCAGCCATTCGCGGTTGGGGCTGGGCAGATTCTTGTTTTGCCCCTTCCATTTCGCGCCGAACGGCACGCTCACCGGCAAAATCCCCCAGGCGGCGCAACCGTAGCTGGCCCACGTCACTGCGTCCTTCTCTCCTTCGCAAATCAGCACGTCGCGGCAGGTCCGAAATGCCGGATGCTTCGACAACTGCACGCCGAAGAGGCTTTTCTCCGGTTGCGGGCTGGTCCATTCCTTCTTCCTGCCGTCCACGCGGGCGAGCTTTTCAAACTTAAGCCATGCGGGAATGGGCGGGGTGATTTCCACCGTGGCCAGATCATCGGAAGGCGCGGGCCAGTAGGGAAACACCATCACCCACTCGCTGAAGCTGATGGTTTCGCGGATGTCGTAGGCGGCAATGGCCTGCGAATCGAGCCGGCGCTGGTCCACCAGGTATTTCCAAACCGGCCCGCCCTCGACGAGCGGCGAACACTTGGTCCAGGTGTCGGAAACCTTGCGCCATGCGCTTTCGTCGGGCTTGACGGGCGGCGCGGGATAGTTCGACACCTTGGAATTATGAAAGCCGTCCCGGATGCCGAGAAAATCCTTCGCTTCCCAGATACAGTCGCGGAACGGTTTCGCACGCACACTGCACCAGAGCGACATGAAGGTCTTGCCACTCTTGCCGCTGTCCGCAAAGTCGCACCACACGCCGGGCTTAGTGGTCACGTTCACCTTAAGCGAGCGGCCAGGCTGCCCGTCGAGATTGCCGCACACCCACTCACCGCCCTCGCGCCTGCCGTTGGGCAGCAGGTGTTGCGCGACTTCCAACGCGCGCTCCTTCAGTTTGGCCTCCACTTCAAGCCAGTCCATAAATCAACGACCTCCTTTCCGTAGCGCGATGATGGCGTCCATGCGCGCGGCCTTTTTTTTATCCCCGGCACTCCACGCCCCGGCGGCGGCGGATTCCAGCAAACCAAGTTCCCAAGTCCACCAACAATCCTCGTCGCCTTCCAGCCAACCGGGCGGATGGCCATTCGCGCTGTTTCCGGGCGCGTTTTTTTTCGTCTCCCTCTCCCACCTCACCCGGTCCTCTTTCCAAAACCGCTCAAGCATCGCTCGCCAGTTCTCCTGCCACGGCAACTTCATGAAGTCGCCGCGCGCAGTGGCCTGTTCCAGCTTGAGTTGGGCAAAATCGGCATTCACACCAACCGTTATTGCCCATTCCCTGACTTCTGAAACCGAAGGAACCCGCGGAGCGGATGTGTGTGTGCTCCCGTCCTCTCCCCTCGTGTCTTTTCCGGTCCAATCCTGTCCTGTCCTGTCGGGGGGCTGCACAGGGTTCTGTGTAGCTGGCTGCGTAGGCGTCTGCGCAGGTTTTACGTCGCGCTTCCATCGCGCGATCAAGCTGGCATTGTGCTTGTCCCAGTCGTGAATCTCGATCCCGTCCTCCCGCTCGTGAATCCAGCCGCAGTCGCGAAGTGCCGTGAACAGCTTTCCGCGTCGGCTGCGTCCGGCGCAGACAACCTCGACGTAATCAGAGTTGGCGCCGCGCCAGAACTGGCCACGTTTGTTTTGCTGGCAATGCGTCCAGAGCCGAACCAGGAGCTCCATCGCCACGTCCCCCACCAGCGATCTCAATTGGATGAACTTCGGGTGGTTCGTCAGATCGGGTTCAACAATCATGCTCCCTCCATTTTTTGATGAGGCCGATACCGCCAAAGCGGGCAGGCGTAGGCCGTGCATCCCGCAACCGCGTCCCGGTCGTAGCCCTGACACTCCGCGCAAAACGCCTTGATGGCCGCGCGAGGCGACGCCTTTTTCGTCCAACACGACGCCAGAAGGCGCTTGGACGATCTCGGACACGCTGTCAGACGCCGCGCGCGGCATTTTTCGATTTTTTGCTCCACCGAAAGGTTTTCGACCTCATTCATGTTCGCCTCCATGTGCTTAACGGGAACGAGTGGCCCTTTTGTGAAAATTCCGCGCTCGACCAAACCCATCGCGTGTTCTCCGCCCACCGGATCGGCGCACCCCCCCCCGCCCCCCCTCGGCGGCGGCGGCTTTGCCCAATCTGCAAACGTCGGTCGGCTGCTTCATCGCTCGTGCTCTCATTCGGCCCCCCGCTGCCGGCGCAAAAGGGCTTCGCGAACTGCCGGCCAGAAGAACAGCCGGCGCCTGCCCCCTGGGAGGACGACCGAAGGTATCAATCCTTTGCGGATGGCTTCTCTGAGTGACCGCTCGCAAAGTGGCACCCGTGAGTGGAGCGTTCCAAAGCTGATAAAGCCGTTGGAATCTTCTACGCTTGGTTCTGGCGGCAGCGCAGTCGCCGCGCCCGTGTGGGCCGTAGAAACATTCTCTTGCTTTTCCATGCTTCCACAATGACGCATCCACGGCAGACAACACGGGTAGCTTCCGGGTAGTTCCGGGGATTCTACAGGAAGTCAGCTAAAACCAAACGGAGACGGCCTTAACGAAGTCGCAAAGTATAGATCGCTTGCTTCTGTCTCGGCTTACGCTCATAGCTAACGACCCCTTGGTCGAGGATTGCGCGACCGACCGTGCTGCCTTTGAGAACCTTGGCGGGGCTGTAATTGTCTGAAAGTTTCAAACCCCGAATCTTGGCGACCTCCCGCTTTATGGCCTGGCAGGAAACATTCCTTGACCCTCCCGCCACCAACGCTCGAAGGATTTCCCGCGCCGACTCGGGCGGATGGACTATCTTACCGCTTGGCAACTTCAGTTTGGTGAAATCGTCTTGGAGTGATGTCGAGTCATCCGTGGTCTTACGTTCCTTGGCACGCGCTGTCAACGTCTTGACACCAGACAATACTCGATCCGTCTTCTTTTCCACCGAGTCCAGTCCTCCCTTGATCGTTTCCAGCGTCACGATTTTCTCTTGTGCTACCCCAAACTCTGGCCGTTCCTCCGGCTCAGGATTGCGGATCGGGCAACCGGTCAGCCACGCCTGACGTTTGTCCGTGAACGTAACACAGAAACGGATGGAAGCGCCAAATTCGAGATCGTTCGCTTTCGCCATCTCCAAGGTTGCAGGCGACGGGGCCGTCGGAAACTGGTGTCGGTCGAAATCTTTGCCGAGAACGTCTTTGAAAAACTTCTTCACGGGATCGCCGGAGTCAACGATGCCAGACCAGGCCGCAATTTGTTTCCGTTGCTCGGCCATCTTTTCGAGGTCGAATCCGTTTTCCTTCGCCCACTTGGACTGGAGATAAGGGTCGCGAATGTGAGAACGGGTACGGGCGTCCTCTGGCGTCCATCGGAGGAATCCTTTCTTGTAGCCACCCTGCCCGAAATCCATGTCGAGTTTTATGCGCTCTTGGTTCAAGAAATAGTGCCATACGGAGGCTGAATCGGAACTAGGCGGCTCGCACCCATTCGAGACGATGTGGGCATAGTAACGCGCCCGACCGCAGATTGGCTGCCGGCTGCGAATAAGCTCCAGCAGCATGTGAAGTTCTTGCTTCCGGGCGGCGTACTCGCGGGCCTTCTCCTCCTTGAACTTCTTGAGGAGTTCCGCCAGCGGCACCTCGTCTTCCGGCCTGAGAAACAAGACTTCCTCGTTTGCCCTCGCAGGCGCCCGCCATGCGTGAGCCTCTGCTTGGTCAGCAAAACACGGCGGCGGCACGAGGCGAATTTCAGTTACCTCGCTTGGCGGATGCTGTGTGAAAACCGGGGTAGGCCGGGCGTGCTCATTGAACTCGGCTGGCAAGACAAACTCCAAGACTTTTGGCTGGCCCTTGTCGTCCACCCCGTAGGCCGAGGCTTTGTCCGGCCTCCAACCATGAAGCTCATAGGTCACTTCCGGCTTCTTCCATTCTCGGAAGATGAGCTTGGTTGGCGGCGTCATGCCTTCGCTTGATGCTTCAGCACCACCACGTTTCCGGGTCGCGCCGGCTTGACCTTGAACCATTTCTCCGCCTCGGCTTTCGTGGCCAGCCCTTTGTAGTGCGCATGGATCATCGCGGGCGAGTTGCCAGCCATTGCCGCCGTCAGGTTTTCGTTGGCGTGCAGCGCGAAGTGGTAAGTGACATAGCCGTGCCGCAGACCGTTCCGCCGGGCCGGAATCTTCAGCGATTCGCGCAAAGCGCCGAAATCTGAATAGTATTTCTCCAAGCCGTTTGCCCAAATCGGGCCGGTGCAATTACGATACGGGGACAGCCACTTGGTCAGGGCGGGACAGGCAGTCACCAACCGCCGCGCGCGGGTCTTGCTCTTGGTGCGGGAAACTTCAATATGTCCGTTCACGCGGAAGACATCTTCCCAAGTCAGGCGCACGGCCTCTTGGAGCCGCAGCCCGGCCAGTCCGCAAAGAGCGATCACCGGTAGCAGATGCCGGTGTTTCTTCTTTTTGCTGGCGGTTTTCAGTAACTTAGCCAGTTCGGCGGGCGTGTAAAATTCGATGGCCTCCGGTTCGTAAGTTTCATGGACCATGCCGTTGGCTTCCAGCAGCCGATGGTTGGCGGCGAGATAGTCCTGGCGCACGCACCATTTCAGAAACAGGCCCAGCACGGCGCGACGCCCGTTGCGGGTTCGGGCCGACACGTCGTCGTGGCTGGACATGTAGGCGTTGAGCAGTTCCTTGGTCAGGTCACAAACGGCGGTGCCGGGAAAGGTCTTGGCGAACTCTCTCAGCCACATGGCCACGATGTATTGATAGCCGGGGGAAAGTTGCGGGCGCTTGCCGTTTTCGGATTTGGTCTTACCTTCCCGCCCTTTGATGAAGTCTTCCACGGCCTTTCCCAAGTCCTGCCGTTTGACGACCGCCACGGTGGAGAGAAAGCCATCCACGGCTTCGCCCAAGGAGTGCTCCTTGAGCTTCAGGGCAGACTCGCACCATTCCGAGATGCCGGCCAGAAGGGACACTTTCCGACCCGTGGCCTGGTAGAACCCTTGAAGCCGTTCCAGTGCGGCCCGGGCATCGCTGGCCTGTCCCGGTGTCAGGGCGGTGACTTGTGAGCCGCTCCCCAAGTCACGGACCAGATTCTCGGCTGCCTTCATCGCTTCCGAGTAGGTGCGGAAGGATTGCATCCGGCGCTGGCCTGCCACACGCCAACAAATCCGGTAGAACGGGTATGGTTGCGTTACACTGCCGTCCTTCTTCCGTTCGCCGCCTTTGGATTTGCCGTAGATCGTGACCTGGGCCTTGGTCTTCTTGTTCTGGATGATCTTCGGGAACTTCACCTTGGTTTGCTCCAAGTTCGGCTCGGATTCGGGCGGATTCTGTGCGCTATCTGTGCGGCTCGGGTTGCCGCGGTCGTTTGGGCCGCGTGTTGAATCTTCATCTTCGCTCGTGTTTGCAGGCGGATGAAGATGGTCGGGGCGGTGAGATTCGAACTCACGACCTCTTGTACCCGAAACAAGCGCGCTAGCCAGGCTACGCTACGCCCCGAACCATGCCGCTTAAGTTGCCCGTTGCGGCGACGAAAGGCAACGCTGAATTATCTGCGGATTATCCGAGGACGCCGTTGGTCGCCAATTCGGCCGCCCGCTTTTCCGCGGGCGAGTGCATGGCCGCAACCGCCTCATCCGCCGCTTCCGCAAGCACTTTGATCCCTTCGGCAAGTGCCTCGCGGGTAATGGTGAGCGGCGGGGCAATTTTCACCGTCTGTCCCCAGGCCCCGACCGGAGCGAACATCAGCAAGCCTTTGTGAAAACACCGTTCGATGATGCTGTGCGCCAGATCGTGATCGGGTTCCTTTTTGCCAGGCTTCACGGTTTGCATGCCACCTACCAGCCCGCGCGCGGTGACATGGCCGATGACGTCGGGATGACGGGTTTGAATTTGCTTCAAACCCTCGAGCAACGTCGCTTCCAGCCGCGCGGCGTTGGCGGTCAGGTCTTCCTTCACGATTTTCCTCAGGCTCGCGAGGGCGGCGGCACAGCAGACCGGGTTGCCGGTGTGCGTGCTGGTCATCGAACCGGGACCGAACTGGTCCATGATGTCCGAGCGGCCGATCACGGCGGACAACGGCAAGGAACTGCTGATGCCTTTGCCGCAGCAGATAAGGTCCGGGGTCACGCCGTAATGTTCGAAGGCCCAGAATTTCCCAGTGCGGCCAAAGCCCGCCTGCACTTCGTCAAAAATCAGGACCACGTTGTTTTGTCCACACCACTCGGCCATGTGCCGGACATATTCCAGCGGGGCAAAGTCAGGTCCGACACCCTGGTAGGTTTCCATCATGACACCGGCGATGTTTTCAGGTTTGAGACCGCGCTGCTCAATGGCTTTGAAGAAGACATCAAAGCGGGTATCCGTCTGCCAGTAGCCGTCGGGGAAGGGGACGTTGAGGATGGCCGGGTCTTCGTTCACGATCCAGGATTTTTGCCCGGCCATGCCGCCGGCTTGCTGGGCGCCCAGGGTCCGTCCGTGAAATCCGCGCTCGAAGCCGACGATGCCGATTTTCTTTTTGCCGCCGACCTTGATGCCGTGCGAGCGAGCGAGCTTGATGGCGCACTCGGTGGCCTCGGAACCGGTCGTGAGCAAAAAGACCTTCTCCAGTCCCTTGGGCGCGAGCCCGATCAAGTATTCCACGAGCGCCGCCCGCTCTTCGCTGGGAAAAACGTAGTTGTGCAGCAGGCCGCTGTTGACCTGGTCGAGAATGGCCTGGCGAATTTCCGGTGCGCCATGACCGGCGTTGGTGACGAGCACGCCCGAAGACCAGTCGAGCCAGCGATTACCATATTTGTCATGGACGAAAATGTCCTCGGCCTTGTCCCAGACCACGGGGGGCTGGCCCCGCATGGATTGCGGCTCGAAGCGGCGGAGTTTTTCCAAGGTGGGAAGCGAGTCGGGATGCGGCAGCGGCGTGACGATGCGGCGATAATTTGTTTCCACGCGCGGCACTTGACGCGGCGTGATGTTGAATTCTTTGCCCATAAAAGTCCGCAATAGCTGAACAGAAACAACCGTAATTGGAAAGCTGGAAGTGCGCGCAGCGCAGAGTCAGAGTTGAACACGGATCGTCAATTCGCCGACCTGCTGAAGAGTCGCCACCGGAAGGCTGCAACCACCCACCGGTATCAGCCGATATCATCCACCTGTGCGTCAGCCTTTGTGTTCGAATTTCGGCGCGGCTTTCAGTTGTCCCGGGTTGAGTTCGTCGAGCGCAGATTGTAGCAGTTTCCTGGCGGCTTTGGCCTCGGGGCCTTCGTTCGCGGGCCGGACGAGTTTCTCTGAAAACGGAGCATCGCTCATGTCGAACAGCTGACCATCGTTGTAGAGCTTCCAACCCGCGCTACGCGCGTACCATTTGTCGGCAATCTGCACGAAGACCCAATCGCGCGGGTTGCCTTTCTCGCCCCGGAGTTGCGGCGCGAAACTGCGACCATCCAGTTTGTGGCCTGGGGGCAATTTTGCGCCCGCAAGCTCGGCGAAGGTTACGTAAAAATCCGTGAAGTCCACCAGATCGGTGTTCACCTGGCCTGCGGGGGCTGTGCCCTTCCAATTCGCAATCCACGGCACACGACTGCCGCCCTCTTTGAGTTCGTGTTTGACGCCGTCCACCAGCCGCCCGTGAATGGTGCTGGGGTCCACGCTGCCGTTGTCGCCAACGAAGATCACGAGCGTGTTCTCGCGCAGTTTCAGTTGATCGAGTTCGTCCATGAGTTTGCCGACCAGTTTGTCCATGTAAGCAATCATGCCCTGGTAAAGAACCGGTCGCGCCGTGATGTTCTTTGCCATATCGGGTGTGGGTTTGAACGTGCCGTGAATGAGTGTCATCGGGTAGTAGATGAAGAACGGCTCATCGCGATGCCGGCGGATGAAGTCCACCACGAATTCATGCAGGACATCCGGGCCGTATCGGCCTTTGATGCCCTTGAGCGGCTTACCGTTTTGAACGAAATCGTTGCCCCAGTAACGGTCGCCCTTTTCACCCTCGCCGCTGTTGCCCCAGAGGAGGGATTCGTCAAATCCCCAGACGTCCCCCTCGGCCTTGCTGCTGAAATGGCCGAGCTGCCGCCACTTGCCGGCGACGGCCGTGGTGTAACCGGCTGATTTCAGCGTCTTGGCGACGCAAATTTCCTTCTTCGGCGTGGCCCGTCCGCCGAGCGGGTTGTCCACTACACCGGTACGAAAACCGTAACGCCCCATCATGCAGAGCGCTCGCGAAGGTGCACACAACGGCGACGAAAAACCGTTCTCGAATCGAATGCCACCCGCCGCGAGCGCATCCAGATTGGGTGTTTTGTAAACCCCACCGTAACAACCAATCCCGGGCAAGCCGATATCGTCCGCGAGAATGAAAATGATGTTGGGTTGGTTAGGTGCCGCCTGGAGCGCGATCGTTGCGGCAAGGATGGTCAGCAGTGACGCGAAGATTCGTTTTGTTCGATTCATGATCAATGTGTCTGGCAGCTTCGGGAACGAAGCCAGCCTTAATTGACTCTCTGGGTCGTCAGATTATTCGCACATTTGTGGGCGCGCTTCAGTTTCTGTCCCCACGAGGCATGCGCTGAGGCATACGTTCAGCGAAAGTCTGTGACCGGTCCTCAGTGCCGATCAGATCAACACCAACTAGGCTTTTTCCTCGATGAGTTCGCGCCGCGCACCGCTGAGGAGTTGATCAACAAAGCCGGTTGAGTAAACGCCGCGGCGGAAGTTTGGGTCCTGGAGGATCGCTTGCTGAAAGGAAATGGTCGTTTTGACACCGGTAATCATATACTCGCCGAGGGCACGACTCATGCGATCCATGGCTTCGCGCCGATCTTTCCCGTAGGTGACCAGCTTGCCGATCATGGAGTCGTACGTTGGCGGTATGCTGTAACCTGCGTAAGCATGCGTGTCCACGCGCACCCCCCGCCCGCCTGGCTGGTAATACATCTCGATGCGACCCGGACTGGGACGAAATTCGTCAAACGGATCCTCGGCATTGATGCGACATTCGATCGCGTGACCTTTGAATTCGACGTCCCCTTGCGAAAGGCGGAGCGGCTCACCGGTGGCGAGCATGATTTGGTAACGAACGAGATCAATGCCGGTGACTTCTTCGGTGATCGGGTGCTCGACCTGAATGCGCTTGTTGACTTCCAGGAAAAAGAAGTTGCCGTGGTTATCCACGAGGAATTCGACGGTGCCGGCGTTCGTGTAATTTGCCACCTCGCCAATTCTGACAGCCGCCTTACCCATCTTCTCGCGGAGCTTCTTGAATTTGTTTTCGATCAGCGGCGACGGGGTCTCCTCCACGACCTTCTGATTGCGGCGCTGGATGGAACAATCTCTTTCACCGAGATGGATAACGCGTCCCTTGTTGTCGCCAAGTATCTGAAACTCGACGTGATGGGGGTTTTCGATGAATTTCTCGATGTAAACGCCGGAGTTGCCAAAGGCCTTTTCCGCCTCCGTTCGCGCGGTGTGGTAGCCCTTTACCAGTGAAACGTCGTTGTGCGCCACGCGCATCCCGCGTCCCCCACCACCGGCAACGGCCTTGATCATAACCGGATAACCGATGCGCTTGGAAACGGCCAACGCATCCTGTTCATTCTCAACGATCCCATCTGAACCCGGCGGTGTCGGCACACCGGCTTTCTTGGCTAACGAACGGCTGGTTGCCTTGTTCTCCAAGGAGTTCATCGCACGCGAATTTGGACCGATGAAACGGATGTTGCAACTTTCACAGACGTCCGCGAAATGGGCATTTTCTGAGAGAAATCCGTAGCCTGGATGAATGGCATCAACATCGGCAATTTCCGCTGCGCTGATGATGCGATCAATCCGCAGATAGCTGTCCGTTGAGGCCGCCTTGCCAATGCAGATGGCTTCATCCGCCAATTGCACGTGCATGGAATTTACGTCCGCTTCTGAATACACCGCCACGGTGCGAATATTCAACTCCTTGCAGGCGCGGATGATTCGGACCGCAATTTCTCCGCGATTGGCTACGAGAATTTTTTCGAACATGCGCTGTTGGCTTCCCGGTCTTGGTTGAGGCACCTGAGCCGGCTCGGCCCTTCCTCAGTTATCAAGCTGGTCGGATCTTGAACAACGGCTGACCGAATTCGACCGGCTTGGCGTTCTCCACCAAAACCTGTGTGATGATCCCCTTTACCTCGGCTTTGATTTCATTCATTACTTTCATGGCTTCAATGATACAAACCACCGTCTCGGGGTTGACTTCAGCCCCGATCTCAACATACGAAGCGGACTCCGGGGATGGACTGCGGTAAAACGTGCCGATCATTGGCGATTTGATCTCAGCTTCATTGGTGGCGACAGCCGCAACAGGGGCTGCGGGGGCCGCTCCAGCGACCGGCGGGATGGTGGGTGTTGGATTCGCATAAACAACCGGGGGTGAGTCCTCGTACTGGACCACAGAACCAGCTCCGTTAACCCCTCGCTTCAGCCGGATCTTAAAATCCTGCTTCTCCAACTCGAATTCCGACACGGAATTCTTCTTCATCAAATCAATGATGGCCTTAATGTCTTTGAGTTCCACAAACTTTAATCCGTTAAAGTTGTCCGCTATACGAGCTAACACTTACACCCGCTATAAGCAAAAAAGCAGCGGCTGAAATCCAGCCCTGCCTCAATCTATGTTTCAATTGCTTGCGAGGATAAATGAGCACCAGAAACGCGTCAAGCATCAAAAAGGCGCCACGGAAAATGAGAAAAGACATTAATCCAGTTAGAATTAAACGGATTTCGCATTCCCGATAGCGTTAACGGCCGCCTCCACAGCCAAAACGTATGAGTGTGCACCGAAACCACATATCTGGCCAATGCAAACCGGGGCAATCAGCGACTTGTGACGGAATTCTTCCCGGGCATGGATGTTGGAAAGGTGAATTTCAATCGTTGGAATGCCCACAGCAGAAATCGCGTCCCTTAAAGCGATGCTCGTATGGGTGTAGGCCGCGGCGTTTAGAACCAAAGCGTCGTATTTGCCTTTCGATTCTTGAATCCAAACAACGAGCTCCCCTTCCTGATTGGTCTGCCGAAAATCAATTTCTGCTCCCGATTCCACGGCCCGCCCCCGAACCTTGGCTTCGATGTCAGCCAGACTCATTCGACCGTAAATGCCCGTTTCGCGCTGGCCAAGGAGGTTTAAATTCGGCCCGTTGAGGAAAAGAATCTTCATCTGTGGGCGACAGGTTAAAGGGCTTGCCCGGGTTTGTCGATGGGTTTCACAGTCGCCAAAAGCCAACCCATCCAGGCGAAACCACACCAAGCCAACGCGGGGATGTATAGGCCGAACTCCATCAAGCTCTGAAGCGTCCAACCCAGCAGACCCAGCCAGACCGTGAACCGTAATCCATTCTCTGCGCCGCCACCGCTCTCCGACTTGGGCCGGCTGTAAATCAGCGACCCGGCCATTAAAATCAAGTATGCCGCGAAACCGATCACCCCCGAATCTGATGCCTGTTGCAGATAATCGTTATGGGTCAGGCGAGACATCTCGGACTCCGGTCGTTTGATAGCTTTGTAAGCCGCGCCAAACGTCCCAGGTCCGGTGCCAAACACGGGATTGGCCACAGCCGTTCGGGCGGCTGCTTCCCAATAGTCAAAACGAGCCCCAACGCTCTTGGCCCCGCGCTGGAAGAAACCCGCGTACTTCCATGCGAAACCTGCCATGCCGCCGATGAGAACCAAACCGACCACTGCCAGTTTCAATTGTCTGGAGAATTCCAGCCTCAGCAACGCCACCAAACCGAGCAACAGCGCGAGCAACCAACCGCCTTTGGATCCCGACCAATACAGGCATGCCAAAGCCGCCAGCCCGACCAGGCTCACGAGGAATGCCCTCGCCCCGGGCGTGAAGGTCGTTTTGCTCTGCCAGATGACTGCCAAGGTTGCAGGCAAAAGCAACAAGACCACCCCTGCGAGTGCATTCGGATAGAATTGATTCGAAAAGATGCGGTCACTGGCCAAGCGCTTCAAATAATCCTCCGGAACATGCTCCATTTGAGGATAAACGTAGGTCAGGAAATACCGCCGCGATGCTTCCAAGCCTCCAAATTGCTGCTCAAGCCCCACCGCCAGCACCACGATGAACGCACAACAAACGGGCAACAGGAAGAAAACCGGCTTCCGGACCGACGCCAGCGCGAAAAAACCCAGGTAGAAGCATACGACACACGCCACGAAATGCTTCAACGTGCCGTGCGTCAAATCAGCATCCACCGTGTGCGTCGCCGCAGCCAGTTGCCACCCCAGCCACAAGAGCGGCAGGACCAGCAACCATCGGGGCGCGTTAATCCGCCGGCACACCACAAATGCCCCGATGACCGCAATGCCCGCGAGCAGCCAGTATCCAATCGTCACAGGCCACGAATTAATCACCCATTCGTACCCGCTCTTGGGCCAATCCACCAGTTTCTCAAACACCGCCGGGTTTACGAACTTCAACAACGCGACTCCCATTAACCCGCCAAAAAAGGCCGCAAACGCGCGGTTCAGATCATCCGCCTCCGCAGTAGGTCCGACATGCTTGGCTTTCATCCAGCGATTCTCGCTCCACCGGTTTGCCAACTAAAGGTGCAACTTCAAGAAGCCCACCTCGATGGCCAGCGCTTCCTGCACGTTGGTATGCAACAGCCGTTGCGTCTGCTCCATGATTTGCAGGTTTTGCTTCGCCTGTTGCGGCGTGATGCGTCGGGCCACTTGTTCCGTATCGGCAAGCCTGGGAAAGTTTGCCAGATCCTTGCCCGCCGCCATTGTCTGCAACCAGACATCCCGCAACCACCACTGCACGTTCAAGAGCAAATCTCCGCGCAAGCGGCGATATTCCGCCTCGATCGCCGCCTTCAACTCGTTCTCCCACCGCTCACGCAAATCCTTCTCCACATCGTTGTAACGCTCCAAGGGCGATCGTGCGGTCAACGCCTCCTCCACGCGCGTCTTGGTTTCCGCCAGCTTTTGCAGCAACACATCCAGGAGCCGATACCGACCAAGCAGACTCTTTTGTTCCACCGCCGCCCGGGCGAATCGCTCCAACCATTCCATTTGCGCCGCGTCCAGTTGCCTCCCGCCTTCACCGGCGAAATTCAACCGCAGGCAGCGCGAGAGAATCGTTTCCAACAGCCGCTGGGGCTCCGTGCTCAATAAAATCAAAACCGACTTCGGCGGCGGCTCTTCCAATGTTTTCAAAAAGGCGTTGGCCGCCTGAACATTCAGACGATCCGCCCCGACGATCACGGCCACCTTGTAATCCGCTTCGGTGGGTTTGAGTTGGACCTCGCGCATCAACTCGCGCATCTGATCAATGGTCACCACGCGCGACTTCGACTCCGGCCGCACCCAGTGCACGTCCGCATGGGTTTCGCCGTTGATTTTGCGACACGCCGGACATTCATCGCAGCAATCAATGCCCACGCCGGCCTGGCCGCGCATAGGTTTTTGGCAGTTCAACGTCTTCGCCAACGTCCGCGCTAGCGATTCCAACTCCTCCAACTCGTGACCGGTGAAGAGATACGCATGCGCCAGCCGCCCGCGTTCGAGCGAACGCTGGAGCAGCGTCACACTCTGTTCTTGTTCAGGAAAATCTTTGAACGCCATCGCGGTTTTGATACTTGCCGAACCCAGGAGCGGCGACAACTGATTTCCGTGCGCGACACGGTGCTCAACCTCAAATCCGGCGCGACCAAACCCGATTTGCTCAAAGCGATGGAAGGCCACGTCGTTGCCCAAGGGCAATTGATGGGGACGTATCAGCGAAAATAGTAGGTGCTAATAAACCTGTAACGGCACCGTATACGGCCCCGGGACCAAGTATTCGCGGGTCCATTCGGGTTGCGGCGGCAGGGTGCCATTGCGCACTTCGGCTTTCCACTGGGAATCGGTTTTGCGTGTCGTTGGCCCCAACTCGAACTCAAAATGACTTTGCACTGGACCGGCATAAACGGCGGCATCCCCGGGACCACAATCCACGGCCACCATCAAAAGATGAACGTTTCCGATTCCTTCGTGAAGAATACAACCAGGATCGCCCACGAAGGTGTCCGTAGGATCGGTGTGAATATCGGTCACCAAGGCATCCCACTTGTCGCTCGGCGAGTAGTATGGCGTGTTTCGCAACCGGGCATTTGCATAAAACAGCCCGGGATACCATCCGCTATAAGTCCTCACGCCCGCATAAAGAAAGCCTTGGTTTTCGACCATACCTTTCAGGAATGCGACTTCATTTGTGGAAAGCGGGACATGATCCAGTTCCTTTTCCGAAATGCCTTGAAGCGTTGCCATCGCGCTGACGAAGTTGTCGAGCAACAGGATCCGATTCGTCCACATGGCATCGAGCGAATAGCTGAAAGCAGCTTGATCTGGCGGGCTCGCGTCAAAATTGAAAACACCACCTTTCGGGAGCGCGCTCATCAAAACCTTCGTCCGTAATGCCATTTCTTTCATCTTTTGCCAAAATGCGGGGCGCGGCTCCACGTAACCGTCCGGATACGAGCACAGGATTGCCGTGTAGGGCTGTTTGACGTAAAGCACCGTGTCATGGCGCAGTTGCGTCCACGAAGCGAGTTGGGTGTTCAGCGTTTTCATGGCCCATGCGTGAGTCCGTATTGATTGCGGAAATTGCGAACCGGTTGTAGGAGCAGAAAGTTCACGCAGACAACTGAGCCAGCTAGTGTAAATGTTGTTGGTCCAAGCCTCCGCCCCCTGATTGTCCATGACGTTTCGCACTGCCGCCAGATTGTGCTGATACTTTCGGCCATCCCGCCAATAGGCCACTCCATTGGTCGGCACGAGATTGGTGCGCGCAATGCGAACCGCGAGTTCAGGAACCACCTGACTGTTACCCAAGACCGAAAACGCAATATCCAGCGCGCTCGGCACCCGCCGCTGCACTTTGTCCTCGATCCCTTGGATTCCATTCTCATCCCAGATTATCTCGTCGAACACCAACTTGCCGTGGGCCCAACCATCGAAGGTGAATCGTTGTCCCAGCACGGTGAAAGACCGCGGCAGCTTGACCTGTTCCCGCGAGAACGGAGAAATGATATAGCCGTTGCGGATGTGCTGCACGCCAAGTTGGCCGGACATGAGTTGGCTTTGGAGGTTCCGCAAGGCGGCGGTGTCGGGTAAACTATTCGGCGCGGTGATTCCCGCAGCGGTCATCAGGTCGCTGAGTTGGGCGAAATTCAAGGAATCAGGCGCGCCCACGAACATTTGAATCACGTCATCAATTTGCTTCCAATTGCCAAATTGACCGGAGTCTCTGAGCAACAGATGCATCGCCACCGTACCGGACAGTTCACGCAATGAGTTGTCGCTTGTAAGGCCCGTGAAGCGGAAATCAATCAACCCGCACCACATCATCGCCCGAAAATATCGCTGCAACCGCTGTGAAATCTCGTAATGGCCACGAACTTGGAATTGCGAAAAATCAATCAGGCGGTTCGTTCCGAACAAGGAGATCTCAGCCGGCTGGAGGTTGTTGACGGCAGCCAGCGCCGTTTTCACCAACCCAGTTTGGCCATACACGCCATAGTTGGTCACGCCCGTCAGCAATGATCTCGCCACCGCGATAAAAAAGTCTGCATCCTTCACACCGTTGGTCATTGCAGCTGGCCAAAGCAGAGACATCCAGAAAGGATCGGGAACCTGCGCCGACATGCCTTCCAGCACGGTTTGCAGCGTAGGCGAGAGATACGACTCTTCCACTTCTTCCAACATTGAAACGTAAGAACGATGCCACGCGTGCAGTGCCGCGTCGCCCGAGAAGAAGACCGGTAGGTCGTCGGTGTAAATCTTGTAAAACACATCTGGAAAACTGTAACCGCCGAGGCGCTGGCTTACGACGAAGCCATTCGTTTGAAATACGGCAAACTCATTCGTGTTCAGCCGGAAATCCGTCAGCCGTGGATCGGTGGGGTTTGTCGCGTTGTGCACCGCCGGATCGAGGTTGAACTGGTTCCAAAATTCAGCGGTCGTTGGATCGAAGGTGATTTGCGGCAGATATTGATTCGTGAGTGCGTAACGGGAAACGAATTCACCCAGCGGCAATTGGCCCAGCAACCGCAGTTGCCGTCCGAATTCGGTGCCGTAGCCGTAAACGGCGTCGCCAACATCGGTCTCAGTCGGCGCCAGCTTGACGTTGGCCCTGACCCGATAGAACGCCCGGTCGCTCGCCAGTGGCACGACGCTCCATAACAGTTCATCCGACACGCCCACACCTCCGAGAATCGGCCCGCCCACTGTTTCCCAAGTTGCCCAGTTGGTACTGCGCTGAATGCTGAACTCCGGATACATCCCGCTCACCGGCAGCGCCATCTGCGAGTGTAAACCGACCTCGCCCTGGCCGGGGGACTGTTTGAATTGAAGGGTGATTTGATCAGCGCCGAAACACGAAATGCCGGCGATGCAAATCAAAATGGCGATGGGTTGACTCGGACGTATTAACCTTTTCATACATGCCTCTGTCAGTAATCGAAAACTACTCCCGGGCTAATGAATGTAAATTACCTTTTTCAAATTCCTTCAACCCGCTTCGGCGTCATCAATTATACGCTTTCTCCCCGACTCGATTTGAGGTTTAGTCTCCGGCAGCCTATGAGCAAAACCGCATTGTTATTCGCCGGACAGGGCGCACAGGTTGTCGGGATGGGAAAAGATTTCGCCGACACCTTCCCGTCCGCCAAGGCGTGGTTCGACCGCGCGAACACCGCGCTGAACTATGACCTCACGGCCATCTGCTTCAATGGGCCCGAGCCCGAACTCACCAAAACCGAAAACGCCCAACCCGGAATTTTTCTCGTAAGCTGGGTTGCCTTCCAATTGCTCAAAGAGCACGTGCCGTCACTGGAATTCCACGCCACCGCCGGTTTGTCGCTCGGTGAATTCACCGCGCTGACGGCGGCGGGCGCGCTCACTTTCGAGGACGGATTGCGTGTCGTGCGCCAACGTGGCCGCTTCATGCAGGAAGCGTGCGAAGCCACGCGCGGCGGCATGGCCGCGATCATCGGACTGGACGAAGCGCCCACACGCGAAGTTTGCGCGGAAGTTGGCGTGGTCCTGGCCAACTTGAATTGTCCCGGTCAGCTTGTCATTTCCGGCGAGACGGAAAAAATCGCCAAAGCGGTGGAACTCGCCAAG
Source organism: uncultured Bifidobacteriaceae bacterium (assembly GCA_964458575.1). GTDB lineage: Bacteria > Verrucomicrobiota > Verrucomicrobiia > Limisphaerales > JADLHS01 > CAYWMD01. Next base: position 37,001 of record CAYWMD010000008.1, on the reverse strand, counting down.
GCGAAGGGCGCGCGCAAAGCCATCCCGTTGCCGGTGGCCGGTGCGTATCACTCGCCGCTGATGGCCAGCGCACAGTCAAAGCTGGCCGCCGAATTGAACAGGATTCAAATCTCAGCCCCAACCGTGCCCGTCATTTCCAACGTGGACGCTTTGCCCTCCGGCCGGCCCGACGGGGTGAGTTCGCGCCTCGTCCAACAGGTGACTTCATCGGTGCTTTGGGAACAATCCATGCGCGTGCTGCTGGGACAGGGCTTTACCCGCTTCATCGAACTGGGGCCGGGCAACGCCCTCAGCGGTTTCATGAAGCGCATAGACAAGAACGCGCAGATGCTCAACGTCGCTGACGTGGCAAGCTTGGAAGCGACGGTCAAGGTTCTGGCCAGCTAGATCGTCCGCGAATGCCTTCGCTCACCCGCAGGCGCGAGGGTGTTATCGAAGCACATCGCGATGTTGCGGATGAACAACCGGCCGGTGTCGGTGATTTCCAGCCCGGTGGTTGAACGTTTTACCAGCCCGTCGGATTGGAATGGCGCAAGTGCGGCGAGTTCCTTTTCGAAGTGTTGCTCGAAGTTGATGCCGAGCTTTTGCGACATCGCGGCGAAATCCAAAGACAGGTCGCACATCACGCGCATGATGGTTTCGCGGCGAATTTTGTCCTCATCGGTCACGAAATACGCCTTATGCAACGGCACGCGACCGGCATCCACGGCTTCCTGGTACTTCGGCAGTTCCTTCTCGTTTTGCCAGTACGCATCCGGAATTTGCGATACACCGGACATGCCGAAGGCGTAGATGTCCGACCCGGCGCGCGTGCTATAGCCCTGGAAATTGCGTTGAAGCTGTTTGTTGCGCTGGGCCACCGCGAGTTCATCGTTCGGCTTCGCGAAATGGTCCATGCCGATATAGACGTATTGATCGTTGGCAGTGAGCCGTTCGATGACGAGCTTGAGGACCTGCAATTTACTCTCCGGCGTTGGCAAAACTTTTTGTTCCAGGATCTTTTGCGATGGCTTGATCCACGGCACATGCGCATAGCTGAACACCGCGAGCCGGTCGGGCTTCATCTCCAGCACCGTGTCGAGCGTTTCGTTGAATGTGTCAGGTGTCTGGTGCGGCAAGCCGTAGATCAGGTCGAGGTTGATCGAGCCGTAGCCGAGGTCGCGCATCCAATCAATCGCTTGCTGGGTCATCGCGCGCGGCTGGATGCGGTGAACCGCCTCCTGCACCTTGGGATTGAAATCCTGCACACCCATCGAGGCGCGATTGAACCCAATCTCGCGCAACGCGGCCATGTGATCGCGCGTGAGCCGCCGCGGATCAACTTCCACACTCGCTTCCATGTCAGGCGAGAACGTGAAATGTTTGTGGATGACTTCGCCCAGCCGGCGAATTTCATCGGGGCGGAGAAATGTGGGTGATCCACCACCGAAGTGAAGTTGAACCGCCTTGCGCGCCGGATTGATGCGCTTGGCCATCTCCGCAACCTCGCGGCCGAGATAATCCACGTAATCCTTGCCCTTGTCGTGATTGAGCGTGATGACCGTGGTGCAGCCGCAAAACCAGCAAAGCGTTTCGCAAAATGGAATGTGAAAGTAAACGGAGAGGTCGCGCGCCGTGCGGTTGTTGGCTTCAATTTTGGTGGCGAGTTGTTCCCACGAAATCGTGTCGGTGAATTTCGTCGCGGGCGGGTAGCTCGTGTAGCGCGGCCCGGCCACGTTGTATTTGTTCACCAAACCTAGATCTACGTTCAATTTGCTCATGCGCGGAGAGAATTATCGTCAGCCGGGCGGCGAGACAGGCGCGACAGAAACTTTCGTGAGATGCCCATTGCTGTCCCCTCTCCCCGGGGGAGAGGGTCAGGGTGAGGGCGAGTGTAAAATTGCACGCGCAAACTCATTTGAAACTCCGCACCGTTTCCACCAACGCCGTAATATTCTCCAGCTTCGCCGCAGGCGTCAAACCGTGGCCGAGATTGAAGATGTGTCCAAGGCGACCGCGCATGGCTTCCAACACAGCGCGAGTTTCACGCGCCACGATTTCGGGCGTGCCGTCGCTCAACAGCGTTGGCACGAGATTACCTTGCAAGCCAATGCCTTCGGGAATCTGCTTCCGCGCGTCGACCAGCGAGGTTTGCCAATCAATTCCAATCACATTCGCGCCCGAGGACACGAGGTCGGACCAGTTTCCGTGCGTGCCGAGGGAAAAGGCGATAACCGGAACCTTACCCTCGAGATTCACGATGATCTCTCTCATCCAGCGCCCGCTTGCCTCCTGAAATTCATTCGCCGGCAGATGTCCGCCGTGGCTGTCGAAGATTTGCAGCGCGTCCACGCCCGCGGCGATTTGCATTTTCAAATACGCGGCAACCGCGGCTGTAAGTTTTTCCGCAAGGGCGTAAAATGCTGTGCGGTCTTCCCGAAACAAAGCCAAAGCCCGGGTGTAGTTCTTTGCGCTGCCACCTTCCATCATGAACGTGGCCAGCGTCCACGGCGAACCGCTGAAACCGATGAGCGCCGTTCGCTCACCGAGCTCTTTACGGAGATGCCGCAAAGCCTTGTCCACATACCCCAGCCGTTCGCATACACCTTCAACGGAAAGCTTTTCGATGTCCGCCCGGCTTTGAACGGTAAAGTCCATGACCACACCGCCGGTTTCGCGGAAACGATAGGCCTGTCCCATCGCCTCGGGAATGACGAGGATGTCGCTGAAGAGAATCGCAGCATCGAAGCTGAATCGCCGGACGGGTTGGAGGGTAACTTCGACAGCCAACTCTGGATTCTGTACGAGTTGCACGAACGTGTAAGTCTCCTTGAGTTTCCGATACTCCGGCAAGGCGCGTCCCGCCTGGCGCATCAACCAAACCGGCGGGCGATCCGTCGCGCGACAATGGCAGGCGTCGAGGAAACGCTGGCGGTTCGTCCGGCCCGCGGAGTTGGATTCGCCCGCAGGCGGTGCGTCGTCGGATTTCTGAAGTTGAGCCAGTGTCATGTTCATGCCCAAAAGCCGTGCGCCAAACACATGCTGTGGGCTTGTTATTGATAACACAGCGCCCCAGTCTTGAACAGAAACATTGAACATGCGGGCGAACTCATTCGTCGGTTGAAGGGTGATTGGCGCGCGGCTGTCCGCAGCCGCAGCATGTCAACTCGAATGAAACCTACAATCGGGCCAAATCAACGTCACCAGCCACCAGCTTCGGCACGCGAAATTACCCGCCGCGATTTTCTCCAGCGCAGTCTGGCCGTCGCCAGTGTCATTTCCCTGCCAACTATCATTCCCGCCTCGGCCCGCGGCGCAAACGGCGTCGCGCCTCCGAGCGAGCGCATCACGATCGGCTTCATCGGCAAGGGCTTGATGGCCGGCGGTCATGTGCGCGTGTTGTCGTTCCGCAAGGACGTGCAGGTCCTCGCCGTGTGCGACGTGGACAAAACCCGGCGCGACGAGGGCAAGGAAGTGGTCGAAGCGACCTATGCCGCCAACGAACCCGGCGGCAATTACAAGGGTTGCGCGGCCTACAACGATTATCGCGAGTTGCTTTCGCGCCCGGACATTGACGCCGTGGTCATCGCCACGCCGGATCATTGGCATACGCTTCAATCCATTGACACAGCCAAGGCCGGCAAGGACATTTACTGCGAAAAGCCTGTTTCGGTAACGATTGGCGAAGGACGGCACTTGGTCGAAACTGTGCGCCGCTACGGCCGCGTGTTTCAAACCGGCACGCAATACCGTTCGATTCCCGAAATCCGCCGCGTGTGCCAGTTCATACGCGATGGCGGTTTGGGCAAGGTGAAATCGGTGTTCACGCTCTTGGCCACAATCAACGGCGGCGTCACCGGCGAACGGTTCAAAGCCTGCGCCAATGCGGTGAACGCTGAACAGTGCGGCAAGAGTTACGTCCCGCTCGATTTCGCGCTGCCGGTTGAACCCGTGCCGGAGGGATTGGATTGGGACTTGTGGGTTGGCCCGGCGCCCTGGCGGCCTTACAACCGCGTTTATCACACCAACCCTTCACCCGGCGTCGTGCCGTGGGCGTTTGAAGAAGCATTCGGCGTTGCTTCGACCACGTGGTTCTTGTCGCACGCGGCGGATGTCATCCAGTGGGCGCTCGGTTTTGAGAACAGCGGGCCGGTGGAAATCATTCATCCGAACAGTGGCCAGTTTCCCACGCTCACCTGCAAATACGCGAATGGCACGCTACTGCATTTCGTGAACAGTTGGGAAATGGTGAAAGACGTTTACCATGCCGTGCCGACGACGGCGCGCCTGGCGGGAAATTTTGGCGGCGTGTTCGTGGGCGAGCGCGGCTGGGTGACGACGATGTCCACCGGCGGACAGATTGAAGGCGAACCCGCGTCGCTCTTCGCCGAGATGGAATTGAAGCGGGCGCGGGAAGTAAACATTGGCTCGAACAGCCATCATGGGAACTGGCTCGAATGCGTCCGCACCCGGCAAGCCCCGAGCGCGGACGAAGAGATCGGCCACCGTGCGGCTTCCCTGGGCCATCTGGCGTTCATTGCGTATCGGACCGGCCAGTCGCTGAAATGGGATCCGGCGCGCGAAGAATTCATTGGCAACGACGCGGCGAATCGGTTGCGCGCGCGCGCGATGCGGTCGCCTTGGCGCGTGTGAGATGAGTTGAAAAGCAAATGGTGACAAAACGACTTTCGCACAATTCTCCCTCACCCCGGCCCTCTCAACTGCTGTTGGGATTTGGTCATTTCTTCAGAAGATGGGAGATATGAGAATGTTATGTCAATCTCGCCGTCACCGATGACGATCTTGTCTATGATGCTCTCGGCGATCTTGCGCTTGTCTGCGGTCGGGAGTTTGGGCCAGCGGTCATAGAGTCCTTGGGCTTCAACAAGGACTTCGTCTGCGGAGAGGTTATTGACTTTGAGCAGGTCGACTTCGGCCTGAAGCTTGGGCAGTTGGGCGGTTAGCTGGTTTAGGCGTTCTTCGGCAGGCATGTAGAAGTCTTTGAAGCCTTGTGCCGTGACTGCGCCGTCAAGATACAGGCGGTGGGTGCGAGTCATTTCATCCCGGACTTTCTGGATTTCGCGTTCATGGGCGGCAAGCAAGGTCTGTTTCTCGGTAAGGTTCTTGGTGGCCGATTGCAGGTGCTCGGCAATGCGCTCAGGGCGGGCGAAGAAGGCTTTCATTTCTTCCTGAAAGATGGCTTCCAAGTCCACGATGGGAATCTTGTTGTGGCACTTGCGGCAGACGTATTTGGGCGAATTCGACCGCACATACATCTTGTGGCCGCAGGCGCAGTGGGCGAGATTGCCGAAGACCTGCACGGGCAAGCGTCCGGGTTTTTTCCAGCCTTTAAGCTGTTCTTCGATGATCTCGTTGACCTGATTCCAGAGTGATTCGGGAACAATCGGCTCGCATTCGACTTTACCCCATTCGCTTTCCGGCTTTTCAACCTGCCGCCAGTTGCCGTTCTTCTTGCCACGGTTGAAAAAGTAGATGCCTTTGGCGCTGGTTTCGACCAAGACGCGGGTCACTTGCATATCGCGCCAGAGAACGCCGTCACGGGTGCGATAGCCTTGGGCGTTCAGGAGCTTGGCAACTGTTCCTTTGCGCCGGTGCTCTAGGAATAGCTCATAGGCTTTGCGGCGGATGGGCGCTTCGGTTGGGTGCGGGATGAGCTTTCGGTCTTTCCAGTGATAGCCGTAGGGGGCGCGTCCATTGATCGTTTTGCCAAGTTTGGCTCGAATGCTTACGGAAGCCTGAACGCGGTCGGCGATTTCCTCCCGTTCCCATTGGGCCATCGCCGCGATCATCGTGTAGAACAGGCGGCCAGATGGGGTGCTGGTGTCAATGCTCTCCTGCAATGAGATCAGGTCGGCATTCTGCGCCCGGAAATAATCCGCGAATTCCAAGAGCTCCTTCGTATTGCGTGCGAGTCTGGCGAGCTTGGAAAAGATGAGTCCGGTGATGTGACCGCGCTTCACGTCAGCGAGCAAGCGTTTTGTCTCGGGATGCTCAGCGACTGTTTTACCCGACGTGCCAGAGAGGTCATACACCTCCTTGACCGTCCAGCCTTTGGCGGCGGCATAGGCTCTGGCGCGTGCAAGGTGGTGTTCGGGGCTTTCACCCTTAGCCTGGTCTTCCGTCGAGACGCGGATCCAGATGCCAACGAATTTGGTTTCCGGCAGTTTCACATTGTTGTTCGGGCTCATGGCAGACTTCGCCTTTCTACCACGAGTTCCTATCAAAAACGCACAACGTATTTCAAGATAAAAATCGTCGTTAAAGCAAAAATGTAACCCAGCTCTGCCGCCCGACAGGGAATTGCTGGGCGACCATCAATCTGATTTTTTCTGGCGCATGATTTGAGCAATCGTCTGGTATGCGACTTCCTCCCGCTGCCGCCGTTCTTCCACGGTCAGCGTGGCCTGCTTCGTCTTTACCTTGTACTTGCCATAAGTTTTCTCGGTCTGTATCGGAGGCGGCGGAACACGAGCGTCCTCTTCCGCGAGTTTCTGCAAATGCGCCAGAAACTGGTCCGGTGTGTAAAAGCCAACTTTCGACGCTTCGTTTGCCGCGACACAAGCACAAATCGCCTCCTTGGTTTTTGTTAGACGCTCCTCTTTAGGTGAAATGAGAGCCACATGATGAAAACCGGCCTTTAAACACTTTGCAGCGTTCCCAACTTCATGGTCAATCGTGGTGCTGATACCTATCTCACAGGCAATGGTGTGGTTAGGTTTCTCCAAAGCGACATCCACTTTATCTCCGCCGTCGAGCCGATGCTCCCTCGATGCTGTGTAGCCCAGTTGACGTGCCAAAGTTTCGATCCGCTCGCGGATGAGATTATGCTGATTCCCGCCGATGCCACGCTCTCGTGGCGGCGACGCCGGTTTGGTTGTTTCCACGACTTCAGTTTTCGGCACTACCTCTGTCGGAGCTACAGTTGGCTTGGGCGGCAAATCCACCGCAGTCTTCTTTTCCGGCTCCGCTTGTTTCGGAACTTCCGCAGGTTTCGGCGGTTCGGGAATCTTCGGCGCGGCTGGTGGAGGCGGTGCAACGATGACGGGCGGCGATGGCGGCGGAGGGGGTTCAACAACTTTTGGCTGCGAGGACGGAGGTGCTTCCTGCACCGGGGTGACTTTGGCCGGTGGGCGCGGTTCGGGTGCGGTGGGAGTTTCAACTTCCCATGCCCGCCGCAACATTGCTTCCACCTGCGCTCTAGGCGTACCATAGCGGGCACGCGATGCGGCAATCACTTCATTTTGCCGCTGCGCCATTTCGGCCTCGTCCGGCAACTCCGGCAGGGGAACTGACAGGTTAAAATCAAAGTCGCTGCGTTCAACACGGCACACGGCTTGGCCGGTCCCGAGATTCCTGAGATCATCGGCTTCAAAGAAGGAAAGCCCGTCCGCCAATTTCCTGGCGTCATCGTCGCCGACGCGGAATACGACGCGGGTATATGGATGGGTTATCACCGCGCTGGCGACGTCGGGACTGCGCTGTAACTGGTGCAACTCGTGGTGTGCCAGCGTGAGTCCGATGCGATACTTCCGCGCGCCCGATAGAATTTCCGCCATCGAAGGCGTGATGAAGTTGGCAAACTCGTCAATGTAGATCCAAAAGTCACGCCGCGCCTCAATCTTCCGGGCCTGCCGCGCCATGGCCAGTTGTTGGAACTTGGAAACGAGCACGGCGCCCAGAAGGTATGAGTTCTCACGGCCCAAAAGTCCTTCCGGCAATTTGGCCAACAAGATTTTGCCGCTGTCCATGATCTCGGCAAAGTCCAGGCGGTTCTCCGGCTGGGACACCATGTGGGCGATGGGCCGCTGCGCGAGAAACATCTCCAAGCGGGTCAGCACCGGGCCGATGGATTTATTGCCGGAAAGATGCACAAAACCTTTGTGCCAATAATACAGCACATTGGGATCGGAAACAGATTTCAGGAATTCATTTCGAAATGCCGGCTCAACCAGAAAACGACGCAAGTCAGCCAACGTCCCGCCGCGACTGCTGCTTAAAAACGCGAGAATGGCGTTCTGAAACACACTTTGCATCTGGTCACCCCATGAAGTCGAAAGTCGTTGGAAAACGGACACCAGGTCGGATGCCAACAGGGCTTTCTCGTGGTCACTGTGAGCCGAGAGAATGTTGAATCCAATGGAGGATTCTTCGTCGGCGGGATCAACCAGCACGATGTCGCTAATACGCTCCGCTGGAATAACCCCCAGCAGCTTCTCCACCAAATCGCCATGTGGATCAAGCACCGCAACGCCTTCGCCTGATTCAATGTCCTGACGGATGAGATTGAACATCAGCGTGCTTTTGCCCGTGCCGCTTGCGCCGATAATGTGACAGTGGCGAACGCGTTGCTCGGGCGAAAGCCGGACCGCGATCGTTTCACCCGCATGTTCATTCGTGCCGAGCCACAACCCGCGACTCTGATTTACGTTGGCGGGCGCCGACTTACTTCTCGCTGCCTGCCGCGCAAACACGGATGACCGGATGGCACTTCCCGGCAAATGGACGAAGCCGATGAGCTCGTCGCTGTTAAGGAGCATCCCTGAGCGGCGGGATTGGCGGCGCAACACGTCTTCGATATGTTCCTCAAACGGGTAGTCATCATTCCGAAGCGGAATAAGTTCGTTACCTCGCGGATGGGCAAACACCCGCAATGCCCCGGCCATGTCACAAGCGATCTGGAGCGTACGTTCAAATGTCCCGGCCTTGGCCGCGATGCGCACGACGGCGGCGTAGAGCGGTTTTGCGACCTTGCTTTCGGCCGCCGGCGCCAGTTCGGGCAGGTTCACGAAGAAAGGTTTACCATCTTCGTGCGTGACCGACTGGATGATACTCTCTGCCCAAGGTTCCTGGGCTGACTGAAACAACACTTGAAATAATCCCAGCTCAGCAGATTGCAATTCGGACAGTGCGCCGATGATGCCGATGAATGGGTCCAGTTTCCCGCTGGCTAGGGAAAACATAAACTCGCGTGCCAGGCCAAATTCAACCACCAATACTTGTTCTCCCGAACACGTCGTCCAAGTTTGTTCCAGAATGGATTCGCGAGGCTGAAACAGCGCTTCCGGGAAATACGCCTGCAACTGACGACGCAGGAGTGGGGCATCATGATCGCTTGCGGCAAACAAGGCGCTTACGTGGCTGTGTTTACCCAGAACCTCGAAAGCAATCGGTTCGCGACAAAGCGACAGGCTTCGAAGGAATTGCTCGAACGCCTCCTTGCCAATGTCGAGGTTGGCCGGCAGGGAAGTGTGCACTTCAACTAGCGAATCACGGATCAAGGGCTCCGGTTCGGATTCATCTTCGACATCAGGAAGTATTCGTGGCACTTGTGGCCGGCGAATGAGCTTGCGGTATAGCGAACTCAGAATGGTTGGCTTGCGACCATCATCTACAATTGGCGTCTCGGGCAAATAATGACCGTCAAAGGGGATGAACGAAGGTTCGGGACGGACCGGTTCAGGGTACGTTTGCCAACCGCGTCCGCGGACCTCCCAACGGTAAAACTGCTCGGTCAGTTGTTCGTGAATGGTGGCCATGCGTTCGGGGCTTGGCTAAAACTCGTCTGCGCCGTTTGCTTGTCTTCGGGAAAATTGCCCTGGATGCCTTTCTCCTCCTCGCCGCCGAAGGGCGGATTCGTCAGGATCACATCCACGCGGTCGCGCTCGCCGATGTCCGTCAGCTTGAAGCGGAGCGAATTGCCGGGATCAATCTGCGGCGCGTCGAGGCCGTGCAACAGCAGGTTCATCTGGCAGAGCAGATACGGCAGCGTCTTGGGTTCGCAGCCGAACAGGGATTGCGTCTGAAGGATTTTGCGGTCGGCCACGGTCTTGACCTGCTGGGACAGGTGGTTGAACGCCTCGACCAGAAAGCCGCCCGTGCCGCTGGCCGGGTCGAGCACCGTTTCGCCGAGGCGCGGATTCGTCACCGCGACCATGAACCGCACGACGGCGCGCGGGGTGTAAAACTCGCAGGAATCGCCCGCCGCATCGCGCATCTCGCGCAGCATGGATTCGTAGAGCGCGCCCAGCGTCTGCAGCTCGCTGCTGGAGGTGAAATGAATGCCGGCAAGCTTGTTGATGACATCGCGCAACAGGTAGCCGCTGACCATGCGGTTCTGCACGCCCTTGAACACGGTGGCAATGACATCCCTGCGGTCGTCGCCATTGGAACTGGTCAGCGTGCGCAGGTAACGGAAGAGGCCCGCGCCTTTCTTGCCGCCCGGCAACGCTGCCTCTTCGTTGTTGATAAACGCCAAAAGTTCGTCGCCGGTGATGCCATCGGACTGGGCGGCCCAATCGCGCCAACGGTAAGGGGGTTCGATGGCGGGCTTGAATCCATTCCCCTCTCCGCCTCGACCGGGGAGAGGGCCAGGGTGAGGTGTCGATTTCTTCGGGGCAACGAGCTTCCATTCTTCCTCGCGCTGAATTTCCAGGTCGTCCAGAAACTTCAGGAACATGATCCAGGTGAGCATCGGCAACCGGTCGAGGTCGCCGTTTAATCCTTTATCCTTTCTCATTATGTCCCTGGCGGACTTGAGAAGAGCGCCCAACGACTGAGCGGTTGTTGGCGACAAGGCTGAAGGCTTAATGCTCAATGCTAAAGGTTTCCTTTCGAGTTTTTGTCAATGGTCGTGAGAATCGCGATGAGTTGGCGCGTTTCGTCGAGCAGGTCAGCCATCTTCGCCGCTGGAACGCAACCGCTGTCCACGAGGAGTTCCAGCCAATACTCAGTTTCCTCAATCTCCTTGAGGCAATCGCCGATCTTGGAGATGAATTCGGCCTTGGACCGTCCACGTGATGCTTCGCGATAGTTCGCGCCGACCGACGTGCCCGACCGCAACACCTGCTTGCCTAGCACTTGCGCCACCGTGTCTTTTTTCGGCAATTCGGAATACATGCGGATGATCCGCAGCGCAAACGCCTTGGTTCGTGGCTTCAAATCCTGTGGTTTCTCTTTCATGACTTTAGCATTTAGCCTTTATCCTTCAGCATTTGTTCCCGCCTTGCGCATGATGTCGCGCGCGGATTTCAGCAGCGCGCCGAGAGATTGAGCGGTGGTGGGTTGTGAAACTGGTTTCGACTTCATTAATCTTCAAAAGGATCGCGTTTGGACTCACGTTCAGCGTCACGCTCATAGCCCTTCGCTAGCTCACGCATTCCGCACCGGCAAGATAACCCATCAGGTGCAACACCTTCTTGGCGTGATCCCGATTGTGGAGCGTGAATTCCTTGAATGGGCCTGCGACAATCAGGTCGAGCAACGGAGTGGCAGTTTTGGCGAGGCGGTCAACCTTAGAAACGAGCCCGTCCTCCGGTATGGAGCAAGACAGAAGCTGTCGGTAGATGAGGCATTCCTGCACTGTCGCCGGTGGTTGAGGTATGGCTGGCATAGTGTTGTTAGTTCGTCGGTTCGCTTCTGGGCTCTTTGATTATGCCGCATACAACAGCGATTGGAGTTGGTTGACGGCGTTGCGAAGCTGGTCTGCGCCGCCGAATTTGCCGATGATTTCGTTCACGTTGCCGTGATCGGATATGGGCCGGACTTTCAGCACGTCGGGCAGCGTGAATTGCAGTTCGCCGTCGCTGGCGTATTTCTCCAGCAGGTCGTCCAGAATTTCGCGGGCTTCCGGCGCGAAGAATTTGAAGAAGGCAACGTGTTGCTGCTTCAGGCGGTCGGCGCGCTGGCGGCGGGTGAGCACCGGCGCGTTGAAGGCCAGATGGCACAGCAGGTCGAACGGGTCGGCCTCCGGCTTGCCCGCTTGCGCCGCCACGGTCGGGAAATCTATCCCGCGCTCGGCCAGTTGCTGGATGATGTCGGCGCGCTGGCCGGCATCCGCCCATCGGGCGCGCAGGTCCTCCGGTCGGGCAAAGAGGGAACGCACCTTTTCCCCGGTGTAATCCGTCAGTTTGACCACGCCCAACTGTTTGCCGTCGGCATCGAGTTTGTGGACGAGTTCGGCGGTGATTTCGACGTGTTCCCAGTAAATGGGATGGGTCGCCATATTGGATTCGTTAATCACACGGGGTCTTTCGGCGGTGAAAGAGGCTTATAGAGGTCGCCTAGAATTGGCGCACGCTGATATTGCCGTATCAATTTCACACCTTTGCTGGCTGTTAGTTCATCAGCGAGCATTTGAACCAGTTTTGGCACAATTTCCAAATACACCAACCTCGTGTCCTGTCGGTAGTAAGTGTCTTTGCGAAACCAGCGTTCGTAAATGGGCCCAATAGCCGGAATCTTGATCAGGAAACTGTCCAAGTCGGCCAATTCCATCACGATGGTGTTCTGAAATATCTGCGCAATCGTGATGATCAGCCCGAAGACTGCAACGACTGCGAAAATGGTTCCCAGAGGTTTGACCAACAGGCCAAATATGACCGTAAATAAGGCCGCCACGAGTAACACGTGCCAGAGGCGAACCACTGCTGGACTATAAACGGTGCGACACGAGAAAAAGAAATCGGTGCCGAAGGGTGCGGCACAGGTGTCGAAGGCGAGACGCTCTCGGATCAACCGTAAATAAATTCGTTTGTCGGAAAGCAATCCGCCTTCACCATATTCGACACGGGAGATCTTCAGGCCGGGAATTTGTCGGGCGATCAATTCCTTCTCAAGCCGTTCGTAAAATTCCTGTGGTTGAAAGCTGAAGTTCTCCGCAATGGAGATCCAATGGTTCAAAACTTCGTCCGTTTTAGGCTTGAACGCGAACATAGCCATATCCAAGTTGTGACCGGAATATGGCGTCCAATCCTCCTCAAGGTCAACTGCAAAGCTGTTCGTGGTGGCGCGTGCTTCGTCCATTGGTCTGGTGGTTCATCTTGGTGCTCGGTCTGTATCTGGTCCGGACCCACCAGCGATTAAGTGAGCAGACGCATATAAAATTCAAAACTGCGTTGGCCGGTCAGTTGATAGCGTGTGAAGCGTTGTTGGACGGTCGCAGATTTGAAAGCAGCAATCGGGTCAGCATCGGGCGGCACAGCCTTGAGATCAGGCATCCCAAGGCGACAGTGTTCAGCACCAATCTTTTTGTTTGGTATGGCGAGCATGATGTTGGGCGGATTGATTTGAAACGAGCCACAGGCGTCCTGACCGTGACCGCTGATCCTGCGGCGGTGTTGCTTTCGATTGAAGGACCTGAGTTTAAAACAACACTCACTAACAGCCCCGGCTTCACGAATTCTGTGCCAACTGATCAATACACCATCGGGGCAGAATATCGTCATTGGAAAAAAACGTTCGCCACCACGGTTCTTGCGAACACCGACAACCGATTACAGATTGCGCCGAGATTTGGGGCGCTGCAACTAACATGCAACCAGAGCAATGCTACGTTTCAACTGCTGCGAACGGAGAATGAATTGGTGAGCACGGGTGATTTTCCAAGCACGATTACGGAATTGCCCGAAGGGCCATATCAACTCGTCGCTTTGCACCATAAACATCGTTGGATCGAGCGACCACAGGTGAAGCCTGGCATAACGAATCCCGTCGCGATTGAATTTCAATATGCCACCGCGCGTGTGCAGAGTACACCTGCCGGCGCGTCGGTGACCTCCCTGGATGGTCGTGAGTGGGGGGTGACACCTTTGACTCTGCCTGAACTACAACCAGGTCATTGGGATTTCAACCTGCGGCTCTTTAACTATGAGCCCGCTACCATCTCGTTGGAACTCGTCGCTAATGAGACGAATACAGTTTATACGAATCTGATCAGCGAGTCGTACACCAGCACGGTGCGTGCGGCGCGACAATTTCTGGACGCTGGGGATTACAACCGCGCGGTCGAATCTCTGAATGATGCATTGCGAGTGCAGCCGAATGATCCGACTGCAACTGCGATGCGGGCGCAGGCGCTCGGACGGGCGAGTATTGGCAGCGCTGAAGCTCTCGGCGAAATGGGCGATTACCTATCTGGCATCAGGGAACTTGAACGAGCGCTGGTTGCGCTGCCGGGCGATGCGCGAGCGAGTTCGCTTCTCGCAGAGTTCAAAAAGCGTGAACCGGAGCAACGCGAGCAAATGCGCTTGCTGCGATTGCATCGTGGCGAACAGTTCTTCGACAAGTTGGTGGAGCGTCATCAGGACGCGAAATTGTTTGAACGTCGTGAAGTGAAAACAACGAATCTCGTAGAGGACGTTCATACTGCGCTTTTGAAGGGGTTTAGAAATCAACCCGCGTTTCAGATTAAACAAGACAGCGCACCTGGTGCCGCTGCGCCGGAAACGTTTGCGGTCGTCACCGAACAGCAATTCAACACAGCGTTGGCAACCAGTGCCGGCTTTCGACGCTGTGTGATCGTGGGCGCCCGGATAAAAGATGACGAAACGCAAATCCTATTTACCGTCCAGGAATACAAAGCAGAGGCGGTTGAAAAATTCAGTATCGGCGCGCTGATTGGTGCGCCAACTAATGTAAAAACCGTTGCCATTCATCCGTCGCGGGTAGGTCCGCTTTCGGAGAAGCTCCAGGAGCGAGTCAATGAGGGCGTATCGAATGTGACAGCGATTGTGCGGGGGGCGATTGGTTGGACTTTGCCAGAAAAGTAAAAAGCCCCGGCCAAATTTGGTCGGGGTTGTTTCTTAGCTATAAAAATAGCCCGCCTCTCGCAAACTGCACCGGCCCGGATTGCCTGAGCCGATGATGACATGGTCAAGGACTTCGATTTTCAAAAGTTGACCGGCACGAATCAAATCGCGGGTAACCTTTATGTCGGCTTCCGACGGAGTTGGATTTCCGGATGGGTGGTTATGAAGAATCACAATTGCCGCCGCTCCGGCGATCACTGCGCTTCTAAACACAATTTTTGGGTCCACCAAAAGTGTATCCATCGTGCCGATGGTCACAAGTTGATGGCCCTTGATCCGCCGGCGCGTGTTCAACAGCAGTACCACGAGGCATTCGCAATCCGGGGTGTAATACGGATTGGTTGCCACATGCAACCGCCAGTAATCAGCCGCATTATCCGGGGTCTCACAAACTTGCAAGGACTCCGGCACAGGGCAGTCCCGTAGCGCCATGACTTTGAACTCCTTCGGATTGAAGGTTTTCATGCCGCCACCTCCAACGGTGGGGGTGGCACGATCGGTTCTGCGGGGCTGACTTGTACCTCCTCATTACCTTGGCCGAGGATGAAGTCTGCCGCTTTTTGTGCCTGCGCTGCGGCCTGAACAATCAGAGTCCGGTCGTTCCGTAACTGTTCCAGCCAGCCGTGCAGATACGCGGCGGAATTATCAATCGTCCGCTCGACGATCTCCGCATGCCCACACAGAAACGCGGCGCCCATTTCAGCAATCAATTCCTCTTTGCAGTAGGGATTGGAGCCGAATCCGGCTTTTTCCGAGATGGTCGCCCGGTTGAGGCGCGACTCGTGACCGGTGGCATGAACCAATTCATGAAACAAGGTGGCGTAATAACCTTCCGCCTGTTCAAACCGCTCCCGCATTGGCAAGCCGACACAATCCTCACGGGGCAAATAGAAGGCGCGTGACATGCCGTGCTTGATTTCGGGGCGTTGCGGCATCTGTGCCACGATTTCTTCCGGCCTAATGACACCGTTGACGGGTGTCTCCGTTGGCGCGGTGGTCATTTTGATCCCGTCGCATTGCGCGACATTGAAGACGTGGTAATAGCGGAGCAGCCGTATGATCTGCGGCTCGCGCGATTCCTTGTCCTCAAAGGTCGTCTGTTTCCAAAAGACCACAGGACACGATTTCTCGCCCTTGCGCACGCTGCCGCCAAGCTGTAATGCCTGCCGGAACGTGAGCCAGAACGGAGATTCGTAACTCATGGCCAACAAGAGGAAGACGTTGATGCCGCGATACGGTTTCTTCGTGACGAAGTTCCGGGGCAACCCGGTTCGTGCCTTCCAAGGCTTGTGCCAGGGGACTGTGCCTTGGGTGAGCAGGGCGATGATGCGCTCGGTGATCTGATCATAGACTCGGGCGTTCATGGGATTTCCTTTCATGCCGTCCAACCCGCCGAAGCGGGTTTCGCTGCGGGTGGTTGGCTGTTGGCTGCGAGCGCGGACGGCGGTGGCAACCAACAGGGAACTGGTGAATCCAGATTGTTGAATGAGTCGAGGAACTAACAATGGCTCAAAGAAGATGAGCCGCTTCCAGAGGCAATTCTAGCACATGCCGGGGAAAAATGGAACCAGCCCCGCCATACCTGGTGTTTGCTTTTCCATGCCCAACCCATTTTAACATGCGCAAGGAAAAGTTGGAATGGTACGGGGTGGCGACTTGGTTCCAACCGAACAAAAAGGCCTCCTTCGTAAGAAAGAGGCCGTGTGAATCAGTAATCTTCCGGGAGCAAAACTGTGGTTGAACTTCTATCGCTCTCGGTGATGAGGTAGAACTTGGTGCCGTTGGCGGCGTGATAGGCTGAGAGCAATCGCGTGCCTTCGACCAGAGCTTGGTCGTTGGCCTGACGATCTTCCGCACAAACATCGCCCCAATTAGCGGCCTGATGTCGCTGAATCCCGCGAAGAATGTCTTCCGGGGTCAGTTGCGCCAGCGCGTTGGGTGTCGAGACGATGTGGCCGAGTCGGAAGCGGGCGACCGGGAAGGATGTCGGGTTCATAAGCCGTGTTCCTCCATGGTCGCGGCGATGGCATCTTCGTCATCACCGAGGATTTCGACCAAGCCCGCTTTCAACGCCGCCTTGTCGGGGTCGGGTTTGGCGTCCTTGGGACAACAGGGACAACGCATCACGTCGAGGATCGAAGCGCCGAATTGCCATCCGGCCGCCTTGAACTTCTCGCGATACCGCCGCAAGAGCCGCAGCCGGGGTGATAATTCACTCCAAGCCCTGGCTTCCGTGTGGTCAAGGTCGGTCTCAAAGATGGCTTCGTGCCGCAGGTGATAAACATCCCACGGCTCGCCGCATGATGAACAATGAACGTCCATAATCTCCTTTCTATCTGGGTTGACGTTTTTTGGGGTTCAGAATTTCAACTTCGGATTCCGGCGAGATGCGAAACATGGCGGGCGGCGGTTGGAATCGGACAGGAAATGGTGTTGGCAGTCCCAACCACCCGTCCAACCACAACCTACGCAATCTCAGACCCATCGCCTGACAGGCAGCGAAATCGCCTGTAAAATGGCCCTTTCCTGAGCGTTTCGTCAAGTCGCTGATTACTCTGCCATTACTCACCAATTAGGAGGAAACAACCCGTTCAGTGAGGCGTTGCTGGCACTTTTGCTGGCACTAAAACACTCCGAAACCACGTGAAATCAGGGCAAGCCTGCAAGATGCGTCCGCAACCTCGCATTATTGCTTCAGTGATGGTCAAAGCGCCAGATTCGTCGAAGTGGACGCAGTGCATGCCCGGCATCCGCCGATGAGGTAATCCGTTGTGTTCATCCCGCCTGTGCCCGCGCCTCTGGTTGCTCCGCGCAACCTCGCGCCAGCGGTCGAAACATCTTTCCGCCCGCTGTCACTTCGTTGCTGATGCTCCGCCGCCCGGCGGCACGGGCACAGGCGGGTGCGTTTCGCCAGGAGCGGGGCTGCTCTCTCGGGGCAGGTGAAGAGAGCAGTCCCGCTCCTTCAGAACGAAACGCAAAACATGAACACAACGGAAAACCTCATCTCCACTGGATGCCCCGCAACCGCTCCGCAGCCCATCAACCAAGTCATCAAGCCGGTAAAATTCCCGGCTCAACCGCAGGAATGGAAAATCGTATCACTTCGGGAATGTCCCACACCCGACACCATGCAACAGTGTGAAACCCCGGAGCAGGCAGCCGCCTATTGGAGAACGCACATCGCGACCCATCCCTACTTCAATTCTGAATGTGAATGTTTGGTGGTTTTCATCCTCAACACCCGCCGCCGTATCAAAGGCCACTACCTGGTGTCCATTGGAACGATGGATACCATTCTCTGTCATCCCAGGGAGGTATTCCGTTTAGCCATCATGGCAAGCGCTGCCGCAATCATCATCGCGCACAATCATCCGAGCGGTGAGCCGACTCCATCCGAGGCGGACATCAAAATCACCCGAGACCTCATTCGAGCGGGCCAACTTCTCAAAATCGAAGTTCTCGATCACATCGTCGTTGGCAACCCAAACCACACCAGTCTTCGCAGTCTTGGATATTTTTACAGCTAGCCGCTTTCGGCTTCCGCCATTGGAAGCCATTTTTCATCCTCATGGCACACCATACCTCCCGATACTGGAGGAACTTCTCTCAGCGGTAGAATCACTCCGAGCCGCGCGGAGGTCGCTCCGGGTGCTTCTCAACCTCGGTGACCACGATCTCACGAACCACGGGCTGGCCGTCCGGCACGAGTGACCGCTGATTGGGCGGCAACGCCATCAGGAAGGATAGCTCCATCCGTTGTATCCCGGTTTCGATGCGGCGTAGGGAGTGGCCGCGAAGTGTGACCTCGTGCGTGGCGAAGACCAAGCGGAGGCGCTGCTCCTTCCCCTCGCTCTTGAGTTCGGCGAAGGCGAACTGGTCGAAGGGCAACAGCAAGCTTTGTTCAGCCGATACTTCGATTTTGACCGCGCGAGCGTTCGGGTCGCTCGCCCAGCATTCGGGTGATTTTGTGCTCATGGGTTTCAATGGGTTGATGACGATGGCGACGAGAGAGTTTCAGTCGGCAGAAGCTGTCAGCCGCGCGGCGACCGAAGCGCAGCAGATAACCATGCAGCCGATCCCAAAGGCAGACGCCGCGACTTGGCGCAAAGCCGGCGGCGAGTTCCAGCGCCAGCGGGCGATGACCGGAGCGCGTCACATTCTCACGAAGTTGCTGCTTGTCCGGCGTGAAGATTCGAATGCCGCGCCGACCGCGCGAAATTGTCACATACCATTGTTGCGCGTTGGTCGCGGCCTTGATCGTGGAGTCGGAGAACAGGACGTAATCCACCGTCTTGCCTTGCGAGCCGTAGGACGTGACGGCATAGCCGGGCAGGAACTCGCGAAAGCTGGCATCCAGAACCCGACCATCGGCGAGTTCAATACCGCCGTCGGCCCGAACGGACTTCACGGCGACAAACTCGCCGTTTGTGACGCGTCCACCGCCTGCGAGTTTGCGATTGGCTTTCAGGTGCAGTCTGTCTCCGGTCGCCACGGCGATGTCACGCAACTGGCAAACCGAAATGCGGCCGAGCATCTTGTTTGAGACGGTGACGAATCGCCCGCCGACTTCAACCAGCAGCCCGGACTTGAGAATTCCCGACAACTTGCCCTTCGCCCCAGGCTCGGCTTCGCGCACCTTCTGGTTGAAGACAATGACTGAATCCTGCGGATAGAACCGTTCGTCGCGCTTCTGCGCGTTGGTCAGGTCCAGGCGTTCGAGAACTTGAACTGACGCGTCATTCGCCCCGAGGAGGCCCTTCATCTTGAGCGCGTCGCGGACTCGCGAGTTGACGCGGTGGACCTCTGTCCAGGTTTGCGAGACGACGACTGCCGAAGCATCTTGCTCCACCAGTCGCAAGTATTGGTCCGCCAGCTTGTCGGCTTGCTCGCCAACACCACACCCCACGACCGCTCCCATCTTGTCCAAACGCTCGAATGATTCAGTCAAACGGCCCGCCGCAGCGGATTCCACGGCTTTCAGATACCGCTTGATGTGCGTGCGCTCCTCGTTGTCACGACCAAGTGCCGGGTCTTGGCGGCGAATCGTCTGCAATTCGACCGGCTTCACGCCGCCGTGCCGCTCGATGGCGAGGAGCGCGTCAGACGCCTCAACCGCCCCATGCTGCCGCGTATCGCCGGAGAGGACTACTCGCGCATTACGTTCCTTTGCCAGCCGCAACAATGCCTGCATCTGTCTTCCGCCGATCTGCCCGGCTTCGTCCACGATGACGACAGCACGTTCGGCGAGTTCGCCCTTGGTCAGAAAGTTTGCCACCGTGGACGCCGAATGGAATCCGTTCTTCTCCATGTCCACGACCTGCTGCCGCTGCGGGGCAAGAACGACCACCGACCGGCCGGCCTGCCGCAATTGCTCGACCAGTCCACGCAGGACGTAACTCTTGCCCGTGCCCGCGCCACCGCGAAAGACCGATACTGTGTTTGTGGAGCAGAGCAGCGCATCCAGTGCCTGGCGTTGTTCGCCATCGAGCGCCGGGTTCGAAGCAGTCGGATTCGTCACCAGAGGATGGCAAGCGCCAACGCCTTCTTTCGCGGTCTGAATAACTTCCCATTCGCGCAACAGCACGTCCCGCAACGTCACTTCGCCCGGACGCTCCGCGTTGCGGATGTAGCTACGCTGCTCGGTCAACGTCTTGAGTTCCTCAACCAAGAACTCCTCGCCGCGCGCCCGCCCCAATGCCTCCTGCCACACTTGGCATTCCAGCACGACCGAGTTCCGGTCGAACAAATGTTCCTCTGCCCATTGCACCGCCTCGGCGACAGTGACTCGTCGAGTCTTCTCAATGCTTTCGGCCACCTGGCGCGACAGACCACTGAGCAACTCGACCTCCTGCGGCGTCAATTGTGCGCCCCAAAGGGACTGAAGTTGCTCCCGGCTCAAGTCCTTTTGCTTGCGCGTCCGCTTCTCGGTCGCCAGGCATGCCCGTAGTTCCGAGATGTTCGCGCCGCTCAATTCCGGCTTCTCGGCCAGCAGCGTAGCCAGTGCCTTGTCAATTTCGGCATCCCGTTTGGAGAACCGATCGCAGAGCGCGGCTGGCACACCCTCAATCTGGAAATCACCACGCGGGAGGTTGCGAATGCGGTAGCCGAATCGCCGCAACTCACGGGCGAGTTCATGGTAGTAGGCGTTCTCGGCGAACTTCCGTGACCGAAGCAGTCCATAGTTTTGCAGTGCCTTCCATCGCTCCTCCACCGCGTCGAACGTCGCGTTGAAGACGATGCAGTGTGTGTGCAGATGGGGATCGAGAGCGCGAGATGTATCGTGTGTGAACAAGGCCGCAGCAAAACTGCCGGTAGGCCGGTCCGCCTGGACGCCGCCGCCACGGACACGGGTTGAAGCAAATGCCTCGAACTCCCGAAGGGCCGTCTTCACCGCGCGCGCGTGCGCTTCGAGGACACGCGTATCCCCGCCGAGAAACCCCACCAGCGACACCGATTTGGGCGGGGAGAAAGTGAAGTCGTAGAAGATGCGGCGGTTTGCGGCGTCCTTGCCCGCCGCTACGCGGGTGCTGTTCAGCCGTTGCGTCAGCGTATCGCCCGTGGCCGGATGCTGATTCTCACAGAGCCGCAGGAAGTCTTCCGCGCGCACTCGGCCAGCCAATCCGAGCCGTTGCGCCGCCAGCCCGGTCCATTCCCCCGCCACCCGCTGCCCCTCGTCGTAGTAGTCGCCGACGCAAAGGTGCTCCTCAAAGTATTCCCGTGCGTTCTTGAGGTTGTATTGCGTTTTGGCCGTGACCACGAACCGAATACTGCGCAGTCCACTCCCTCATGCGGTGTAGGTGGAACACTGTGCCGCCGCCAACTCAATACCCGAACCGGGTAAAGCACGTTGAGCTAAAGAGCGGGCACTTCAACTTGGTCCAGCCCGGCGGGTTCGCCGACATGCGCAAGAATCCTCAGCGTCAAGCCGTGGCTGGAGGCGCTTCATGTTCCTTGCAGTGTTGGACTGCAACGGTGACGTGGACGAGTTCCTCGTGCTCGCGGAACAACTCCCGGTAAGTCTCCGCGGGTTTCGGGTTGTGTGCCACGATGGAGACAATGGCGGCATACTTACCCGTGCCGACCTGCCAGACGTGAAGATCTGCGATGATGGAATCTCCGTCACTCTCGACTGCACGGCGAATCTCGTCGGGCAGGTCGGATGTCTCCGGGGTGCGGTCCAGCAGGATGCCACTCGCATCCCGAACCAGGCCGTAAGCCCATACGGATACGATGACGCTTCCGACAATGCCCATCACCGGGTCGAGCCAGTTCCAACCCAGGAACTTGCCGGCGGTCAAGGCGACGATGGCTGTCACGGAAGTGAGGGCGTCCGCGAGGACGTGGATGTAGGCTGCGCGCAGATTCAGGTCGCCATGTCCGTGCCCGTGGTCGTGGCCGTGTTCATGTCCGTGGTCGTGGCTGTGGTGGTGAGGCTCATCCCTGAGCAGCCAGGCACAGACCAGATTGACCACGAGCCCGATGATCGCCACCCCAATGGCCTGATTGAAGTGGATTGGCTGAGGCGCGAAGAACCGGTGGATGGACTCCCCGGCCATGAGTAGCGCGATCACCGCCAGCACCACGGCGCTGGCGAAACCACCCAGGACTCCCATCTTGCCCGTGCCGAAACTGTAACGCGAGTCATTGGCGTGGCGTCGGCTGAAGTGGTAAGCCAGAGCGGTGATGAAGAACGCCGCGACGTGCGTGCTCATGTGCCAGCCGTCAGCCAGCAGCGCCATAGATCCGAACGCGATGCCGCCGGCGATCTCCACCGCCATCATCGCGGCGGTGATGCCGATGACAATCCGCGTGCGCCGCTCGGCGACGGATGAATCAGCGGCGTAATCGTGTGAATGTTGCCAGCGGGCAGGGTTGGTTCGGTGCATGGGTATTGGATGGTAGAGTGACCTATTCAGAGCAGCTTCGCAAAACCCGCCACCTCCGCCCACGCCTGCATTACATCGCGCAGGGATTCCAGGTAGCTCAGTTGCACTGCCGCCCAGTCGCGCCGCATTGGGAGAATCTCCGCCAGGCTGATGTCGCCAGCCGCGTAGCGCGCTTCGGCGCTTTTGAGAACGGTCTCGGCCCGCGAGAGAATCTCAGTCTTCAACGTGCGGCTGTTGGCCAGTGCCGACGTCAGTTGCAGGTGGGATTCACGCAGCCGCGTGGTCAGTTCGTTTTGGGTCATGCGCGACCGGGCCTCGGCGGCAGCCACTTCAGCGCGGGCTTCGCGAAGTCGGCCCTGGTTGCGGTTGAACAACGGCAGCGGGATGCTCAGTCCCACGTCAAAGGTGTTCTGCTGGCTTGATTCCAGCCGGTGATAAAGCAGTTCCACTTTCACGTCGGGAATCCGTTCCGCCCGCGCCAAATCCACGCGCGCGTTCCGGGCGCGAACGTCCGCCTCCGCTCGCGCGCTCTCCGGTTGGGCTGCCAGATTCGCCGCCAAGGTTTCCAGCGTCGGAATCTCGAAGGTCGCGTCCAGCGTCCCGGCGAGAGATTTCACTGACAACGTCGCATCGCCCATGGCCGATGCCAGCGTGACCAGCGCCTGTTGGCGCAGTGACTCCGCGCGTTGCAACTCGACTTTAGTGCGGGCCAGTTCCATTTCCACGCGCGCCAGATCCTCACGCAAGGCATCCCCGGCTTCAACACGGGCTCGGGTGGTCGTCACCGCTTTTTCGGCATTTCGCTGAATCTCGGTCTGGGCTTCGTAAGCCTTCTCCTGATAGAGCGCGGTGGCGAAGGCGCTGTGGACACGTTTGCGGATGTCCCGGCGCTTTACTTCCAGCCCGCGAGCGCGGACTTCACGGTCAAGCAACTCTGCTTGGCGCGCTTTGCCGAGGCGTCCGCTCAGCGGAAGGGTCTGGCCGACACCGGCCACGTATTCCTTTTCGTTGGGCGCATTGGCGCTGAATGGAAGTTGCTGCGCCCCCAGGATGGCCTCTGGATTCGGGAACGTGCCGGCCTGGCGGGCGCGACCTTCGGCGGCTTCAACCATCGCCCTGGCTTCGGCCAACTCCGGTTGCAGGCTTTCGGCCGTCTCCAACGCTTGGTCGAGCGTGAGGTTCTCGACCTGTATGACGTTCGGCTTCGCTTCATTGGCTGCCGCCATCACAACGACGCCGCCCAACGCGACGACGAACAATAGAGTCACAATTTGTTTCTTCATACGCACCTCGTTCAATCCAGTTCCACCGGTCGCCCAAAACGCAGGTAAAGCGCCGGGACGACAATCATGTTCAACAACATCGAAGACAGCAGGCCAAACAGGATGACAATGGCCATCGGCGTTTGAATCTCGCTGCCTGGCTTGTGCCCGCCCAGCGCCAACGGAATCAGCGCCAGCCCCGCCGCCAGCGCGGTCATGAGGATGGGCGCAAGTCGTTCCATCGCGCCGCGGAACACGGCCTCGCGGAAATCCGTCACGCCTTCGTGTTCTTCCAGGTGCTTGATGTGCGAGACGAGCATGATGCCGTTGCGCGTCGCGATGCCGAAGACGGTGATGAAGCCGATGAGCGAAGCCACACTCAGCACACCACCAGACACGAACACGCCGACCACGCCGCCGATGAGCGCCAGCGGCAGGTTAAGCATGATGAGCGCTGCGTCGCGTGCCGAACCAAACGCCAGATGCAACAGGAAGCCGATGCCAATCACCACTGCGATGCCGAGCATGGCGATGATTCGCCCGGCCTCCGCCGCGCTCTCGAACTGGCCGCCGTAGTCCACCCGGTAACCCGGCATTTCCGCCACGAGCGGGTCCACCACTTTCTTGCAGTCGTTCACGACGGAAGTAACGTCGCGCCCGGCCACATTGCACATGACCACAATCTTTCGCTCGACTTGCTCCCGGCTGATGTAATTGGGGCCGGTTTCCTTACGGATGTCCGCCAGGCTTTTCAGCGGCACTTTCGCGCCCGCCGGAGTGTCCACGAGCAGTTCGCCGATGTCCGCGAGTTGCCAGCCTTCGAGTCCGGTCAGGCGCACGACCAGGTCAAAGGAGTTGCGGCCTTCCAGCACCCGTGAGACGGTCACCCCCTTGACCGCCGCTTCCATCGTCTGAGCCACTTCGCGCACGGTCAGGCCGTGGCGGGCGATGGCGTTGCGGTCGAAATGCGCCCGGAGGATGGGCACATCGGTTTGCTGCTCGATGGACAAATCCACCACGCCGGGCACGGCCTCCATCTCCTTGCGGGCGCGGCTGGCCAGCAGGCGCAACTGATACAGATTATCGCCGAAGATTTTTACCGCCACGTTGGCGCGAGTGCCGGAAAGCATGTGGTCAATGCGGTGCGAAATGGGCTGGCCGATGATGACGTTCATGCCGGGAATCAAGGAGAAATCGCGCCGCAACGCTTCGAGCAGTTCCTTCTTGGTCCGCTTCTGCATTTTCAACGACACGTCAATCTCCGAGGACTCCACGCCTTGGGCGTGCTCGTCCAATTCCGCGCGTCCCTGGCGGCGCGCCACCCCGGTCACTTCGGGATGTGAGAGCAGCGTGCGCTCGATCAGTTTGCCATACTCGTTGGCCTGGGGCAGCGAAGTGCCGGGCAACGTGACTGCGCTGAGCGTCAGCGTGCCTTCGTTGAACTCAGGCAGAAACGAGCGGCCCATGAAGAACGTCGAACCCAGCGCCAGCACCAGCGCCACCGCAGCGGGCAGCGTGACGCGCCACGGATGCGCCAGCACGGGGGTCAGGATTTTCGCGTAGTGCGATTTCAGCCAGGTCACCACCTTCGGCTCGTGCCCGGTCAACACCGCGCGGCTCTTGGGCAGCAGGAGCGAGCACAGCACGGGTGACACCGTCAGCGCCACGAGCAGCGAAGCTCCCAGCGACACGATATACGCCAACCCCAGCGGCTTGAGCAACCGGCCTTCGACGCCACTCAGGAAAAAGATCGGCAGGAACACCATCGCGATGATGAGCGTGGCGAAGACGATGGATTTCTGGATTTCAATGCTGGCGTCGAAGATGACCTGCATCGTCTTCTTGCGCTTCTCCTCGGGGTGCAGGGTGTTGACGCGCAATCGGCGGAAAACATTTTCCACCAGAATCACCGCATCGTCCACCAGTGCTCCGATGGCGATGGCCATGCCGCCGAGCGTCATCGTGTTGATGGTCGCGCCGAACCCTTTCATCACCAGGATGGTCGTCACCAGCGAGAGCGGAATGGCCGTGAGTGTGATGAACGTGGCGCGAACATTGGCCAGAAAGAGCAGCACGATGACCACCACCAACAGGCCGCCGTCGCGCAGCGCGGACTGCACGTTGTGAATCGCAATCTGGATAAAGTCCGCCTGCCGGAAGATGCGTTTATCAATGGCCATCCCGGCGGGCAGCTTGGCCGCGATGTCATCGAGCACGGCATCCAGTTCCTTGGTGAGCCTGAGCGTGTTCGCGCCCGGCTGTTTCTGAATGCCGAGAATCACTGCCGGTTTCTCCCGTGTGGAACCTTCACCGCGCTTCGGCTCCTCCCCAATCACGACTTCGCCGAGGTCGGCGACTTTCGTGGGGATGCCGTTCGTCGCCATGACGACCGTATCGCCGATGTCTTCGAGCGAACGCACGCGTCCGACGCCGGCAATCAGCCATTCGGAACTGCGCTCGTTGATGAAACCGGCCGAGACGTTTTCATTCCCTTCCGACAGCGCGCGGGTCACCTGGTTCAGCGAGAGGCCGTGGGCTTGGAGCTTGGCCGGCGAGAGGAGGACTTGAAACTGTTTCACGCCGCCCCCAATGGGAGTGACTTGCGAAACGCCCGGCACCGAAAGAACGCGACGGCGGATCACCGTGTCCGCTGTGGTGCGCAGTTCGATGGGCGTGTGCTTGTCCGAGGTGAGCGAGATGAACAGGATTTCGCCCATGATGGACGACACTGGCGCGAGGACGGGCCGATCCACTTCCGGCGGCAGTCCGCCCGCCGCGACGTTCACCTTCTCGCTGACGATTTGGCGGGCAGCATAGATGTCGGTGCCCCAGTCAAACTCAATCCAGACGATGGAAAGGCCCACCGCCGTGGCCGAGCGCACGCGCCGCACGCCGGACGCGCCGTTCACGGCAGCTTCGATGGGGAACGTCACCTGGCTTTCCACCTCGCTCGGAGCCATGCCCCGCGCTTCGGTAATGACCGTGACGGTGGGGGCAGTCAGGTCCGGGAAAACGTCCACCGGCATCTTGAGGGCCGTGTAACCACCGATGACCAGCAACAGGGCGGCCATCACCAGAACCGCCGCGCGGTTGCGCAGCGACCAACTAATCAGGGCGTCAATCATAGATGGCTCCTAGTGAACGTGGCCGTGTGCCGGAATGGCGGAGGATACCGACGCGAGCCGGACGGCATACGCGCCTTTGGTGACGACCCGCTCGCCTTCCGTGATACCCGACAGGATTTGCACCCAGTTCCCATCTCGGATACCCAAGGTCACATCCCGCTTCTCAAACGTCTCGCCAGCGAGTTGCACGAACGCGATGGGCCGCCCATCTTCCTCGACAATGGCTGCGCTCGGGATGGCCACAGCCTCTTCCGCGCGGGCGGTCTCGACGTGAAGATTCACCGACTGCCCGACGCGCAGCGTGCTGTCGGGATTCTTCAGTTCATAGATGAGCGGCACCGTGCGCGTGGCAAGGTCCACTTCCAACCCGAACGACACAAGCTGGCCGCGCCCATCCCCAGTGATGGAAAGGAACTCGCCCGGTTGCCCCGGCATTTCAACCGAAGCGTCTTTGCCCGTGCTCAGGCGCGCGATGCTGGCTTCCGGAATGCTCGCCTCAATCCAGACGGACTCCGGATTCAGGAAGGTGAACACCAGTTGATTGGCGGACACCACTTCGCCCGGGCCGGCGGCCATCGAGTTGAGCACGCCCGCGATCGGCGCGCGCAGTTCCATCAGCAGCGGTGCATCGGGCGACGAAACGCCACCGGCTTGTTTGAACGTGGCCAGTAACCCGGCGGCGGCGGCGTAACGCGCCTTCGCGGACTGGTAAACGAGTTCCGCTTCCTGCAACTCGCGCGGCGATTTTGCCTGCTCGGCGGCGAGCTTCTTGGTGCGCGTGTAGGCGGCTTCAGCCTGGTCGAGCGCGGCCTTGGCGGTGTTGAACTCGCCATCCGCTTCTGCCACCCGCGCCGCCGCTTCCGAGAAGTTCGGTCGGAGGAGCGCAAGCAACTGGCCCGCCTCGACGCGTTTGCCCGGCTGCGGCAACGCCTGGCCGGACGGCGCCACCAGTTGTCCGGAAACCGGCGCCACGATGGCGGCGCTGAGTCCCGGCTTGGCCCGCACGCGCGCGGCCACGCGAACACGCTCGACTACACGGTGCTTTGCGGCGGATTCGGTCCCCGCCAGAATCTTCCACTGCTGTTCCTTGAGGAAGCTGATGCCCGACGGAGGCTCCGAAACCTCGGCGTGTTCGGCGTCGTGCGCGTTGGCGAAGACCCTCACCGGCGGGAAGGGAATGCTCTTCTCCCCGTCCTCCGTGGGCACGACCAACGCGACGCTCCACTCGCCTGCCTTCGGGAACGTCAGCATGGCCTCGTAGATCCCCGCCCGCGAGGGAGCCTTCTCGACCTGCTCGATAGGGGCATCCTGGCCGAGCCGCATCTGAAATCGCACCGGACCTTCCCGGCGCGGTTCCAGCGTCTTCAAGTCGGTGACGTGGGTCACGAACTTGGTGGGGGTGCCCGTCACCACCAGCCGGTGCTCGGCGAAGATTTCGTGGCGCTCACCAAACACGCTGATTTGCGCTGTCTTGACCTCGCCCTCGTGAGCATGGGCATCGTCATGGGCGGCGTTGTTGCCGCCCTTACATCCCGAGAACACTACCAAACCGAGGCAGGCCACCAAGCCCAGCCCCACTTCACCAAACCGACCAAATTGAAATTGATTCCGCTTCATACGATCAAACCGCCGACATGGATTTTGCCCCAAAACAAATGTGCCCGGATTGGATGGAAATTCCGCCTGTGAGGCGTTCAGGCAGAGACGGGCCAAGCGCGCCGAAGAATGGCGCGAAGAACCGGAAGAAGGGTCAGGCGAGCGGAGGAGCGCGGGGCTGGAGCGGATCGGGCGGAGGCAGCCCGGGTGGATTCTGTCGCTCCGTCAGAAAGAGGGGGAGCAGAAGTTGCCGGCGGCAAATCTCGACCGTGGCGGATGGCGCGTAACAGTCGAAAGAGACGAAGCTGACCTGGGCCTGGGTTGCCAACCGCAACGAGTGATCCGACGCCAGATGCGGATCGTGGTGCGAATCAGCCGGCTGCCCGGTCGCGGACAGCAAGGATGCCTCCACGCCGACGCTGCGCGCTGAGGCTGGTAGATCGCCCAAGTGCGTCTCCAGCGCCAGATGCACCGGGGCAAAGTTCACCCCATACACAAACAGCAGCAGCCCGAAGAAACGCAGCCACCAACACCTGAAGAAGGTGCGACGTCGCCGGGCTATCTGGTTGTTCTGCATCATCAATCGCGGCTTGTCGGCCAAAACTGAACGCAAAGCTAATACTCGACTGCCCTGGGGCTGTCAAACTGGACGACCGTCAAATTGCCTGCCGGCCGCTCTGGATCACGCCATTCTCTCGCGGGGAAGGGTTTCACAAACTGTCCAATCCCGTGCATTTCTTGAGCGGAACGCGGTGCAGCACGATTCGCAGCCGTCCGCCCGCTGGCGGAAGTTTTTCCAAACGAAACGTGTAGGTCGCCGATTCACGGGCACTATGGCGGTTATGGCGGATGTAAGGTGCTGCGGTTTTGGTGTCGGTGAGGATGCGCCCTGCTGCATCCATCGTTTGCGCGTGCAAATGGCTTGGACCGGGATGATGCGCGCCAATGCCCCGTCCGCGGAGATTCCCAGCCACGAGAAACCCATCTGCGTCGCGATAAACACGCGGCGGTGTCACTTCAATGCCGCCGCTGGACTTGGCTTCTGTCGGCACGCTCAGTTGTTCCATCCTCCAGGACGCGCATCCGCTGACGACAAGAAGCAATCCAATCAACCCCATTGCGACACCAGCCCGTGCGGTGCGATTTCTGAGTGGCAATTCGAAAATCATATCATCGGTCTTCATGCGGGTTTCAGGAGTCGAAGCGCATTGGCAATGACCACCAGCGTCGCGCCGGTGTCAGCCAGAATCGCCAGCCAGAGGCTCGTGTGGCCGGTCAGGGCCAGCGTGAGGAAAATCGCTTTCACGCCCAGCGCGAAGGCGATGTTCACCTGAATGATGCGGACGGTGCGATGGCCAAGCTGAATGGCTTCGGCCACTTTGCTCAAGTCATCCTGCATGAGGGCGATGTCCGCCGTCTCAATCGCGGTGTCCGTTCCCGCGCCGCCCATTGCGATGCCAATGCTGGCGGCGGCCATCGCAGGCGCATCATTCACACCGTCGCCGATCATGCCGACGTGTTTGTGCTGTGCGAGCAGTTCGCGGACTCGCTCAATCTTCTGGTCGGGCAGCAAATCACCCTTGGCTTCGTCAATGCCGACCTGTTTGGAAATCGCGTCCACGGTTCGTTGATTGTCCCCGCTCAACATGACGACTTTTTCCACCCCGGCGGCGTGAAGCGCTTTGATCGCTTCGGCGGCGTTGAGGCGGATGGTGTCGGCGACCGTAAGAATTCCCATCACCTCACCCTGGCAACCTGCGTGCGGTTTGTGGCCGACGATGACGACGGACATCGCCTGGGCTTCCAATTCAGCGAGCTTCTTTTCCAGTTCATCCGAGCAGACGGCAGCCTCGTGGGCGAAGCGGTGGTTGCCGACGAAATACAAATGACCTTCCAATGTTGCTTCCGCTCCGCGCCCGGTTTTGGACTGATAGTTTTCACTGCGCGGGAATTGAATCTTCTTTTCCTCCGCATATTTCGCCACGGCTTGCGCCAGCGGATGTTCCGAGTGCGTATCAATGGCAGCAGCGACGCGAACGATTTCTTCCTCGGATTTGCCGTTCCACGGAATCACCTGTTGAACGCGCGGTTTGCCTTCGGTGATCGTGCCGGTCTTGTCCACCGCCAGAGCTTTCAGCTTTCCGATTTCCTCAAGGAACACGCCGCCTTTGATGAGGACGCCGCGCCGCGCCATTGCGGTCAGTCCAGAAACAATTGAAACGGGCGTGGAAATAACCAGCGCGCACGGACACGCGATGACGAGCAAAACCAACGCGCGATACGTCCACTGCATCCAAGTGCCATTGAAAAGCAGCGGGCCGGACAACAGGACGAGAATGGCAACCGCGAAAACTGCCGGGGTGTAGATTTTTGCGAAGCGGTCAACGAAGCGTTGCGACGGGGCTTTCTGACCTTGCGCCTCGCCGACGAGCTTGATGATTTTTGCCAGCGTGGTGTCGGTCGAAGCCTTGGTGACTTTGACTTCGAGCGAGCCTTCGCCATTGATTGTTCCCGCGAAGACTATGTCATTGGCCTTCTTCTCAACCGGCATGGATTCGCCGGTGATCGGCGCTTGGTTGATGGCTGACTCGCCGGAAGTGATAACGCCATCCAGCGGCACGCGCGCCCCCGATTTGACGACGACGACTTCATCCACCTTGACTTCTTCAACGCGGACTTCCTGAATTTGATCGCCGCGTTTTACCAGCGCGGTTTCCGGCGTCAGTTCAAGCAACGATTGGATGGCCCGGCGAGCGCGACCGACGCTGAATCCCTCCAGCAGTTCTGACAACGAGAACAGGAACACGACTGCCGCCGCTTCCGTCCATTCGCCGATGCACGCCGCGCCGATCACCGCGACGGTCATCAGCACATTCATATCCAGCGAGACATGGCGGAGGGCGCGAATCGCTTTTGGGAAAATGAACCAGCCTCCAGCGATTATGGCGACGATGGCAGCGGCGGCTTTTCCGTAAGGCACGGAAAGATTCTGCCACTGAAACAGGAGCGACGCGCCCGTGAAGACGCCCGAGACAATCACCAAGAGCAAATGCACCCGGCTCGCATCGCCGCTGTGTTCATCCTCTGTCTCGCCGCCGTCCATCGCGGAAGCCTTCAATCCCGCCGTGCCGATGGCTTGAATCAATTGTTCCGGCGTGACGCGTTTGTCGTGAAGAATCGTCGCCGTCCCCGCCATGAGGTTCACCTTGATTTCGCCCACCCCGGCGAGTGGTTTCAGCACCCGCTCAATCGCGGCAATTTCATCCGGGCAGTCCATCCCGGCGACCTTGAGGGTGGTTTGACCGCTCGCCTCTGTCACAGAGTCAGACACAGGCGACTCCGGTTTGCGGGATTCACCCGGATGTTCAGCGGGATTCTTCCCGCAATCTTTGCAGTCTTCACTCATGATTGGTCTGGTTCGCTTGGAGAATTAACGGCGAAACGGCAGGGGCTGCGGAATTGGTTCGCCCTCCGTGTTGGCGGTGCTGATGGCGTTGTGACTTCGCCAAACGCGGATAGGCGTAGAAGATGAAGTAAGCTGCCCAGGTCGTCAGCATCAGCAGGATGACGCCAACAAGCACGAGCCGGTTCTTGCGTTTCTCCTTGCGAAGCTGCTCGGCATCCTTGGCGGCACGCTCGGCTCGCTTGGCCTCTGCTTGCGGTGACTTCAATCGGCTCATGGTGTGCCGCCATCTTCAAAAGAGTAGTGAGGGTGTATCCATAAAGTGTCCAGCTATTGATGCGTGTCCCGTTCCCCCGTGCGAATTTTCACGGTTTCCTCGACGGGAATCACAAAGATGCGCCCATCGCCCGGATTGCCGGTGTGGGCGGCTTTTTGAATGGTTTGAACGACCGATTCCACTAATTCATCTGTCACCATGATTTCGAGTTTGGTTTTCACCACTTGATCGAAAGATCCGCGCTCCGCTGAGAGACCATGCGCAGGGGAAATCGTGATGGCAGGCAAGCCCTTGATTTCTCGCAACGCCTCAATGACCGCTTCTAGCGTGAACGGTTTGATGATGGCTTTAATTTCCTTCATGGGTTTTCCTTTCTTGGTTAAACCTCCACTTCAACGCGCTCGCGTCGTCGGAAGGTTGTGTAAAGCGTGGGCAAAACGAGCAACGTGAGCAGCGTGTTGCTGACAATGCCGCCGATGACGACCGTCGCCAGCGGGCGTTGCACTTCCGCGCCAACACCGGTATTGATGGCCATCGGAATGAATCCCACAGCGGCGACCAGCGCCGTCATGAGCACGGGGCGCAGGCGGACCTGGCAGCCTCCACGCACCGCTTCCTCCAACGGCAATCCGGCGGCAAGCTGCTGTTTGATGAAGGTGACGAGAACCAGCCCGTTGAGGATCGCGACGCCGCTTAACGCGATGAAGCCGATGCCGGCGCTGACGGTGAGGGGCATCCCCCGCAAGGCTAACGCCGCGACTCCGCCGACCGCGCCAAGCGGAATGCCCGTGGCAACGATGAACACGTCACGCACCGATCCGAGGCTCATGTAGAGCAGGATGAAAATCAACCCGAGTGCCATCGGCACGATAATCATGAGGCGGCGATTGGCCCGCTCCATGTTCTCGAACTGACCGCCCCATTCGACGGTGTAGCCTTCGGGCAGCTTGACCTGCTCGGCGATCTGCTTTCTTGCTTCGTCCACGAAGCTGGCAACGTCACGCCCGCGCGTATTGCATTGCACGGTAATTCGCCGCCGACTCCATTCGCGCTGAATGGTGGACGGCCCTTCGGTCTGCACCAGCCGCGCTACCTGGTCCATTCGGACTACTGGCCCGGCCAAGGTGGGAATGAGGGTTGCAGCCAGCGCCTCCGGGTCGGTGCGTTGTTTGTCGGGCAATCGCACCGCCAAAGGAAACCGACGCTGGCCTTCGCGAATCTCTCCGACTTTCCGGCCGCCGACCGCCTCGACCATGTTTAACACGTCACGGGTCGGTATGCCGTAGCGGGCGATGGCATCCGCGTCCACCTTCACCTGCAACACGGGCTGCCCGGAAATCTGTTCACCGGAGATTTCGCCCGCCCCGCGAATGTCTTTGAGCACTTTCTGAACTTCGTCTGAAAGTTGCCGCAGCGTTTCAAGGTCGTCGCCGTAAATCTTGATGCCGATGTCGGAGCGGATGCCGGCAATCATTTCGTTCAATCGCATTTCGATAGGTTGAGTAAGCACGGCGTTGATGCCGGGGGTGTCCTTCACCACATTTTCGATTTGGGCGGCCAGCTCCTGCTGCGTGCGCGCTCGCTTCCATTGTCCGCGCGGTTTGAGCGTCAGGAAAATGTCGGTCAACTCGATGCCCATCGGGTCGGTCGCGACTTCGGCCGTGCCGAGCCGACTCCAGGCTCGCTCAACTTCGTCTGGGAAGTTATCCAGAATCAGCCGCTCCAGACGTGTGTTTGATGCCGCCGCTTCATCCACATAAACCCCGGCGAGACGGATGACGTTCACGACGAGAGTGCCTTCGCTCAACTTGGGCAGGAACTCTCCACCCATGCGCAGAGCGATGACCAGCGCGATTGCGACCAGCACAACCGCACCGACCAGTGTGCCCCGGCGGAATCGGAACGCGAGATTCAGGACGGGTGTGTAAAGGCGATGGGCCAGACGCACGATCCACGGTTCTTCTTCCTTGATGCTCTTGGGCAACGCCATGCTCGCAAGCACCGGCACGACGGTCAGCGAAAGAATCAGCGAGCCGAGCAACGCGAAGATCATCGTCAGCGCCATCGGGCGGAACAGTTTTCCCTCGATGCCTTCCAACGTGAGAATGGGCAGGAAGACGATCATGATGATGCCCACTCCGAATGCCACGGGACGAGCTACCTCCAAAGAGGCGCTCACGAGGGTTTTCTCGCGCTCCTGGCCGCTCAACGGTCGTCCCAGCTTGTGTTGGTCATGCGCGAGGCGACGGATGCTGTTCTCGACCATCACCACCGCGCCGTCCACGATGATGCCAAAGTCAATCGCTCCGAGACTGAGCAGGCTGGCAGCGATACCGGCCTGAAGCATCAAATCGCCCGCGAAGAGCATCGAGAGCGGAATCGCCAGAGCGACGATGAGTCCGGCTCGCAGGTTGCCGAGGAAAAGGAACAGAATGACGATGACCAACAGCGCGCCCGCCAACAGATTGTGCTCCACGGTGCGAATGACTTTGTCCACGAGGTCGGTGCGCTCGTAAAGAACCTCCACACGCACATCCGCCGGCAGTGACTTCTGAACTCCGGCCAGCCGTGCCGCCAGATTCCGGGTCACCACATGGCTGTTCTCGCCCATCAGCATGAAGCCCAGTCCCAACACCCGCTCACCTTTGCCGTCCGCCGACACCGCGCCTCGTCGGATTTCGTGGTCAATTTGAACGCGCCCGACATCATGCACGCGGACGGGCGTGCCGTCGTGTGTGGCCACAACGATGTTTCCGATTTCCTTGATGGTTATGGTCAGGCCGAGGCCATGCACGAGCATCGCATCGCCGCTCACGACTACCTGGCCGCCGCCGACGTTGCGGTTGTTCGCTTCCAACGCCTCGAAAACATCCTGGAACGTGAGGCCATACTTGATGATTCGTTCCGGTTCGACGACGACGTGAAATTGTTTCTCGAAACCGCCCCACGAGTTCACTTCCGCGACGCCTGGCACTTTGCGCAATTCCGGCTTGATGACCCAATCGTGAAGCTCGCGCAGTTCGGTGAGGGTGCGGTTGGTGTTGTCGGTCGTGACCAAATAGTGAAAAACCTCGCCCAGCCCGGTCGCAATCGGCCCAAGCTGAGGGCGGGCGATGCCCTCGGGCAGTTCGACGCCCGACAGCCGTTCACTCACAAGCTGGCGCGCGAGATAGATGCCCGTGGAATCGGCGAAGGTGGCGACGACTTGTGAAAAGCCGAACTTCGACACCGAGCGGACATTCTGGAGGCCCGGCAGCCCGCTGATCGCCAATTCCACCGACAGCGTAATCTGCTGCTCGATCTCCAACGGGTTTAGTGATGGAGCGACGGTGTTGATTTGCACCTGCACCGGCGTTGTGTCCGGGAACGCATCAATCGGGAGGCGGCTCATGGCCGCGATTCCCAAACCCACAAGCACCGCCGAGAGCAGGCAGATGAGCAACCGGTTACGCAACGAGAATTGAATGATCGAGTTCAGCATGGGAAAGAAATGACTCCGTGGTTAATCAACGCAACCAGCGCCGAGGCGGGAGATGAGGAATTGGGACTTGAGCGCGAAGCTGCCAGCGATGACGACTTGCTCGTCCGGCTTCAGCCCGGCGACAATTTCGACTCGACCGTCGCGTTTCCCGCCGAGTTGGACCGGTCGCGCCTCAAAAATGTCCGCGCTGGATTTGACGAAGACCACGGTTGTTCCCGATACGTTTTGCAATGCCGCTTGCGGAACGACGACCGCACGGTCCGCACTGCTCGTGAGAATGCGCGCCCGTGCGAACATCTGGGCCTTGAGTTTCCCATCCGCATTGCTGACTTCCACCCGTCCGCGAGCCATGCGCGTGCGGTCATCCACTTTGGCCGACAACCAAGTCAGTGTGCCTGTGAAGGTTTGACCGGGCAGCGATTCGACCGTCAGTTCTACTTTTTGCCCGATCTGAACTTTCGACAGTAGCGATTCAGGAATGTTGACCATCGCCCACATCGCGGTGGTGTCAGCGAGTGTGAACAGCGGCTTCCCCATTTCCACCATCGCGCCTTGGACCGCCGCGCGCTCGACGATTTCCCCGGCAAACGGCGCGCGGATTTCCAGAACTCCCGGCGTGCCCTTCTGCTCGACTAGCGCCTGAATCTGCTGCTCGTCGAACCCCAGCACCATCAACTGTTGCTGCGCCTGCTGCACGGCGGCCATCGCGGACTGGTGGGCGGCTTCCGCCTCCTGAAGGTCCTTCTCGGAAGAAATGCGTTGGGTGCGCAAGTTGCGCTCGCGCTCCAGGGTCTTGTCGCGAAGACGGTCCTCGGCCAATGCTTTGACATACGCGCTCTGCGCTTCCCCGATGGCGACGGACGTGACGCGGGCCAAGAGGTCGCCCTGTTTGACGCGGTTGCCCAGGTCCACTTCGACGCTCTTAACAATCCCTCCGACGAGCGGCGTGATTTGGGCCAGCTTGTTTTGGTTGAACGTCAGTTCGGCAAAAGCCTCGATGCCCTGAGTCATCGTATCCACGCCTGGCGTGCTGACGACGACGCCAGCCTTGCCGGCGGACTCCGCCGAAGGCAACCGAACTTTGAGTCCCTGGCCGGGTTGCTTCTGATTCAACAGGTCCGGATGGCAAATGCCGCATTCGTTTTCCGCTACGCCATGTTCTTTGCACATCAACGCCTTGGTCGCAGGTTTGGTTTCGCTGTCGGAAGATGCGCCCGATTTTGCCTCACTCGGAGCAGAATTTTTCTTCAACTCCGGGTGACAGAGGAAGCATTCGTCCTCATAGAGCGAGTGCTCCTTGCAGTAAAGGCGGCTCTTGTCTTGCGCATCAGGATGGCACTCCCAGCAACGGTCTTCGTAGCGGTTGTGCTCTTTGCACCAGAGCCG
>CAYWMD010000007.1:134797-188832 GCA_964458575.1 uncultured Bifidobacteriaceae bacterium | reverse complement strand
ACCTCGAACGTGAAACCGCAGCAATAACTGCAGCGCGAGCCGTCCGGATACGCCTTGGCCACGACCATGCCTTTGTACCATTGGTCCTCGGTCACGCCGTTGTAGATGTCGTACTCGCGCGGCGTCCAGCCGCAATGATACGGGTAACTGCCGTCCAGCGGATAGCCGGAGATGACCTTCAACACGTAAGGATTCAATGAGCCTTCGGCATCGTCCACAACCATGTCTTCGCGGGCGTAGGCTTTTTCCAGCGCCTTGCCCACCGGCGAAAAACCGCGTTCGTCCACCGGATAAGGTTTAGGCGTGTAGGTGAAACGTTTGGCGAGCGGCTTGTTGTTGGTTGCGGTCGTCGTCGCGGCGACCGTTGCAGGCGTGTTGGCGGCAACCGGCTGGGGAGCGGCTGTCGCGCAGCTGCTACAGGCGCTGGGTTGTCGGCATCCGGCAAACAACGCCGCACCCGCTGCGGCGATAACAAGGAGCAATAGATGATTCACTTTCACGGGAGCAGTGTAACCGCGCAAAAATCCGTTTCAAGGCTTTCAGCGGGCCAATTCGCACATCCCGTCGGTTCACTTCGGCCAGCGCTTCATTTCCTCGATTTCGGTGAACGCGTCCTCGTTGCGCGAGTGCTTGAGGAGGAACGCTTGCAGCTCCCGAGTGCTGGCGGTCAATACGAGTTGATTCTTGTTCGTGTCGTCCGGGCTTTCGGCGATGAAAATATGCCGGATCGTTTTTGGCTTTTCCTTCACCAGGTTGCCGAGCCATTTGTAATCCAAAACCTGGTATCGCAGCGTGGGCTCAACCTGGGTGATTTTGGCGAGATAATGAAGCGGCAACTGTTCGGGCATGAAATTCGTCGGGCAAAAATCAAGGAAGGTCTGGCCCTTCAGCCGGAACAGCAGCGCTTCGTAGCCATTCGTGCCCTCCGAATGCACCTGGATCAGGCGATAGGCCTTCTCCCCGGATCGCTCAAACCGCCAGAACTCGTCCGCGTCTTCGTGCGGGCCGTGTTCCGACCACGTGCCGACCAGCGCTGGTTCAAATACCACGTCTTTGGCCGTGTAGAACGGATAAACCGATAATACCACGCAGCCGCTCAATAGCAGGCCGGTGACTGCAAGGACCACCAACAGTCGTGCTTTCATGTTACTTCCTTTACACCCTGCGCGGTCCAGCACAAGCACTTCTTCACGCCGCCAGCAACCGCTCCTCGGACAGGGCGTGACGACCGAAGTTGGGCGAGGTCTTCAGCCGCTGCTTGAAACTTCGGCGGCGCATTTGGGTCTCCTCGGCGGAGTAAAGTTGTTTCACGAGTTTCAAGAAACCGGCTTGCAGTTCGGCCGCGGTCATGTTCCTGGGGGTGAAGTTGATGTCGAAAAGCGTGCAAAGCTCCCACGCCTTGTCGCGGATGATGCGGCCTTCGCGTTTGAGCCGGTGATACAGCGGCGTGCCGGGAAACGCGGTGAGAAACGTAACCTGCACTTCGTAGAGGCCGGACTCGCGCACGAACGCCAGGACGTCGTCAAAAACCTCCGGCGTGTCGCCGTCGAGGCCGAGGATGAAACAGCCGTTCACGGTGATGCCATACGATTGAATCCTGGCGATGGCGTCCTTGTAGTAATCCGGCTGGCGTGCTTTCCAATTGTTCTTCAGTTCTAAGCCGTCGAGGCTGGCGCGGCGCGGACTTTCCAGCCCGATGAGGACTTGCTGGCAGCCGGAATCGCGCATGAGGCCGAGCAGCTCGTCGTCCTCGGCGACGCGCACGTCGGCTTCGGTGAACCAGCGCAGGTTTTCCTTCGCCAGTGCGCGGAGGAGGCGCTTGTAGTGTTCGCGATGGACGAAGCTGTTGTCGTCGGCAAACTCAATGAACGGGCGCGGCCAGATTTTTTTGATCGCTTGAATCTCGGCGATGACTTTCTCCACCGGTTTCACCTTGTAACGCGGCGTGAGCAGGATGGAACTCGCGCAAAACTCGCACCGATGCGGGCAGCCGCGGCTCGTTTGCACCGTGATGCGGTTGTATTTGTCCGGATCGAGCAGGTCGAAGCGCGGCATGGGCGCGTCGCGCAAGTCGAACTGACCCGGTGGTGACTGCGCGTAGAACGGCTTCAACGCACCGTTCTCAAAATCGCGCAACACCTCCGGCCAGAGGGGTTCCCCCTCACCAAGCACGACGCTGGTGCAAAATGCCTTCGTTTGTTCGGGTAACGATGACGCCGTGATGCCGCCCATCACGACCGGGATTCCCTTGGCGCGATAAATGTTGGCCACCTCGCAGGCTTCGTAAAACTGCGCGGTGAAGGTGCTGATGGCGACCAAGTCGAAATGATCGGGCAACTCTCCCAGTTGTTTCAGGTCGGCAATCTCGTGATATTCCACGTGGAATTTTTCCGGCGTGAGGCCCGCCAAGGTGAGCAGGCCGAGGCTGGGCAGGGAGGCGATGATGCGATTGCGGTCCACGAAACCGGGCAGCGTGAGACCGAGTTGAGTGAGTTCTGCGTTGTGCGCCCGCACACCACTCATGGCAATGAATCCAATGGTTTTCATGGTTGAAACAGGTTGAGGTTGTTTGGTTGAAATTGGTTCGAAGTGCGGGAAAGGAGCGATGATTGGACCTCGAAATACTCTCCCTCACCCCGGCCCTCTCCCGCTGGGAGAGGGAGAATCGTTCGCCGGTTTGTGCGAGATTGTGCGACTGACTTTGTTGAGGACGCCAGCGAAATCTGGGATGCGTCCAATCGCCGCCCCCTCTCCCAGCGGGAGAAGGTTGGGGTCAGGGAGAAGTTTCCCGCAGCGCGCGCGGTCGCAGGGTGGGCACTGCCTCCGAGCGCAAGCAGCATGAGCACACCACCCGCGATGAGGCTCACGACCGGTACGGAAAAAATCAGGTGCAGTTTGGGAAAGTGCGCCATGAGCACACAGCAAACCGGCATCGTTACGGCGCCCGCCACAAACAGCCACGAGGCCGCCGTGAGCATCTCACTCGAAGCGGAAAGTGCCTTCACCGTCAGCCAGAAAAGCAGGTTCACCGCGCCGAGACCGAAAAAGGAGATGTGGCCGAGGCGATACATGCGTCGTCGCAAACTCGTGTAGCCGCCGAGCCAGGTTTCCCCTTGAAAGAAGAGGCCGAGCACCATGCCCGTGATGAACCCGAGCAGCACCCACAGCCAACCCAGCACCAGATTTGATTGGAGGTTGTAAGCAATCATACGCGATTCGGGCGGTCGTAATCAGACTTACAGCGGGGCGCTTTGCGGTGTTACGTCTTGCGTGCTCCTGCAATCCCGCCGGTCGCATAACAGCAGCAACAAGCCGGGCAGTACCGTCGCCCCGAAGAAAAGGGGAAATCGGCCGCCCGCCATGAAATAAAAGAACACACCGGCGGTGGCGGTCACCCATACGAAGCCGCCGCGGGGCCAGCGCAGGCTGCCCAGCAATCCCAGCAGCAACAGGAGATGCAGCGCCTGGCCGAGGCAGACCTTCAGCGGTGGTAGTTGGGGAAACGGGTTCACAAACCACTCCAGCGTGTGTTCGACGAAGAACGCTCCCCACAGCAGAAAGAGTCCCACCACCAGCGCCCGGGCCAGCCAGCGCCCAAGGGTGGCCACGATTTGCTTGATATTTGTTTTCATGCGGGTTGACCATAGCATCGGTTGCTGGCCGGGTGTTAATTGATAAAAGCGCCGGCAGCATCGGCTGA
Source organism: uncultured Bifidobacteriaceae bacterium (assembly GCA_964458575.1). GTDB lineage: Bacteria > Verrucomicrobiota > Verrucomicrobiia > Limisphaerales > JADLHS01 > CAYWMD01. Next base: position 185,132 of record CAYWMD010000007.1, on the reverse strand, counting down.
ATCAATGACATGTTTTTTCGCCGACCCGGGCAAGACCATGCCCGGCGCGGGCGGCGCGGCGGGCTGACGGCTTATGAACATTCATCACTTGGAACTCTTTTACTACGTGGCGCGATACGGCGGGATCTCCGAGGCTGTGCGCAACATGCCCTATGGAATTCAACAACCGGCGGTCAGCGGGCAGATCATTCAGCTGGAGGAAGACCTCGGCACCACGTTGTTCCAGCGCCGTCCGTTTTCCCTGACGCCAACGGGCCGCGAGCTTTACGATTTCATCAAACCGTTCTTCGACAACCTGACGCCCATGGCCGAAAAGCTGCGCGGCGGTGTGTCGCAGCATTTGCGCATTGCGGCCTCGGAAATCATGGTCCGCGATCATCTGCCCCGGCTCTTGCAGGAGTTGCGCAAAAAATTCCCGAAGCTCAAGGTGAGCTTGCGCGAAGGCTATCATCCGGAAGTGATCACCTTGTTGCAGCAGTTGGAAGTGGATGTGTCCATCGGTTTGCTCGGCGGAAAACCGCCCGCAGGCATCAATGCCGTGCCAATGTTTCAACTGCCGCTGGTCTTGTTGGTGCCGAAAAACAGCAAACTCAAATCCGCGGACGAACTCTGGCAACGCGACCGCATCGAGGAGACGCTCATCACCGTGCCCAGCAATCAGCCGATCCGGCGCGCCTTCGAGGACGGCCTGGCCCGGCACAAGGTGGATTGGTTTGGCGGCATCGAGGTGAGCACGGTCGAGATGGTCCAAACCTATGTGGCCAACGGCTACGGCATCGGTGTGACCGTGGGCGTGCCCAAGATGAAGCACCATCCAGAAGTACGGCTGTTGGAGCTGGAAGGTTTCGAGCCGGTGACGTTCGGTGTCCTGTGGCAGGGCCGGCGGAATCCTCTGCTGGAGGCGTTTCTGAAAATCTTGGAGAACGCCGCCCGTCAATTGATGAGCGGAGAAGAGCCTCGCCGGTTGTTGTTGAAATGAGGCAAGGTTCGCACACCAACCGCATTCCTCGTTAGCAATGACAGCTCGGGCCGTTCGCCCGCGGACGTTAGTTTGCCAGCTTGGTGGAGCGGAACTTGAGCAGTTGCAGGGGCTGACCGCTCGAGTAACTCGCCAGCACATCCTCCCACTTCATCAGCAGCCACGGTTTCGCGTTGCTTTCGCCATTCTTGGTGAAAACCACGTCGTCGGCGATGAACACGGCAACGTGAATCATCGTGCCGTCGGGCTTTAGGAGGAGGAGGAGATCGCCGAACGTCGGGTCGGCCACGGGACGGTAATTGGTTTCCAGTTCCTTTTTCATGACCTCGGCGTCGCGGAATCGTTCGTCGGGCGGGTCGTTAAAAAAATTCATCACCGTCCAGGAACAATTTGGGGGCTGGTTCGACGTGGGGGCGTCCGACGGAACGGGAAAGGTGTTCAGTTTCTTGCGTGGCAGGGGCGGAAGCAACTGCGCCACGTCAATCGTGACGCTGCCGCGCACTTTGGTCAGCGACCGGAACAGGGGTTCCAAGTCCTTTGTGTGGAAACCGCGCCCCCAATAAGCAGTCAACGCCTGGATATCACTGTCCGGCCGGACGCGCAGTTTCATCAGCAGCGCCGAACTGCCCGCCAGAGTCTTCACCAACTGCCGGCGTTCGGCAGGGGCCGGAATCCTGGAAAGCGCTTCCATCACGTCGGAGAAGCACAAGATTCCGCCCCGTTCATAGACGAGGCTTTTCACCAGGGTCATCGTCGCCGGGCTTTAGGAGGAGGAGGAGATCGCCGAACGTCGGGTCGGCCACGGGACGGTAATTGGTTTCCAGTTCCTTTTTCATGACCTCGGCGTCGCGGAATCGTTCGTCGGGCGGGTCGTTAAAAAAATTCATCACCGTCCAGGAACAATTTGGGGGCTGGTTCGACGTGGGGGCGTCCGACGGAACGGGAAAGGTGTTCAGTTTCTTGCGTGGCAGGGGCGGAAGCAACTGCGCCACGTCAATCGTGACGCTGCCGCGCACTTTGGTCAGCGACCGGAACAGGGGTTCCAAGTCCTTTGTGTGGAAACCGCGCCCCCAATAAGCAGTCAACGCCTGGATATCACTGTCCGGCCGGACGCGCAGTTTCATCAGCAGCGCCGAACTGCCCGCCAGAGTCTTCACCAACTGCCGGCGTTCGGCAGGGGCCGGAATCCTGGAAAGCGCTTCCATCACGTCGGAGAAGCACAAGATTCCGCCCCGTTCATAGACGAGGCTTTTCACCAGGGTCATCGTCGCCGGGCTGAAATCTCTTTGGTCAAACCAGTCGTCAAAACCTCCCCGGCGAAAGCGGAACGGCCAGCATTGCAGCCGGTTTCGCGGGCTTTCGCCCAGCACCGAATAGATTTGCGCCCGCGCCGGCGGACTCAATCCCAGCACGATTTCCTCGCCGGGTATGACGGTGATGCCGTTGGCTTCCTCCGCCCAGACCGTCGCGTTCAACAGCGTGGCCCGCTGCGACGCGGAGAGGTCGCACTGGGACAGCAGATTGCTCAACTGCGCACTGGAGTATCCCTCGAAGAACCAGAGCGCCCGCTCAAGTCGGCCATCCTCCACGGGTACGAATTCTTCCGGGGGTTCAAGGTTGATGCGCACGTACTCCAATTCGCCCCAGGGGCCCGATTTCCCGCGAAAGACCGGCTCCGTTGCCTGACCTGCGGTCGAGGTGCGGGCGAGCGCCTGCAAAACAGGTTTGTCCGGATGCCAGAATGTCAGTTTGGCGAGTACGACGAACTGCAGGACACAGACGGCCAGCAGCAGTCGCCCGGGGAACGAGGAAAGAAAGCCCTGGGTTCGCGCGTCGCCGGTTGCCGGCGCCGCGCCACCCGTTCGGTTGCCTTTGTTTGCAGAATTTTTTCCCATGGGTCACGTCTTCCGCCGTCGGCCCGCTGCGTTTCGACCGCATCCCTTACGGGAACCTGGTCGGGTTCGCAATTGGAATGTCGCGCGTCGGGTCCGGGTTGCCCGCCACCTGCCAACCCCAATGCGACCCGCTGATTGCGGGAAACGGGAGGGGCGGCGTTCTTTCCTCCCGGCCCGCCACCCAGCTGTGCTTCAGGAATTGTCCGTCGTCCGGGTCACCACTTCGAGTTTGCCCTGCTCATTGCTGCCAAACGTGCGCAACAACGAGTTGAATTCCGGTTCGGCGTGCGGGTACTTGGAAACGTCGGCATTCAGGCAGAACTCCAACATGCCCGCGGCGGAAGGGATCAATGTCGCACAGGCCGTCCGCTCAATTTTTCCCACCGCGATGAACTGAAGTTCCAGCGCGGGACCCGTCCGGTTCGCGGCCGTCCGGGAGAACTCCGCCAGCACCCGGGCTTCGGGAAACTGGTTCACCAGGAAAGCGCGGGCGGCGATGTCGCCGGAGGCGGGCGCTTCGGCGTCCGCCGGCTTGAGAATGCGGAAGGTGATGAAATAAGTGGAATCGGCGGACACCAACGACACCTTGTCCGGGTTCACCTCCACCCGCAACCCCTGGGGCACGACGAAGACGAACTCGTTCGTCCCGCAAGTGATGAACACCCGGCGGGTCTGTTCCCAGCCGATGGTTTCACCCATGCGGGTGGCGGCCTGAAACGCGCGCGGCGCCAGGGCAGTTTGCCTGGCAGACAGATCCTGCGCGCGGATGCTGCCGGTCAGCGATGCGAGGGCGAGCAGGGCCGCGATCGGAAAACCAAATGATTTAGGGCGAGACATTGTAGGTGAGGGTGTTCGCGGGCGGTACCGCCCAGTTCATGCGGATGGCGACCAACGCGCACGGAATCCCGGGCGGCACTTTGTCGTAATCCAGGAAGTTCACATCGAAACTGAAATGGCGCACGGGCGGGACGTAATAACTGCCCGAACCTGGCGTTACGAATTGGCCCGTGGCTTTGGTGCTGTTGAACAGATTGATGATGGAGGTATTGAGCCATAGATGCTTGCTGCTCCAATTCTCCAACATGCGGGGCAGGTTGTGGACCCCGCCGCTGAACGTCGAACTGGTATTGCCGGTCGAGGGAACGATGCCGGTGAGAATCGCCGCGTTCACCGTGTTGGCCGAGGAGGCGGACGGGCCGGTGGAACTGATCGTGTAACTGGTGGAGTCGCGCCAGGACGACGAGAGAATGGTCAGCGCGTCGGACATCAGGGCGCACGGCACGGTCGAACTGGTATTGGTGCTGGCCAGGTGGGCCGAGTTGCGGCAATTGTAGTTTCCCCAAACGTAGAGCGGGTTGGGTGTTGCCACGCTCCAACCCAACCCTCCGTTCTCGGGCGGGGCAATCCCGTTGGTGAGCCGCACCACCGCCAGTTGCTTGGAAGTCACTGTGCGATTGTCGGCAGCGAAAAGAATGGTGGGATAGGTGGCCGACCCCGCGGGAAATTTCGTCAGCACACCGACATTGGTCGAAATCCACTGGTCATATTTGCCCACGTCAATCTGGGTCACAAAGTTGGTCTTGTCCTCGCGTTGATCGAGGAAGCGGTTGGTGACCGTCAGGAATGGAAAGTTGGTCCGGATCTGGTTTTGGATGGTTGAAGAGCTGGAACCGTTGGTCCACGAAGCGGCGATCAATACGGGCGATGGGTCCTCGCCCGGCACCTGATAAACGCCCGGTGGGGTTTGGATTCTGGCGCTGACAGAGGTGTTGCTGACCTGCAACACGACCTGGGCCTGGTTGTACAGAAGTTGCTGGCCCTGGACCGAACCCGGCGTAACGCCCGACGAGGGATAATCAATCAGGCTGTGCGTGTTGGTCATGTTGATGGAGACGGACACGGTGGGGACGTTCGTTTTGTAACCCGGGCTGCCATTGAAATCAACGTTTCCGGGGAAGGACCAGGGGCCCTGGCCGTTGTTCTTGGGCGAACTGACCGTGCCCTTGGCGGTGACCGAACCGTTGAACGTCAGCACCTTGCTGCTGCCGACATAAATGCTGCCATTGGCGTGGGTGCGTCCGTTGACAGTCATCGTTTCGCAGGTGCTGAACTCCAACAGGCTGTTGTAGAAAATGGCGTATTGGGTCAGGGGCAGCAACGCTAGCAGCACGTCCTCCTGCACGGCGTTGGTCATGTACTTGTAGGGCCCGACGGTGGTCCGCACGTTTGCCAGCACGCGATACAGCGGCGCTTTGTGCGAAAACAACCCGGGATATTGCGACGGCAAGGAACCGGTGTAATCGGAAACCTTGGAGACATACAGGCGGTTGACCTGGCCCTGGCCGTCGGAGAATTGAAACTTGTTCCAGTACGAATTTTCACCAGCCGTCGGCACGGTGGTGCGATACATGGCCAGATTGGCGTTCACCGCCTGCAAGCCGACGGTTTGAAAGTCATAGGATAGGCGCGCGATGACCTTCTCGACAGCGGCTTCGGCGGCGTTGAGATTGACGACGTATTGGTTGTTGCGGTCGTTTTGCAGCGCGGTGGTGCCGGTTCGGGCCATGGTGCTGGCCAGGATGGTGATGCTGATCGCGCCGAGAACCAGCACAATGGCGAGCGCGTACCCGGCGCAGGCCCGCCGGGAGATATTGAGTTGTGTTTTCATGGTCCGTCGGGAACGTGGGAGGTCAACCGGAATTCCATCTTGTAATAATCGTAATAGTGCCCCGGGCCGACCTTGGTGATGGGATACTGATATTGGCGGAACTCCAGCCACACGTGGACCACGCCCTTGTGGGTCAGGTCGGTTTGGAGGTCGCCCCGATGATTCTCGGCCCGGAAAAACATGGTGCCGGTCAGATCCTTCGCAATAATTTCCGAACCGGTGACACCCGAGCGTCGCCGCCGCAATTCCCCCTTGCTGCTGTCAAAAAAGTAGAGGATGTAGGTATTGGTGGCGGTGGTCAGGTTGATCATCAAGGCATTGCCCTGCTGGCCGGTGCCGTTGGCAATGGGGGTGAAGCTGCTCAAGCCGCCGTTGCCAATCCGCCAGATCTTGGCGCAGCGAACATGCTCCGCCAGTTGACCGAAGCCCCGCCGGGACTGATCGCTCGCGCCCAGCTTGCTGTTGGCCAGTTCGTCCTGCATCAGGCCGAAGAGGTGGGTGTAAACCAAAGCGACGGTTACCATGCTGAAGATGCTCATGGCGACCATCATTTCGACGAGGGTCAAACCCGCCGTCCGCCGGTCACGCCCGGACCGGCGCTGCCGCGTGGCAACGAAAGGCCTCATAAGTTGGCGGCGTCCGGATTGTCCGGCGCGAAGTAATTCACAATGCTGTTGGTGAAAAGCTTTTTCTTGCCGAAGCCCGTGAACGGCCAGACCGTGTCCACTTGCACCATTTGGATCGAAATTGCAGCCACGCCGGTGATGTTGGTCATCAGGGTGACGGTCACGAAATTCGTGGCGCGCACGTAGTTGGTGCTGTTATAGGGCAGATCCAGTGTATTCCAGGAGTAACCCTTCCCCACCCGGGTGCTGGTGTTGTAGGTCCAACCGATCAGGTTGAGGTTGGTGATTTCATTGCGGGCCGCCGTGCTGTCCCAAACTGCGGACCGCGCCTGCTCCAGTTGCTGGATCGCCAGCGCTTGCGCCGCAAGGTTGTAGCCCGACCATTCCGCGCGCTTGGTCAGTTGAATGTAAGTGCTGATGGTGGCGCCGAAGACCAGCGCCACGATGGCTATGGCCAGCACCACCTCGACTAGGGTGAAGCCAGAGAATCGTCCTTTCGCCGGACCGGCTGCGGAAACATTCTTCACAAACATAACGTCTTCAATCCTCCAGCCGCGCCTGCTTTCGCTTGATTACCCCCGGCGGCCTTGGACGAACGAGTGCGAAAAGCAATCCCCTTGCCACGGAGTCCGACCGAACCTGCCACGTCACCCGCAGCAATCCCATGTTTGGCGGCTTGACCCTCCTTGCTGAACGTCAACACGATTCTTCTCCGGCAAGGCGTGGTCCAGAGGCAAGCGGAAACCGGGATGGCTGGTCGCTCACCGTTTCCCTGTCTTGGAACCAGGCATTCATGTCCGCAAACCGTCCAGATCGGTTTCCCCGGCCGCATGTTCTTTGCGCCGGGTTGCATCGGGCGCTTCCATGGGCTCCTCCCGGCTGTGCGCAACGGAAGGTTGAGTCATTTTTCTCCGTTGCGGTAAACCGGTCGGGTCGGAAGGAAGACGACGGTGGCCGGAACCCGGTTCGCTATCCGGCGCCGAAATTCCGGCCACGCCGCGGGCGCCGCTCCGTGCGGAATTACCGGACAGGGGCGGGACAAAATTGTCCACGCAGCGGACGAGCGCGGGCGGTGAAACGGCGCTTCGGGCTGGCAAAGCGGCCCGAATCGGCAAATGGCTCGGGTGCTGCTAGGTGGAGACCGGTTCGCGATGAAATAAATGAAGCAATGCCGTGCGCGGCGGGTGCCGCGCGGGCTGGAAACCAAATGTTGCTTGCTATCGAACCCGTAACCGAGTTAACAGACGAACATGGCCCTGCCTTTTCTTAGCAACGCCTCGAAGAAGCGCGACCAGATGCTGGCCATAGATTTGGGCGGTCGCACGACGAAGGCCGTGTACTTGCAACGTCGCGGTGACGGTTACGTGCTGAATCGCTACGCCCTGCTCGACGCGCCCATTTACGAGAAGAACCTGTCCGTGGAGTTGCTCAGCGAACATCTCAAGGCGGTGAGCCAGGCGTTGGAGGCGCGGACCAAGCTCACCACGCTGGCCGTGGGGGTCAACGACGCGGTGGTCCGGCACACGGAACTCCCCCGCATGCCGGTCGAAGACATGCGCCTGGTCCTCAAGAACAATTCCAAAAACTACCTGCAACAAGACCTCGCCAATCATGTCTTTGATTGCTATGTGATCCCCTCCTCCCGCACGCCCAAGACCGCCGAGCCCGCCAAGCCGCAGCCCTCAACGCAGAAACAGAAAATCCTCGTGGCGGGGGCCCGGCGACAACTGATTGACGATCTGCTGGCCGCCACCAGCAATGCCGGTTTGGTGGCGGATCATGTCCTGCCCGGCCTGATCGGCCCGATCAATGCATTCGAATTGGGCATGCCGGAAATCTTCAGCCGCGAAGTCGTCGCGCTGGTGGATATTGGTTTCAAACATTCCACCATCAGCATCCTGGCTGAGGGCGAACTGGTGTTGAGCCGCACGGTTGGCATCGGGGGCGACCGCCTGACCAGCGGGCTGGCTGAGTCCATGAACATCAGTTACGCCGAAGCCGAAGGCATCAAGATCGGGATGGCCAACGAGGTGCAAAGCGCGCTCGAGTCGCTGCTCACGCCGCTCGGCCGGGAACTGCGCGCCTCCATAGACTTTTTCGAACACCAGCAGGACCGGCCGGTTTCGCAGGTCTTTCTGACCGGCGGTTCGTCCCGTTCGGAGTTCATCGTGCAATCGCTCCAAAACGAAATGATGGTCGAATGCAAGACGTGGAGTCCCACCAGTTTGCTGCGCATGGGCCTGCCGCCCCAACAAACCGTGGAAATTGACATGATATCACCCCAACTGACCGTGGCCATTGGCGCGGCGTTGACCGCCTTCTGATTTCCAAGCCATGTACATACACCTCAATTTGCTCGCCGAAGCGCAGGCCGCGGAGGAACTGCGCCGCCGCGACCCGGTCAAGCGCGCGCTCTGGCTGGCCGGAGTGCTTGCGTCCGTGATGCTGCTCTGGGCCGGATGGCTGCAGGCGCGGACCCTCATGGCCCGCAGCGCCCTCGGCAAGGTGGAAAAGGACATCAGCGCCCGCACCGATGGCTTTCAGGAGGTCCTCGAATTTCAAAACAAATCCGGAGACGTCGAGATGAAGCTGACCCGGTTGCATCAACTCGCCACCAACCGTTTCCTCAACGGCAACCTGCTCAACGCCCTCCAGCAGACGATCGTCGAGAACGTTCAACTGCTGCGCGTCAAGGTGGACCAGAACTATGTGATCACCGAGGCCACCAAATCCAAGACCCTGGATTCTGGACGCGTCGTGGCGGCCAAACCGGCGACCTGCACCGAAAGAATTGCGCTCACCCTGGAAGGCAAGGACTTCTCGCCCAATCCGGAAAAATCCGACGCTGTGATCCGCTTCAAACGGGAGATCGGCGAACACCCCTACTTCCAGGCGAAGCTCGGCAAGACCAACGAAGTGCGGCTGCTGTTCCTCTCGCCGCCGTTGACCTCGCCGGACAGCCGCCCGTTCGTTCAATTCACGCTGGAAAGCCGTTTCCCGGAGGTCACCCGATGAACTTCAGCAAACTGCCGAAGGAAAAACGCACCCAACTCATCGCCGTGGCGGTGGGCACGGTGGTCGTGCTGGGCGCGCTGGGCTTTGGTCTGATCCGATGGCAGTACGGAAAGCTCCAGCAGATCGCCGACAAGTCCGAGGTCGCCCAGAAGGAATTGAAACGGGTGCAGGGCGCCATTCAGCGGGCCGATGAAATCGAGAGCGAATACAAACGGAAGAGCCAGTTGCTGCTGACGCAGGAGGAATCCATGGCCTCGGGCGACGCCTACTCCTGGGTGGTCAACCTGCTGCGGCGGTTCAAGCTGCCGTACAAGGTCGAAATTCCGCAAGTCAACCAGCCCACCGCGCCGACCGATGTGAATCTGCTGCCCGGTTTTCCGTACAAACAGGTGACCCTCAAAGTGAGCGGCACGGGCTATTATGACGACTTCGGCAAATTCATCGCCGACTTCGAAAACGAGTTTCCGCACATTCGCGTGGCGAACCTGAGCCTCGAACCCGCCACCACCGGAACCAGCGCCGGAGAAAAACTCCAGTTCACCGTGGACCTGATCGTGCTGGTGAAACCCAACGCGCCATGACGAGGACCCCTACCAGGTTTATGAGCATGAAACCGCGTTCAGCAATTCTTCGGCGCCTCCTCCCGCTGATTTCGGCGGTGCTCCTGGGCTGCGCGGTTGCATCCGCCGCGGCACCCGAGCCAGCGGCCGCCCCCAAGCCGGCCGCCCCAGCCGCGCCGGTCGCGCCGGTCAAGACGCCTGCGGTTACCAATGCCGTCGAGATCATTCCCCAGTCCGTGTTTCTCACTTCGTCCCCGACGCAGACGCTGCGCGATCCATTCTTCCCGGATTCGGCGCGCCGGCCCACCGCCACTCCGGTCGCGACGACCCGGACGAATCTCCCGGCCACGACGGCGGTGGATCTGAAACTCAAGGCCATTTTCGGCACCACGCAACGCCCGTTGGCCACCATCAACTCCACCACCTTCGGGTTGGGCGAAGAACACGATTTGACGACCACCGCCGGACGGATCAAGGTGCGGTGTTTGGAGATCCGGTTGGAGGATGAAACCGTGATCGTCGAAGCGGCTGGAACTCGCCGCGAACTGCGGTTCCCCCCCAAACGAAAGTAGGACAGTGCGGTTTCGGACACCCCCGTCCGAAAGTTGGATGGTCGCAAAATTCCCATCACCCCCGATTTGTGTCATTGCAGGACAAAACTATTTCCCCGTCAGGCACCCCGGCCGATTCCGCCGGACTCCGCGCAAGTACGGACAACTGGCATCGTTATTGCAGATTTGAAAGTCCTTTGAATGACGCCGTTACAAGACCAGTACAGTCGCAACCCAAAAAATCAACGCCCATGAAATCTAAACTCGTCCTCGCCATTGTTGTTGGCCTGCTCGCTTGTATCCCGGCGCGCACGCAAACCCCGGATGCCAGCGACCCCGCCGTCAGCGCGCCCGCACCAGCCGCGACCGAGACGCCCGCGGCCGAAACCCCGGCCGCTGCCGCCGCCACCGATGCGGCCCCCGCGGCGGTTGCCGCTGACACAATCGCGGCCACGCCGTCCGCCGAACCCGCGCCGGGTGAAGCGCTGGCGACCCCAGCCGCGGTGGCCGACCCGACGAGCGGCACGCTCGCCGCCAACGAGACCCCGGCCGCCCCGGCGCCAACGGCGGAAACGCCGGCGGCCCCGACGCCCGCCGCGGAGACGGTGGCGCCGACCATCGCTCCGGCACCGGCCGACACGGCCTCCGCCACGAGTGGCGCGGCGGTTATTCCGCTCATTCAATTTCAGGATGTGGCCTTGACCACGGCCATTGAAAACCTCGCGCGTCAGGCGGGTTTGAATTACATCCTCGATCCCAAGGTCACCTTTGGCCAACCGGGACCGGACGGCAAAATTGCGGCGCAACCAAACATCAATTTGCGCTGGGAGAACCTGACCGCCGAGCAGGCCCTCATGGCGTTGTTGACCGTTTACAATCTGCAACTGGTGGACGATCCCCGGACCAAGGTGGCACGCATCACCGTCAAAGACCCGGCGGCGCCCGATCCGTTGGTGACCAAGGTCATCCAGCTCAAATACGCCAACCCGAGCAACATTGTGGCGGCGGTTCAGGGCGCTTTCGCCGATCCCAAACGCAGCAAGGTGATTGTGGACGTTCGCACCAGCCAGTTGGTGGTTGTGGCCACCGAGAAGGAACACCTGGCGGTCGAGGGGTTGGTCAACCAGCTCGACACCCCCACCAAACAGGTGCTCATCGAGGCGAAGATTCTCGAAACCACGGTGAACCCCAAGACGGTCAAGGGCGTTGACTGGTCCGGCACGCTGCGGAAACAGAACTTCACTTTTGGCAACGGCAATACCGTCGGCACCATGAAGACCACCTCGCCGGGCACCACCACCACCACCACGACTCCCAGCGGTCGAACCATCAGTTCGACGGCTGGATCAAGTTCCATCACCGAGTTGACTTCCGTGCTCGGTAACGGCGGCGTCAGTTACAACACCCTCAAAGGGTTCTTCCCGGAAACCGCCTTCTTGAATGCCGACGGCGTGAACGCCGCGCTGTCGTTTCTCAACGAGTCGGCCGACACCAAAACGATTTCCGAGCCGCGCACCGTGACGTTGGACAACCAGCGCGCACAGATTGACGTCGGCCTCATGTTCCCGATCGTCAACATCAGCGCGTCCACCGCCAACACCACGGGCGGGTCCTCGATCACCTACTCCAACCTGACGGTCAGCCTCGACGTCACGCCGCGCATCACCGCCAACGATCACATCGAAATGCGGGTCTTCCAGAGCATCCTCCGGCTCGGACCAAAATTCTCGAGCAAGGTCGGCGACCAGGAAAACGAAGTGGACTCCTTCTTCACGCGCAAGATTGAAACCGCCGTGCTCATCCCCAGCGGCAACACCCTCGTTATGGGCGGTTTGATTTCCGACGAAGCCCTCCAGTCCAACGTCAAGGTCCCCGTCCTGGGCGACCTGCCGGTGCTGGGCTACGCCTTCCGCAAGGACAGCAAGGAACGCAATCGCCAGAACCTGCTCATCTTCATCACGCCCACCATCGTTCAGGACAACGACTTTCAACCGGCGCACTCCACTTTCCTGAAATCCACCGGGGCGGAAGTCGCCAAGGAGGAATGGTCGGCCTGGGACAGCGGCAAGCCCCGCGATTGGAGCAAGCCGAAGCATGCCACCGTGGATAGCAATTAACGCGTCGTGAAATCCGGAACCCCGCACTGCGGGATCAGCCCAAAGATTTTTATGAAAACTGATATTTTCAAAGGTCGGTGGCCGGCGCGCGCGCGCGGCGGCTCTGGCCGGTGGTCGGTCGCCACCTGGCTGGCCGCGACGTTGTTGACCGTCGGCAACCTGATGGCCATGCCGGTGGTGGACACGGTGACCGGCGGCCCCTGGCAGGGCAACCCCCTCTATTACGGCTACGTGGACGGCGACACCGCCGCGGAAGCGCAATTCCACACGCCCTATGCGCTCGCGCTCGACAACGCTGGGGAAAACTTGTACGTGGCCGATCGCGACAACAACGCGATCCGTTTCATTGACGCGGCCGCGGGCCAGACCTTCACCTTCACCACCTACGGCATCAGCAAACCCGTGGGCGTGGCGGTGGATGCCGACGACTACGTCTATGTGCTTAATTACGGCAACGGGCTCAACGGCAATGTGCTGAAGTTCGACCTGTACGGCGATTTGGTGGCCACGAATGTGTCGGGCCTGACCAATGCCTGTGGTCTTGCGCTGGACAGCGCGGGCAACCTGTATATCACCGCGCGCAGCAACCAGGTGCACAAGGTCACTTCGGGCGGCATCCAAAGCATCATTGTGACCGTGCCCTACGCGGGCGTTTCCCTGCGCGGCATCGTTTACAAGCACAACGGCATGCTGGCCGTTTGCGACTCGGGCCGGCAGGGGATTTACCTCATCAATCCCAATACCGGCGTGGTCACTACCAACGCCGGATTCCATGGCGTGGGCGACTTCGTGAACAACGGCAACAATGTGTCCTCCAGTTCAACCGCCAAGTTCAACCAGCCCTACGGCCTGGCGGAAGCCGGCGATGGCACCCTCGTCGTCGCCGATCATGGCAACCATCGCGTGAAGGTCGTGCTCGCCACCGGCGTCGTCACCAATCTGTATGGCATCAGTTCCAACTACTGGTTCGGGCCGATGAACCCCAGCTTGGGCGTTTATCCGGGTTGGTGGGACGGCACGGTCAAGGTCCCCGATTCAGTGAGTCCGGTCGAAGCGCGCCTGCCCGTCGGCGTCGCGTTCGCACCCGACGGCACGATTTACACCACGGAAATCTACTACCACCTCATCCGCAAGGTCACGGGCACGGGTCTGGTGCCGCCACCGCCCCCGGCGCCGGACGCGCCGATGATCACGGTGGTCACCACCAACTCCGGTCAGGTCGGTTTGACCTGGACCGTCATGGCCGGCGCCACGAACTACTTCGTGAAACGGTCTCCCGCCACGGGTGGCCCCTACACCACCCTGGCCAGCACGACCGGCACGACTTTCACTGACAACACGGTCGTGAACGGCACGACGTATTACTATGTCGTTTCGGCTTCCAATTCCGGTGGCGAAAGCCCCAACTCGGCGGAAGTCATCGCCACACCACCCATGCCGCAGGTGCTGAATCCGCAAATCGGATATGTGACTTTTCCGCCGCCGGGCTTTTACTCCGAGTTCCACCCGGTTTCCTCCGTCAACTTTAACAATGATGCCTTGATCGTGATTATTGGCGAGGCGGGCACGCAAACGTTTTACGAATACGCCAACACGCTGGTGGCGGGCGACGTTCCGAATCCGACGTCTTCCTCGGCCTCGGCGCCGGTGGGTTACGAGGATGGTTTGTATTCCGTGGTCGGCCTCACGGTGGCCTCCGTTCAGCCCAAACTGACCATCAAGGCTGTGGGCCAGCAGTCCGGCCGTCCCGACAGCGCCATTGTCACCGCGCAGTTCCAATTTATCGTGGGCAACCCGCTCGTCACCGGGAACAACGCCGCCCAGTTCTCCGTCAGCGACATTACCAGCGGCGCGGAACTGTGGTACACCACCGACGGCAGCGATCCGACCAATGCCGCGCCCAGTGTGTCCGCCGGCACGGTCACCGGGACCAATGCCATCACGTTGTCCATGGCGTTCCCCCCGGCCACGTCAAACTTGACGTTCAAGGTGCGCGGCTTCAAAGCCAATTACCAGCCCAGCGGGATCGTCACCACCATGTTCTCCGCCACCAACTTCAACGCCAACAAGATTACGTTCGGTTTTGCCTCGGGCGAAGCTTCGAGTGACTTCGTCGCGTCGGCCGGCCAGTTCTTTTATGCGCCGGTGACGTTGAGCCTCATCCCCTCGGCGCTGATGTACAGTTTGCAGTTCAATCTCACCGTCACCAACGGCGGGCCGACTCCCGGTCCGGCGGTCGCGCTCGGCGACGTTGACTTTGAATCATTCCTGGAAAAGCCGATTCCCTCCATGCCGGGCTACTACAAGCGCATTCCGCCGTTGAGCTTCCTGGGTTATCAAACAAACCCACCGCCGCCTTCGGCCATCGTTTATTACGACGGCATGCCCTTCGTGGACATGACCTTCATCAACACGAATGACAACCTCAACTTGCTGGGCGTGGGCTGGCTGGAACGCGCCACCAAGACCAACCTGTACAACACCCAATTGCAGGACTTGATCAAGTACTCGCAGGCGCACGACACGATGTTCCTCTCGGACGCCGGCAAGGTGGTGGTGGGCGGTTACGCGTTTCGCGTGCCCATTTCCGCCCAGGGCGGCGATACCTATCAAATCCAGATCGGTCGCCCGTCGGCCACCTCCGACGGCATCGGTGCGCCCGGGGGCAATGTCTATATCGCGGCGCCGACCAATGGCGCGATCAGCGCGTTGAAAATCGTGACGGTGGGCCAGCGCAAATATGTCGTGGGCGATGCGGCCCCGTTCCGGTGGTTCAATGCCGGCGATTTTGGCAACAGCAACCTGCTCAACGACGACGTGATGCAGGTCTTCCAGTCGGCCATTTACGGGCTGAACTTCCCGCCCTATGATGACAAATCCTGGAATGGCATCGGTTACACCAACGTCAGCGACTTCTTTGATGTGATGGATTCCTGCGGGTACGCCTACGTTGACAATGGGAACGGATACCTCGAGCTCGACGCGAGCCTGCTCTACACGAATACGCTCGCCAATCCTTTGTTCAACGGCAGCGACGCGAACATCAACCAGATCGGCTTCGGCGACGGTTTTCTGGATGTTTGCGACGTGTATGTGACCTTCCGGCGGTCCTTGGATCCGACCTTGTGTTGGTTCCAGCGCTTTTGGACCAATGGCGTTCGCGCCGCGGAGAGCCTCTGCGACCAGCCCGCGCCCGCCGCTCCGTTGCCCGCCGCCTTGCCGGCGAGCGCCGCCTCGGTCAACTTCGCCAGCGCGGACTTCATCGCCTCCGCCGGCCAGACGCTGCAAATCCCGGTCACCGCCAAGATTGTCGGCAACTACCCGCTCCGGGTGTTGATGTTGAATCTGACGGTCACGCCGCTGGATGGTTCGCCCGCGTTGACCACCGCTGTCCAGTTCACCCCCAACCCGTCGCTGGGCGCGCCGACCATCAACTCCTCGCAGGGCAATGCCAACTACGCGGCCACCTGGCTCAACAACGCCATCACCGGCCTGTCCGGCGATGCCACCCTTGGCCTGCTCACGGTTCAAATCCCGGCGGGGGCCAACAGCAGCGCCGCTTACGCCATCCGGTTTGAGCACGCCTCGGCCTCGCCCAACGGCCTCGCCTCGCTCCCCAGCAAGGTGCAAACCGGCTTGATCACCTTGTCCGATCGTTCCGCTTCGTCCTGGAACGACGGGATCGCCGACGCCTGGCGGCTGCGCTACTTCGGCTCGATCCAGAACCTCCTGTCGGCGCCGGGTGCCGACGCCGATGGCGATGGTGCGAACAATGCCCACGAGTCCAAGGCGGGCACCGATCCCAATGACGCCGCCTCCGTGCTGCGCCTGCGCTTGAACCAGGAATCCAGCCAGGACTTCGTCATCCGCTGGCCCTCGGGTGTCAACAAGCAATACGTGGTCGAGCGTTCTTCCAGCCTCAGCGCGCCGGTTTGGAGCGCCATCTCCACCAACACCGGCACGGGCGACGAACTTGAATTCCACGACACCTCCGGTGGTCCGGTCATCCGGTTCTATCGTGTGCGGCCCGTGGATTGATGACGGCTTTGCCTCCGAACGGCCCATTCAAATGCGAAGCGCAGGCAGCAATGCCTGCGCTTTTTTTCGTGACCGGAGCGCGGCCATCCTGGCCGCAGCGCCCGACTCACCCACTCACCAACTCACCCGCCCGCGTCCGCCACGCGCTTCAAGTAATCGAACGAGTAAAGCCCGCTCGCATGGCCGTCACCCCAGACCGGTTGGACGGCGTAGCCGCCCACGCGCGTGAGACCCCTCAACTCAAACGCCGTCGGCGGCAAGGCCACCTCCGGGCCCTTGTGCAACTGGCCCAGGATGTCCACCTCCCCCTGGCAGCCGGCGCACGGACACGCCCGGCGGAGTTTTTCCAACGGGATGAAACTCTCGCTGCCGTCCGCCCACTTGACGGCCAGCTCGCCGCCGATCGGTTGCATGTCCACCGGTTGCATGACGACACATTGTGGCGGAAAGCGCACAACACAAAGCTCAAAGTTCGAGGGAAATATCAATCACACGACAATTCCGCCCTCACCCCGGCCCTCTCCCATCCGATGGGCGAGGGAGAGCCATTCTCCGGTTTGCTTGAAATGTTGGGCGACGGTTGTTGCCGAACGATCTGCCGCAAAAAAGACTTGGCGGTTGCTGTCCCCTCTCCCATCGGATGGGAGAGGGTAAGGGTGAGGGTGAGCGCTATGAATGCATTGCGATGCTGAAGAATTCCAAATCCTTTTGACCAGACTTTGAACTTTGCCCTTTCCACTTCCGTGGATTCGCATTGCGAATCACGCGCGGCTGTGGCACAAAACTCCGCCTATGTTTTTTAGATTCATCGGTTGTGGCCTGCTGGCGGCGTTGTTGGTCGCCGGCGGCGCGGGTTGCCACAAATCGGAAACCGCCCCGGGCGCGTCTTCACCCGCGGCCCCGGATACCATCGCGCGCGTTCATTGGCTGGGCAAAAAACAACTCGCCGCGGCAACCAACGCCGCGACGTTCATGGAGATTTGGAATCTCGAGCAGAGCGCCGCGCTCGAAGCGCAGACCTTGGACAAACTTTCCCTCGCCCCGTGGCGCTTGCTCAAGGGCGATGCCGCCACGAACGGCGCGCCCTACGCCCTGCTCCGCCCGTTGCTCGACGATCTGGTTCAGGAGGAATCTTATCTGGAAATCCGGGGACCGACCAACCAGCCGGGTGAACTCGCGTTCGCCATCCGGCTCAAGCCGGAACGCGCCGGACTGTGGCAGACGAATCTGGCCGCGGTTTTGGAATCCCTCACGGGGGTCCGTCCCGAAGCCGCAACGGGAACCGGCTGGTCCCTGAAAAAGCACGATGCCCCCAACCGGGTGGAACTCACCCGCGCCGGCGACTGGACGCTGGTGGGCCTGGCGCAGGAAACGAACGCGCTGCTCGCCGATTTCCTGGACCGCATCCGGCGCGACCACGCCCCCTTCGCCGCGCGCGCGACGAATTTCTGGGTGGAGGCGGAAGTGGATCTGCTACGCGTCAGCCGCGCCCTCGCGCTCGGCTGGAATTTGCCGGCGCAATGGCCGCGCCTGGCGGTCTCGATGATCGGCGACGGGAAAAACGTCAACACGCGTGGACAGTTGGACTTTGCGGCGCCGCTGAATCTCGATCTCAAGCCCTGGAACATTCCCACGAATCTCGTTCACGATCCGCTCGTCAGCTTCATGGCCGTTCGCGGCATCACGCCTTGGCTGACGTCTTTGGCCAGTTCCAAAATCGGATTGAAGCTTCCGGAAGTGGACCAGTTTTTCGGTTGGTCAATTGAGGGTTTCCCAGTGCATACGTATTTCGCGGCACCGACATCCGGGGCGAGCAATCAGGTTCAACTGCTTTCCGAATCGCTGATGAATCAGGGCAATGCCTGGCTGGCGACCCATGGCATGGGTCAGTTCGAGCGTTCGCCCGGAGGCAACAGCGTGGCGTGGATGCGTCTGCCGATGGTGCAGGCTTTTCTCCGGCCAGTCGTAGAGACGAATAGCGGGGAATTCATCTTCGGTGGCTGGCTTCCTTACAAACACACAAACCAGCCTCCGCCCGCGGAAATGTTGCAAATGCTTTTCAATCGGACGAACTTAATTGCCTACGAGTGGGAAATCACCCAGCCCCGCGTGGAGGGCTGGCTGCTCTTCGGGCAAACGCTCCGGCTCGCGCTGTTCAAAGCCCAATTGCCGGCTGGCTCCACCAGCATGGTTTGGCTAAAAAATACCGGGCTCAAACTTGGCAATTCTGTGACGGCCGTTAACCAGACTGGCCCGGCACAAATCTCATTGATTCGCCAATCCACTGTGGGAGCGACTTCAGTGGAATTGCATCTTCTGACAGACTGGTTTGAGTCACCTCAATTCCCGGTGGGTTTGCATACGTTCTTGGCGCCGGAGGCAATCCCGCCTTGGAAGAAATACACACTCCCTCCCAAATCCACTAATCCGTGAGCGGGTCTTTATCCGGTAGGGCGCGTCAGGAGCGCGGATCGGCGAGTCCGCGTGTTGCTCGCGTCCCCTTTTGGAACGAGCGGACTCGGCGGTCCGCGCTCCGCGAAAATCTTGTCCCTATTACTGGGGACAAGCGGCTGTCCCCAAAAAACTTCTTAAGACTAGCCAATCCGGCGTTTCCCTTACCCGAATCACACCTATAAGCTGTTGATAATAAACAAGAAGCGGATTGTTATTGCCGCTGAAAAAATGTTCAAAAAAACTAAAAAAACCTGTTGACGCCTTGTCACCAGTCTGAGAGATTAGACCCGCACACGGTAACAACCGAAACAACATAAACTATGAGAACAAAAACATTACTCGCGGCAGCCATCCTTGCCGCAGGCATCGCCAGCTCAATGGCGCAATCGAACGTTTATTCCCTAAACGTTGTGGGGTATGTGAACAAGACGTACACTCCCGGGTTCACCATCATTGCTAATCCGCTGAACGCGACGAATAACACCATCGCGAACATTCTTCCCAATGCACCGTTTTTCGCGACGGTGTACCGGTATGTGAATGGCAATTATGATCCGGCAAACAGCTACTTTGGCGCATGGACCGACCCCAACATGCTTCTGGCCCCAGGTCAGGGTGCTTGGCTGTATGTCCCGGCTGGCCCGAATTACACCAACACCTATGTTGGTGAAGTGCTTCAGGGAAGTCTGACCAACACACTGATTGCTGGCTTCAATCTTGTCGGCACCAAGGTGCCTCAACAGGGTGGTGTGCAGACGGTGCATAATGTCGTGCCAGCGTTCTTCGATACGGTTTACCGTTACGATTCGGGAGTTCAGGACTACTACCCCTCGCAGTCGTATTTCGGAAGCTGGTCGCCGTCTGAACCGGATATCGCTGTGGGCGAAGGCTTCTGGTACTACAACGCCTCGGGTGCAGATAATAACTGGGTGCGTAATTTCTCTGTTCCAACTCCGTAACCAATAACAATCAACAATCTGAAGTAAGAATAACCTCACGAAACAGATTAAAACAAAACAACCAGCAATCATGAAAAAACTAATAGTAGCAACATTGATGGCGGGCTTGGTGCCGATGCTCACATTGGCTCAGGGTACCGTGAACTTCCAATCTGCCGGCGCCAGCGCGATTGTCGTGACTGCCGTTGGTCCGAACGTGCCAGTGGGCGCGGGTTATATCGCTGCCCTTTATGGTGGGGCCGCGGGAGCGCTTGAAGGCCAGTTAAATCAATTGGGCGCCACTGCGGCTGTGACAGCTGGCAGCGGTCTCGTTATCGGTGGTGGTACTCGGACGAATCCCGACGTAGCGGGTGGTGCTTCTGGTGCGTTCCAGGTTCGCGCGTGGACTTCCTCGAGCGGTGCCACTTGGAATGCCGCGATTGCGTCCGGTGCCGGACTCGCTGGCAAAACCGCAGTGTTTGCCAATACGACTGGTAATCCAGCAGCTAGCCCTCCGGGAACACCGGCGTTTCTGACCGGCTGGAATGCTCCGCTGCTCGTGACCCCGGTTCCTGAACCCTCGACGCTCGCGCTCGCTGGTTTGGGCATCGCCTCGCTGTTGGTCATCCGCCGCCGCAAGTAATCAATCGGTTTAGTTCGTAACAGAAGGCCCCGAAGCAATTCGGGGCCTTTTTTTGTTCTCAAATTTCCCTATGCACTTGGTAGGGACGCGTTCCACCCGAGCCCCTTGGCAAAAGCAGGTGCAACCACGAAATACACGAAACACACGAAAGGAGTAGGACGAACAGAGGCTGGCGCGCGTTCGCTCGTCTGCAGGGTAAAACATCACCAAGTGAAAGCTCGCCTCTTTTCGTGTCGTTTCGTGTGTTTCGTGTATTTCGTGGTCACTCAACCGTTTCCAAGTTCAAGATCCACTGGCCTTCAAGCTTTATTCTGGCTTCCGCACCAGTCTTGCCCCTAAGTTTTCCGCCTTGTGAAACCACTGTTTCAAGACCGCCGCAGCCTGGCTATTTGCGCCTTGCTGGTGTTGGCCACCGTGGCCGTTTACTGGCCGGTGGCTCGTTTCGATTTCACCAATTACGACGACGTCTTCTTGATTACGTCAAATCCCGCCGTGGCAGGTGGGTTGACTTGGCGCGGTTTGTGGTGGGGATTGACCACGAGTTACTTTGCCTATTGGAGTCCCGTCACTTGGTGGTCGCACATGTTGGATTGCGAGTTGTTTGGGGTAAGATCGGGTTGGCACCATTTGACCAGCTTGGTGCTTCACCTTGCCAACACTGTGATGCTTTTCGCACTACTTCGACGGATGACAGCTGCCCTCTGGCGGGGCGCGTTGGTTGCGGCATTCTTTGCTTTGCACCCCCTGCACGTTGAGCCGGTTGCATGGCTGGCGGCAAGAAGGGAGCCACTGTGTGTGCTGTTCTATTTGCTGACGCTTTGGGCCTACACACGCTACGTAGAAACTGGAGCGGCAAGCAGAAGTCAGAAGTCGGAAGTTCCAAGTGACGTGTCGGACCTGCGGCCGCTGACCTCCGGCTTTTACCGGCTCGCCCTGCTTTTCTTTGTGCTCGCGCTCATGTCCAAGCCGATGGCGGTGACACTACCTTTCGTGTTGTTGCTGCTGGACTATTGGCCTATGCAGCGGGTTCTGGGTTTCAGGTTTCAGGTTTCAGGTGTAGGTGCTGATTCATCGGACCGGATCGCACGTACCTCGCCCGCCGCACTGGTTGCGGAGAAGCTCCCTTTCTTTGCGCTCACCTTGGCCACCTGTGTCATTACGATGGTAGGGCGAAGCAAGGCGCAACTTATAGCGCCGGAAAATGTAATTCCTTGGGGGTTGCGTCTGGCAAACGTGCCCGTTTCTTATGCCCAATATGTTTGGAAGCTGTTTTGGCCCGTTGATCTGTGCGTGCTGTATCCAATGCCGAGCCATTGGAAAGCGTGGCAGGTGGGTGGTGCGCTTGCGTTGTTGTTGCTGATAACTCTAATCGCCTTGTTCAAGGCACGTTCAGCGCCTTACTTGATCGTGGGATGGTCTTTCTTTTTGGGCACGTTGGTGCCAACACTTGGGCTCGTTCAGGTGGGCAATGCCTCCATCGCCGATCGCTTCACCTACCTCCCCTGCGTGGGATTATTCGTAGCAGTTTTGTGGTTAATGACGGATGTCTCGCGACATTGGCGATCGCGAGGTGTAGTGCTGGGGGCGTTGGCGATACTGGGGTTGCTGGCGTGCGGCGCGTTGACGTGGCTTCAAGTCCAGACGTGGCGCAACAGCGGCACGCTTTGGCGGCAGTGTCTCAAGGTCTATCCCGAGAACGCCATAGCGCATTACAACCTCGGTCATTTTCTGCAACATTCTGGCAAGGCAACCGAGGCGATAACCGAGTATCGCGAAGTGCTCCGCGTCAAACCGAACCACTTGGACGCGCACTTGAATCTGGGTGTGGTGTATGTCGCTCTTGGCCAGATACCGGAGGCCACCAATTGGTTCGCCAAGGCGCTCCAAATCAAACCCGATTACGCCAACGCCCATCTGAACATGGGGTTGGAGTTGTACAAACTGAAGGATTTCCGGGGTGCCACCAACCACATGGAACAAGTGCTGCGCGTCAACCCGAACAGTATCAGCGCCCATGGCATTTGCGCCCTCGCGTTGCTGGAGTTGAGCGACGTGGTCGGAGCAATGAATCACGCCACTGCCGCCGCCCAACTCGCCCCCAACGATTACGGGGTGTTCACCGTTCTTGGACGGGCATACAGCGCCTCGGGCCAATCCGAGGAAGCGATGGCCAACTTTGCCGAAGCGCTCCGGCTGAATCCGAATTACGCCGAGGCGCGCCGCCACCTGGGGGTGGAATGGTTGAAGCGTGGCGAGTTGGAAATGGCCCTGACGGAATTGCGGCAGGCCGTGCGACTCGATCCGGATTCCGCCGAAGCCCACCAGGAGTTGGGGATGGCATTGGCGGGTTCGCGCGCGACCGGTGAGGCCATCGCCGAATACCGCGAAGCCTTGAAGCGTGACCCGAATTTGCTCGCCGCACTGAACAATCTGGCATGGATACTGGCCACGCATCCCGATGACCAGCTTCGCGACGGCAAGGCGGCGGTGAAATCTGCCGAACGCGCGTGCGTGCTGACCGCCGACCAACAACCAATGTTTATCGGCACCCTCGCCGCCGCCTATGCCGAGGCTGGGCAATTCGACAAGGCCGTGGCGACGGCACAAAAAGCGTCCGAAGTGGCGTTGGCCTTGGGGCAGACGAACCTGTCAGAACTGAATCAGAAGCTGCTCCGGCAGTATCGCGAGCGCCAGCCGTATCGGGATGGCAATTGACGTCAGGTGAGTCACTCCGTGCGCCGCACGCGCGCCCGTCGCAGCGTTGAACGACGGGTGTGGTTGCGGGTTCGGTTGAAGGTGGCCGTCAATGTAGCGGCGGGCGTCCCGCCTGCCGCAGAGGGCGCGCGTCCCGCGGCCCGGACTCGACTTCGGAACGTGCAACACTTCATGAAATTCCAGGTCGGCTTGGATTGACGCGCGCTGCTTTCCGCCGGGCGGGACGCACCGGCTCTACCGCAGGCGGGACGCCCGCCGCTACGATCCAGCGACCGTTATGTCCAACCTCCAACCGCCCCGTCGTTGCTCTTCCTGCGACGTTGACATCCGCCGCCTGATCGTTAGGCTGGGAACTGCCGTCTGGCGCGTTCGTCTATCGGCTAGGACACGGCCCTCTCAAGGCTGAAAGACGGGTTCGATTCCCGTACGCGCTACCATTTCTCATGGGTGCGAACGGCGTGTTGGAGTCCAAGCTTCAGCTTGTGCTTTGCGCCCTTCGCCCATCTCACGCGCCGAGCCACCCACGCTGAACCGTGAACTCCAACCAATCGCGCCCGCCGCTCCACTCGCGCACTGCTCCATTCTCAATTTGAAATTCCTCTTGGACGCTGATATGGTTGTGACCTAAATTGTGTGAGCACCAAACTGTCTGCCAAGATTCATTCCCGAAATGCCCCTCCCCATGAACTGGAGCGTTGGCGTCCCGCCCGTAGGATTTTCGACGTGCGGATTGGATGTTGGGCGTTCGAAGTTGGAGGTTGGATGTTCCCCGAGGCCATGGAGAAGCCGGCCGGGTGGTGTGCATGCCAACATCCGTCACAATGCGGTTGTGCATCATCCCTTATCAGTTGAGTGAACCATTATGAGTTGTAACCGAAGTCTTGCTTGGTTGAGCGCCGCGTTGGTCCTGGGTTGCGTTGTTTCCCCGCAGCCCACGAAGGCGCAAACGAATTACGAGAACTACACCTTCCTGACCTTCGCCGGGCCCCAGGAATCGCCGGGATGGTTTGACGGGACGAATAGCGCCGCCGTTTTCAATTTCTCGCGAGGAGTTGCGATGGACCGTGCTGGCAACACCTATGTGGCGGATACTTTCAACAGCACGATTCGCAAAGTCACCCCGACCGGGGCGGTGATGACCATGGCGGGGTTGGCCGGATTCACGGGCACCAACGATGGAATCAGCACCGCGGCCCGCTTTTATCGGCCGTTCGGTCTGGCGGTGGATACCAACGGGAACGTGTACGTGGCGGACACTTACAACCAGACGATTCGTAAAATCACACCCGCCGGAGCGGTGACGACCCTGGCGGGCAGCCCGGGGTTGATCAACACGAATGACGGCACCGGCAGCGCGGCGCGCTTCAACTACCCGCTTGATGTTGCCGTGGACACCAACGGGACGGTTTACGTGGCTGACAATGGTAATCATACCATTCGCAAAATCACTCCCGGTGGCGTGGTCACAACTTTTGCAGGCCAGGCGGGTGTGCCGGGCAGTGCGAACGGGACTGGTACCGGGGCCAGTTTCAACGCCCCCGGAGGCGTCACCGTGGGAACAAATGGCGCGGTGTTCGTGGCGGACACGTACAATCATGCCATTCGCAAAATTACCGCAGCGGGCGTGGTCAGCATTTTTGCGGGTGCGGTCACCGTCTCCGGGACGAACAACGGCACGCTCTTCGCGGCGCGTTTTGATACACCCTTTGGCATTACAGCCGACACCAACGGCAACTTGTACGTGGCCGACACCTACAATCACACGATTCGAAAGGTGACCGCCGCTTCAGTGGTGACGACGGTGGCGGGTCTGGCTACCGTCAGCGGCCGCGCCGATGGCACCAATACAACCGCGCGCTTCAACTATCCTACCAGCGTTGCTGTGGATCATGCGGGGAACGTGTCCACTGCCGATTACAGCAACAACCTGCTGCGCCGAATGGCCACGAACCAGGCGGTCGTCACGTTGGCCGGCAGGGCAGGCGGTGCGGGCAGCGCGGACGGCACGGGTACGGACGCGCGCTTCAACTATCCCTCGGGCATGGCCATGGATGGCAGCACGAACTTGTACGTGGCGGATCTCGCCAATCACATCATCCGGAAAATCACCCCGGCCGGCGTGGTGACGACGCTGGCCGGGTTGGCCGGCACCACCGGCACCAACAACGGGACGGGCGCCGCGGCCCGGTTCAACACGCCCATCAGCGTCGGCGTGGATACCAACGGCAATGTTTACGTGGCGGACACTTACAACCACACGGTTCGCAAAATCACGCCGGCGGGCGTCGTGACCAACTTTGCCGGCTTGGCGACCGTGTCCGGCACGAACAACGGCACCGGCACAGCGGCACGTTTCAACTCGCCTTGGGGTGTGACGGTGGGTACCAACGGCAACGTGTACGTGGCTGACACCGGCAACAACATGATTCGAATGATTACCCCCGCCGGAGTGGTGACCACCCTGGCAGGGAGCACAAACTACGGCGGTGGCGATGGAGTTGGCGTCGCCGCTACCTTCAGTAATCCCGCCGGCATTGCCGCGGATAAAGCAGGCAATCTGTATGTGACGGATCGCGGAAATTACACGGTGCGAAAGATCACCCCGGCAGGCGCTGTGAGCACCCTTGCGGGTTTGGCGGGCAACGCCGGCGCTGTGGATGCCACCGGGACCAACGCGCGATTATTTCTCGTTTTTGGCGTCGCGGTGGATGGTTCCAACAACGTCTATGTTACCGAGAGCATTGACCAGTTCTCGGGTGGGGGCAGCCACACCATTCGCAAGATCACCCCGGCGGGCGTGGTGACGACCCTCGGCGGCATCCCCGGCGTGGCGGGCAGCGCCAACGGCAGCGGATGGACGGCGCACTTTTATTCTCCGCAAGGCATCGCGGTCACGCCCGACGGCAATGTGTTTGTGGCGGACAGCTTCAATCACGCGATTCGGCGTGGCTACTCCGCGCCACCGGACATGCCCGTGGTGGATGTCACCTCGGACAAACCGGGTGTGCTGCGCCATCTGGACGTCACCAACCTGACCACCACCGGCTGGTCGTGGAGCATCGTGCGCTACCCGGCGAACGCCGTGGCCCAGTTGTCCGCCACCACCATCAAGAATCCGACCTTCACCCCGGACTTGGCGGATCTTTACGCGTTTCGTTTCGAAGGCACGAACAGCGCCGGGAAACGGGCCATTGGCATTCTCGATCTGTCCGGGGTCGGCACGATGCAGCCTTACCTCAAACAGATTCAAAAACTGGGCTCGAACGTGGTGCTCACGGGTAACGGCGGCGCGCCCGGAGCGGGGTATTCGATGCTGAAGTCGCCCGATACGGCGTTGCCCGTCGGTAGTTGGAGTATTTTACCGGGCAGCACCTTTGACAATAACGGCGCGTTTACCTTCACAAATGCGCTGAACGGGTCGCCCAATTTCTACAAGCTTCGGGTGCCTTGACCGGTTCAAGGTGGGTTCAAACGGTAAAGTTCTGGTAAAGTTTTGGTAAAGTTTGTTTGAGCGTTGAACCTCGACCGGTTACAAATCCTGCATGCTGCCGTTTCAAATCATCTTTAATCCGACCAGCGCCGCCGAGCTGGCGCGGATGCCCAAGGAACTCCAGCTTCAAATCCTCGGCGAGTTCCGCGGTTTGCCCCAGCAGGTGCTGGCCACCGAACTGGACGATTTTGGCAAGCTCGAACGCAGCGGCCGCATCTTGCACCGGTTTCGCGTCGGGGACTATCGTGTTTACTTCGAACGCCACGAATTGGGCGTGGTGGTCCACCGGATTCTCAGCCGGCACACGCTCAAGGATTTCTTTTATCGCTCGGGCCTGAAGGTCCAGGAAGACGAAGCCTTGCAGCAAAGCCCGAAATTCTGGGAATTGATCGAGAACGCCAAAACCGCCGCCAAGTCTTAAGCGGTTTCCCACTACTGCACGTCCTCGCCGAGTTCCACGTTCCAGTAGGCGAGGTCAATGAAGTGCTTCCAACTGTCGTGCTGATGCAGCGTAAAGTTGATCTGCACGAACGGACGCCACTTGGGCCGCTTTGGTTTGCGGATGAGATGCATGCCCGCTTCCGGCGGCGTGCGATTGGCCTTCTGCGTGTTGCAGTCAATGCACGAGCACACGATGTTTTCCCACGTGGTCGGCCCGCCCCGGTCGCGCGGAATCACATGGTCCAGGTTCAGGTCCTTCCGGTCGCAGACCGCGCCGCAATACTGGCAGGTGTTCTTGTCGCGCTCAAAAATGTTGTGCCGGGTGAACTTCACTTCCTTCTTCGGCAGCCGGTCATAAACCAGCAGCAGGATGACCCGCGGCACGCGGATGCGGAAAGAGATGGTATGCACCGACTCGGGATGCGGCGCCTGCTGCGAGAAATCATGCCACTCCTTGAAGTTGTAGGTCTGGAACGAACCGTCGGCGGAGTTCAAAACCGCTTGCGCGTGGCCTTGAAACAACAGCGTCAACGCCCGCCGCGCCGTGCAGACATTGACCGCCTGCCACAGCCGGTTGAGAACCAACACATGTTGACTAAGCACCGAACTCATATCTCGGCCCAAACACTGCCCGGACGCTAACACGAATCGTAAACCGCTGTCAACGCGGCGGCAGCAGGACGTTCACGGCCGCAGTCGTTTGCCAGAATCATTTCGCCGCTGCGTTTGGAACGGTTGACCCGCCGGGTTCGATCCGGGCCAGCGCCTCCGCCGCGGCTTGGCGCACGGTTTCGTCCGGGTCGTCTTTCAGCCGTAACAATTCCGGCCTCGCACCCCGCGCCGGCGTTCCGATGTTGCCCAAGACCCTTGCGGCATTCGCGCGAACTGCCGCGGATTCGTCCTGCAAACACGCGGCCAAATTGGTCACCGCCAGTCCGGCTTTGGGGCCGACGAGTCCCAGCGCCTGAATGGCCCGGAGACGCACCTCGACCACCGGATCCGCAATCGCCCGCGTGAAGGCCTGCAGCGCCGGCTCATCAAACGCCTGAAGATACATGAGGGTTTCAATCGCCTGTCGGCGGTTGGCCGGCACGGCGTTTTGCGCCATCTCGATCAGTGCGGGTTCGGCCGCCCGCAAGGTCACATAAAAGCCCGCCAGCACTTTTGCCGCGCCTTCGCGGACGGGATCGGGACCGTTCTTGATGATGTCAATCAAGGCTGGCGCACTCGGCGTGCCGATCAGCCTCAGGTTGCGTATTGCTTCTGCACGAACCCCCGGATCCGGGTCGTTGAGCCGCTCGATCAACGCCGGTACGGCGGGCGACGCTTCCGGGCCGATCATGCCGAGCGCAAGGCTCGCCAGCCGGCGGGCAACCGCGTTTGTGTTCGTCAACGTGGTGATCAAACCCGGCACGGCGCCGGGGCCGATCCGGCCCAACGCCTTGGCCGCTTCCAGGCTGACCATTCCCTCGGGGTCTTGGAGGGCGCGCACCAGCGCGGGAACCGCGGCCCGGGCATCCGGCCCGAGCAGCCCGAGCGAAAACGCGGCGGCTTCGCGGACGGACCGGGCTTCGGAGAACGAAACATGCTTTGAAAGCTTCCGCCGCAGACCCAACGGCCAGCGGCTTTGCTCGGACCAGACCTGGCGTTGAAGATAGGAATCCTTCGCCTGCACCAGTTGGATCAGGGTGGGGGTCGCCTTGTTGCCCATGGCCTTCAGCGTGGCGGCCGCGTTGGTGTTGCTGGCGTAGGCTTTCAAGCTGCAGTCCTTGATGGCAGCGGTGCGCGCGGCGGCCACGCGGCTTTGGCGCGCGATCAGAAGCACTCCGATCAGCGCCCCCGCGGCCAGCAGCCAGATGAAAGCGGATTTTCTCATCGTGTTTCCCGTTGACCAGAGTTTCGCGCAAACCCCCGGCTGATTCAATCACAGGTCGTGTTACCATCGTCCCGGCTGGCGGCGGGCAACGCCGTCCGGGACAAAACGACTTCGCCAAACCCATTGCCAAACCGGTCCGACCATGTCTACCATAGAGCCATGAAACGTCTGCTCGCTCTCCTGGCTTTGAGCCTGGCGATGGCCCTTTTGCCGGCGCGCGCGGATGGTCCGGATGAGCAATACGTCCGCATCTACAACAACATGATGCAGGCGGACGCACTGAACAACTCGGGCCAAACCGCCCAGGCGCTGGCCAAATACCTCGAAGCCAAAAACGCGCTCGAACGCTTTCAAAAGTTCTATCCCGACTGGAACAGCAAGATCGTCAAGTTCCGGTTGAACTACCTCGAATCGCACATCACCGCGCTGTCGCCGCAAGTACCCGCGCCGGTCACCGTTCCGATCGCAACCGCTCCTGTTGCGCCCGGCGCGGCGACTTCGGCCCCGTCCAGCGGCTCGGCGGAGGCGGAGCGCCGGCTGGCTGCCTTGCAGGAGGACATGCGCCGATTGCAGGCCGACAAGGTGTTGCTGGAGGCCAAGCTCAAAGAGGCCCTGGCCACGCAACCCGCGGCGGTGGACCCGCGCGAACTGGCCCGGGCCCAGGCCAGAATCCAGGAACTCCTCAAGGAAAATGAATTGTTGAAAACCGCCGGCGCCGCGCAACCGGCGAAAGCCGAAACGAGCGACGATGCCAAGGTGCTGGCCGAAACCCAGTCGGCCTTGGTGGCTTCCGATCTCAAGCTCAAGGAGCAGACCGAGCGCGCCAACAAGCTGGCGGCCGAGAAACAGGAATTGCAGAACCGGCTCGACCAACTGACCCCAGGTTCGGAGAACGCCGCCGAACTGGCCCGCGTGAAGCAGGCGCGCGACGAGGCGGAGCGCAAGCTGGCCGAGCAAAGCGATTTGACCGCCAAACTGACTGCGGAGAAGGAGTCCTTGCAGGCGCGCATTCAAACGCTCACCGCCGGCGCGGAAGCCGCCGCAACGCTCCGGGCGGAGAACGAAGTCCTCAAGCGGCAACTCGCCGAAGCGCAAGCCGCCGGCAGTTCCGGGGACGCAAGCCGCAAACTGGCCCAGGCCGAGGCGCGCGTTGCCGCGCTGCAATCGGACACGGAAATCCTGCGCCTGGAAAAAACCGTTCTCGAAAGCCGCCTTCAAACCCGCGGGGCGCATTTCGCCGCCACAGGCGACCTGCAAGCCGCGCGGGCCGAGGATCAGCGCCGGATCAAGTTGTTGGAAACCGAGCGCTTTGACCTGGCGATGCGGCTCGATGCGGCGAACAAGGAACTCGGCAGCCGCAAGGGCCGCGACACCGCCGCCCGCATCGGGGAGCTGACCACGCAGATCAACATGCTGCGCGCCCGCTTGCAGGTGTACGAGGCCCGCGCCATCCCCTACTCCGCCGAGGAACTGGCACTGTTCAGCCAGCCGGCGCCCGTGCTCGCCGCCGCCGATCCCAAGGCGGGAAAGAAATCCCTCTCCGAGTTGCCGCGCGGCACCGCGACGCTGGTGGTCGAAGCCCAACGGGAGTTTGCCGCCAAAAACTATGACAAGGCGGAGGAAAAATATCTGGAGGTGCTGCGGCAGGATGAAAAGAACACCTTCACGCTCGCCAACCTCGCGGCCATCCAGCTCGAACGCAACCGGCTCGACGAGGCGGACCAGAACATCCAGAAAGCCCTGACGCTGGATCCCAACGACGCCTACAGCCTTTCGATCCTCGGTTACATCCGCTATCGGCAGGGCCGGTACGACGACGCGCTCAATGCCCTCAGCCGTGCCGCCGAACTCAATCCGCAGAACGCCGAGGTCCAGAATTACCTCGGCGTGACGCTCAGTCAGAAAGGCCTGCGCGGCCCGGCAGAAACGGCGTTGCGCAAGGCCATCCAGATCAATCCGGGCTACGGCGATGCGCACAACAACCTGGCCGTGATTTACGCCACGCAGGATCCGCCGTTGATCGAACTGGCCCGCTGGCACTACCAACGCGCCTTGAAAGCCGGCCAGCCGCACAACGCCGATCTGGAAAAAATGTTCGAACAGAAAGCCGGCGCACCCGCAGCGACCCCGAAATGACCCGGATCGGCACGGTCGCACGAATTCTTCCCTCTCCTCGTCGGCGGGGAGCGAATCGGGGTGAGGGGACACAAGCATGCTTCGCCAGGCCCTTCAAGAGCTGACCCTCGCCACGCGCGGTCGTGGCCTTTACGAATTCACGCACGAGGTGGAAGCGTGGATTGCCAGACACGGCTTCAAGAACGGACTCGTCACGCTTCATCTGCGGCACACCTCGGCCTCGCTGCTCATTCAGGAAAACGCCGACCCGGACGTGCGCGCCGATCTCGAACGTTTCTTCACCCGGCTGGTGACCGATGGCGACCCGTTGTTTGAACACACCTGCGAAGGCGACGACGACATGCCCGCCCACGTGCGCACCGCGCTCACGGCGGTGAACCTGGGCATCCCGCTCAGCGGCGGCCGGCTGGCGTTGGGCACATGGCAGGGAATTTATCTCTGGGAACACCGCCGCGTGCCGCACTCGCGCAAGGTTGCTCTGCATTTCATTGGCGAGTAACCGCGCCTGCCAACTGGCAGGCAGACTTCCCGCGCCCCGGCCCTCCCGTCCGACAGGATAGGCGGAACTGGCGGACAACCTGTTAGAATGTGTGCGGCTCAAGGCAGGCGACGCGGTCTTTTCACCGAACAAGCCTGAACTTCGGCTGAAACCTGTCGCGTCGAACCTCGATATCCGGCCATAGCTGTCCCCTCTCCCATCGGCTGGGAGAGGGTCAGGGTGAGGGTTGACTTTACAGCGAATCCCGGCTGCCGCCATTGGCGTCCGCTGGAGTTTTTTTCTGGCTGACATGGCGGGCGGTCAAATACCGTTTCCTTCGTGGAAAACGCACCCCGGCGTAATCCAGTCGTCTTGATCCACGTGGCGCTCGCGGTCGTCACGATCACAGCCTATTGGCAGGTCGGCGGCCTGGAGTTCAATCGCTACGACGACTACGATTACGTGGTTGAAAACCCGATGGTCCGCAACGGGCTTTCCCCGGCGAGCGTCCGCTGGGCGATGACGACCGCGTATTTCAGTTACCCCCATCCGCTCACGTGGCTGTCGCATATCCTGGATTGCCAGTTGTTCGGTCTGAACGCGGGCGCGCATCACGTGGTCAACCTGCTGTTCCATGTCGCGAACACGCTCCTGTTATTTGCGGTTTTGCTCCGGCTCACCAAGGCAATGTGGCGGAGCGCCTTCGTGGCCGCGTTGTTCGCCCTGCATCCGCTCCACGTCGAGTCGGTCGCGTGGATCGCCGAGCGGAAGGATGTCTTGAGCACGTTCTTCTGGCTGCTCACGATGCTGGCGTACGTTCAGTTCGTGGAACAGCCATCGCGATTGCGCTATTGGCTGGCGCTTGCGTGTTTCGGTTGCGGGCTCGCCGCCAAACCCATGCTGGTGACGTTGCCCTGCGTGTTGTTGTTGATGGATTTCTGGCCGCTCAAAAGAGCGCCCGGTGTGCAGGCCGGCAGCGGTCCGGCCCCGGCTGTATCATGCCTGAAGGGCTGGTGGCGTCTGGTATTCGAGAAGATTCCGTTCTTCGCGCTGGCGGGCATCGCCGCCCTGATCACGTTGGTGGTTGTCCGCACCAAGGGCCGGATCGCCACGGAAGAAGCCGTGCCGTGGGCGCTGCGTCTGGCGAACATACCGATTTCCTATGTGCGTTATCTCTGGAAAACGATTTGGCCGGACCAACTCGCCGTCATTTATCCCCTGCCTGCCCATTGGCCGCTCTGGCAGGTGGTGGCCAGCAGCATGGTGGTGATTGTCCTGTCCGTGTGGGCGTTGTTGCAAGCCCGACGCCGGCCGTATCTCCTGTTCGGTTGGCTGTGGTATCTGGGCACGCTCGTGCCGACCATTGGAGTGATTCCGGTGGGCTGGCAGGCCATCGCGGATCGTTACACCTATGTGCCGCTGATCGGGATTTTCGCCGCCGTGACGTGGGGGTTGGCCGATGCCCTGCCGACCTGGGCCCGCAAAAGAGCCATCATCGGGGCCGCGGCCGTGGTTGTCCTGGTGGCTTGCGCGGTCAGGACCTGGTTTCAAACCCAATGCTGGCAAAACACGCAGACGCTTTTCGCCAGTGCCGTCGCCAACACGCGGGACAATCGCATCGCCCACTACAACTGGGGCTGCACGTTGCTCATCGAGGGCAAGGCCCGGGAGGCGGAGGAACAATTTCGCGCGGTCGTGCGGATCAATCCCCGTGCCGACAACGCGCAAAACAATCTGGGCCGCGCGCTGTGTTTGCAGAGCAACCTCACGGAAGCCATCGAACATTACGAGGCGGCGCTTCAGGCCAACCCCAGGTTGGAAGCCGCGCATTTCAACCTCGGCATCGCCCTCAAAGCGCTTGGCCGCGATGACGAAGCCATCTCGCATCTCGCGGCAACGGCGCGTTTATCCCCGGGTCATGTGGAGACCTACACGGAACTTTGCGAATTGTTGGTTCAGCACGGCCGGGTTTCGGATGCGATTGAAGGTTATCGCCGGGCCCTGCGCTACAGTCCGGACTCCGCAATTCTGCTCAACAATCTGGCCTGGCTGCTCGCCACAAGCGAGCGCGCGGAGCTTCGCAATGGGACGGACGCCGTGCGCTATGCTGAAAGGGCCTGCCAACTCAGCGAATACCGCCTGATCCCGATGGTGGGCACGTTGGCGGCCGCGTATGCCGAGGCGGGACGCTTTGATGAAGCCATCATGACGGGCGAGCAGACCCGCGACCTGGCACTCGCTGCCGGGCAAACCAACCTTGCCGAGATCAACGCCCGCCTCCTGGAGATTTATCGCACCCGCCGGCCTTTCCATGAGCCGGTCCGGGAAAATCCTGCCAATCCATCCGGCAACCCGGACCGCCAGCCCTCTCCGTGATTTGCCGACGGAACACCGTCCGGCGGAAGGCCTCTCGTGGGTAAACCGGTCCGCTGGAATTATTGTGCCTGCCGCGCCTCTCCCCATCCGATGGGGAGATGGACGGGGTGAGTCTTCCCCCAACCCAAGTTCGCGCCTTGAACCCCCGAACCGCCTCTTCGTCGGAGCGCCGGCGTCCTCGCCGGCATTGGTCGGCCGTCCGTCAAAAGCCGGCGAGAACGCCGGCGCTCCGGTTCGTGGGAGGGGCCAACGGGGCGCTGCTGCTTACCAAGAGTACTTGGTATTGCGACTCCCCCGCATTACGCTGGGCGCATGAATCTGGCCCGAAAACTTTTGCACACGCGTTACCGCGTCAACGATCTGGAACGCACGGTGAAATTCTATCGCGAGGTGCTGGGCTTGCAGGAAGTGCGCCGGCACAAATCGCCGCGCGGCTCGGAGCTGGTTTTTCTGAAGGCCCCGGAAAGCGAGGAGTTGATCGAGCTCACCTACTTTCCCGGCAGCGGTCCGGTGCAGGTGCAGGCGGATCTCACGCATCTGGCGTTCGAGGTGGACAGTCTGGAAGCGTTTGCGAAACACCTTGAAAAGCTGGGTATGAAGTATTCCGACGGACCCACGCTCAAGCCTGACGGCAGCGGGTTTGCGTTCATTGACGCACCGGAGGGGTATGAGATTGAACTCATGCAACGAGGCAAAGCCGGGGCGGGATACTGAACTTTGAAAAGAAGCACCAAGCACCGAGATCGAAGCTCCGGAGAAACATCAACTCGCAAACATCAAAGGCGCAGACCCATGAGCCCGTTTGGAGCCGGATGGTCGGAGCTTCTTTGGTGTTTGGCGCTTGGAACTTGGAGCGTTTGAATGTTGCTGCGCTGCCGCCAGTTCACGTTCCGTTTCCCCCGTCCCGCGCTCATCATGGGCGTGGTCAACATCACTCCGGATTCGTTTTTCGACGGCGGCCAATTCCTGGCGGCCGACAAAGCCGTCGTGCACGCGCTGGAGTTGGTCGCCCAGGGCGCCGACATTCTCGATATCGGCGGTGAATCCACCCGGCCGGGCGCGACGCCGGTGAGCGAACTGGAGGAATTGCACCGCGTCATGCCGGTCATTGAAGAACTCGGGCGCCGGGTCAATGTGCCCATCTCGATTGACACCATGAAACCCCCGGTCGCCCGCGCTGCCTTGGCGGCCGGGGCGAGCCTGGTCAACGACGTGGCTGCCAATCGCGCGGACGATGCGATGTGGCGCGTGGTGGCGGAGTTTGACGCCGGTTACGTGTGCATGCACATGCGGGGCACCCCGCAAACCATGCAGGCCAATCCGTCCTATGAAAACCTCACCGGCGAGATCGGGGATTTTTTCCGCGAACGGATGCGGCGGTTGAACGAATGCGGTGTGGCGGCGGATCAGGTGGTATTTGACGTGGGCATTGGTTTTGGGAAAACGCCGGAGCACAATTTGCAGTTGCTCGCCGGGCTGCGCGGCTTTACAAGTTTGCATCGGCCTTTGCTGCTGGGCGTTTCGCGCAAATCGTTCATTGGAACAACGCTGGGTGTGGACGTGGGCGGGCGGCTGGCCGGGTCCCTGGCGTGCGCGGCTCTGGCCGTGCAGGAAGGCGCGAACATCGTCCGCACGCATGACGTGGCCGAAACGGTGCAGGCCGTGCGTATGGTTGAAGCCGTGCAGGCCCGTCGAACGCCATAGCCGGGTGCGTTGCCCCGAGTGCGGGGTATCGCCGGCACGCCCGAACGCAATGACCTTTTAGAAACAGACCGAACGCAAAAACGTGTGGAATTTCGTCCAGGATAATTGGCGGCCCACGGTGGAGATTCTCATCCTCGCGGTGGGGATATACTTCGCCTCGCGCTTTGTTCGCGGCACGCGCGGCTGGCCGGTCGTCATCGGCTTCGTCGCCCTGCTGGCGGCGCTGGCCCTGGGCGTCACGCTGCTTGATCTTACCGTGTTGCGCTGGTTGCTGGACAAGGCGTCGGTGTTCATCATCTTGGGCGCGCTGGTGATTTTTCAACCGGAATTGCGGCGCATGCTGGGCGAGCTGGGCAATCTGCACCTGTTCGCCACCTCGCACGAACAACGCGAAAGCATCGAAGTCATCATCCAGACCTGCGAGCGCCTCGCTGACGTGCGCATCGGCGCGCTGATTGCCATCGAACAATCCATTCAGCTGCAGGAGGCGGTCGAATCCCGCATTCCGGTGGATTGTGAAGCCACGCCGGAAATGCTCGAGACCATCTTCTTTCCGAACAACGCCATTCATGACGGCGGCGTGATCATCAAAGGCGACCGCATCGCGTATGCGGCGTGCATTTTTCCGTTGTCGCAGCGGTCGGACCTGAGCAAGTCGCTGGGCACGCGGCATCGCGCTGCGCTGGGACTAAGCGAGGAGACGGATGCCGTGGTGGTGATTGTCTCCGAAGAAACCGGCGCGATTTCCTACGCGTACAAGGAGCAGCTCGTCCGCGGGGTCACCCTTGAAACACTGCGCGCATTCCTAAGTTCTGTTCTGGTCAAGCCGGCTTCCACGCCCGGGGTGATTGAGTGGCTGCGTTCCCGCTTCAGCGAGCGACCGAAGCCCGCGCCCGCCACCGACGCGAAGAACGACGCGCCGGCCGATGCCAAAAGCGATGCGCCTGCCGCGCCGGCGCCGACGGGCAAATGACGTGAACCATGCGTAATTTCCTGACCAAAGATGTCGGTTGGAAAGTGCTCTCGTTGGCGTTGGCGGTGGTGATCTGGTACACCGTCAATGCATTGAGCAACAACGCGCGGATTACGAATCTCCCGCCGCAGCCCTCCGCCTCGATGGCGTTCAACGATGTTCCCGTGCTGGTGGTTTCTTCGGCGGCCGACGTGCGCGCCTACAAGGTGGATCCCCAAGTGGTCCAGGTCATCGTCAAAGGCAATCCCGATCTCGTGACGGAATTGCACAAGAACGAGATTCATGTCGTGGTGGATCTTACGGGTATCGAAACTGCTCCCTATCTAAAGGCGCGCGTGGACGTTTCCGTGCCGCCCGGAGTGGCCGTGGACCGGGTCGTTCCGGCGGAAGTGGACGTGGTCGTGCCGCCCAAGTAATGCATCAAAAATGAGCAAACCCAAAAAAATCTTTGGCACGGACGGTGTGCGCGGCATCGCAAACATCGAACCGGTCACGGCGGAAACCGCCCTTAAGCTGGGTCGCGCGGCGGGCCACGTCTTCAAGACCCTCGAAAGCCAGCCTCGCGGACAGGGGCGTCACAAGATTGTCATCGGCAAGGACACACGCCTCTCGGGTTACATGCTCGAAAACGCGCTGTCCTCCGGCATCCTTTCCATGGGGGTGGACGTGTTGTTCATCGGACCGCTGCCCACGCCGGGCGTTGCTTACGTGACGCGCAGCCTGCGCGCCGACGCGGGCCTGGTCATCACCGCGTCACACAATCCCTACGCCGACAACGGCATCAAGTTCTTCCGGGCGGATGGCTACAAGCTCGACGACAAGATTGAATTCGAAATCGAGAACCTCGTCTTCAGCGGCGAGATTGAACACATCCGGCCCACCGCCGAGGAAATCGGCAAGGCGGTGCGCATTGACGACGCGTTGGGACGCTACATCGAGTATGCGAAAGGCGGCTTCCCCCGAGGCCTGACGCTGGAAGGACTCCGGATCGTGGTGGACGCGGCCAACGGTGCCGCTTACAAGTCCACGCCCTGCGTCTTGCGGGAACTGGGCGCGGAGGTTTTTCTTTACGGCAATCAGCCGGACGGCAAGAACATCAACAAGGATTGCGGCTCGATGCATCCGCAGCCTTTCTGCCAGCGCGTGCGGGAGTTTCGCGCCGACCTGGGGATTGCGCACGACGGTGATGCGGACCGGGTGCAACTGTGCGACGAACGCGGCGCGTTGATTGACGGCGACGACATCATGGCCATCGCGGGGCTCGACCTGCTGGCGCGCGGCGCACTCGCGGAAAACACGCTGGTCGCGACCGTGATGAGCAACGCGGGCCTGGATGCCGCCATCAAGGCGGCGGGCGGCCAAGTCATCCGGACTGATGTGGGGGACAAGCAGGTGATTGATGAAATGCTGCGCGGCGGATTCAACTTCGGCGGCGAGCAAAGCGGGCATTTGATCTTCCGCGATTTCAGCACGACCGGCGACGGTTTGGTTGCCGCGTTGCAGATGGTTCGCATCATGCGCGCGACGGGCAAACCGCTCAGCCAGTTGGCGAAATGCTGGAAGCGCTTTCCGCAACTCGTTACGAACGTCGTCGTGCGCGAGAAAAAACCGTTTGAACAGCTGGACGGGGTGACATCGCTGGTTGCGGAGGCCGAGGCCGAGGTGAAGCTTCAGGGCGGGCGCGCGTTTCTCCGCTACTCCGGCACCGAGCCCAAGGCGCGGCTGCTGATCGAGGGCCGCGAAAAGGCGGTTTTGGAAAAGTGGTCGAAGAAGATTGCCGAAACCATCAAGCGGCAGATCGGAGCATGAAATTGCGCGCGCATAAAAACTTGACCGTGGCGAAAAGGTCCATGGTTCGGGGCATCGGTCCTTCGTGAATGTCCGCATCGAACTCGGGCGAGGGTATCGGGCGATAGGTTTATTGGGGTTGAGTCTGTTCCTGACCTGGCCCCGTCTGGCCGCCGGTGGTGGGGTTACGATCATCACCCATGGTCTCAACGGCGACACCGACGGCTGGGTGACGGGAATGGCAAACCGGATTCCGGCGTACGAGCGGTTTGTCGGCACGAACCACTCCTGCTACCGCGCGTATTTCTTTTACAGCGCGGGGTCGTATTTTCTGACGGCGGTCCGCGAAAGCGATGGTGGCAGCGCGCCGCAAATCCCGGAATCCGGTGAGATCATTCTGAAGCTCGACTGGCGTTTGTTGGCCGACGGAAATTCCTACAACACCTATCAAGTAGCGGCCGCCGTTGTGCCGGCGCTCTTGAGCACGAACTTCATCACGGAGCTGGGCGGTCACGCCCTGGCGGAATGGCCGATTCACCTGATCGGTCACAGTCGCGGCGGTTCACTGGCCTGCGAAATCAGCCGGCAACTGGGCACCAACGGCGTCTGGGTTGATCATGTGACCACGTTGGATCCCCATCCGCTGAACAACGACGGCTTCAATGATTTTATCTATACGGCGGTTGATGCGCCGGCGCGCACGTACGCGAACGTCCTGTTCCACGATAACTACTGGCAGAACCTGGCCCTGTTTGTTCACGGCGAACCGGTAGCCGGCGCGTACGTCCGGCAACTGAGCAGCCTGAGCGGGGGTTACGGAGGTTTGTCCGGCGCTCACTCGGATGTGCATCTCTGGTATCACGGAACACTGGATTGGCGCACGAATGCCAGTGACACCGAAGCGTCCATCGGCGGCACGCAACGCGCCAACTGGTGGGTACCGGACGAGGAACAAGGTTCGGTCGCGGGTTTCAAATACAGCCTCATCGGCGGCGGCAATCGCACGAGCGCGGACCGTCCGGTCGGCCCGGGGTACGCCGCGATTCGCGACGGCTACAACCAACAGTGGGATTTGGGCGCGGGACTGGCCAACAACCGGACCGCGTTGTCCACAAACAACGGGAGCTGGCCGAACCTGCTCCAGTTGAATCGCGCGACCACCAACCAGGTGGTCCTGAACGATACCATGCCGCTGACGTTTTATTATCAGTGGGCCCGGTCCAACACGGAACTGGCGACGCTGGCGATCTATCTCGATGACGACCTGAATCCACTCAACACCAACCAAACCTTGATGGCGGAAATGCCGTTGCCCGGTACTGGCGCTTCGTTCGTGGGCTTGGCCGGAACGAACCTGACAATCTCCGCCTCGAATGCAACGCCCGGCCTGTACGCCGTCCTGGGAAAAATCACCGGCGACGGTCGGACGCGATTCCTTTATGCGCCGGAATGGGTCGAGGTCATTCCTGCCCGTCAACCGCCGCGGTTGGACATCGCGGAGCTTGATCCGACTCATTTCCGAATTGGCGTTAACGGCGAGCCGGGGCAAACGGTGGTTCTGGAGTTCTCGACGGATCTTCAAACCTGGTCGCCCCTGGCCACGAACATTCTCACGGCGAGCCGGTGGGATTACACCAACGGTCCGCCGACCCAACCAGGCACTCAATTCTACCGCGCGGTGCTGCCCTGACCGGGGTTGGGAATTGGGCGAGCCAGGTTCTGAGCGGCTTCCGCCTTTCTGCTTGCGCCGGCTCGATGCGGGTCTATTGTCACGAAAATTACCCGAATAGTCGGAAGCAAACCATTCGCAAGCGCATGCGTGCTGAACATTACCTTGGCTTTGTTTTGCCCCCTTGTGTGCAGGCGCTTCTGCTCCTCTCGGCCAGCACCGCCCCGCAGGCGGCCACGGCCAAACCCTTCGCGCTGCTCGCCCTGGTCATCCCGATCCCTTGCTACATCTGGGCCTTGCGAGATGCCCCAATTGTTTCCAATAGCCCCCGCCGGGCCGTGCGCTTGGCCTCCCTCGTACTCTGGGCCTTGGGCCTTTCGTTCGGCGGTTTTGTTCTCGGATTGGAGATGATCACGGCCGATGCCATCGCCCGGCAATAACTAACGGGAAACTTTCGTGGCGCTGACCAGAGTTTCGATCGTCTCCGCCAGTTCCCGTCGGGCGTCCAGCATGACTTGCGGATGGGTAGTGAATTCCGTGCGCGAAGTCACGACCTCCGGATTAACTTCGAGTAGTTTCCTGGCCTTTGCCAGCAGGCTATTGTCGGCTTTCAAATTCGTCTCCGCCTGCTTCACCAGGTTGTCGAGCAAATGGAAGTATTCGTAATCGTCAATGCCGTCGCGGATGGATTCCAGGCGGATCGAACTGAGCAGGCGGCCGCCCGGTCCGGGATAAACCAGATGACCATCGCCGTTGAAGCTCGCCGTGGTTTGCGTCCGCCACGGGACTTCCGGCCAGCGTTTGCCGGCATCAATTTGTTTCTGAATCGCCCTGGGCCGGTCTTGCAGGTTCATGTGCCAGCGGTTCACCGTCCAATACAGGAAGCCGGGCACCCGGTATTTCCAGTTCATCCAGAAAATCACGCGGGGATCGGTGGCGGGATAATCCACGAAAAAATTCGGCCACGGCCGCTCCGGCCCGCAGCACACGTACCACCAGACCTGGTCGCCATCCTTGATGTAGGACTGCGATTCCTCGTGGTCAAAGTTTGCGATCAACGGCACCCAGATGTCCACGAAGCCTTTGAGCTGCGGGTTGGGCAGCACGGTGCACATCCTGGGCAGGTCGGGAAATTGTTTCCTGACCCAGCCAAATCCGCTTTGCACCTCGGAATAACGGCTGCTGCCCACCTCATCGAAGCCGTAAACGTAGGCCTTGTCCCACCAGCCCTTGCCCTTGAGCTTTTTTTCCTGCTCCCGGATCAACTTGCTGAGATTGGCGCGCGTCGCCTCGTTCTTCGCGCTCGTGACATTCGCAAGGTTGAAGGCGTTAAGGCCGTGTTCGACGCAGAACGGCAGGTCCGCTTCATCGGGGCGCGTGGTTTTGGAGTAAATGTCCGTGGGATTAAGATGATGGTCCAGCAGGAGTTGGTAGGCCTGGCGCCGTTGCGCGCCGGTCATGCTCGCGCCATACCAACCCCGGTATTGCGCTTCAAAAAAGGCAAACGCGGTTCGGAACGTCGGCGTGGTCGGCAGCGCGAAGTTCCAGACCTGGACTTCAAACGGGAGTTGCGACGCCGGCGCGTTGGCGGGCTTGATGGTGATGGTGCCGCGGTATAAACCGGCCGGGACTTTTTCCGGCGTGTGCACGGTGATCCACACGGGACGCACGGTGCCGCGCGCCACGTCAAACGGTTGGTAGTCCATCAACGGGTCGGGAAACCAGCCGATGTATTCGGTCTCGTAAGGCGGTTCGCCCGTTTCAACGAATTCCACCAGGTTCAATGCCACTCTTTGCGACGGAATCACCGCGCCCGGTCCTTGCAGGTCGGACACGGCAACTTCAACTTTCTGGAGCGCCCGGTCCTGGGCAAAAATGGCGACTTGGGTTGATTCAAACTCGTTGCGCGCCAGTTCCACCCGCGCGGGTTTGCCGAACTCACCCTCAAACAGTTTGTCGCGCATGATTTTGCGCAACGCCGTTTCGGTGCCGACGGCGTAGCCGTTGCCGGCGGCATCCGCGCACCCATTTCGCAGCCGCCCGACGGCTTTCTCGGCGGCATCCACCGGAGTTTGCAGTGCCCGCCACTTGGCCGGGTCGCCTTTGACTGCCTCCACTTGCGAGGCGAGGCTCGCCAGTTGCGCCAGCACCTGTTTCTTCTCCGCGTCCGCGGCGGCGGACGGTGCAGGTTGGGCGGCGGCCAGTTTCGTGTATTCCGCGACCCGGCTTGCGTAGGCCGCCATTCGGACCGGCAGCGCGGGGCTTCGGGTTATCAACCGACCCGTGACATCGGAAACAGCGACCGTCAACGCGTGCCAGCCATCGGTGGGCTGGTTGAAGCGCACGGGCACGGAGGTGTCGCCCGGATTCGCTTTGATTTCCACGGTGTCGGTTGTGATGCCGTCGTTGATGAACTGAAGTTTCAACGCCGCCGGTTTGCCGGTGGGATTCGAGACGTGAAGTGTGGCGGTTTGTTGTCCGGGAACGATGACGTTGATGTCGGAGAGGGCGGCTGTGATTTGATCGGGTCCCGCAAACACAATGTCGCCGCAGCGTTGCACCTCGCGGGCGTCCTTCCGGGCGCGCGCCCAGAAGATGGGACGTTTGGTGCTCGGGTCATTGCGACAGAGCTGCGCGCCCCAGCGCGTGCCCGGCGCGGGTGTGGCGACGTCCAGCGACTTGAACGGGATGGTCATGAATGCCTGCCACGTCGAGCCTTGCTTGGTCGTGGTCGCATTCCACTCGCCGGTCCAGCCCTTGTGGATGAACTGACGGCCGGATTCCGCGGATTGCTTGCCGTTCGCCATGGCGGTGAACATGACGTAGGTCCG
Organism: uncultured Bifidobacteriaceae bacterium; assembly: GCA_964458575.1. GTDB lineage: Bacteria > Verrucomicrobiota > Verrucomicrobiia > Limisphaerales > JADLHS01 > CAYWMD01. Next base: position 142,171 of record CAYWMD010000007.1, on the reverse strand, counting down.
GCCATCGTTGTCGGTGTCCAGCAACAGTTGAGCCGAGTCGTCGTCCGGGACAATCTCACCCTCGGGCGAAACCGAACCTTTCTTGCCCTTGCCGCTGTCGAAGCACCGGAACGCGGCGTAGAGATTCACGTCGTCATAAGCCAGTCGGACCTCGGCCCGCTGGGTGGCGGGCCGGCCGAGCTTGGCAAAATATAACCGGGCTACGGTGGGCGGTTGCGCCCAGATGGTCTGGCGCGCGTCAACGCCAGACGGCAGTTTGCGTACGCTGAGAACCGGCCGTGGGGTCTCCGCCAGAACGGCGTGACCCACGGCAAAAAACAAAACGCCAATCGCACAAAGTGATCTTAGTTTGATCGTTCGAGAAAGCATGTTGCCCGGTGCAATATCCGGCAGTCTTCGACGCATTGTCTGTGGCAAAGATTCAAGATTGCCCAAAGGTCTGATTCAAAGGCCGGAATTCCGCGCCCGCGGATGATTCCGGTGACGCGCTGATGCCATTGGATCTCCGCCCACAGGCGCGGGAACTTCCCGATTAGCGTTCAGCCAGCGCCAAAGCGCAAGCGCCTTGGATTCATTCTTAATTGCTGCTCCGCGCGGGAGCATCTGCTAAAAATCCACGTCTCACTACCTATGAAAACAACACTGATTGCCCTCTCCATCATGGTCGCGCTGGCCAACGCAGCGCCGGCGCAGTCCACCAAAACGAACTATCCCAAGGCCAAAGTCAGCTTCGAGGATTTCAAGGAACTGGTGGCCGAGGTCGAGGCGCATCGCGCCCGCAGGCTGATTGATTTGAACACATTCCTAAAGATGAGCCAGGAGCCCGGCGTCATCATCCTGGATTCCCGTTCCACGTTTCGTTACGAGCGGCTCCACGTCAAAGGCGCAAAGCATCTGAGCTTCACCGACTTCACCCAGGCCAATCTCAAGCAGGTCATCCCCTCGTTTGCGACGAAGATTCTCATTTATTGCAACAACAACTTCGACGGCAATCAGGTGGACTTTGCCTCCAAGGTTGCGCTGCCCCGGCCGCAGCCTGGTCGCGCCGAGGCCACGCAGTTCGCGGCCCAAACCAGGCCCCGCATGATGGCGTTGAACATTCCCACCTACATCAATCTGTATGGTTATGGCTATCACAACGTTTACGAGCTGAATGAACTGGTCAACGTCAAGGATCCCCGCATTGCCTTTGAAGGCACGGTGGCCCAGCCGTAGCCAAAGCCCGTAGTGCCAACCAACCTGTATAAGACCATTGTTGACGAGAAATCAGGGCAATATGCCGACGTGGATTTAAACAAACAGATCGTCACCTTGCATGACAAGGCTGACAAAGTTATTTGGTCCACCAATATCGTCGAGGGATTACGGGCGCATCCAAGCCCGCGCGTGAGCGGAAGAAACATTCGCGGACTACAAGTTCACAAAGGCGACCTTTGGGTTGATCTCGTCAGGTCATCTGCCATTGTCGATATGAAAACAGGAGCGGTGAAAGGAATTGATTCAGACTGAGGACCTACAGTCCGCACAACTTCCGGTGACTCACCGCTCGCCAGTTCGTCGCTAACATATAGCGCAGCGCGTCCGCCTTTGGTCTCAACGTTCGGGTTGCTGAGAGCGTTTAACCCATTCATCAGCGGCCGCGAATCGTCGCCGTCACATCAACTGACGTGCTCACGTTGAAGCGGGCTAAAACCCGCGCTCGGGCATTGGTAAGATCGCTGCTAATTGTACTCCAACCGGTTCTTCGCCCGGGCGGCCTCGAGTTGCTGACGCGTCATTTGAATTTTCGCCCGGAGCAGTTCCCGGTTTTCCTCGCCCTTCGCCGCGAGCATTTGTTCCAGCTCGACGATGCGTTTTTCGTAGGCGTGCAGCCGCTCCTGCAACGGCGCGTGCAACTCGTCCAGCCGCCGTTCGAGTTCCGCCAGCTCCGCCGTGGCCGATTGCTGCGCATCCAGCATCTGCGACCGCTCCGACACCAGCCGGCGCACAAACTTCTTCTTGAGCCATTCCGCCAGATGCGGGAGGACGCCGGCGCGGAGGGCGGCCTGCGCCCGTTCGGCCTCGTTGCCGGTCAACTCCCGGCGCGACCACGCCGACGTGTGCGCCGCCAGATTCTCCACCGCTTCGCTGGGGATGACGATGTTTTCGTCGCACGACGGGCAGGCAATGATCGCGGCGGCGGCGCCCCCGCCCGCCACCCGCGCGGGCAGCAGCGATGACCGCTTCCGATGGATCAACCGCTTCCAGCCGCCCAGAATCAAACCGGCCAGCGCCAACGCGGCCGCGCCGGCCCAGAACCAGGGATTCAGTTGGTCGGACCCCGCCACCGGCGCCGGTTCGGGTTTTGCCAACGGCTGTTCCGGCGGGGTTGCCGGCTCGAGCGACTTCAACTGTTCCACCGCCGCCAGGATTTTTGCGTCCACCTTCTGCCCGCGGCGGGCGATGACCTGCCCGGGCTCGTAACGGTCGGCCACATAGAGCGATTCCACCCGGTTGCTGCGGGCCTGCAGGGTCAAACCGGCCTCCAAGCTGCAATTGGGCCGGAGGAATGCCGCCAGAAACTTGGCCTGCGCCCGCTCCGGCTTGGCGAGCGACGGCTGAAACTCCTGACGCGCGCGGCTCAAGGTCGTGAAGTTGGTGCGGTGTATCATCGTGCCGCGCTTTTGCACCAGTTCCAGCGTCAAGGGCTCAACCAGATTGGTGGCTGTGACGAGCCGCAGGTGCTGGCCGAGTTTGACCTCCGGCGGCAGTGTATCGTCCCGGATGTAACGCTGCATCGCCTCGCGCAGACGCGAAACCAGATCATTTTCCACCGCCTCCGCCGCGTCCGCGTCGCCCACCGCCCAGAACGTCATCAGGTTCGTCAATTCCGGAAACGCCCCATGTTGCCGTTTGAAAGTGGTGGTAAGCGTCTTGAAGCGCGTCGAGCCGAGCCATTGCCGGTTGAGCCGCTTGCGCTGGTACACCTCGCTCATCGCCGCGAAAAAATTGCTGCGCACCAGGTGGTACTTCGCGCGGAAGCTTTGCTCGACCTGGTCCGCGACCTCCGGGTGATACAGAAGGATGGCCGGAACCTTCACCGCCTCCTTTTCCTGCAACACCGCTGTGCCTTCCGGGTCAACCACGATCATTTGCTTTGGCGCGAGGAGGTCGGCGGCCAACGTGTCGCCCGGTTGATAATTCAGTGCCGCCCACGCGGGCAGCGACACGGCCATCAGCAGCGCGAAGCCGAGCGCGCCCATCCGCATCGGCGGAGGCAGGACGAAGAAGGCCCGAGTCACCATAGAAATGATTTCTGCTCGGCCACGAACTGGTCGCCGTTCCAGAGCGAGACACGCCAGGCGGTGACCTCGCCGAGTTTCCGGTAATCCTCGCCGGACAACGTGAGTTTGACCCAGCCGGAACCGACGCCGGATTTGCCGACCTTCACCGCTTGCTCGAACGTGGTCTGGCTGGGCAGATCACCCTTGACCGTGCCGCGCAGTTCGGCGCGCAACTTCAGCGTCGTGCCCGCAGCCGCGCGCCCGCGCCAGTTCACGTTCATGCTCAGCCCCGAACGTTGCTCGGGATGCTTCCGCAATTGCGCCTGATATGCATCGCGGTCGTAGAGGCTCGGCGAGAGCGAAGCCCGGCCCTTGAGGTCGAGATATTGCGGCAGGACTTTGATGACCCGGCCCGTGGCGGCGCTGGCGGAAAGCGTCGCGGCCAGAAAGAAAAGCATTACGATGGCGGAAAGCCGGCTGCGCATGACCCGACCTTAACGCGACCCCCCCGCAACTCAAAGCTCAAAGTTCAGCACAAGGCTCGCTGCGCAGGTTTTCGGCGTGCTGATCAATGCCCGGCAGGCGGCGCTCGGATTGCGGTGGGGACGGATTTGGCGCTTGCGCGTTGGGGGGTGGTTGTGGTGAGGTTGGCTGCGGCATGAGTGTTGGTCAAAACCCCGGTGTTGGAGTCATGGTTTTTCCTATTGTTCAAGTTGCCGCCGCCGCGGCGCTGGCCAACATTCATGCCAGCTTGGGTGCAGGCCGCTTTGAGTGCGTATGAAGATTTTTATTTTCTGCGTTATTGCGGCGGCATCTGGGGCCGCCTTCACCGGCATCGGTTGCCGGCGCGCTTCTGTTCGCCATCGTCGCCCGGGCTGGCATCTGCTTTTGCTGGGTGTGGGTGTTACTGTGTGCGGCGCCATGCTCTATGCGGGACGGGGAGACTTGTTTCATCCAGAGCGATGGAGTGACCACAAGGGTGGGTTCTGGACGCCAGTTCTTTTCGTGTCATCATACGCAGCGGCGATCGCGTTTCTTTCGTCGTTGGCGGTAGTGTTTTATTTCAGAGCGAGCTATCGAGATGACGCCAAGCTCACCCGTTTGAAGTAGTAAACCAGCGTCATCAAGTTCCACGGGGTGAGGGCCGGGTTCGGGTCCGGCGAGCCCGCGCAGGATTACTCCGGAATTTCCTGGTACACCGGCGGCGCGTTGGTTTTGCCGGCGTCGGGGTTGAACAAATTCTCCAGCGTGCGGAAGGGGTGCAGCGGCAGGAAGAGCATCTTGGGGATGTAAACCGGTTCGCTCCGCGGCTCGTCGAGCGTGCCGGTGATGCGGTATTGAAACAGCTTGCTCACCGGCCAGAGGGCGTAGCTGACAATGCGGCCGATCACCCACGCGTCGCGCAAAGGCTCGGCCTCCACGCGCATGTCCACCCGGTCATCAAAGTCCACCGTGCCGTCGTATTGCAGCCGCATGGCGGGGGAGCGCATTTCCAGCCGGTCGGTGGAAATCACGCCGCTGGCGAGGTTGAACCGTGCCGAGGCATCGGAGAAACGGGTGGTGGCCACACCGGGAATCATGGCGTCGAGCGGCCGCGACAACACGCCGAAGATGGGCACCTCCCACAGGAAGCCATCGCGCAACCGCACGCGCCCCGAGCCGGTCCAGGAACGGAGGTCCTCCGAATTGGCGCGGGTGATGACGAGCGCGCCGCCGATCCGGCCCTCGAGCCGGTTCGTGCGCGACGACAAATCGGCGAGGAGCAACGGCAGGTCGGCGTTGGTCAAGCCCAGGATGAAATCAAAATCCGTCCCGCGGGCCGGCGTGAAATCAAAATGCGCGGACCCGATCGCCATGCCGCCGTAAAAATCCGCCTGCACGTTGGTCAGCGTCAAGGTGTCGCCCAGCCAGCGGACCTCGGCGGCGACCTGCGGCAATTTGAACTTCCACCACGCGAACGGGCCGCCGTCCACCGCGAAGCGCAGGTCGGCGTCGCGCGACCCGTGCAACGGCGCGTAGCCGTGGACGCGCACGTGCGGCGGTTGGGTGAAGACGTAGGGAGCGAGCGTGTTGCCGATGTCCGGCCCAATGGCGCGCGCGACCACCATGGGTTCGGCGGTGCTGAACCCGTTGGTGAAGTAAACGCGTTGCGTGTTGAAATCCACGGTGACGCCCGCGGCGGACAGCGATTGGTCACCGCGCAGCAGGCGCGGGTCGAGGAATTCGAGCACGCGATTCGTGTAACGCGCCGAGAATTCCACCCAGTTCGCAGTTTCGCCGCGGAAGGAAAAGTTGGTCATCGTCAGCCGGCCCCGGAAACCGATGCGGTCGGGTTCATGCGAACGCCCCCAGAGTTCGCCTTCAATCGTGGGCGGCTGCGAAAAGCCGACGAGGTCCAGACCCTGCCGGGCTTTATCACTGAGCCGGGGCCGCACGGCATTCACGTCCACCGTGCTGTGGATGCGCCAGTAATAATTCCGGGTAAGCTCATTATCCATGTGCGTGAGCCGGACGCGGCCTTCGGGCCGGCCCACTTCGAGGTCGGGCAAATGCCAGACCCGGTTTGAATACGAAAAATGTGAAGTGGCCCAATCTGCCGCCAGGCCGAGATACGTGCCGTTGGTGACGGCGAACCGGCCGGCCAGCCACAGCGTGGGCAGCACTTCGCCCGGCCAGTCCGGCTGGCGGTTGGTCCACGCGGGGAGGATGACCGCCCCGCCCCCGGCAACCGCCGGCGGATGCCGCCAGGTGAAGCGTTCGAGCCAGCGCCGCGCCAGTTCGGGCAGCAACGGTTTCAGCTTTTGCGCGTCGAAACCGCTGGTGAGATCGAACCGGGCCGCCCGGGAAGCGACGTTCAAGGCCAGGCGGGCGGTGAGCGATCCCTCGGCAAAATCCGCGTGCAGGTTGGTGACGGTCAGGTCCGGCGCGCGCCAGGAACCGGCGCAGGCGATCCGGTTGGCGTTCAACTTTTCATTGTCGGGCTGTGACAGTTCGCACTGCCAGTCCAGATGATACGGCTGCAGGTTGGTCCACCAGGCCCAGGCGGCATCGGCGGGCGGCGGGTCCGCCGGTGTGAACAGCGTCGCGCTCAGGCGGAACTCGCGTCCGGCCACCAACGGCGTGGTGATGAACGCCGCGCTGAGTTCGCCGTGGCCGGACAAAGGAATGGCATTGGTGAGCGCATGAACCCAGCCGGCCGCGAACTGCACATTGGTGACGCTCGTCCATTGCGTGGCGACACTCGCGGCGCGGGCCGAGAGGCGAGCGTCCACGATGTTGGTCCGGCCCGCGGGCGAATCGAACCACAGGGTCAGGTCCAGTCCGCCGATGCTGGCCCAGGGCGTTTGCGCGTCATCGGCCTGCAAACTGAGTTCGGCGCGCGCGGGCTGCGAGCGGTTCGCCCGCAATAGTCGCACGCCAAAGTCCCCGCGCGTCAGCCGGCCCCATGGCGTATCGGCGTCCGGCGCGGAGAGCGAAAGATGCCCGGTGAAGCTCTGCAAATCGCGGGCGTCGCCGTTGATGACCAGCCGCAACTCGGGCCGCGCGGCGAAATGAATCTGTTCGAGCGCGTCGGCAAAACGGCGCAAGCGCCGTTCCGTTTCGGCTGCCGCGACCCGGCCTTGAAGCAGCGGCCATTCGCGAATGGCAGAGGCATTGGTGAGGACACCGGCGACCGTGAAGTCCGCCCCGGCGAAGGCGGCGTGAAATTCATCAAGCGCCCATTCATCGCCCGGCAGCAGGCGCAGGCGTGCCTGGATTTTTTCGACGACGAGTTCCCGTTGGGTCCGGTTGGGGTCGCTGATCGGCCAGGTCAGGCGGCCTTGATTCAAGAGCACGGACTTGACCTGCAATTCCCGCTGAAGCAGGGCACGGTAGTTGAGGTTGACGTCAACGGTCCGGGCGGTGAGGCGGGGACCGGCGGGCCGTCCGGCATGGCCAAAGCGCACCTCCTCGGCCACCAGCCCGCGGTAGAACCGCAATTTCAGCCGGGACATTTCGAGGTCGAGTCCGCGCGCGCGCAGTTGGGCCAGCAGCGGGCGTTTCGCAAAATCCGGCAGGCCGACGCGGTTGAAATACAGCAGCCCGAGGAGGAGCGCGAGAATGAGCAGCC
>CAYWMD010000007.1:68201-134697 GCA_964458575.1 uncultured Bifidobacteriaceae bacterium | reverse complement strand
AGCAGCCCGAGGAGGAGCGCGAGAATGAGCAGCCACACGGCGATGCGACAGCCGCGCCAGACCAAGCGCACGATTCGCCAAAGACGCCTCTGGGGTTGCGCGGCCATCTCAAGGGGTGTTCGACGTGGGAGTGAGATAGATCGGCACGTTCGCGTAAGTCCCCAGGGGAACTTCAAACACCCAGGTTTCCTTGTCGAGGGTCAACGCGGCGTAAGGGTAACGCGCCGGCGAAACATCCCCGAAGGTGACCGTGTAATTCTCTCCGTTTTTCAATTCAAACGTCAGGGACAGGGTGTGGGCGTTGATGCCATAGCGGTTCAGATCTTTCGCCGCACGTTGCGTCCACAGCGTCGCAGCCAGCTGGCCAAAGCGATGCGCGCTTTCCTCGATGGCGAAGCTGTTGATGATGCCCTGCGAACCGGGGGCGAGCGCCCATGAGTTGGTGCCGAGCCGCCGGACGATGCGGGTCTTCCCGGCCTGCTGCATCACGATCCGGGCCACGTCCGCCGCGTCGAAATTCCAGATGCGCCGGTCGCGCAATTGCCAGTTGGACCAGGGCAGTTGCTCGAAGTCGGCCAGCTTGAGCGCGTAAATCATGGTTTCCTCATCCGTGCGCGCAACCAGGACCCGGTTGTTGTTCGTGACACCGAACGCGAGCTGCGCCAGCACGGCGTTGCTCCCGCCGGGCAACCCCGGTGATCGCAGCGTGATCTCGCGCGCAGGGGCAATCAAACCGTTGGTGTGCAAATCCGCCTCGGTGACGGCGCTGTTGTAGAATTCGATCTCGAAGCCGGCCAGCGAGGTCAGGAATTCCTTCACGAGCCCGGCATCCACCGGAAAATCAGCGGGCGTCATTCGCCAGCCATTAGTTTGCGGCAGGAGGGTGTATGGTTCGGGGCCACGCACCTCGACCGGCCCCGGTGCGGAAGGCAGCGCCACGAGGTGGCGGTCGCGAAAATCATTAAAATTCAATTGTAACAGCGTGGTGGGCAATTCGGGGGCAACCGTCACCACGCCGGGTACCCCTTGACGCCGCGCAAAAACCTGGCCGGTGCTGTTGGTCTTGCCAAAGAACAGTTGGGCCACGGTGTTGGTGCCGCGGGCGAGCGTGAGCCCCAGCGTGGCCGGCTGCAAACCGAACGGCTCCAGGTCGGGCGCCGGATCATCCGTGACGAATTGCACCACTTGGAGGTTCTGGAGTTGTTGAAGGAACTCGAGCATGTCGGGATTGCTGGCCCGGGCGCGCAACGGCCGCGTCATGCGCCAAAGGTGGTTGGTTCCATCGCGTTGCAGTTCGATGACGCTGACGCTGGCGGCATTGGTGAGGATCAGCCGGTCAAAATCAAGCGAAGGCAGCGGCACGAAAACCGTGTCGCGCCAGACGTTGGTGCCGCGGGGAACGAACTTCAGGATTCCCGCGTCTGCGATGTAGATGTCCTCGACCCCGACGACGCGCATGAAAACCTGGTCGCCCGGGGCCGTCAACGCGCCAAACCGGATCTGCCGGCGGTCATTGTCCTGTTGGATTACCAGCGACGCCTGCGGGTTTTCGAGGCCGTATTCGGTTTCGGCACCGGGGTGACGGCGCAACTCGCGGGCCGTGAGCGGCGGGGCGGCGGGGAAGAGCGTTTGCAGGGCCTCCAGCAGCGCTTCGATACTGGTGGCCTGCGCGGGATAGCGGATCGGCTCGGTGAGAACCCAGTTGCCGTTGGTGTGTTCCGCGCGCAGGCCGGGCTGGCCTGCGGGATAGACCTGAATGCTGGTCACAGCGGCGGGTTTGAGCCAGGGCAGGATCGGTTGCGGACCGGGTTCGGGCTTCCGCCAGTGGCGCTCGAAAAAAAAGATGAAGGCGAACAACAGCGCCGCCACGGCAACCCAGGTCCAAGTGTGCTTCGAGTTCATGCGCGAGGCGGTTGTGGTCCGGAAGGCCATTCCGTCCGTGGTTTGATTTTAGCGTTTCGATGCATCGTTTTCAGCGCCGAAACAATAGACGTAGCCGTCGTTGCTCCCGATCACAATTTTTCCGTCCGCCACCGCCGGGGAACTGTCAATTGCCTGGCCAATTTCGTACGACCAGAGCTGTTGGCCGTCATTCAAGGAGACGAGATAGAGCCGGCCGTCATCCGAACCGACCACGACCTTGTCGCCGCACACCACCGGCGAGCTGTCCACCTTGCCGCGCGCGGCGAACGACCAGAGTCGTCGCCCATCGGCGCGATTCAAGCAATGCAACTGCTTGTCCCGCCCGCCCACCAGCACGCGGTCCCCGGCCACGGCGGGCGAGGAAACGAAGGGAAACGGCCGATCCCGAAACGTCCAGACGATTTCACCCTTTTGCAAATCCACACAGAGGAACTGGTTTTCGAAATGTCCGAAGTAGGCCCGACCATCAATCAAAGCCACCGACCCAGGCACGTACGCCCCGGCCTGGACTTCCTTGACCTGCCGTCCATCCGCGAGCGAAATGACGTGCAACACCGCGTCGCAACCGCCGAACACCGCCTGCCCGTCGGCCACGGCGGGCGCGCCATTGATGTAATTGCTGGTTTCGTACACCCAGTTGCTCCGGCCGGTGGCGGCGTCCACGCAATGCAGTTTGTAATCGTAGCTGCCGATAAGGATGTTCGTTTGCCCGGTCTCCCTCAACGCGGCCTTCTGCCCATCCGTCGCGGTGAGGGTGGCCGTAGGGCGGGTGCGGGGTTGAACAAACCAGTTGGGCGCGCCGGGGATCTTGTCGTCGGTCGCGTACTTCCAGAGTGGCCGGCCATCTTTGGCGTCGAGCGCGTAAAGGTTGGCGTCGCTGGAGCCCACGAAGACTCTTCCACCGAGCACCAGCGGCGAAGATTCGATCGCACCTCCGGTCGGAAAGGACCAGATTTTCTTCCCGTCGGCGAGGTTCAGCGCATAGACATTACGGTCGTCGGACCCGATGTAAACCCGACCGCCGACGATGGCAGCGGACGACTTGATCGGCCCCTGGGCCTGAAAGGACCACAGCAGCGCGGGTTTCCCGGGTAACACGCCGGAAGCCCGACCCAGAAGCGCCGGCTTACCGCGGAACATGGGCCAATCCGCGGCGGACGCGTCCGTCAGCAGCCCGCTCAACCCGAGCAAAATGTAACCCAGCAGTTTCAAGTGTTGCCACTATGATTGACCGTGGGGACGGAGGCAAATTCATAGATGCCGTCCGGCCGCGGCCACGAAGGCTGCCGGCGAGCAACCCGCGGGGATGTGGGAGGTGTGAGATGGTCTGGCGCTTGCAAAATCCGGCCCCGCGGAATAAAGTGCGACCAGTCAAACCAAACGACCGAACCATGATCAATTGCTTCGTCGCCGCTGGCGGAAAATCGGCCGCATGAGCGCCTCGACCGTGCAACGCCCGCTTCGAGACAGGTCCTGGCGTGCCTTCACGCTGATTGAGTTGCTCGTCGTCATCGCCATCATCGCGATTCTGGCCGCGCTGCTTTTGCCAGCCCTGTCGAAGGCGAAGGACAAGGCCAAAGCGAGCGTTTGTTTGAACAACCTCAAGCAATGGGGTTTGGCCACGCAGCTCTACACCACGGACAACGATGACTTCCTGCCGCCCGATGGGACGCCCAATCCGGGCGCCAGTTCCACCAATACGGGTTGGTATATTCAACTGCCTCAAGTCCTGAGCCTGCCGCGATATCACGACCAGCCCTGGCGCACCAACGCCAATATTGAGCCGGACAAATCCGTCTGGATTTGTCCCCAAAACCCCCGCCGCAGCAACGGGAACAACCTCTTTCATTACTGCCTCAATGAAAACGTGAACGGCACGGGCGCGAACAATCGCCCGGCCCGACTTTCCAGCATTCGGAAGCCGGCGACGGTGGTCTGGCTGTTCGACACCAAAAACCTGCCCGCCGTAGGCTCGTGGAATTTCGTTCATACCAACCTGCATGGCCGGGGCGCCCAGTTCACTTTTTTGGACGGCCACGCCCGCCGGCACAATCTGGCTGACTATTGGGATACGGCGACAAAGTCGTGGCGCACGAACAATCCTGATCTAACGTGGGTTCCCTGACCCCGCGTCGCCCGGGCGGCCCGCCACCGTTGAGCCCAGCCGCGCTGTGAATAACTTTGCGAATTTGTTGCGAAAAAGTTTCACGCGGAATCCTTGCATCTGAAAACGCAACGCGCTAGGGTCACAGCGATATTTAATATCACGGAATCAAACTCAGTTCGCGTGATCGTAGATCGGATACAGTATGCAATCAGCGCCGCAGCAGGTAACAGGTGATCGAAAGACAGTCCGCGCTTTCACGCTCATCGAACTTCTGGTCGTCATCGCCATCATCGCCATCCTCGCGGCAATGCTGCTTCCGGCCCTGTCCCGGGCCAAAGCCAAGGCCCACGCCATCGCTTGCCTCAACAACATGAAGCAGTGGGGGCTGGGCTTCACGATGTACGCGCAGGACAATAGCGACTTCGTTCCGGAAGAGGGGAACACGCTAACAAGCATCGTTGACCCGCAGAACGCCGACGCCTGGTACAACACGGTTCCGCCATTTGTGGGCGTGCCCAAACTGGTGGATCTTTACCGGGCGAATCCGCGCAATCCGCCGCTGCCTTCGACCAAAACCCTCTACTCCTGCCCCAGCGCGCCGGACCCGGGCCAGGCGGCAAAACCATATCAAAGCCCGCCGGACGCCAGCCGGGCCCTTTTTATGTATGGCGAAAACGGCCGACTGTGCGTCAACAAAGGCGGCCCCACCCGGACCGTGCCCAACACCAAGTTGATCAATGTCCGGTTTCCCAGTGACACCATCTTCCTGGCCGAGGTGGATCCGAATTCGCCCAACAATACCAGCGCCGCCCAATCGAACGTAACCGGGCAATACGCCGTGGCGCGCCACGATCGTCGCGGTGAGTTCGCCATGTGCGACGGCAGCGGGCGCGCCGCCGGCACAAATGATTTCATTCGCACCTCGACGGAGTCGAACAACGCGTCCGAAGAATGGAAGATTCCGCGCAAGATGTATTGGTATCCTTCCGACTCGACCATCAACGGTCCGTAGTTCCGGCCAATTTCAAGAACAAGAATCCACAAAAAAGAAATCCACCGACCATTATGAAGAGAACCCTGCTTGCCATCGTTATCCTCGCCCTCGTGTCACCCGTCGCCCGGGGCAATGTGTTACTCAGCGACGGCTTTGACTACAGCAATGGCACTTTGACGTCGGTGTCCGCCGGAAAATGGTCGGCGCACAGCGGCGCCGGGTCCAATCCGATCCTCGCGACGAATGGACAGATTCAACTGCGCATGATCAGCGCCAGCGCCGAGGATGTGAATGCCGCGTTGGAAGGTCCGCAGGTTCCGCTGCTGTCCTCCGATGGCGCGGCGGCGGTGTATGCCAGCTTCACGCTCAATCTCTCCAACACGCTGCCGAACGCCGAGGGCACGTATATCGCGCATTTCCGCGGCACCAACACCGGCGCGGCCACCGATTTCGGGGCGCGGGTCTTTGTCCTGCGCACGAACACGGTGACGTTTGCCCCCGTGCCCGCCGGCAAATACCGCGTCAGCATCGGCAACGGGGCCGCTGCCACCAACGTGACCTGGTTCGGTCAACTGGATCAGGACCTGGAAACCAACCATGTTTACACGATCATCACGAAGTTCGTACCGTCCACAGGCGTCGCGACGATCTGGAGTACGAATGCCACGTTAGAATCTGATCCCAACGTCAGCGCCACTGACATGGGCACGACCGCCGCGCCCAATCCGTTCAATGTCTTTACGTATGGGTTCCGCCAGGGCAGTGGCGGCGGGAGCATCGCGTTCGTTGACAACCTGATCGTGGGCACGACCTTTGGCGACGTCACGGGTCAGTCGCCGTCAATCTCATCCATCCCCGACCAGGCCATCGCGAAGAACGGCACGACCGGCCCGCTTGCTTTTACCATCGGTGATGGGCAGACCGCGGCCGACAGCTTGATTCTGAGTTCGAATTCGTCCGACACGGTGTTGATCCCGGACGCCAACATTGTCTTGGGCGGCAGCGGCAGCAACCGCACGGTCACCGTCACCCCGGCCACCGGCCAGCAGGGGAGCGCCGATATTACCGTCAGCGTCACCGACGGCGTGAACACGAATTCCAGCGTCTTCAAGGTCACGGTCGGCGCGCCGTCCATTTCGGCCATCGCCAGCCAGATTACCGTGTCGAATGTGCCGCTCGTGGGCATTCCGTTCACGATCAGCGATCCGGACGGCGATTCTCTGATTCTCAGCAGCAACTCCAGCAATCCGACGCTCATCAGCAACATCTCGTTCGGCGGCAGTGGCAACAATCGTACGGTGACCTTGACGCCCGAAACAGACCAGACCGGGCTGGCCACCATCACGGTTTCCGTCACCGATGGCGTTCAAACCAACAGCACGAGCTTCACGCTCACCGTTTCGCCGTTGCTGGGCATTGTCTTCCAGGATGCCTTCTCTTATCCGGACGGCTCGCTCGTCGGGGCCGGCGGCCCGTGGTCCACCACCAGCGGGACGGCGTTGCAAATGCAGGTGACCAACGGAATGTTGCAGGTGAACCGCAATAATTCCGAGGACGTGAACAGCGGTTCCGGTTTCATCGCGTCCTTCGATCCCGCCAGCGCGGCGGTGTTGTACTCCGGCTTCACGCTCCGGGCCAGTGAATTGCCCAGCAGCACCGGGAATTATTTCGCGCACTTCAAGGACACGTCGTCCAGTGGCTTCCGGGCGAGGATCTTTGCCAGCACCGCCAACGCGGCAGCGGGATGTTTCCGCGTCGGGATCGCCAACCAGAACAACACCGCCAGCGCCCAGGTCGCCAACGACCTGGCCACGAACACGACGTATCTGGTGGTTTCGCGTTACAATGTGGCCACGGGTGACAGCGCGCTGTGGGTGAACCCGTCGTCGGCCACCAGCCCCGCCACCCTGGCGACGGACAACACCAGCACCCTCACCATCGCCCAATACGCCTTCCGGGAAGATTCGGGCATGGGCATCCTCTACGCGGACAACTTGAAGGTCGGCACGTCGCTCTCCGACGTGGCCGCGCTGCCGTCCATCCCGCAAACACTCACGAATGGCGTGGTCAATGGCGAATTGGTGCTCAGTTGGGGCGAGCCGCTCTTCGCGCTGCAATCCGCGCCCGCAGTCACCGGTCCGTGGGCAACCATTCCCGGTGCGACCAGCCCCTACACGAACCCGCCGAGCATTACCCAGCAGTTCTACCGGCTGAAATACTGAGCCGGGATTGGAAATTCCTGTTGCTTCAGCAAGGGCGGCTTCGGCCGCCCTTGCTTTTTTGTCCAACGGACCGCGGCGTTCGCGAGCCCGACCCGAATGATTTGCTTCCTGATTACTTGCCGAATTCCGGTTCGGGAATCGCGGGCGAGCTCTTGGCCTGCGGGCGGCGGCGGAGCTTTGCGGTCACATCGCTGAAGAACGTGTAAACCACCGGCACGATGAACAGCGTGAGGAAGGTGCTGGTCAGCAAACCACCCACCACGGCGATGCCCATCGGGCGACGGCTCTCCGCACCGGCCCCGAAGCCGATCGCGATCGGCAGAATGCCCGCAATGGTGGAAAAGGCGGTCATCAAGATCGGGCGCAGCCGGACGAGGCCGGCTTGCGTCATGGCTTCGTGGGAATCCGTGCCTTTGGCCATTTGTTGGTTGGCATATTCGACGAGCAGGATGGAGTTCTTGGTCACCAGGCCGATGAGCAACACCAATCCCACCAGACTAAACAGGTTGATGTTCATGGCTGGAATCGGCGGATACAAACCCATCTTCCCGCCGAAATCCAACAGCCACAGCAAACCAAACGCGCCGATCGCCGCCAACGGCAGCGCCACCATCACGGTAATCGGGTGAATGAGGCTCTCGAACTGCGCCGCCAGCGTCATGTAGATGATGAGGATCGCCAGCACGAGCACCCACCAGACTTCGCTGCTCGTTTCATTCAGGCTCTTGGCGTCGCCGCCCCACGCGTAAAGAAATCCCGGCGGCAACTCGGTCGCCAGCATCGCCTGAACCTCGTTGACCACCGTGCCGATGGGCACGGTTCCCGTTGACGCGGTGATGCTCGCGCTGCGCAAGCGGCCGTAGTGATTGATGGCGTTGGCGGCCGCGCCCTGTTCGCGCGTCACGAGGCTGCTCAGTTGGATCAAATCGCCCTTGTGGTTCCGGACGAAAATCTTGTCGAGGTCCTGGGGCGTGAGACGCGATTGCCGGTCCAGTTGGGCCATGACGTAGTATTCCTTCCCGCCGAGTTTGATCCGGCTCAGGTCCAGTCCACCGAACAAAATCTGCATCGTGCGCGAAATGTCCTGGATGCTCACGCCCAGCGCCGCGGCGCGGCTGCGCTCGATGCTGATGCGCAACTCCGGTTTGTCCACCTCGAAGCCCACGCGGACGTTGCGCAGGAACGGCTGGCCGTCCTTGTTCATCGCGCGGATTTTGTTCGCCACGGCCTGCGACGTTTTGTTGAGCGCAGCGAGGTCCTGGTTTTGAAGAATCAGTTCGAAGGGCGAATCGCGGAAATTGACCTCGATGGCCTTCGGCAGGTTGGGAATGGCGAAGCCGCCTTCGACTTCCATGAAAAACCGTTGCGCCACGCCGCCGGGACCGTAAACGATCTGCTGCAAAGAGCGCTTGCGCTCGCTGTGATCCTTGAAGCGCACAAAGATCACGCCCATGTTCGGCTGGCCCGGCCCGGCAAACGGCGGCGCCACCATCGCGCCGAACGTTTCCACTTCCGGCACGGTTTCAACGATCCGCTCGGCCTTCTGCAACTGCCGGTCGGTGAACTCGCTGGTCGAGCCGTTGGGCGTGAACACGATGCAGAACATCCGGCCCTTGTCCTCCAGCGGCAGAAAATCCTGCTCCAGCCCTTTGTAGGCAAAAAACATCACGACAATCGTGCCCAGGGTGACCATCAGCATGAGGATGCGATGGTGCAACGCCCAGCGCAGGCCGTGTCCGTAGCCGCTGGCGATGGCGTGGAAACCGCGCTCGAACCAGTTGAACAACGAGCCGTGCTTCACGCCTTCCAGCGGCTTGAGAATCCGCGCGGCCATCGCGGGCGAAAGCGTCAACGCCACGAACGCCGAGATCACCACTGCGCCGGAAATCGCCATCGCGAATTCAATGAACAGCCGGCCGGTCGTGCTCTTTTGAAACGCCAGCGGCGCAAACACCGCCACCAGCGAAATCGTGATGGCGATGACCGCGAAACTGATTTCCTCCATCGCCTTGAACGCCGCCTTCATCGGCGGCATGCCCTCTTCGATGTGGCGATAGATCGCTTCGAGCACCACGATGGCGTCATCCACCACGATGCCGATGCTCAACACGAGCGCGAGCATCGTGAGAATGTTCACGGAATATCCCAGGCCGTAGAGGATGGCAAACGAGCCCACGACCGAGACGGGAATTGCCACCGCCGGAATGATCGTGGAACGCAAATTCCGCAGGAACACGAAGATGACCAACACCACCAGAAAGAACGCGATGCCCAGCGTCTCCCAAACTTCCGTGATGGCCTTCTCGACGTAGATGCTCGAGTCGTAAGCCACCCAGAAGTCGCAGCCGTTGGGCAGCGTGGGTTTGATGGCGGCAACTTCACCCTTGATGCCTTGGGCCACCGAAACGGTGTTGGCCTTGGCCTGTTTGATCACGCCCAGAAACACGCACGGCTTGCCGCGCGCGCGCGCGATCGTGCGGTAATCCTCCGTGCCTGCCTCGGCGCGGCCCACGTCGCGCAGCTTGACCAGCGTCGTTCCGTCCGAGCGGACGACGAGTTCGTTGAACTCCTCCGCCGTCTTCAACTCGCCGCGCGTTTCGATGGTCATTTCGCGGTCTAGGTTTTCCACGCGGCCGCTGGGCAGTTCGATGTTCTGCTCCTTCAACGCGCGCTCCACGTCGAGCACCGTGACCTGACGGGCAGCCATTTTTTCCGAATCCAACCAGAGCCGCATGGCGAACCGCTTTTCGCCACCGATCATCACCGACGAAACGCCGGCCACGCCCTGCAGCCGCGGCTTGATCTGGCGCTCGGCGAGCGTGGTCAGATCGAGCGTCGAGATGCGATCGCTGTTCAACGCCGTCCAGATGATCGGCTGCGCATCGGCGTCCTGTTTGGAAATCACCGGTTCTTCGATGTCCTCGGGCAGCTCGCCGCGCACACGGGAAACCCGGTCGCGCACGTCCTGCGCGGCCACGTCAATTTCCCGCGCCAGCTCGAACTCGATGGTGATGGTGCTGACGCCTTCGCGACTCTCGCTGCGGAGCGTCTTGATGCCTTCGATGTTGTTGATCTGCTCTTCGAGCCGCTCGGTGACTTCCGTTTCCACCACCTGCGCGTTGGCGCCGGGATAAACCGTCAGCACGCTGACCACGGGCGGGTCAATGTCCGGCAATTCGCGCACCGGCAACCGGGACAAACCCACAACGCCAAAAAGAATCAACACCAGATTCATCATCGTGGCGAGGACGGGGCGTTGAATGCTGACGCGCGAGAGGAACATGATCGGATTTCAGTTCTGAGCGTACGGCGCTGCGGCTTCCGCGGGCGCGAGCTTCACCGGCGACCCCGGCCCAATCTTCTGCACGCCTTCGACGACGACTTTTTCTCCGGCAACCAACCCTTTCACGATTTCGGCCTTGCCGGCGAGCCGGATGCCCACATGCACCGGGCGGATTTGCGCCTTGCTTTCCAAGTCCACGACGAACACGGAAAAATTGTCGCCGTTGCTGATCAGCGCCGGTTCGGGAATCACGATGGCCGATTCGCGGACCTGCAACGCGAGGTTGAGGCTGGCAAACATGCCGCCGCGCAGTCTGTGGTCCGGGTTGGGAATCTGGGCTTTCACAAGAGCGGTGCGTAGGTTCTCGTTGAGTTGCGGCGAAATGAAATAGACCTCGCCGCGAAAGGTTTGCCCGGGAAACGCCGCCACGGTGAACTCAAGCGCCTGCCCGATCTTGAGTTGTTGCAGGTAACGCTCCGGCACGTTGATCTCGACCTTCACCGTGTCCAAATCCACCAGCCAGGTGAGGATGATCGTCTTGGTGATGACCTGGCCGGGGCTGATGTTCCGCGCGCCAACGGTGCCGTGAAACGGCGCGTAGATCCGCGCGTCCTTGAGTTCGCGCCGGCGCAAATCCACGGTGGCCTCGTTCAACGCGAACGTGGCCGAGGCTTGGTCGTATTCGGACTGGGAAATGAGCTTGTCCTTGAACAACTGCTTCGCGCGGTCGAAGTTCGCCCGGCTGAGTTTGAAGTTGCTTTCGGCCTCGGTCAACGCCGCCGCGAGTTTGGTTTCGTCCAGGCGCAGGAGCAGGTCGCCTTTCTTTACCGGCTGGCCTTCACTGAACAAAATCTCCTGCACGATGCCGTCCGTTTCGGATTTGATTTCGACCATTTCGTTCGCGGCGATGCTGCCCAGCAACGACAGCGCCTCGGTCACCGGCTGGCTCCTGGCCTCCACGGCGACGACCTGCGTTGGCGGCATCCCGCCCAGGCCCGGATGGCTGCCCGGTTTCTTGTTACATCCCGTCAAACCGTGGAGGCCCGCCAGTCCGGCGAGCAGCCACACGAGTTTCTTGTTGGCAAAAGTCATATCATTTCCTTTTCGATTTCGGCGCCGCGCCGGCCAGAAACAAATCCACGATGCGCTCGGCCTTCTGGCGGTTGAGTTCTGATTGCGGCATGATCAAACGGGCCATGAGGTAGGCGTTTGCCTGGCCGTAAAATCCGAACGCCAGCTCGCGGCTCTCGAATTGCCGGTCCAATTCACCGCGGGCCAGCGCCTGTTTCATCAGCGAATGGACGAATTCAAAATTGCGCTCGCACCGGTCGGCGTATTTCAAACCGCGCGGCATTTCGCCAGGTGACGCAAACGCCGTCGCCAGCGAAATGCGCATCAACTCCCGGTGCTCCGCAAAATATTCGAACAGCACGTTCAGGATTTCAATCAACTGGCCGCGCAAATCCCCAGCCCGTTCTGCCGCCTCGCGCATCAGCCGGTAGCGCTCATCGTGGGCTTCATGCACCAGCGCCTCGAACAACGCCGCCTTGTCCGAGAAATAATAATACAGCGTCGGCTTGGAAACGTTGGCATCGCCGACAATTTTCTGGACCGAGGTGGCGGCATAGCCCGAGTTCGCGAACCGCTTGAGCGCGGCGCGCAAAATCTCCTGGCGAGTGACCCCGTTGGGCGACGATGTGGTCATGGAACTTACCGAACGGTAGGTAGGAACGCGCCCGCCGTCAATTGGAAATTACAAACGGACGATGCCCCGCGTGGGTGGCCCCGCGCGGGCTCTCACCCTTAACCATGGCAAATTCAAGCTGGCGAAAATCTTTGTGCCCGGCTAAAAAGTGGGCCGTGAGCACCGCCCAAATCAAAGAAGCCTGGAGTTCCCGTCTCGGCGTGATCATGGCTGTGGCGGGAAGCGCCGTCGGGCTGGGAAATTTTCTGCGTTTCCCGGGACTGGCCGCCAAGTACGGCAGCGGGGCGTTCATGATCGCCTATTTCATTTCGCTCCTGATCCTGGGCATTCCCATTTGCTGGGCCGAATGGACGCTCGGCCGTTACGCGGGTCAGCGCGGCTTTCGCTCGAGTCCCGGAATTTTTTACGCGTTGATCCGGCATCCGGCCGGCAAATACATCGGCGTGCTTGGGGCGTTGGTGCCGGTGGCCATCTACATGTATTACGTGTACATCGAGGCGTGGTGCCTGGGTTATTCTTGGTTTTCGCTCACCGGCCGGCTGAACTTCGGCAACGACGTCGCGGCTTACGGCGATTTCTGGGCGAGCTTTGTGGGAGCAACGGAAAACGGGCTGACGATCAGCCAGGGCCACAATCAGGTCGTGCTGTTTCTGGTTCTGGTTTTTGCGCTGAACTTCACCATCATCTATCGTGGGATTTCCAAAGGCATCGAGAAATTTTGCACGTGGGGCATGCCCGTGCTGATCGTGCTGGCGCTGGTCATTCTGGTGCGGGTTCTCACGTTGGGCACGCCCGACCCGGCCAAGCCCGATCAAAACCTGCTGAACGGCCTGGGTTTCATGTGGAATCCCGGCAAGGGCGACGCCACGGTTTTGCACCAATTATCCGACCCCCAACTCTGGCTGGCCGCCGCCGGGCAGATATTCTTTTCGCTCTCGGTCGGTTTCGGCGTCATCATCACGTACGCGAGTTATTTGAGCGAAAAGGACGACGTTGTGTTGAGCGGGTTGAGCGCCAGTTCGGCGAATGAATTTTGCGAAGTGGCCCTGGGCGGCCTGATCACGGTGCCCGCGGCGTTTGTGTTCCTGGGGGCGGCGGGTGTGGTTGGGCAGGGAACCTTTGCCCTTGGCTTCAAGGTGCTGCCGATGGTGTTTTCGAAGATGCCCCTCCCTTGGTTCTTCGGTTCGGCGTGGTTCTTCCTGCTGTTCCTGGCGGCCATCACCAGTTCCCTCTCGATGCTGCAACCGGGCATGGCTTTTCTGGAAGAGGGCCTGGGTTTGAACCGCAAGCAGTCCGTTAGCCTGCTCGGTTTGCTGACTGCGCTCGGCTGCCTGTTCGTCGTGTATTTCAGCAAGGACCTCAAGGCGCTGGACACGATTGATTTTTGGGTGGGCACGTTCCTGATCTTTGTGCTGGCGACGGTGCTGATCATCGTGTTCGGCTGGGTGGTGGGCGTCGACAAAGGCTGGGAGGAGGCCCACAAAGGCGCGGCCATTCGCATCCCCTCGTTTTTCAAACCAATCATCAAATACATTTGCCCGCTCTATCTGCTGGGCATCTTCGCCCTTTGGATTCTCTTCAATGTGTTTGGGTGGAATCCCTCGACCGGCGAATTTCACCCGACCAGTTATGTCACCGACCTCGTCGGCAAGAATCCGGACAACGTCGCCCGGCTCAGCGTCATGGTCATCGTCGTCACCGCGTTGTTCTTTCTTCTTATCGCGGCCGCCGCGGGCCGGCGCTGGGACAAGGCCAGCCCCGAACCGGCCGCGACTGCGGCGACCAGGGAGGTGAAATCATGACGGCTGGTGGTTGGCTTACCATGATCGTATCCGTGGGTTTCGTCACCGTCCTGTTCACCTGGTGCATTTGGAAGGTGCTCTCGTTGCACGGCGGCCAAAAGCGGATTCACGGCATTGAAGACATCGAGAAGGGCGAAGACTGAAAAAAGGGGCGCGGCCTGTCGGCGCGTGCCGCGTGGACGAATGATCAAGAACGTGGTTGGGCCGTGTCGCTGGCCGGCTTCGGGGCGTAGGCGATTTTCCATCCGGCAAACGCGATGACGATGGCGACTACTGGGTTCAACAGATTCAGAAACGCGTACGGCAGATAAACCAGCGCCCCCACACCGAGCGTCGTGCTCATGAACGCGCCGCAGGTATTCCAAGGCACCAGCGGCGAGGTCAGGGTGCCCGCGTCCTCCAGCGTGCGCGACAGCAGCTTCGGATGCAGCCCCCGCTGCTGATACGCCTCCCGAAACATCCGGCCCGGCACGATGATCGAAAGGTACTGGTCCGGCGCCAGCACGTTCATCCCCAGGCACGTCGCCACCGTCGCGCTCACCAAACCGCCCGTGCCGCGCGCCAGGCGCAAAATCCCGTTGGCCAGCGCCGCCAGCAACCCGGTCCGCTCCATCACCCCGCCAAACGTCAGCGCGCACAAAATCAGCGACACCGTCGGCATCATGCTCTCCAGTCCGCCGCGCGTGAGCAACTGGTCCACCGCCTCCACGCCGGTTTTGGCCGCGAACCCCTTTTGCGCCGCCGCCAGTACGAGCTTCAGCCCCGCTCCCTGCAAAGCCACGGCGAAAATACCGCCCAGTAACGCCCCCCCCAGCAACGACGGCAACGCGGGCAAACGCAGCGCGACCACCAGAATCACCAGCAATGGCGGCAGCAGCAGCACCGGATTCAAATCGAAATGCGTTACCAGCGTCTGGCGCAACAACGCCACTTTCAACTCGTTCACTTCGCCGGCCCCGGCCACCGACCAGCCCAACACCGCGTAAATCGCCAGCGCCATCAGCAGCGACGGAATCGTGGTGAACAACATGTAACGCACGTGCTCGAAGAGTTCCGATCCCGCCACAGCCGGCGCCAGATTCGTGGTATCCGACAGCGGCGAAAGTTTGTCGCCGAAATACGCCCCGGAAACGATGGCTCCCGCCACCATCGGCAGCGGCACGCTCAGGCCCTGCCCCACGCCCACCAGCGCGATGCCCACGGTCCCCGCCGTGGTCCAGGAACTCCCGGTGGAAATCGAAACGATGCAACAAATCACGCACGCCGCCACGAGAAACCACGACGGACTCAGCAGGTCCAACCCGTGATAAATCAGGAACGGCACGATCCCCCCCGCGATCCAGGTGCCGATCAGCATCCCCACCACCATCAAGATCAGCACCGCCTTCAATCCGACCGCGATCCCCTCCACGATGCCGTCCTCGATGGACTGCCAGCGATGGCCCAGCCGCCAGCCGACCGCCGCCGCCACCGCCGCCGCCAGCAACAGGGGAATGTGCGCGGTCCCGTCATAACGCACCAGACTCTCGCGGATCATCACGATCAGCGTGACGACCGGCACCAGCGCATGCCACAACGTGGCCGGGCGCGGCGTAACCCCGGGCGCGGGCGGATTCAAGTAGTTCACGGGTTGTTCCATTTCCGGCTGACGCCGCAAAGCAGATTTCAGAACGAAGCCCGGCGCAAGCGAAAAGTCTCCCGGTTACACGGCAAGAAAGCGTCCTGGTGCTGCTCAAGGCTGCGCCCGGACCCGGTAGTACGCGTTGCCAGCGGCGGGGCCGGCAGTTTGGAACCGGAAGGTTTTACTGCCAAGAAACAATTGCGGCGCGTTGGTCACGGTGACGAACGGACTGCCCAACGCATCGGTTTTTTCCAAAATCAATTGCGCCGGCGCGCCGCGTTCGAGTTGCACGTCGAATTGCAGACCACCGCCGGGCAGCCGGGCGTACTTCGTGGCGGTCAGTTTGACCGCCGGATCAATTTCAAAGAAACCAAAGCTCGTGCGGGCCAGGCGCGTGGCGTAGCCAATGTGCGTGATGGCGGAGAAACTGCCGCTCAACGTACGCTTCAGGCTGTTGCCGCCCTGACGAAGCGTGAGTGAGTTGTCCGCGCGCGTGAACGCGATTTCCAGATCCAGCACGCCGTTTGCGAACACCAGCCCGTTCGTCACGGTTTGCGATCCGGACGGTTCGGTAATGACAAGTCGCCCCGCAGATTTATCCACGCCCACGCGAAACAGATTGGCCTCGCTCGCCGCCGAGCCAAAGGCGAGAAAGCCGTTCGTGCCGGCGGAATCAATTTTCATTTTCCAACGGAGCGTGAAGTCGGCGCTCCAATTGATGCTCTCGCGCAATTTGACCAGCGCGTAGCCGTTGGCGGTCGTCGTGCCCTGGACCAGCCAACCCAGGTCCGAACTGTCCACGTACGGGCTGTTGATGGTTGGCAGGACGACGCCGGCTTGGCCCCACAAAGGCGCGAGCGTCTTCACCTCCCATTGATTGAACGACGCCATCAGTTCGAGCAGCCTGGCGGGATTGTTCGTCGCGAGGTTGTTGAATTCGCCCGTGCCGTCCGGGTTGAGATGGAAGAGCTGGATAGATTGGTCCGTGTTGTTGATGTGCAGTTTCCAATCGCCCCGGCGCGCGGCAGATTGGCCTGAGGTTCTTCCCCATGTGCGCCAGAAGAGCGTGTCGCGTGGAAGCGCGTTCGTCTGGCCCGTGACGAGTGGGAGGAGATTGACACCGTCGAGCGGATGATTGGTCGGCGCGGCCGCGCCCGCAGCCGCTAGCGCCGTCGGAAGGATGTCCAGACTGATGACCGAATTGGAGAGCACCTGCCCGGCGGGAATTTGTCCGGGCCAGCGAATCAGGTAAGGAACGCGGATGCCGCCTTCGTAGGCGCTGGTTTTGGCGTCGCGCAACGGCGAATTGTCGGAAGGCCAGTCCGGGTCGCCACCGTTGTCGTTGATGAAAAACACAAGGGTGTTGGTGGTAAGATTCAAAGCGTCGAGTTTGTCGAGCACCAAACCCACGTTGTCGTCCAACGCCAGCGTGACCGCGGCCTGCTTCTTGCGGTCGGGAGAAGTGTAAGTGTAACCCGACAATCGGTTGGTACGCGCATCGGCATCCAGCGGCGAATGAACCGCGTTGAAGGTCAGGTAAAGAAACCACGGTTCGCCGGCGTGCCTGCCGATGAAATTGGTCGCCGCCTGACCGAATCGGTCGGTGGTGTAGCTGGTTTCGGCCTGCGTCACGCCGTTGGACGAAATCACTTCCAAGGCGGTCGGACTGGCGATTGGGAAGTAGGAGCGACCCGCGCCCAGGAAGCCGAAGAACGAATCGAATCCCCGGACAGTTGCGTAGAATTGCGGGCTCGAACCCAAATGCCATTTGCCGATCGCGCCGGTGACGTAGCCCGCGCTTTTCAGGAGGCTGGCAAATGTGACTTCGTTGGTGGACAACCCGCGGGTGGTTGCAGCCGGCATGTTTGACTCATGGCCGAATCGTTCCTGGTAGCGACCCGACATGATGCCAGCGCGGGTCGGGCTGCATATCGGAGCGGAAACGTAGCCGGAAGTAAATCGCACACCGCCCGCCGCCAGCGCGTCAATCCGCGGCGTGGGAAAGTTGGTGTTTCCCTGCATGGAGAAATCGTGGAAGCCGGCGTCGTCGGCAACGATCACCAGGATGTTCGGTTGGGCCGCTGGAAGTGGGAGCGCCCCGAACCCGCCAAACGCAAGCGCAACTGCGATAAACGCGAGCGCCCTGGATCGGTGAAAGAATGGGTTGCGGCCCGCGGGCTTCACAGTTGGATTCATGGCGAAGTTACGTCAAATCGGGCCCATTGGCCCACGAAAGTTGTCGCCCAGTAATGAACATCCGTCCAGTGAATTTATTTATGCGAGTCAACCTGCGACGTCCCGGTTGCCGAACGAAGCAAGCACACCAGCCGGGACGGCCGGCTCACAGCCACAGCCGGATTTTCTCCTGATATTTGTTGTAGATGAAGCTGACCACGATGAGCACAACCCCCAAGGCGGTGAAGGTCAGGACGCGATAGATCGTTTCCTGCTTCCACACGTCGAAAATCACCACACGTCCCAGTGCGGCGGCAATCACGCCCAGACCCAGCCAGCGATACATCCGTTCGCGCAACACGACGCCGCCGGCGAACAGCACCAGCGCCAGCACCGACCAGCTCACCGTCAGGTAAAATCCGCCGCCGTGTTGCATGATCCAGCACGAGACGAACCGCCACAAGGTCACTCCGCCAACGATGATGATGCCGGCGTGAATTCGTGAATCGAGGTCGTAGCGTGCAGGCAATCGCCTGGCCGCCTGTTGCTGAACCAGCAACGCGAGAATGGCCAGTCCGCTCGGCAGATAAACATTTCCCGAAGCCTCGAACGAACGCGCCCAAAGCAACAGCAACGCCAGCGCACTGAACGGCGCGCCAAACCACAGCGCCTCACGGCTCCGGCGCCAGCCGGCGAATGCGAACACCACAACGCCAATCGCGATCAACACCCAGATCTGTTCGCGCCGCGCGACGTATTCCAACACCCACCAAAGCGACATCGTCAGGGCCACCCAGCGATACGCGGCAGCCAGCAGAAGCAGAGGTTCGCGCACTTGTTGGTTCGCGTCCGGCTTCCGGTTGAACCACGTCACCGTTGCCATGGAAAGCAAGCCGAGGGCGGCGATGGGCACGAGGGCGGGCAGCCTGGCGCTGCCTTCGCGCGTGAGGTGTTGCAGGAACATCCACAAACCCGGCAGCAGAAAGAGTTGCGCGCACGCCGCCAGCAACCACGCGCGGGTCACCGCCGCATAAACCGTCACCGCCACGGCGAGCAGGCAGGAGAGCATGAGCCAGGTGGTGTCGCTGGATTCTTTTCCGAGCCACGTGCAGACGAGCAGAACAAACAAGAGTGACAACGCGAGTTGAAGCGCCATGCCCGTTTTCGCGGCCATGACTTTTTGTTTCTGCCACCAGTGGCCCAAGCCGAGCGTCATGCCGATCATCAATGCCGGATTCCACCAGGGCGGCGCACCGTGGCTGAACAAGTTGAATTGCCACGCGCAGTGCCCGGCCATCAACAGCAACTGCCCCAGCAGCGTCACTTCCCGCACGCGCAGCAGATAAATCGAGGTGGTCAACACGAGCGTTTCAGCGGCCAGGAACAATCCACAATTCGCCTCGCTCGTATTGAACCATGTCGTTGCGATGGCCAGCACGACGAGCAGTGCGCTGAAATAGGTTGGTTCAGCGCGCAACAATTCCGGACGTTCCACGGAGCTTCGGCGATGCGCCAGAAACGCCTGGAGCAGCATCAAACCCGCGAGCGCCGCGCCGGTGAGCAGCCCGGTGGTCAGATTTCTTTGCAGTCCGGCAATTCCCCAGGCGCCGGCCAGCGCGGCGGAGACGCAGCCGCAGGATTTGAGGGCCAGATCGTTCCGCTTCCATCCCGGCAACAACGCCGCCAGACCGTTGGCGGCCAAAGCCAGCGCGGTCAATTGCGCCGTGCCGGCCGAAAAGTTAAATCCCCACACCACTTGCGCCACGAGCACGCAGCCTTGTCCCAGCAGCGCCAATTCCGGTATTCGCAGGACGTAAAGCGAAAGAACCAGCACCAAGGCTTCGAGGGTCAACACCAGACCGAAATGGTTTTGTTCGGTGTTTTGCCAGGTGGTGAAGCACCAAACAACGAGCGCCAGCGTCGCAAAAAAGGCGGGCACGGCGCCAAACTGGTTGCGAGCCTCCGGCGCAATTTGGCGGCGCGACCAGAATGCGTTGAACACCATGAAGCCGCCGAGCGCCGCACCCAGCCACAGACCGTGCGGGTCGAAACGATCCACGCCATCGAAACCCCACCCCACCGCCATCGCGCCTGCGAGGTAGGCGCCGATTTGCAGGATCAAACTGCGCCGTTGCGTGCCGAGCACGAACAACACCACGCTTTCCGCACCGAGGACGAGCGCAAGTTGCAAACCGGAGAACTTCGCGATGAAGCCAACGGTGACGAGCAGCCAACCCTGCGTGAGATAGGATTTTTTCGTCAGCGGCTCGTTCGGCAAAAGTCGCCGTGACAATTCCACCAGACTGAGCAGGACTGTGCCGTAGCCGAGCGCGAACTTCCAGAACCCGCCGTGATGCACCTGCATCATGGTGAGCAGAAACATCGTGAAGAACGCGCCGTTGTTCAGCGTGAGAAAGCCGGCGCGATTCGGCCCAACGAGCTTTTCATGTTTGGACAAGAAGACTGCCGCGGTGAACGCGACCCAATAGCACATGAGAAAGTACGCACCGTGCCAGA
Source organism: uncultured Bifidobacteriaceae bacterium (assembly GCA_964458575.1). Taxonomy (GTDB): domain Bacteria; phylum Verrucomicrobiota; class Verrucomicrobiia; order Limisphaerales; family JADLHS01; genus CAYWMD01. The sequence continues at coordinate 114,348 of CAYWMD010000007.1, read as the reverse complement.
GCCCCTCGCCGGGCGTCGCCCAACGCCATTCGCCGCTGTGGTAGAATCGCCAGAAACCATACGCCGCGTAGGTCGCCACCAAGCTGGCGAACGAAAGCCACGCCCAGCGATTGCGCACGAGGAAAAACACGGCGACGAGCGTCAGCACGAGGTTTGAGTAAAGCGTGAATGCGCCGATTTCGTGCGAGATCAATCCGGTGTAGTACGCCAGCCCGACGGCGAATAGCGCGAGCACTTCGGATTTTCTGCAATCGGCAATCCAAACGATGAACCCCGCCCAGCCCAGCAGCAGCAAACCGTCGAGCATGGCGCTCTGAATGACGCGCAACTGCTCGACGTGATGCGCCGCAAAGGTCGTGAAGTAAACCGCCGCTAGCCCGCCGGCAAAAAGCACCTGCCCGAAGTTTTTCAGCGACTCCTTCGCCACCTTGCGCTGCCACCACGCGCCAGCGCCGAGCAACAAGCCGCTCGCGAGGTAGAGCAGGGCCAGTTTCCCGCCCGCGCTGAATTTCTGGTAGGCCAGGTTTCCAAAAAACGCCAGACCCGTCAGCAACATCACCGCGCCCACGCGCACGGCCCAATACGTTCCCAAGCGCATTTCAAAGGACGCTTTCTCCGCGACGGATGGCGCAGGTTCTCGCGGCGGTTCACTGGTTGGTTGCGCTTCAGCTTTCGCCGCAAAGAGCGGCGGCGGCGTGGAGGCGGATTCGGATACCGGCATAAGGATAGTTTCCGGAATCGGCGAAGGCTCTGGAACGGGTTCAGCCGGAGGAATGATTGGTGGCGGAACAAAAGTTGTCGTCGGTGGTGTTTGCGGCAGCGGCGGAATAATCGGCGGCACGGGCGACGGCTCAGCGGTTTCTGGAGCGATCGCCGTGATTTCGGTTTCGAGCGGTTCTGCCGGAATCGGCTCGGGTTGCTCCACGCTCGTTTCGGGGGCGGGTGCCGGTTGCGTCACTGGAGCAGACTCCGCGGCGCATTTCAGGCGGAAGACCTCAAGTTCCAATTCACCAACCCGCCGAGAAAGTTCCTCGATGCGACTGTGGGCCTGGACGGTGCGCGCAATGAGCCAGATCACGAGGATCAGCGGGACCGCGAGAACCAGCATGACGATGAAAACCCATTCCATAATTTTGCGCTTTCAACAATCCCGCAGCACGGGACCAGCGGACACCGCAAGTAGAACAGGGCGGACCCGTGAGACAAGCCGCAATTCTCGGCAATTTCGCCGTGGATTTCCTGGCCAATCCATTTCCACGCGCGTAGTTTACCCCGTGCCGCAGAAAGCCACGAATCGAGAATTTTTTGCGCTGGTTTGATAAAAGCGATGCTCGAGTAACTTCCAACTTCCCCGCGCCGCTGCTTTTATTACATTTCGGGGCATGAGTCATCCGGACCGTCCCCGCCGCCATTTCGCCAGCGACAACTACTCCGGCATCTGCCCCGAGGCCTGGGCGGCGCTGGCCGAAGCCAACGCGGGCCACGAAGTCAGTTACGGCAACGATTCCTGGACGCAGAAAGCCGCCGATCTGCTCCGCGAAGTGTTCGAGACGGACTGCGAGGTGTTCTTCGTCTTCAATGGCACGTCGGCCAACTCACTGGCGCTGGCGTCGCTCTGCCAGTCTTATCACAGCGTGCTGTGCCACGAACGCGCGCACGTGGAGACCGCGGAATGTGGCGCGCCGGAATTCTTTTCCAACGGCAGCAAGATTCTGCTGCTCGCCGGCACGAACGGTAAAATCAATCCCGCCGAAATTGACCGGACGGTTCACAAGCGCAGCGACATGCACTATCCCAAACCCCGCGTGTTGAGCCTGACGCAGGCGACCGAGATGGGCACGGTGTATTCGCTCGACGAATTGCGCGAACTCACCGGCGAAGGGCGGCGGTTCGGCCTGCGCATTCACATGGACGGCGCGCGCTTTGCCAACGCCGTGGCCGCGCTCAACGTCGCACCCGCGGACCTCACGTGGCGAGCCGGTGTGGACGTGTTGTGCTTCGGCATGACCAAGAACGGCATCGCCGTGGGTGAGGCCGTGGTGTTTTTCGACCGTGAACTGGCGCGCGAGTTCGACTATCGCTGCAAGCAGGGCGGGCAGCTTGCGTCCAAGATGCGTTTCCTCTCCGCGCCGTGGGTGGGCATGTTGCAGGACGGCGCGTGGCTGCGTCACGCCCGGCACGCGAATCAAATGGCGAAGCGGCTGGAAACCGGCCTGTGCGCGATTCCCGGCGTGGACATCTCGTATCCGGTCGATGCCAACGGCGTGTTTGCGAAAATGCCGGCTGCGGTCGAGAAGCAAATGCACGAGCGCGGTTGGAAGTTCTACACCGGCGTCGTCTCGCTCGACGAATCGCGGCTCATGTGCAGTTGGGACACGACATCGGAAGACGTGGATGCGTTTGTGGCGGATGTTCGGGAACTCATGAAAACATCCAACACTCAACATCCAACATCGAACATCCAGTGAAAAGCGCCGGTGTCCCTTTGGAGGTTGGTTGTTCGATGTTGGATGTTGGGTGTTGCTCTTGAAATGCGCCTCGCGTCGGCTGCTACCAAAGCTTACGCCGCCTTCGCTTCCAGCCCCGCCATGAGGCGCATCAGGTTCGGCTGCGAGAATTCATCCCGCGCCAGTTCGCCCGCCATGCTGCCTTCGCGCATCACGATGATGCGGCGGCTCAGGTTCATCACTTCGGGCAATTCGGAGGAAATGACCATCAACGCCAGGCCCTGGCAGGCTAGTTCATCGAGCAGGCGATGGATTTCCGCCTTTGCGCCCACGTCCACGCCGCGCGTCGGTTCGTCCACGATGAGGATGTCGCATTCGCGCGCGAGCCATTTGGCCAACGCGACCTTTTGCTGGTTGCCGCCGCTCAAGCCGTCAATGCCCGACTCCATCGAAGGCGTCTTGACGCGCAATTGCTCGTTGTAGCGCTGAACGATTGAGCGTTCCTGTCCGCGTTTGACAAAGCCGCCGAGACTCAGGCGCGGCAAAATTGCCAGCGAGGTGTTCTCGCGGCAATTCATCGAGAGCACCAAACCCATGCGCTTCCGGTCTTCCGGCAGAAAGCCAATTCCCGACGACAGGGCCGTGGTAATTGAACCCAACGGCATTTCCTTGCCGCGAACAAAAACTTTTCCGGTCGCGTTCGGATCAACGCCGAAGATGGCCTGGGCGATTTCACTGCGGCCCGCGCCCACCAGGCCGGCAAACCCCAGAATCTCGCCTTTGCGCAACGTAAAATTGACGTTGCTGAACTTGCCGGCCGACGAGAGGTTTTCGACGCGCAGCACTTCGTCGCCGAGCGGACGCGACAAGTGTTGCGAGCTGTATTGCTTCACTTCGCGCCCGACCATCTGGTGGATGATGCGTTCAGTGTTGGTCTCGGAGATTTTTTCGGTCGCGACGTGCTGGCCATCGCGCAGCACGGTGATGGTGTCGCACAGCCGGAAGATTTCCTCCAACCGGTGGGAAACGTAAATGACCGTGATGCCGCGTTGCTTGAGCTGGTCGAGCAGGCCGAACAGGTGCTCGCTTTCGCGCACGGACAGCGAACTGGTCGGCTCGTCCATCACGATGACCTGCGCGCGCGTCCCGAGCGCGGCGGCAATTTGGACCATCTGCTCCTGCGCCGTGGACAGTTCACTGATGGGCACGTCCAGCGGCAGGTCCGCCTCGATTTCATTGAGCATGGCGCGGGCCTTGTCGCGCATCCGTCGCCGGTCGAGCCAGCCCGCGCGCGACGGCAAATCGCCAAGGCAAAGGTTTTCCGCGACGGTGAGGTTTGGGCAAAACGCAAGTTCCTGGTGCACCATCGCAATGCCGAGCTTGCGGGCGGCCAGCGGATTGGGCGTGTGAATTGGCCTGCCGTCGAGATGAACCTCACCCCCATCAGCGACATAAACGCCGGCGAGGATTTTGCCGAGGGTGCTTTTGCCCGCGCCGTTTTCGCCCATGAGCGCGTGGCAACTGCCGCGTTCGACGCCAAAGGTCACGCCGTCCAGCGCGAGCACGCCCGGGAAGCGTTTGGTGATGTTGTTGAAGGAGATGAATGCGCGATTCGCGGTCATTGATGGATACAAATGCCATGACCCTCACCCTGACCCTCTCCCGTCCGACGGGAGAGGGAACAGCAAAGCGCGTCAAGTGGAGATTCCAAGCGGGTACGATTCGCCGACCGGCTGACGACGATTCTCCCTCTCCCATCGGATGGGAGAGGGCCGGGGTGAGGGTGGCTTTCTGATTTCACAGTTGTTTCCGGTCACGCCGCCGCCGGCTGCGTCTTGCCCGTGAACAATTCCTTGAACCACTTCCATGCGGCGCGGATGCCGACGTCGCGTGTCGCGGCGAGGCCGTAGATTTTCTCAAGCGCTTCTTCATGTCCGCGGTAGCGCGGCGGCAAAAGCATGACGGTATTGGCCTCTTCGCCCTGGATGGACAAAATTTCGGAATAAAACAGGCCGCGCCCCGGCCCGTAGCTTCCCTCGGGCAGTTCCAATGTGCGCAGGGGGAGCACCAACCACGGACGGTATTGCAGCACGAGCCGGCCGGCCTCGTTGCGTGCGAGCCGGCCGTAGGTGCGGGTTGGCACCCTGTTGATCTTGCGGCCTAGGAACATTTTGTTCGCCTTCGCATCCGGCGTGAAACGGTTGCGCCGGAACGTGAAGAAATCCCACGCGAAGATCGAGCCAAACCACGAAAGCCGGAACGACCAACCCGCGATGAGCCAGGAAATCAGGATGATGATGACCGCCCACGCCGCGCCGATCCACGGATTAACCCAGGCGCTGCCCGCCACGGTGCCGAGAATCGCCAGCCGAAATGACTTGAGCGCGGCGTCCACCGTCGTGAACGGACTGAGCAGGATGAGGATGTTGATGGCATTGGACGCCAGAAAAACGATGAAGAACGCGATCATCGCCACAGGCACCATGATGATGTTGTAAAGCCACGAGAGGTCAACGGCGGCGAAACCCATCGAACTGAGGCCGGTGGACGACGAACCCGAGTCGTTCATCATCATCACCACGAACGGCACGAACGCGCCGGTGGCGACCAGCCCGCTGATCTTATTTTCGACCGATTCCGCAATGTCCAACGGCTTTTTCACCGCGGTCGGCAGCGCCGTGCCGGCCGTGTCCTTCACAAAACAGGCGGCGACCAGCAGCAGCGCGGGCACCCAGAACCACGGCTGTGCAAACCAGGGCAGGTTGGCGCGCTTGTCCTTGTCGGTGCGGAAGTATTTCACCGCGCCATAAGCGCTCGTGCCCAGCAACGGCGAGATGGCGACACCGGTCAGCGTGGAAACCGACTCGGCAAACTGCTGCCCCGGAGGCGTGTAAGCCGTCTTGGATTCGGCGGCGGACGCGGAGGGCGTCAGGAAGACCCCGGCACACACGCAGCACGCGAGCAACATCGGCAGGCACTTTTTCATGGCAGTAAGATGACGCAATCCGTCCGGGAGTAAAGCGGGTTTCCAGGCGGGGTTTCCGGGCGGAAGTCCCGTGGCCAATGCCGCGGTGAAAAAGTTTTTCAAATTTTTCCTATGCAGCCGACCGCTTATCATGATAAACAGACTCCATAATCCAGAAAAGCCGCGGACGTTGACCCCCGCGTCATTTCAAGTGAAGTCGCCGTTCAACAGCCCGTTTTGCATTTCCGCCGAAAACCCGGGGCGGGCGGGAAGGAAACATCCTGCGAGCCTGCGCGGTCTGCCGGAGGGAGTGGTCGGGTTTCTGGTCCTCGTCAGCACACACTGCGTCTCGGCCGCCACCTTCACGGTCGTCAACACCAACAACACCGGCCCCGGCTCGCTGCGCCAGGCGATGCTGGACGCCAACGTGACGCCGGGCACCAACTCCATTGTTTTCGGCATCACCAACGCCACGACGACCATCGTGACTACCAACACGCTCCCCGATATCACGAATCCGGTGGTCATGGACGCGACCACTCAACCGGGCTACGCCGGATTGCCCATCGTGGAATTGACCGGCTTGAACGTCGCCGGAAGCCTGGACGGGTTGCGCATTCGTACCAGCAACTCGGTCATCCGCGGCCTGGTGATCAACCGATTCGCGGGCGACGGCATCGAAGTGACCAATTCCAGCGGCGTCGCGATCGAGGGGAACTTCATCGGTTTGAGCCTTGCGGGCACGGTTGACCAGGGAAACTCGCGTGAAGGCATTCTCCTCACCAATTCGGCGAACTGCATCATCGGCGGCATTTTTGCCACGCAACGGAATTTCATCTCCGGCAGCCAATTCAACGGCGTCTCCATCAACGGCCCCAACGCGACCAACAATCTCGTCATCGGCAATGTCATCGGTTTGAGCCTGACCAACGGGGCGGTTGCCAATTCGCAGAACGGCGTACTGCTCTCCGGGTCGCGCTTCAACGTCGTCGGCGGCACGACGGCAGCGGAACGGAACATCATTTCCGCCAACTCGAGCGACGGCGTGGAAGTCACGGGCGTCACCACGCTCAGCAATGTCATCCAGGGAAATTTCATCGGCCCGGACATGGCGGGCACGCTGGATCGCCGGAACAGCGCCAACGGCGTTTACCTGAACGGCGCGCCGAACAACATCATCGGCGGTGCGTCGCCCGGCGCGGGGAATTTGATTTCCCGCAACCAAAGCGACGGTGTCGAGATCAGTGGTTTGACGGCGAGCAACAATTTCGTTTTGGGCAACTGGATTGGTTTGGACGCAACGGGCACGACCAACCTCGGCAACTTTGGCCACGGCGTTTTCTTCACCAGCAACGCGCGCTTCAATTTCATCGGCGCGACCAACTCCGGCGCGGGCAACCGCATCGCCTTCAATAGCCAGGACGGTATTTACGTCCAGAGCGGCACGAACAACGCCATTCGCGGAAACAACATCTGGTCCAACAACGCACTGGGCCTTGACCTCGATAATGACGGCATCACGGCCAATGACGCCGGCGATCCCGATACCGGCGCGAACTTCCGGCAAAACTTTCCAACCATCACCAACGCCGTCTTGAGCGTCGGCAACACGCTGATTCAAGGCACGAACAATTCGCTGCCCAGCACCACGTTCTTCCTCGATTTCTTCGCCAGCTTCACGCGCGATGCGACCACGACGAATGGCGAGGGTCAGGTTTATCTCGGTTCGACCACCGTGACGACGGGCGCGGACAGCAATGCGGCGTTCAGCGTCAATCTCCCGCTCACCGCCACAGGCGGACGTTGGATCACGGCCACCGCCACGGACACGAATGGCAACACCTCCGAATTCTCGACCGCGTTTCTGGCCATGTCGCTCCTGCCCGCCGCCAGCTACACCGTGATCAATACGAATGATGCGGGCGCCGGCTCCCTGCGCGAAGCCATCAACGCGAACAATCTCACCTTCAACGGCGCGCCCAACACCATCGCCTTCGCCATCCCCGGCGTCGGCCCGCACCTCATCAGCCCGGCCACGCTGCTGCCGTCGCTCACCGAACCATGCGTCGTGGATGGCTACACGCAAACCAACGCCAGCGTGAACACGTTGAGCAACGGTGAAAACGCCGTGATTCAAGTCCGGCTCGACGGAAACTCGTCGTTGGCCACCGGCCTGAAGGTTGCCAGTTCCAATTGCACCGTGCGCGGCATGAGCATCACGCGATTCACGCAAGCCGAAATCGAAATCGCCGCCCCCGGCCGGTGCGCGGTCGAAGGCTGTTTTCTTGGTCTGGACGCCGACGGCGTGACGATGTTCCCGGGCTTCTTCAGTTACGGCGTGCTTGTGAGCGGCACGGTCGGCAACCGCATCGGCGGCGACACGCCGGCGCAACGCAACGTCATCAGCGGCATGGGCAGCGGCTACGGCGTTTACCTCAACGGCGCCGGCGCGATGAACAATCAGATTCTCGGCAACTTCATCGGCACCGATCGCAACGCAACAACCGCCAAGCCCAACAACCACGGCGTGTATCTTCAGGAAGCGCGCACGAACATCATCGGCGGAACGGCCCCCGGCGCGCGCAACGTCATTTCCGGCAACACCGCCGACGGTATCAATTGTTCGTTCACCTCGCCGACCGGAAACCAGATTTGGGGCAACTTCATCGGCACGGATGCAACGGGGCTCGCGCCGTTGCCCAACGGACAAAGCGGCGTGCGGTTGAGCGGCTCGGTCGGCGGGAACAACAACGTCGGCGGCCTGGGCGCGGGTGAACCCAACGTCATTGCCTACAACGGCGGGGCGGGGATCGTGATCGTCGGCCTGACCAACAACGCCCTGCGCGCCAACTCGATTCACGACAACGGCTCGCAAGGCATTGACCTCGGGAGCGGCGGCTCGATTGCCTTCAACGACATCGGCGACGGCGACGGCGGCGCAAACTTCACGCAAAATTTTCCCACCCTCACCAACGGCCTCGCGACCACCACGAACACAACGCTTCAAGGCTTCTTGAACAGCGGCACGAACCGCGCTTACCACCTCGATTTCTACGCCAACCTCGTCTGCGAAACCTTTGGTTACGGCGAGGGCCGAAAATATCTGGGCGCAACGAGCGTCACTACCGACGGAAACGGCAACACGAGTTTCAACGTCACGTTGCCGGCTGTGGTTGAAGGCCGTTACGTCACCGCCACGGCCACGGACACCAACGGCAACACGTCTGAGTTCTCCGCGTGCTTCCCCGTGCCGGTCACGTTTGCGCCGACGACCTTCACCGTCGTGAACACCAACGATTCCGGCCCCGGTTCATTCCGCGAAGTCATCAACACCAACAACATCACGCCGAGCGCCACGCGCAACGTGATCCAGTTCGCCATTCCCGGTGCCGGCCCGCACGTCATCCGACCCGTCACGCCGTTGCCCGCGATCATCGAGCCCACGCGCGTGGACGGCTACACGCAATCCGGCGCGGCGCCGAACTCTGCCAGCAATGGCTTCAATGCGAACCTCCAGATCCGCCTGGACCCCAATGGCGTTTTCGACGGCCTCACGCTGGCGAGCGACGGCAACATCATTCGCGGCCTGGCGTTCACACGCTGCTCATTCGGGATCGCCATTTCCAGCGCGCAAAACGTGGTGGAAGGCTGCGTGTTCGGTCTGACTGAGACCAACGGCACACTGGGGAATTTCACCGCCGGCCTGCGCCTGGTGTCCGGCACGGGCAATCTGATTGGCGGCCCGACGCCCGCCGCGCGCAACGTCATTTCCGCGAACACCTACGGCGTGTTCCTCGAAGCCCTCGCGAGTAACAACCTCGTGCAGGGCAATTTTATCGGGACCGATTTCTCCGGGAACTCGGGGCGGCCCAACACTCAATTGGGACTTTACGTGCTGGGCTCCGGCAACCAAATCGGCGGCCTGACACCCGGCGCGGGCAACCTCATTGCCGCCAACGGCAACTACGGCATCCAGTTCGCCGGCGGGGTGTCCAATCGCGTCGAAGGCAATCGCATCGGCTTGAGCGCCACGGGCCAGGCGTTGGGAAACAACATCGGCATTTACATCTCCAGCTCCTCGTCCACCGTGATCGGCGGCGCGGATGCGGGCGCACGCAATATCATCTCCGGCAATGGCACGGGCATCGTGCTCGCCTCGCCCGGGAACAGCGTGCTCGGAAACTACCTAGGCACGGATGCCACCGGGCAGGCGGCGCGACCCAACAGCATCGGTGTTTCCATCGCCAGCTTTTCGAGCCTGAACCGCATCGGCGGCACAGCGCCGGGTGCGGGGAACTTGATCGCCTTCAACACCGCGCAAGGTGTGAGCGTGTCGGGTATCGAGACCACCAACTGCCCGATTCGCGGGAACACCATTTTCGGCAATGGCGCGTTGGGCATTGATCTCGGGACCGATGGCGCCAGCACCAACGATCTTACCGACGCCGACTCGGGGGCGAACCAGTTGCAGAATTATCCGATCCTCACGGCGGCGACGATTCACACCAACCGGACGGACATTACCGGCGTGCTCGACAGCCTGCCGAACACGCAGTTCACTATTGAGTTCTTTGCCAGCGTCGCCGCCGATTTCTCCGGCTTCGGCGAGGGACAGCAGTTCCTCGGCTCGACCAACGTGACCACAGGCGGTGGCGGCAACATCAATTTCAACCTCACGCTTCCCGTCCGCGCCGTGGGCCGGTTCATCACGGCGACGGCGACTGACCCGGAGGGCAACACCAGCGAGTTTTCGCCCGCGTTCACAGCCGCGAGCACCTGGCCTCCCATCGCGTTGGTCGTGACGACGCCGGTTGATTTCGGCCCCGGCTCATTGCGGCAGGTGTTGCAGGACGCGGCGTTGAATCCGGCCTCATCCAACAACACGGTCCAGTTTGCGATTCCCGGCCCCGGTCCGCACTGGCTCACGATTTTCTCGCCGTTGCCGCCGCCCGCCGAGCCGCTGAACATTGACGGGTTCACGCAGCCCGGTTCATCGCCGAATACCTCGACCAACGCCGACAACGCGGTGCGCCAGATCATCCTCGACGGCTCGCAAGCAGGCGCGGGCACGAGCGGTTTCCAGTTCACGCAACCCGGCAACGTCATTCGCGGTTTGATCATCTCCGACTTCAACAGCTTTTTCGGCGGCGCGAACGGAATCGAACTCTTCAGCGCGAGCAACGTCGTCGAGGGCTGCTTCATCACCGGCAACAACGGCAGCGGCGTTGTCGTGAGCAATGCGCCCGGCAACCGCGTTGGCGGCGTGCTCCCCGCGCAGCGCAACACGATTTCCGGCCACAATGGGCGCGGCGTGTGGATCACCGGGTCGGGCGCGGCGGGAAACCTCGTGCAAAACAATTTCATCGGCCCGGCCCCGGACGGGACTTCGGCGTTTACCAACGTCGCGGGCGGCGTCTGGATCAACAGCGCGCCGTTCAACGTCATCGGTGGCGGCGAAGCTGCGCGCAATTACATTGCAGGCAGCGGCGGGTCCGGCGTGGAAATCAGCGGCGCGGGCGCGGTGAGCAATGCGGTTCAGGGCAATTTCATCGGCGTGTTGCCCAACGGCGCGGGCATGGCCAACGGCGGCGCGGGCGTTTTTCTCGGCACCGGCGCGAGCAACAACATCGTCGGCGAACCGCGCCAGAGCGGCATGGGACTGCTGGCCTGGCACGCGACGTTCGAGCAGACGCTGACCGGCTTGCGCAATCTCATCGCGTTCAACGGCGCGGACGGCGTCACGGTCAGCAACGGCGCGAACAACACGGTGAGCGCCAACCGGATTTTCGAGAACGGCCAGCAGGGGATTGATCTGATCCCCGACGGCGTCACAGGCAACGACACCGGCGACGGCGACACGGGCGCGAACCTGCGGCAGAACTTCCCGCTCCTCACCAACGTCACGATGACCGCGAGCAACGTCACGATTTCTGGAATGCTCAACAGCGGGACCAACCTCCAATACCAGCTCGATTTCTACGCGAACCTGGATCGTGACAGCGTCACGAACGGCGAGGGCCGGAACTTTTTGGGCCGCAGCTTCGTGACGACCGATGGCAACGGCAACGCGGCGTTCATCACCAATTTTGCCACGGCGCCGCTCGGCCAGTTCGTGTCGGCCACGGCCACCGACCCGGCGGGGAACACGTCCGAGTTTGGCCCGTCCATCAAGGCGGCGGGCACTCAGCCGGGATTGACTATGCTCGTCACCAACACGGCGGACGACGGCCCCGGCACGTTGCGCGCGGCGATCCTCGCGGTGAACCTGTTCGTGGGCACCAACGCGGACAACCTCGTGTTCTCCTTCGCGAACGGATTTCATCGCATCAGCCTGGAAAGCCCGCTGCCGCCGATCATCGGGGACGTCAACATTTACCCGGCGAATGCGAACATCTTGGTTGTGATTGACGGCTTGAAGCTGAAGTCGCCGGAAGCGATCGCGCGCTACGGCACGCCGCCGTTGTTGGAATTGCGCGACGGGACGCACCAGGTTGCGGGCACACCGCCGGCAGGAGCCCCGCCCGGGCCGTTCGGCGCGTCCGGCTGGAATGGCGGCAACGGCAACTATTTTCTCACGTTGGACGGCGGCGCCGGGGACGGGATGCGGGTTCACAACGGGCTGAACGGCTGCTTTAATGACATTCAATTCGGCTGGGCGCGGGCGGGCTATGGACTGACCGGCAACGGCCTGAACTTCACCGGAAATTCCACCGGCAATTACGTCAACGAATGTCGTTTTCGCGACATTCTCGGCGATGGCATCAGCGACTTTGGCACGCTCACGCTTGGCAAACTCAAGGTGTCGGGTTGTAACTTCTTCGACATCGGCCAGCTTCCCATCCGCCGGAAGTTCGGCGCGCTCAACGCCGGGTTTCTCTTTTCGGCCGTGTGCGACGGGGCTTCCGGGACGGACCTGACCCTGGGCGCCAACGGGCCGGCGAACAAGTCCGCCCGGGTCGAAGTCAATGGCCGTTACACGCCCTACACGGAGCAGTGCCAGGAAGGAGGATGGTTTGTGGATGCGTATGTCGGCGCTTACAACGGGTTTGGCTCGCTCGATCTCCAGGTCAAAGCTCCACTGCTGGTGCGCGATTATTCCTACTCCTTCACGCTGACCGTGGACGACAATGACACGTCGCCGTTCTCGGGCGGCACCTGCGCGACGGGCGATTGCGGCACGGCCCCGGCGGCGCCGGTATCCGTGGCGAACACAGCGAACGCAGGCGAGGCGGAGCATCCCATCAGCACGTTGACCGGCGAACTCTATGAGCTGTTCGCGCCCGACCTGTTTCTTGGCGGGCCGTTGCCGCTGCGGTTTCAGCGGTACTACGCCGCGTTCCTCGCGCGCGACGGGCGCATTGCTGGGCGGCTGGGCACAAACTGGCTGCACAATTTCGAAATGAAACTCACGGCCACCAGCAACACCGTCGAAATCGCCACGGCCCTGGGGCGCGTCATCAATTTCGCGCTGGCGACCAACGGCGGCTGGACGCTGACTGGCCGGGTGGATGTGCCCTACCAACTGGCCTCCACCGCGTCGAACTACACGCTGGGCGACCCGATGTCGCAACGTTTCTTCACGTTCAGCACGAACGGGCAACTGACCGCCATCAGCGATGGCCGGGGTAACACACACAGCCTTTCCTACAGCAACGGCATGCTCGCGACCGTGAACGACGCGTTGGGTCGGATGTTCGCGTTCCAGTACAACGGCGGCGGGCTGTTGACCAACGTGACGGACGGCTTGCGGTCGGTCAGTTTCACCCAATCCAACGGCCTGCTGCGACTGGTGCGTGACGCGCTGGGATTTGTGGCGTCCTGCAATTACACCTCAGCCAGTGGCGGGCTGGCGCTGATGACTTCATTGACGCGGCCGCGGGGCAACACGCCTTACCGCCAGACGTTTAACGCCACGGGTCAGGTCATCACACAAACCGACGCCTTGAGCAACGCGGTGACGCTGACTTATGCGGGCGACACGACCACGGTCACCGATCCCACCGGTGAAAGCCGGCGCGACCGGCACAGCGACGAGGGCGATTTGCGGTCTTTCTTCGATGAAGAAAATCGCGAAGTGGATTTGGGCTACAACCTCGCGGGGCAACGCACCGGTTTGTACGACCGCATGGGCGAATTGACGTTCGCGACGGTCCACGCGCCAAGCGGGCAGCTCGCGGCGGTCACGAACGCCGACGGCACGGTGTCCGTTTACACTTACACGAACCGCACCGTGAATGGCGTCATGTTTTACGACCTGATCCGGGTGACGCACGCGGACGGTTCGATCGAGCAGTATGACTACGACGCCGGCGGCAATGTCATCCGTTACACCGACCGTGGCAGCAACCAGTGGCACTTCACGTTCAACAGCCGCGGGCAATTGCTCACCGCCACCAATCCGACGGGCGGCGCGTTCATTTTTACCTATGACGTCAAGGGCAACGTCGCCACCAGCCGCGATTCGGAAACCGGCATCACGAGTTACCAGTTCGATTCGCTCGGGCGGCTCACGAATGTCGTCCACCCGGACAGCAGCACCTTGCGCCTAGTGTATGACGCGAATGATCGGCTGGTTTCGATCACCGACCCGCGCGGTTTCACCACCGCGCTGGCGTACGATCAGAACGGCAACGTGACGAACGTCACGGATGCGACCGGCCAGGACATGCAGTTTGCCTACGACGCGATGGATCGGTTGGTGCGCGCCACCGACCGGATCGGGCACAGTGTGGGATGGGCGTTCGATTCGCGGCGGTTGCTCGCGGGGACGACCAACCGCAACGGCGTGACGACAACTTTCGATTACGACGACCGCCGGCGGCTGGCCAGCCACACGGTGGACGGCAGCCAGACGTGGAGCTTCGGTTACGACCAGGAACGGTTGTTGACATCGCTCTCGGACCCCCAGGGGAGGGCGACGAGTTATGAATTCGATCCGTTGGGTTACGTGAGCAGCGTGGCGGACGCGCTCGGTCACGCGGTCCGGTTTTATCGTGACGCGCTCCAGCGGGTCACCAACGTGGTGGATGCGCTGGGCCGGAGCTTCGAGTACGAATTCGACGCGCGCGGGCGGCTCAAGGAAGCGACGGAGCCAGGCGTGGGCAGCACGGCGTTTGCGTACAACGCGCTGGGCTTGTTGACACAATTGACCGATCTGAATGGCGGCATCTGGCGATTCGAATACACGCCGATGGGACGGCTCAAGTCGCGGGCGGACCCGCTGAATCGAACCAACCGTTACGCTTACGACATGCGGGGCCGGCTGGCGCGCATCGAGTTTCCCGACGGCGCCAGTGTGACCAACACGTTTGATGCGTCGGGAAACCTGCTGCGCCGGCAATTCTCCGATGGAACGGATTTGCGCTACGCCTACGACGCGCTCAATCGGTTGACCAACGTCGTCGGTTCCGATCCGGTGGACTTTTCCTGGGATGCGGAAGGGCGGTTTGATTGGGAGCTGACGGCGGGTTTCAGTTGGAGCGCGACGCACGATCCGGGCGGACGGCTCACCAGCGTCAGCTACAACAACAACGCATTCACGGTCAACTACGGCTACGATGACCTGGACCGGCTGACGTCGGTGCAGGACACGCTCACGGGCACGCTGATCACGTTTGGTTACGACCCGGCCAACCGGCTCTCGTTGGTCAACCGCCCCAACAACGTGGACACGCGGCATTACTACGACGACGCCGGGCGCGTCACGCAAACCACCGAGGGAGATTTTCCATACCTGCTGGACACGATGCATGATTACAACGCGGTGAACGACCCGATCCGCACCAGCTTCTCCGGGTTGTTGAACCCGCAGGATTTTGTGACGCCGGACCTGGATACGTTCACCTACGATCCGGCCCATCAAATCAGCAATCCCGGTTACGGCTACGATCTGTGCGGACGGCTCACGATGGCGCCTGGGCGCACTTACACCTACGACGACAATTCGCGTTTGAAGAGCGCCGGCGTGTGGTCGTTTGGTTACGATGGAATTGGCGACATGGTTTCATGCACTTACGGCGGTCAGACGATGCGCTATTTCCATCACGGCGCGTTGGGTCAACGGCCCATCGTGGCCGAACGCAATCAGGACACGGGGCAGTTCGTCAATTTTTTCATCTGGTCGCCGGCGGGAACGTTGTTGTATTCGATTGACCCGACCCAGGGGAACGCGGTGCATCATTATCATTTTGATCGCGAGGGTTCCACCATTGCCCTGACGGACGCGGCGGGGGTGGTGACGGACACCTACGCCTGGGGGCCATTCGGGCAACAGCTTGCGCATACGGGCAACAGCACGCAGCCGTTCACCTACCTTGGCCAATACGGCGTTTACAGCCCGGCTGGTTCGGGAATCTCCAGGACGGGCAATCAATGGTATGACACGTCCACCGCCCGGTTTCTCGTGCCGGACCCGTATTGGGTGCAACGCGGATTCAACCGCGCGGCGAATTTGTATCAGAGCGGGCAGTTGAATCCCTTCCATTACACGTCGCCGCAGAATTCTTCGTTGCAAAAGATAGACGCGCCGGTTTTCACGTTCCTTGATCCGGGCGTGATCTCGGACGCCATCGCGGAATCCACCAAGATTGGCCTGGACCGCTGGATGACGTACGCTTTGACGGACAAGGCAAACGCGTTGGTGCCGGACCTCGGCAAATCGGGCGACTACAGTTACATCTTCGGCCAGGTCCGGCAGTTTGAAACCGCCACCAAGATCGCGGATGTGGCCGGGAACGTCGCGGGCGGGGTGATTGATTTCTACGGCGAATTCAGCCAAGCGCGGGACGAGGGGAAAGGCTACCTCGCCTCGGGTGGCCGCGGCGCCGCGAACGTGGTGGCCGGGTTTGCATTGGGCGCCGCCTCCACTCCGTTCGCCTTTGTGGACGGCGCCACGGGCGGCAACTTTCAACATTCTATCATGCAGGTTTACCGTGCTCCCGAAGCCCTCTTTGGCGACGCCCGCGCGGGTCGAGCCTATGAACAAGCGATTGAATCCGGCAAATACGGCGTGGTGCTGGAAGTCGTCCACGGCATCGGCGACGACGCGGCCAACGCGGCGCCGAAGTTCACCGCGCAAGGGGTGGGCGAAACCTTCAATGCGTTCGGTTACGCGTTTCTCGACGTAGTCGGGTTGGATGACTGGTGGTTCGGCACGGGCACTCCCCCGCCGCCGGCTCCGATGCCGCCGCCGGCCCGACCCAATCCCGCCGCCCAACAGGAGGCGCACAACAAATGACCAACCGGAAAGCCCATGTGAAATCGGCATCGCGCTCCCGACTTCCGGCTTGGGCGAATCGCCGGGTGTTTCGCTCTATCCCGCGCGGCGTGCTGATTGCCGCTCTGCTGACGGCAATCCATTGTGTGCAAGGTGCCGTCATTTACTACGGCTATGATAGCGACCGCCGTTTGACCTCGGCCGCCTACACCAACGGCGCTTCCCACACTTACACTTACGACAACGCCGGCAACCTGCTCCAGCGCGCCGCCACCGTTCCCGGCGCGGCCATCGTGCCCGGCGGCGATTCCGACCACGACGGCCTGCCCGATGAATGGGAGCAGCAGTATTTCGGAACGCTCGCCCGCAACGGCACCGGCGATTACGACCTCGACGGCATGAGCGACTTCGCCGAATTCCTCGCTGGCACGCTGCCAAACAACGCGGCGTCGGTTTTCAAAATCATCCGCGTCACGCCGTTGTCGGGGGTCAGCACCGAGATCGAGTGGACTTCCGTGCCGGGCAAGACCTACCACGTGCAATACAAGAACGCGTTGGACGCCCCGACGTGGTCCGACCTGCCGGGCGACGTGACGGCCAACAGCGGCACCGCATCCAAGGTGGACGCGATGATGGGCGGCACGGCAAAACGGTTTTACCGGGTGGCGTTGGGCGCGGGCGGGACGGCGTCGCCACCCGAGCTGGCGATTTCGGTCACCGACGGCGTGCTGCTGCTGAGCTGGCCCAGTTCCGCTTCCGCCGGTTTCATGCTTGAAGCGACGACCAACCTCACCCCTGCCATCGTCTGGACGCCGGTGACGAACGCCCCCTCCGACGACGGCACAAACCGGACGGTCAGTGTCAACGTCAACCCGGTTGTGCCGTCGCAGTTCTTCCGGTTGCGACCGTAACCCGGTCGCGGCGGGATCAGCCGTTTCGGCCGGCCGAAGGTCCGGGGTGACGACCGCTTCATTTTGTGAATAAAAAGATTTTGCTTTTTCCGAACACGTTGGTAGAAACTAAGTCGAACAAAGTGCGCGTCGGTTGGTAGCTTGGGCGAAAAAGTCGGTTCCTCACGACCAAGTTAGGTACCCGGTATGATGATTGTACCATGTATGTTTGCTGTCGTGGGAGCCGCTGTCAGCAGGGCGGAGGACTACGAACTCATTTTCATTTGGAATCGGGCCACGCCCGAGGCGAAGGTCATCATCGTCGTTTTGCTCCTGTTCTCCATCGTGGCGTGGTCGGTGATGACCTCCAAGGCCCTCCAGATGCGGCGCGCCAAGAAGCTCAACCAGTTTTTCACCACGGAATTTAAGACGCAAAACAAGGTGCTGGACATGTTCGATCGCCGCATCCAGGCCGAGGGTTGTCCGCTGTTCATGGTCTATCAGGCGGGCAGCCTGGAACTGGACGCGCGGTTGAAGGATGCCGCCGGCAATCGCAAACGGCACGTTTCGCTCAAGGGCATGGAACACGTCAAGCGCAGCATGGAAAACGCCGTGGCCCAGGAAGCCTTGAAACTGGAGTCCGGCCTCATTCTGCTCGCCATCGCCGTGAGCGGCGCGCCCTTCCTCGGACTCCTCGGCACCGTCTGGGGCGTCATGAGCACCTTCAGCGGCATCGCGCGAACCGGCAGCGCCACGATGGCCGCGATGGCCCCCGGCGTGGCCGCCGCCCTGGTCACGACCGTGGCCGGCCTGCTCGTGGCCATTCCGTCCATGTTTGGTTACAACTGGCTGGTGCACAACCTGCGCGTTCTGACGGTCGAGCTGGACAACTTCGCGCAGGAACTGGTTTCGAAGATGGAAACGGAGTATCTTGCGGACGAGGAAAACCATGGTAGCTGAAGCGGCCATCGCAACCGGTCTGACGTGCGCCAAGTGCGGTCACGTGAACCCGCGCCGCGCCCGCAACCACTGCCGCAAGTGTGGCGCGCATCTGCGGGTCGCCTGCCGCAACTGCGGCCAGGGCAACGAACGCGCGGCTTCCGTCTGTTCCGGCTGCGGCGCCGCGTTGCACCGCAAGGGCTGGGACCGTTTCCTCGGGTGGGCGCGCCGCCGGATCGGGATCACCGGCGTTTCGATTGCCCTGGTGACGGTGGCGCTCATGGTCTGGGGCACCCTGCACTTGCGCCACGCCAGCCACGAGGCCAAAACGCCGTCGCCCGCGCCCGAGAAACTGGCGCCGGACGAGTTGCTGAAGAAATACCGGCATTGAGAAGACATGCGACGCTTTTCCCAAAGAACCGCGCTGGTGACGTTGAGTGAAATCAACATCACCCCGCTGCTGGACCTGGCGTTCGTGCTGTTGATCATCTTCGTCATCACGACGCCGTTTCAGGACCAATCCATTGACTTGAAACTACCCACCGGCGGGCAGCCGGACAAGCGCATTGACAAACGCGACATTCGCACCGTGGAGATCACCCCCCAGGGAGTCTTCCTGCTGGACCGCAAGCGGATGACGCTGCCCGAGCTGGAGACCTCCCTGGTGCGATGGTTCAAGTTCAATCCGAACATTGTCGTTTACATCCGCGCCGACGAGAACGGACGGAACAAGGACTTGTACGCGGTGATTGACGCCTGCCAGCGCAACGGCATCACCCGCTTCTCGCTGCGCACCGAACCGCCAGGCACCCGATGAACCGTCTGCAAAAAAAGTGCTTCTTCGCCTCGACGGGCTTCCACCTGTTCATGCTGGTGATCCTTTTCGTCGGGCCGGCCTTTCTTGCGTCCCGGGAAAGGTCGGAGGATGCCCTTCCAGTAATCGAGATCATTCCCATGATCACCACCGATGCAATGGTGGAACCGACCCCTGGCAATCCGGCTCCAGCCCCGCCGCCGCCTGCGCCGGCACCCGCTCCGCCGGCAACGGAGCGAACGGTTACCCCACCCAAACCAACGCCACCGGAGCCGAAAGAACCTGCGCCGACGCCCGAACCGTCCCTTGAGCCGGTTAAGAGGAAAGTTGTTCTACCCAAGGAGAGCCTTAAACCCGTTGCCCGCACGTCATCCACGAAGTCAAAGCCACCGGCATCCAATAACGATTCGCAAGCGCGCGAGGACGCGCGGCGAAGCGCCGAGATCAAGAGCGCCCTGCAAGGTCTTCGCAGCGGACTGTCCTCCAGCACCAAGGTTGAAATGCCCGGATACGGAGGTGGCGGGCCGACTTACGCGAATTTTCTGCAATCGGTCAAAAGCCTTTACGCCAAGGCTTGGGCCGGCACCGTACCTGCCGGCGCCACGGACGAAACTACCTACGTAAAAGTCAGTGTGACAATTGGGCGGGACGGCACTGTGATTTCATCCCGAATTGAGCGGTCATCGGGAAAACCCTTGGTGGACGCGTCGGTCCAGTCCCTATTGAACCGAATCAAGAAAGCCGTGCCGCTCCCTGCAGACAGTAAAGATTCAGAGCGGACCGTGGAAATCACATTTGAAGTTAACCCCCGTACCCTTGCTGGATGAAAAACAACCGACACGTTAGCCTCACACTCGCGGCACTTGGAGTATTCTTCGCCTCACTCGCCGCGGGACAGATTAAGATCATCGAGACCATTGAGCCGGGTAATACCAAGCCCGTTCCCGTTTCGATCAGCGGCTTCACCGGCGAAGCGGAAGACGTGATCAAGTTCGATCTCTACGTGCAGGGCTTCAGCTTCACAGCGCCGGACGCCGCGCAGTATCTCCTCAGCGGCAGCAACAGCGGCAACCTGGTCGGTCGCGCGACCGACCGCATCAGCAACGCCGTGAAGGTCAACCGCAGTTACACCGGCGGCTCGCTGCGCCGCCAGGCCCACGCGTTCGTGGAGGATTTCATCCGTTCACTCGGCATGGCGATCCATAAACCGCTGGAGCAATCCAGGAAAATCGCCCTGAAGGTGGACACCGGCAAAGCCGGGGAAATCTACGTGGCGGATTTCGACGGCCACGGCGCCCAGGCGATCACGCATGACAACGCCATCGTGGCCGCGCCGGCCTGGGTGCCCGGCCGGCTGGCGCTTTGCTACACGTCGTATCGGTCCAGCAATCCCGACATTCTCCTGCAGGACCTGAGCACGGGCCAGCGGTCGGTGGTGGCCGCCTACCCCGGCTCGAACCTGAGTCCCGCCCCATCGCCCGACGGGTCGAAGGTCGCGATGATCCTGAGCAAGAGCGGCGCGGTGGACCTGTGGGTCGGCAACCTGAACGGCGGCGGCTTGAAGCAGTTGACCAAAAACAAGGAGGACGAATCCTCCCCCTGCTGGTCGCCGGATGGACAATGGATTTGTTTCGCCACGAAGATCAATGGACGACGGACCTTGTGCAAAGTCCCCGCCGCGGGCGGGCCGGTTCAGCGCGTCGCTACGAGCGGCGTCTCGAACCCGTCCGAGCCGGACTGGTCGCCGGACGGCAAGTGGATCGTGTTCACGGCACAGATGGGCGGATTCGAAATTTGCGTCATCCCGTCGTCGGGCGGCACGGCCACCCTGCTGGTCAGCGGCGAGGATCCGTCCTGGGCGGCGAACTCCCGGACGGTGATTTTCGCGCGCCGGAGCGGGGGCGGACGCCGTTTGTCTTTGCTTGACGTGCCCACGAAACAAGTCAAAGATGTCTCCCGAATTTCTGGTTCGGGAAGCAATTCACAACCCAGTTGGGCGAAATAGCCCTTCCCAAGAAAGAATCAAAAAATGAAAGCATACAAACTGACCTACCTGCTGGTAGTTGCGCTGGCGATGACGATGGCTACCGGTTGCAAGAAAAAGTCCACCCCGTTGACGCCGTTGCCGAATTATGCAATGAGCGGGCCAAGAACACCCGGACCTACCGATATGACGCGAGGCCAACCCCTCGTGCCCGATGACAGCGGCAGCTTTGCCCAGAACCCGGATCTCAGCGGCGACTTGGAAGGCAAATTCACCTTCGACCCCACCACGCTCGCTTCGCATACCGTGCATTTTGACTTCGACAGCTCGGTCGTGAAGAGCAGCGAGAAGGGCAACGTGGAAGCCGTTGCGGCCTACCTGAAGAGCAACAAGCGCGTGTCCCTGCTCATCGCGGGTCATTGCGACGAGCGCGGCACCGAGGAATACAATCGCGCGTTGGGCGAACACCGCGCCTTGGCCTTGCGCGATGCCTTGATCGCCGATGGCGTGGAAGGCAGCCGCATGGTCACCCGCAGCTATGGCGAGGACCAGCCAGTGGACCCGGCCCACAACGAAGCGGCGTGGGCGAAGAACCGCCGCGGCGTGTTCATCGTGTTGATTCCGAAATGAACCGCACAGAACGCGTTGCGACGCGTTCTGTTTTTTTGAGAATGAATGAGGACGCGCCCCGGCGCGTCCTTCTTTGTCCCGTGGGTTAGGCGCGTTTTTAACGCTTTACTCCGCGCGGGGCGGGGTTTAGGGTTTACATGCTAGACAAGTTTATGAATGTGATGTTGGCAGGAATGTTGGGTGGCTGGGAACTGGTTCTGATTCTGGCGGTCGTGCTGCTGTTGTTCGGCGCGCGCAAGCTGCCGGACCTGGCCCGGGGACTGGGACAGGGCATCCGCGAGTTCAAGAAAGCCTCGCGCGACCAGATTGACAAAAGCTAGGCAAGTTTATGAATACCATGTTTGCAGGAATGCTCGGCGGCTGGGAGATTGTCCTGATTCTCGCCGTGGTTTTGATTCTGTTCGGCGCCAAGAAACTTCCCGAGCTGGCCAAGGGTCTGGGCACGGGCATCAAGGAATTCAAAAAGGCGACCCGCGAGGTGAGTGAGGAGATCAACCACGCGATGGACGACACCACTCCGCCGGCCACGCAACGGAAGCTGCCCGCCGAAGGACCGGCCCAATCCGAAACGACCGTTTCCCAGACTTCGAACGGCACGAAGGCCTGATTGCTCCTGAGCGCTCCCGGTCATGGCTGATGACTACGAGGCGGAACGCCCCGATGAGGAACAAGAGGGTGGCCCCGTAAAAACTTTCCTCGAACACCTGGAGGATCTCCGCTGGGTGCTCATCAAGAGCGTTGCCGCGCTGGGCGTCGCGATGCTTCTCTGCCTCATTGGCGGCAATTACGTCTCCGAGGCCCTCAAACATCCCCTCAAGCACGCCCGGGTTTATTACAGCGGTACCAACCAGGTGGTGACGGTGCGGTATGGCACGAACCAGTTGCAAATCTTCCATCTCGCGCCGGAACAATCGAAACAATGGGACCTCGGCACCAACCGGTTTGTCGCCGTCCAGATCAAGCCGGTCACCGTCGGCACGAACCATGTCCTCGGTTGGGAGTTGGACCCCGATCCCAAGGCGGCCCAAACCGGGGAGCACCTGAACATCGAGCTGGTGAACCTCAGTCCGGCGGGGGGATTCGTGGTGGCCTTCCAACTGGCATTTTACGGCGGCATGGTGCTCGCCGCGCCGTTCATTTTCTATTTCGTGGCCGTGTTTGTCTTCCCGGCCCTGAAAATGAAGGAACGCAAATACGTCTATCGCGGGCTGGGCTTTGGGGTGGGGTTGTTCATGACCGGCGTGGCCTTTTGCTATTTCGTCCTGATGCCCTTCGCGCTGGCGGCGTCGCAGAAATACTCGAACTGGCTGGGCTTCGGCGCGTTTCAATGGCGGGCGGAGGATTACATTAGTTTTGTCTGCAAATTCATGCTGGGCATGGGCATCGGTTTTGAGATGCCGGTGGTCATCCTCACGCTGGTAAAGATCGGCGTCCTGAACTACGGGATTCTCTCCAAGGGCCGGCGCTACATGATCGTCGTCAACCTGTTCCTCGGCGCGGTGCTGACCACACCCGAGGTCCTCACGCAGGTGGTCATGTTCATCCCCCTGCAATTGCTTTACGAGGTCAGCATCTGGATCGCCTGGTACTGGGATCAACCGGATCGGGCCCGGGCCCGGGGCCGGCTCGCGCTGGGACTGGCGGTGGTAGTCCTGCTGGGCGTCGCGGCCTGGACGGGTTACAAATACGGGTGGCCATGGCTGCACGGCTATTTCCACTGACGGTTGCCACCGGTCAGGTCGTGGGCGGAATGACTTTTCGGGCTTGATGTTGATCGCGCGTGCCGGGCGCGGATCGCTGAAATTTCTTCCGGGACTTTGCTTAAATTACGCTTTACAAGTCCGGCGCGCGGCGTAATGTGCGTTCGGTAACTTTATTTTTATGCAAAACAAAATTTCCCTTCTTGGCATGGCCCTCTTCGTCGGAGTCCTGGCTTCCGGTTGCGCTGGTCCGGAGAAGAAGCTCGGCCGCGGTTGGAGCAACACCATGGAGGTTGTGCGCTGGGGTGAAATGCGCCGCAGCATGGAACAATCGGCCGTGTTCGGCCCCTCGAATGCCGGCGGCATGGTCACCGGCTTCAACCGCAGCATGGCCCGCATTGGGCTCGGGCTCTACGAGACGATCACTTTCCCGCTGCCCTCCTATGATCCCGTCTGCACAAAGTATCTAAAGCCCAACCCGGTTTATCCGGATAATTACAAACCCGGCCTGCGCGACGACACGCTTTATGCCACTGACACGTTCATCGGCTTCAGCGGCGGCGACATTGCTCCGTTGATGCCCGGCAGCCGCTTTCGGGTCTTCAACGAATAGGCGGATGAGTTGACTGGTTTTGCAACGCGCCAACCCGGTTGGCGCGTTTTTTCTTTTTTCGTGTGTTTCAAACGATTCGTGGCTAAACCATTTCTGCCATGGCCGCATTGGAAAAACCATCGCCCTGCAAGGTCAACCTGCTGCTGAACATCCTCGGCCGGCGTCCGGACGGTTTCCACGAACTGGAGACGCTGATGCACCCGGTCGGCTTGTGCGACCACCTGGTGTTGGAGCGCCACGGCAGCGGTGTGGCCCTGACCTGCAGCGACCCCGGCCTGCCCACCGATGCGCGTAACCTTGTCCACCGCGCCGCCAGCGCCTTTCGGGAGGCCGCACAGATCAAGGACGGCGTGCGGATTCATCTGGAAAAACGGATCCCGCTCGCCGCCGGACTGGGCGGCGGCAGCGGCAACGCGGCCACCACGCTGTTGGGCTTGAATGAACTTTTCGGCGCGCCGCTGCCAGCCGAAAAACTGCACGAACTCGCCGCCGCGCTCGGCTCGGACGTGCCCTTCTTTCTCCAAACCCGGCCGGCGCTGGCCACCGGACGGGGCGAACAAATCCAGCCGCTCGATTTTTTCCCGGCGTTGCGTGGCGCAACGTTTCTGCTGATCCACCCGGGGTTCGGCATCGCGACGGCTTGGGCTTACCAAAATCTCGCCCGGTTTTCCGACGCCCTGAATGGTCGGCCGGGGCGCGCGCAAGCGCTGGTGTCGCTCCTGAAGACCGCCGATCTGTACATGGCCGGCCGCGCGTTTTACAATTCGCTCGAAGCGCCCGCGCTGGAAAAATTCCCCCTGCTCGTGCTGTATCAGGAGTTTCTTCGCAGCCACGGCGCCGACGCCGCGTTGATGTCCGGGAGCGGTTCAACCACCTTCGCCCTGGTCCGCGGCGCCAAGAAGGCCGGGGACCTGCGGGACAAATTCATGGCCAAGTTTGGCGCGACCTGTTGGACCGCGTTGGTGCCGGTCTGATCCCGCACGATAAGCCGCCGGGCCAGGCTTCAATCGGAACCGCGGGGCGAAGCCAGCGGTTTGCCTGATTCCGCCAACTTGCTTCGCAACTGATCGCGGCGCGCACGCCATTCCACCCAACTCGCCTCCCATTCCGGTCCCGCCAGCCTGGCCTGCGCCGCCGCCCAGAGTTCGTCCAGGGCCGTCAGTTCGCGCCGCGCCATTTTCGTATCGCGCCATTGCCCGGCGGATTCGGCCAGACACAGCCGGTTGCCGGGATAGTCCGGCACCAGCTCCACGGCGCGGAGCAGGTGTTGCCGGGCCTTGCTCCGGCTGCCGACGCTGCCGATGCTCGGTGCATCGCGGTAGAGCAGACCCAAGTTGCGCTCCGGCCCGGCGTAATCAAACCGGTCGTCCAAAACACGCGCCGCATTGAATTCGCGCTCGATTTCGTTGACGATCTTCAGGGCGCCGAGGCTTTTGGTGCGCGCCAGCTGGCCGAGGTTCATGGCAAGGTAATAATGGACCGGCGCGGATTTGGGATTGCGCGCCAGCGCGCCCCGGCAGGCCGCAATGCCCTGCTCGGCAAGTGTGGCACGTTCGGTGTCGTTCGTTGAAAATTCCGCGCGGTTGAAGGCGGCACGCGCAAATTCCCACGCAGCCACTTCGTTGGTGGGAGCGGCGGTGAACCGCTTTTGCGCCGCGACATAAACCTGCTGGGCGTGCGCAACAAAACGCCCGTTGCCGGTGTTATTTGAATCGGCGCGCGCCACGGCTGCCAACGCGAAGCCGCCCAACAGCAGCCCGCAGCCAATCGCATTAAAATTAACTTTGGAATTAGCTGTTGCGAACATTCGCCGGCAATTTATACTGTGACATCAGTGACATTAAAGCGGAAAACGGTTCGATTTGCGCTTGCGACGGCCCTGCTCACGCTGGCCGCCGGCTGTAGCGGCATCAACCACACCCATAGCGTTTCTCCCGCGTCCTTCTTTTTGCCGGGGCTGCTCAAGGCCGACCCGCCCCCGGCGACCAACGACGTGACGCTGCCCGAACCGTCCGCCCTGAAACAAGTCGCACTGGCCCGTTAAAATCTATGCGATTCCCGTTCGCACTGTCGGCGAAAATCGCCGGCCACATCATCAAACATAAAGTCCGCAAGACCCCGAGATTTGCGATGGTCCTGCAGCTCGAACCGTTGCACACGTGCAATTTGACGTGCACCGGCTGCGGTCGTATTCGCGAATATTCCACGTCGCTCAAGGACATGGTGCCGCTCGAAAAATGCCTCGCCGCCGCGCAAGACTGCAACGCGCCCATGGTTTCCATCTGCGGCGGTGAACCGCTCATTTATCCGAAGATCGAGGAACTGGTTGCCGGTTTGCGCGCACAGGGACGCATCATTTACATCTGCACCAACGGCGTCTTCATGCGGAAAAAGATGCGCGATTATCTCGCCGCCATTTACGACCCATCGACTCCGTCCCATGAGTCCTGGCTCAAGCAACTGCTCGCGCAGGATTTGATCTCGGAAAAAGAAGCCGAGTCCATTCGCAAAGCCGACGCCGCGGCGAAGAGCAAGGTCGTCATCCGCCCGAGCCAGTGGATGTACTGGAACGTCCACGTGGACGGCTTGGAATTCACGCACGACCTCATCGTCGAGCGCGAGGGCGTGTTCAAGGAATGCGTTGCCGCGATCAAGATGGCAAAGGTTCTTGGCTACCAGACCGCGACAAACACGACCGTTTACAAAGAGACGGATGTGCAGGAACTCGAGGACATGTTCAAGTTTCTCAGTTCGCTCAACGTGGATGGCCACACCATTTCGCCCGGCTACGATTACGACGCCGCCAAAAAGGACATGGTCAAGCGGCTTGGCAAGGACCCGAAGGAATTCTTCCTCACGCGCGACATGACGCGGCAGAAATTCGCCAAGATCGAGGAATGGGGCAAGCTGTTCACGATTTTCGGCACGCCGGTCTACCAGGAATTTCTCGCCGGCAAGCGCGAACTCACCTGCACTGCGTGGGCGATTCCAACTTACAACATCAAAGGCTGGAAAGCGCCGTGTTACCTGATGACCGATGGCCATCACGACACCTATTCCGAAATGCTGGAAAAGGTGCCGTGGGAGAAATACGGTGTGGTGAACGGCGTTGCGCGCGATTCGCGATGCGAACATTGCATGGTGCATTGCGGTTACGACCCCAGCGGCGCGCTCGGCACAAATTATCAGTCCGGCGACAATTGGAAGAATTTCAAATACAACTTCTGGCCGCGACCCGAGCCGCATCCGGCGAGTCCCGAACTGGAGAAACGCGCCTTCAATGGCGCCTCCATCGGCAAGGGCCACCTCGCCGAAGCCAAGGCCGCCATCAACCCCGCCGCCACCGCGCGCGGCGCGTTTTCAAACAACGGCCATCATGAAGCCCATGTTGGCAGCCACTGCGGCACAGGCGACACGTCCGAACGCGATGCGTTGCTGGCAAAGATTGCCGAAGCGAAAAAGGGAGACTAATCCGTTCGCTCACCTGGAGATTCTTCCGTGAGCACCCTTTTCCTCTCAGCTCCAAACGTGGAGGGCTTTGACGGTGGCGCGGGCGCGCGCTATCAGGCGCGGCGCGAAGTCACCAGCTATTGGTATCCCACCTGGCTCGCGCAACCCGCCGCGCTCACGCCCGGCTCGCGCCTGCTCGATTGCCCGCCGCACGACGTGGACCTCGCCAAGTGCCTCGCCATCGCGAAGGACTACGACTACGTCATCATCAACACCAGCACGCCGTCGCTGAAAAACGATTGCAAAGTCGCCGAAGCCATCAAGCAGCAGAAGCCCGACACCAAGATCGGTTTCGTCGGCGCGCACACGATGGTGTTGCCGACTGAGACTCTAAAAACTTCGTGGGCGATTGATTGGGTGGGCCGCAAGGAATTCGATTACACCTGCGCCGAAGTCGCCGAAGGCCGCGACCTCGCGAGCGTCGCCGGGCTTTCCTACAAGGACAAGGACGGCAAAATCAAACACAACCCCGAGCGCGAAATGATTCCGAACATGGATGCGCTCCCGTGGGTCGCCGACGTTTACCAGCGCGACCTCCAAATCGAAAAATATTTCATCGGCTACCTCCTGCATCCCTACGTGAGCCTCTACACCGGACGCGGTTGTCCGGCACAATGCACTTTCTGCCTTTGGCCGCAGACCATTGGCGGGCACAAATACCGCGTCCGCTCACCGCAAAACGTCGCCGACGAAATGGCCTACATGAAGAAACTCTTTCCGCAGGTGCGCGAATTCTTCTTCGACGACGACACGTTCACCGCGAACCTCCCCCGTGCCCGCGAAATCGCGAAGAAGCTCGGCCCGCTCGGTTTGACGTGGAGTTGCAACAGCCGCGCGAACCTCGATTACGACACGATCAAGAGTTTCAAAGATAACGGCCTGCGCCTGTTCCTCGTCGGCTACGAAAGCGGCAACGACGAAACTCTCACGCACATCAAGAAAGGCGTGACCACCGACGAGATGCGCCGCTTCACCAAGGATTGCCACAAAGCCGGCGTGGTGATTCACGGCACGTTCATCCTCGGCCTGCCCGTCGAGACGAAGGAAACCATCGAGCAAACCATCCGCTTCGCCCAGGAACTCGACGTGTTCAGCCTTCAAGTCAGCCTCGCCGCGCCGTATCCCGGCACGGAACTTTACGAACAAGCCAAGCTCAACGGCTGGTTCGTGAAACGGGACAAAACCGACCTGGTCGAAACCGACGGCTTCCAGCAGAGTTCCTTGGAGTATCCTGGCCTGAGCAAGGAAGTAATCTTCGAGAGCGTCGAACGCTTCTATCACCGCTACTACCTGCGCCCGAAACCGATCCTGCGCATTATCAAAACGATGCTGGAAGACAAAGACGTCTGCGTGCGCCGCTTGCGTGAAGGCTACGAGTTCTTCAAGAGCATGGCCCAACGGCGGAGTGATCTCGAAGCGGCGAAAGCGGCGGCGTGAGTTTCAGCGAGGCTTGTCCCGCAAGGCAAAACCGACCCGCGCGATGCAAAGGGCCGCCAACCCCAGTTACGATACGATCAAAGTTTTAAAGGCAATCCCGACCCGTCGGCATTCCTCCACACGCTCCAAGACAAGAGCGCATTTACCGGCTCGACAGTGTGCGGACGCCGGATCAATTTCGGCCCATGAACCTAGAACGTGAGGGTGAACTCGAAGGTAATATGGTAAGGCGCTTGGTGAAAACCGGGCTGGTACTTGGGATCGTGGGACTGCTGCATTCCGCAAATAGCCAAACGAACACAGACTTCAGAATGGTGAGCAACGAGGTTTACAACGTCAGAACTTCAATTCAGTGGCAAACCTTTCCGCCGAATGACCATTGGGACCGGCATACAAACTGGGGGCCGCGATTTGAGGCGGAGGTTGTCGGTGTGATTTCATCTAACAAAGTAGTTGTGAGACACGTGACCCGTTGGGACGGCACAAATAATTGGTGGAATGCGAGAGCAGTGATTTGCGATTACCCAAAGACGTTGGCGGTCGGTGACAATCTGCCGAGAGATAAATTCTTCGAGCTGGACTTCGAGCAAACCGTAACGAACGAAGTGGGAAGAATCCAAAAGCTGCCGGTGTACACTTACGGCAAAGTTGTGGCGGAACGGTAGCACGTTGGCTGCACAATCCTCTGATCGCAACGGCGGCATGATTTGGAAACGACGAAGGTGGCCCAGGAGCGCGGCCCGCCGAGTCCGCGAGTCTTTTGATTAGTTATGAACGCGCGGACTCAGCGGTCCGCGCTCTTATCCCCACCGCTCAACCATTCAAGGTTGAAGCGGGCGAAGGCGATATTGTCCGGCCACCAACGATCCGAGCCTTTGCCGTAAAGCAATCCAATCGTGCCGTCGGCCAGGACGACCAGATCGGAATAGAAACTTGGCCCGTCGTTGATGAGTTTGTGTTGCGCCCAGGTGCGGCCTTCATCGGTGCTCAAGCTCACCGTCATCCGGGCGCGGCGTTCGCGGTCGGCGGGACGGCTGAAAAGCAACACGCCCGGCTCCGACGTTGGGGTGGGCAAACGCACGAAGCCGGAATCACGTCCATTGCCGCTGTATTCAAACTCGGTTCGGATCTCCGGCGAACCGAACCTCTCGCCACCATCCTCGCTCCAGGCATAAACACGGTGTTTCTGCGTGTTGAGCTTTTCCGCCGCGCCGCCACGCGCGTTCAACAGGATGCGGCCATCTTCCAACTCCACGATCCGGCCCTCAGCCATGCCATGAGCGATGCCTGTGTCACCGGCCCTCAGCCACGTATTGCCGTGCTCGTCGCTGACCAGCATGGAGACGCCATACAAACGCGGGTTGGCCGTTATCGCCCGGCGATGCCACACCGCGAGCACCAAACGTCCATTCTTGTTCGCGTGTTTTCCCCGCTGATGACGGAGTTGGATGCCGTGTCCGGGGCCGGGCATGTGAAAGGTCCAGCCATGCGGATTGTTCGTGAAAAGATGGGTCACCTCGATGCGTCCCCCGTCTTTGACCGACGGTAGCCAAGTCATTCCATCATCGTCGCTGTAGCGGTAAAAGACCCGTGTGAACTTTTGTTCCTTGGAACCTTCGTTCAACGCGTAAAAGAAGAACACCCGACCGGTCTGTTCATCGGCCACGGGACCGGGATTGGTCCAGCACTCCCGCTTGCCGGGATGGCCGTTGGTGGTCCAAAAAGAACCGTCCGCCGTTTCAATGTAAATGTTCCGCGACCAAGTGCGTCCGTCGTCAGTGCTGCGCTTCAAAACCAAATCGTGCGGGTCGGCGTCGCCTCCTTTCCCCTTTCGGGCTTCTGCGAAAGCAAGCAGCGTCCCCGATTTGGCGCGCACCAAACCATAGACGTGGTGAGGCCAGGCATTGTCTTCCTTGTTCTGCCAAACGATGTGTTCTTCAAGAAACGGCGCGTGTTCGGAGCCACGCGTCTTTGGTGATTCTGCGGCGTGAAGCGTACCGGCCGGGTAAAGCAACAGGATCACAATCTGCGGCAACGTCGTGGCGGCAAGGAAGCTACCTCGCTTCATGGCACGTTGAGGATTGTCGAGGTTTTGTTTGATTGTCCGGCTGTGACATTCGCGATCCGCCGCGCTTTTTCAAGCCACCTGATTTCAACCAGGCGGTTCTCCGCATCATCATCTCTTCGCCGCCTGCAATTGCTGGTCCAGCCACGGAAAAGCGTCGTCCTGCATCGCCGCGTTGAATTGATGCGGTGCGTCGTAAAGTTTCGTGACCAGCCGCGCGCCGGCCTGCTGCGAATCCCAGACCTGCCGTATCTTGGCGAACGCCTCCTCGATGCATTCCACCGGGAAGAGTTTATCCTTGTTGCCGCAGATGAACATCATCGGCTTCGGACATGCGATGCTGGCCACATCCGGATAATCCAGTTGATTGCCCAATCCGGGATGAATCATGGTGAACGCGGATTGGCCGCCGGTCTGGTTGTTCTTCGGCACCATTAAACCTCTTCGCGTGGCCATCCAGCAAACCGACACCCCGGCGGCGATGCGATCCGAGAGCGCCGCGATCTGCCACGTGCGAAATCCACCCACCGAAAGTCCCATGGCGGCGATGCGCTTTTTGTCCACACCCGGTTGCGTGGCGAGAAACTCGGCGGCGCGCATATCCTCGTAGGCGATCAGCCCGGCGAACGACGCGCCGAATTGAAACAGGTTCGCTGCCAGCGCCTGCTGGCCGTCATAGCCACCACCGCCGCGGTCCGACCAGTTCAACATGTCGGTCGCGAGACAAACGTAGCCGCGCTTGGCCAGTTCATCGCCGATGAACCGATCGCCGTAGTATTGAGCGACCCACTTCCGGGCAGACTCGATCTTCTCCGGCGGTTGGTCCCACGGCGCGATGACCTTTTCCTTGCCGATGTCAAACTTCGCGCCGTGGTCGTGCAGCAACAGCACGGCCGGATGCGGCCCGGCGGACTTCGGCACGAGCAGAAACGCGAGCACGCGGCTGTCGCCGGTGATTTTAAACACCACCTTCTTGGCGACGTAGCTCCCGCGATCCTGTTCGGCGATGACCTTGGGTTCAAACGGAACGGCAGGCGGCGGAGTCAGCAGGCATTTCATCACTTCGGCCCGCGCCTTGTTCCGCCAGCGGCCGAAATCGTCGTAACTGCCACTCAACCACGACAACGGGTAGTCCATGCGCGACGAGAGTTTTTCGTAGAAGATCGGCAACTGGTCCTTCACGCCGGGGGATTCGAACCGTGATTCTTGGGCGTGTGTCGCCAAGGCAAACGTCGCAGCGAGGGCGAGAATGTAAACGGTTTTACCAGCTTTCTGAAATCGGCGGTTCTCCCTCACCCTGACCCTCTCCCGCTGGGAGAGGGAATAGCAGTCGTGCGGCGCCGCTTTTTCTGACGAGCTTCCCGCAAGTACCGTCATCGGAGTAATCGAAAGTCCGGCGGCGATTCTCCCTCTCCCAGCGGGAGAAAGTGCGCAAAAATGAAGCATTGCTAGTACGCAATTTGTTGCTGCATTCCTCAGATTGTCCCATCGGCTATTCATTTCTTTTTCTCCGGTGACCGCGCGAGAATCTGTCCCAGCGGCTCGTCCGGTTTCGGTTCGGCCAGCAATCGCGACGCCGGGCGGTGCTGAAGATAAAAGCCCAGAACCTCCTCAAAGTAAACAATCCCTTCCGGCGGCGCTCCACCAAAGCCGGGGCGGCCTTCACGATAATCCCGCGAGGCATCGCGGTCGGCGGGCTTTTTGTAAAGTTCGTAAAGTTCATTGGCACTCTTCGCCTTCCCCGTGCTGTATTCCCAGCCTTCGAGTCCGTTCAACATTTTCCCGGTCCGTTGCCAGCCGTGAATGCGGGCCCGCAGCACGATTTCGATGGCATCAAGCCAGTTCGCGTCCGGCCCCAGCGCCCGCGCGGCTTGCGTCAACTGCCACGCGTTTTCCATCCCTGAGCTAATCGAGACGTGGCTGGAATTTGGGTGCGGATAGCGCCAGCCGCCCGCCGGATCCACCGTCCGGGCCAGAAAATCCGCGACCGCGCGTACGGTTTCCTTTAAGTCCGGCTCCTTCGGCGCGTATGGCAGCAATTCGGGCAACCCCACCAGCGCGTAGCCGATGATATACGGTTTGGCGAAACCGACCTTCAAGCCGGCGCCATCCTCTTCGATATACGGCGGATCAGGATCAATCGGCTTGCCGCCCTGATCAAACAGGTGGCCGGTCGAAAGCTTCGTGCGCAGTTCGCGGAACAGCCGCAACGCCTCGTCAAGATATCGCTGCTCGCCGGTGTATTCGTAGAGGCGGATGAAATCGCGAACGTCGCCAATGTTCCGACACTCGCCGGTGTTGGCGTGGAGATGCTTCGCGGCGTAGTCGGCCTGCGCTTGATAGGCCTCGAACATCCGCGGGTCGCCGGATTCCTCCCACGCCAGCCAGAAACAATCGTAACCTTTCGTGCAAAAACTAACCGAACTATCGGAGCGCCACATGTAAGTCTCGGTCGGCACCGGTTTGAACCTTTTCCAGTTGTTGTAACGCGTGCCGCCGCGTTGCGGTTCGCCCCACCAGATGGTCTGGTCGTAAAAATTGTCGCACCAGCGCAATCCCGTTTCCGTCAGCCGACGGTCGTTGTCACGCCAGCCGCCTTCGAAAATCGCCGCGCCGTGGTTCAGACGGTTCATGCCAAATGGCCCGCCGTGCAGTGCGCCAGCATCGTAGCCGGTCACGTTGCCAAATTCATCGCCCACCGCGACGCTGTAAACAATGGCGTCGCGATGATAACGCACGACGGCTTCGAGCGTGGGCGGCAGGTCCGGCAAGGGCGCAACCCGGCCATAGAGCGCCGCCCACAATTTCTGATCCGCTGCAAACCGGTGCGGTGAAGTCAGCGAACTGGTCAGTTTCGCCAGTCCCGGCGGCGCGATGACCATTTCCGCGCGCTGCCAGGAGAAGGGTTGCATCGGCACCTTGTCGGCGGCCGTGCAACGTTGGTAGCGATACGTCCACAGGTCTTTCCCGCCGGGCACAATTTCAATTCCGCCGCGTCGCTTCAGCGGCGCCGTGGGATGGTAAATCGAGAGTTGATTTTCGAACCGGCAGGTGGCCTCGAACCCATCGGCAAACGAGTGTGTCAGCGGTTTGTTGGTCGCCAGCTTGAGCTTATCGCCGGTTTGCAGGCCCACGCCCTTCGCGGTGGTGACCAGTTCCCAACCCAGATCGGGCGCATAATGGTCGTTCGTATTCCCGCGCTGCAAATGCGCGATCACCGCGACACCGCCCGCCGCGTCCAAACGAAACTCGATCACGCGCGGCCATTGCGCGTCGGGCAGAACCAGCCGCTGCCAACGGTAAAACGCATTTTCCTCGACCACTTCCAGCCGGGGGGCATCGTTCGCGGTGCGTGCTGGGGCGATGAGTTTCAATTCCGCCGCACGTCCGTCTTTCCACTCCAGCCGGAAAGACTCATCCGCCACGTGGAGCGTGACCGGCAGATCCGGTTTCTTTTCCTTCTTCTGTCGTGCCGCCTCCGCGACGAACTCAACCGGCTTCAAACCATCGAACTC
Organism: uncultured Bifidobacteriaceae bacterium; assembly: GCA_964458575.1. Taxonomy (GTDB): domain Bacteria; phylum Verrucomicrobiota; class Verrucomicrobiia; order Limisphaerales; family JADLHS01; genus CAYWMD01. Next base: position 79,624 of record CAYWMD010000007.1, on the reverse strand, counting down.
GTGCAGAAACGTCACCATCGCCCGCCGCGCGCTGCGCGGATGGTCGCCCTCGATGCGATACCACGACAACGCCCGCAAGCCCACCCGTTCGAAATTGCCCCCGACCGGCGCAATCACCAATGTCTGATTCGTGCGCAAAAAATCCCGTGGTAACGGCAAGGACGCGCGAACCATCTGCCGACCGGCAGCGGCGGGTGTGACGGTGAAAGAAACCCGTTCGCTCCCGCGGGCGGAAATACCAAGGCCCAGCCACGTCACGAACGCCAACGTGAGCCAGGAAGAGCGAAAGACCGGAGTAATTTGCATCGCGGAGACAAGTTAACCGTGGATTAAAACGAATGGACAGGAGGATTTATTCAACACTCTGTAGCGGCGCTCTGTGAGCGCCGTTCTCGGCGGTCACAGACCGCCGCTACAATCGAACTGTGTAACACCGTCGCCTGCCTCACTTGCCCGCGCTTGTCTTGAAGTCCCGCTCCGCCTATCGTGCGTGGACATGAGCAGCAAAGCAGTTCGACCCTTCGCGTGGCTTTTCGCCGTTGTCGCGCTCGCGCTTGCTCTGCCGCCGCGCTTTGTCTGCGCGAAGGAAATTCTCCCGCCCGGCTTTCGGCCCTTGCCACTCGGGGTTCACGCGCTGGTCGGTGGCAAGGTTGTTGTCAAACCCGGTGAAACACTCGAAGGCGCGACCATCGTCATTCGGGATGGCTACATCGAAACCGTCGGCAAGGACGTGCAACCACCGGCGGACGCACGCGTTTGGGACCTGAAGGGTCTGACGATTTACGCCGGGTTTATCGAGCCGTATCTCACGCTGGGTTCGACGAATTCTCCGGTCTGGACCGGTGATGCAGAACCGGTCTCAACCCGGACGTTTGCCTCCGGCGGCGGGAACTTTTACGGCGTGCCGGGTCAGCGGACCGACCCCGGCCAACGCGGGCCGGGTTACGGCGTGGGCAAGGTCGTTCCGCAAACGCGCGCCGTTCGCGGTTATTCTCCGGATAAAAAGCTCATCGAGCCGCTGCGTGAACTGGGTTTCACCGCGGCGGTCGTTGCGCCGACACGCGGCATCATTCGCGGCACCAGCGCGCTGGTTTCGCTGGCAGAGGCTGATCCAAACGAGGTCGTCGTGAAACCGGACGTGTTTCAACACATCGCCTTCGAAGCCAGCGGCGATGACGACTCCGGAGCCTATCCGACCTCGTTGATGGGAACGATCGCCGTCGTGCGGCAAAGTTTTTTCGACGCGACCTGGTACAAACCGGCGGCGGGTCGGAAGGGTGTGGAATATGATCCATCGTTGGAAGCGCTCACCCCGGCGGCGGAAGGCAAGATGCGCGTGCTGTTCGAGCCGGGCAGCGCGCTGATGGTGGATCGCGCCGCGCGCGTGGCGCGGGAATTGAAACTGGATTTCGCCATCGTCTCGTGCGGACAGGAATGGCGTCGGCCCGAACTCGCGAAAGAAACCGGCGCGACGTTCATCGTGCCGCTGAATTTTCCCAAGCTGCCCAAATGGCCGAGCGAAGACGATTGGGAACAGGCCACGCTCGACCAATTGCGCGCGTGGGATTGGGCGGCGGAAAATCCGGCGTTGCTCCGTCAGCAGAATCTCGAGATCGCGCTCACGACCTACGCGCTGCCCGAGAAAAAGGAATTCCGGTCCAACCTGCGGCTGGCGCTGGATCGTGGCTTGTCCGAGAACGACGCGCTCGCGGCGTTGACGACCGTGCCGGCCAAGCTTTGCGGTGTGGAAAAACAGCTCGGCACGATTGAGCCGGGCAAGATTGCCAATCTGACCATCGTGGACGGCAAGGGCTATTTTGATTCCGAAGCAAGAGTGCGCGAGGTGTGGGTGGACGGACGCAATTATCACGTTCAGCCGGCCAAAGAAGCCGAGAAAGAAAAGAAGGACGATGACAAAGAAGCGAAGGCCAAGGCCGAGAAGCAAAAGAAGGAAGCCGAGTTGAAGGAGTTTCAAGGAAAGCGTGTAGCACATTCACCACAGGAAGGGCGTGGATCGATTACGAATCCGCCATATATCTGGCTGCGCGGCGCAACCATTTGGACATGCGGGTCGAAGGGTAAATTGGAGGACGCGAGCCTTAGAACAGATCGTGGGCGGATCGAACTCGTGGCAAGCGGCTCGATTCCAATTTTTGCGACTGCTCCTTGGGTGCAAATCAACGGCAATGGTCTGCATGTTACTCCCGGCCTGATTGATTGCCACAGCCACGCGGCGATCCTTGGCAACGTGAATGAACCGGCGTTGCCCTCGACCGCGATGGTCCGCATCGGCGACGTCGTGAATTCGGAAACCGCAAACCTTCGCAATCAACTTGCCGGCGGATTGACGGTGGCAAACCTGCTTCACGGCTCGGCCAATCCCATCGGTGGACAAAACCAGGTCATTAAACTTCGCGATGGCGCGTCGCCGGAAGGGTTGAAGTTTGAAGGCGCGCCGCCCGGCATCAAGTTCGCCCTCGGCGAAAACGTGAAGCAATCCAACTGGGGCGAAGCCTTCACCAAGCGCTTCCCCCAGACGCGCATGGGCGTGCCGCCGTTCTACGCGAACCGTTTCACCGCCGCGCAGCAGTATCTGAACAGCGTAGGACAGGCGTCGCGCCTGTCTCCATCCAAAGAAAAAAATAAGTCAGAGACAGGCGCGACGCCTGTCCTACGCCGCGATCTCGAACTCGAAGCCATCGGCGAAATCATTCAAGGCAAACGGCTCATTCATTGCCACAGCTACCGGCAGGACGAAATTCTCGCGTTCCTGCGCACGATGGAAAGTTTCGGCGTGAAGGTCGCCACGCTCCAACACGTGCTTGAAGGCTACAAGATCGCCGACGAGATCGCGGCCCACGGCGCGGGTGCGTCGGCGTTTGCGGATTGGTGGGCTTACAAGTTTGAGGTTTATGACGCGATTCCCTACGCCGGCAGCCTCATGCACGAGCGCGGCGTTTTGGTGTCGTTTAATTCGGATTCTCCCGACCTCGCGCGCCGTTTGAACACGGAGGCCGCCAAGGCGGTGAAATACGGCGGCACGCCGGAAATCGAGGCGCTCAAGTTCGTCACGATCAATGCGGCCAGGCAGCTTGGCATAGACAACCACGTCGGCTCGCTCGAACCAGGCAAGGACGCGGACTTTGTGGTTTGGTCGGGAAATCCGCTGGATTCGCGCAGCGTGGTCCTGCAAACGTGGATTGACGGCAAGAAATATTTCGACCGCGACGAAGCCGCGAAACGCGCTGCGGCGTTGAAGAAGGAGCGCGAAGACCTGATCGCCAAGGCGAAGAAGCTCGCGAAGCTTGCGGGCGGTGGTGGCGACGGCGGGGGCAAAGACGATGCCTCGTTTTTCCGCGTCGCGCTGGAGCATCAATTCGACGGCGTGGATCGTGGCTGTCTGGATGAAGCAGACGGGAAATGAAGATGATCTCTGAACGTACGAACGCCCTCACCCCAGCCCTCTCCCCCGGGGAGAGGGAGAATCGTCGTCAGTCGGTCGGCGAAACGTGCGCAATCGGAGATTTCGAGAGACGAGCTTTGCTGTTCCCTCTCCCCGAGGGAGAGGGTCAGAGTGAGGGGAATCGGGGCGGTGGAATGTTTCACGCCCGTTGGATGCTGAGAACGACCTTGCTCATGGTCATGTTCATGTCGTTGTTCAACGCCGCTTCCTTATCAGCCGAATCTGTGTTGCTGACTGGCGCGACGGTTCACACGGTTTCAGGTGAGACGTTTTCGCCGGGGTTTGTGTTGCTTGAGAATGGTAAAATCAAAGCTGTTGGTCGGAACGCGGACAGCGAGGTAGAGCAGTCCCGCGAAATTCCACGAATTGATCTTCGCGGGCTGCATCTCTACCCCGGCATGATCGCGCTCAATACCGAATTGGGTTTGGTGGAGATCAACGGCGTGCGCGCCACGCGTGACGAAACAGAAGTGGGCGAGGGTTACAATCCCGAGGTGCAATCATGGGTTGCGGTGAATCCGGATTCCGAGTTGTTGCCCGTCGCCCGCGCGAATGGGGTGGCGTATTTCGAGCCCGTACCGCAAGGCGGGGTGGTGTCCGGCCAATCCGGCCTGCTCGCGCTCGAGGGCTGGACAACCGAGCAGATGGCGATGAAGAGGCCAATCGCGTTGCACGTGTTCTGGCCGGGCGCAAATCTTGACACGACGCCGAAAGACCGCGCGCCCAACATGGAGAAATGGAAATCGCTCGAAGACCAGGACAAGGAGCGGAAGGAAAAGCTTAAATCACTCGACGAGTTCTTCGCTGAAGCCCGAGCTTACGCGAAGGCGAAGGCTGCCGCAAAGGACACCAAAGCCTTCAAAGTCGTGCCGGCGTGGGAAGCCATGTTGCCCGTCGTGCGCGCGGAAATCCCGATCACTGTTCACGCTGATGACGCGCGCCAGATTCGCGCCGCGGCGGAATGGGCGAAGACGAACCGGTTCAAAATCGTCATCGCGGACGCGCTGGACGCGTGGCGGGTCGCCGGTCTGCTGGCCACGAACCAAATCCCCGTCGTTTTCAACCACGTCTTCAGCCTGCCGCAACGCGACACCGACAACCACGACGCACAATTCAGCGCAGCAAAGGTCCTCCACCAGGCCGGCGTGAAAGTGACATTTGGCGCGGGCGGCGCATCGCTGGTGAAGAATCTTCCTTACGCCGCGGCGCAGGCGGTGGCCTTCGGTTTGCCGGCAGACGAGGCGCTCAAAGGTGTCACGCTTTACCCGGCGCAAGTTGCCGGGGTTGCCGACCAGCTCGGCTCGATTGAACCCGGCAAGGTCGCAACGCTCTTCGCCACCGACGGCGACATTCTTGACATCCGTTCGAACGTGAAGCGCATGTGGATCGCCGGCAAGGAAATCAGCCTCGAAAGCCGGCACACGCGGCTTTACGAGAAATACAAGAACCGGCCGAGGCCGTAAGCTGATGCCCCGAGAGGCCGCAAAGAGCGCTTGCCTCAGCAGGCCTGGTGTTTCACTCTCCTGAGGGATTCGGGAATTCGTATGTTCGGGCAAAAAACATCACGGGGGAAAAATGAAGCACACTACATTCGTCTGCATCTCCGCACTGGCCTTGACGGTTACAGCGGTGGCGGAACAGAAACTCACCTACGTTGATCTGGTCAAGCGGCTCACGGACCTCGAACAAATCGCCACGCTGCCGGAGCCGGGCGAGACGACCAGGCAATGGTCCAGCTACGAACGCGCCAGCCAGTACGACGCAGCCACCGGCAAGTATGTCGGCTGGGATGCCAACCGCGATGGCGATGGCATCATCCGCAAGGAAGGCAATCAACTCGTGCTGGCCGAAATGGAAGGGCCGGGCTGCATCTGGCGCATCTGGTCCGCCACGCCCAAGGAAGGCCCCGTGCGCATCTACCTCGATGGCGCGAGTGAACCCGCCGTGGACCTGCCGTTCGTCGGCTATTTCGACAATAAAAACGCACCGTTCACGCGCCCGGCGCTCGTTCACACGGTGGCGAAAGGTTGGAACAACTACGTCCCCATTCCCTATCAGAAGTCGTGCAAGATCGTCGCGGAGGAAGGCTGGGGGCAATATTACCAGTTCGTTTACACGACGTTTCCGAAAGGGACACAAGTGCCGACGTTCAAGCTTGAACTGTCGTCGCAAGAGAATGCGGCGCTGGATCAGGCGAACCGTGCGCTTTCGAAACCCGCCCCCCGCATCTCAGGCTTTGGTCTTACGAAATGGGAGAAAGATGATTTCGTTGCAGCCAACCGCGGCACGATTACTAGGACGTTCGATGGCCCGGCTGCCATCACCTTGATTCGGGCGAAACTCGATGTTCCATCCACGCCAACCAACCTCGATCTTCTCCGCGAAATCACGCTTCAGATCCACTGGGACGGCGAGTCCACACCGGGCGTTTGGTCGCCACTTGGCGATTTCTTCGGCACCGCGCCGGGAGTGAATGTTTATCGGTCACTCCCTTGCGGCGTCACGGAAGACGGTTGGTTCTATGCCAATTGGTTCATGCCGTTCGCGAAGTCTGCTGAAATCACCCTACGGAACGAAGGTAAAGTGAATCGCAAAATCAAATTTGAAACCTACTTGCAACCACTTAAAGGCGACGCCTCGAAGCTCGCCCGCTTCCACGCGAAGTGGCATCGCGACTCGTTCCTGCCCGCCGAACCGGAGCGCGCGATTGACTGGACGATGCTCAAGACCACGGGCCGGGGCCGGTTTGCCGGTGTGATGTTGCACATCTGGAATCCGCGCGGCGGTTGGTGGGGCGAGGGCGACGAGAAATTCTTCGTGGACGGAGAGAAGTTCCCCTCCACCATCGGCACGGGCTCGGAGGATTATTTTGGCTACGCCTGGTGCTGCCCGGAACTTTTCCAAAACGCCTATCACAACCAGACGCACAACGACGGGAACAACAAAGGCCACGTGTCCGTAAACCGCTGGCACATTGCCGACCAGATTCCATTCCAGAAATCCTTCGAGGGTTGCATCGAGAAATACCACCCGAACGCGCGGCCCACGCTTTATGCCTCGACGGTCTATTGGTATCTCGAACCGGGCGGGAACGATCCGTATGGCGCGCCGCCGTTGGAGCAACGGGTCGGTTACTACCATCAACCCGTGCCAAAGCGAAAGCCCGGTGTGATCGAGGGTGAACACTTAAAGATTCTCGGCAAAACCGCCGGCAATCCCCACGAGCAGGACCTGAGCGGCTTCGGTGATCGGTGGAGCAACGACGCGCACCTCTGGTGGATCGAAGCCAAACCGGGCGACAAGCTCGATCTCGCTTTGGCCGTGAAAAAAGCCGGCCGATACAAAGTGCGCGTCCAACTCACCAAAGCCGTTGACTACGGCATCGTCCAACTCAGCCTGGACGGCCAGAAGCTCGGCGAGCCGGTTGATCTTTACCATGATGGCGTCATCCCGACCGGGGAATTGGACCTTGGCATTCACAATCTTGCCGCCGGGGAACACAAACTCAGCGTTCAAATTGCCGGCGCAAACGAACAAGCGGTCAAGGGCTACATGTTCGGGTTGGACTACGTGAAACTGGTCGAAGAGAAGTGAAACCGGGCCACGGGCAACTGACCAGCCACAGAACGCCCGACCAGGCCGGACGACGGCGCTTCTGATTGGGCAACCGTTGTTAGTTGCTTCGTTTGGCCGGGCGGAACGGATGGACCCAGCGCGCGAACGCGCCGAGTTTGCGCGTTTGCACCCAAACCCGGCCGGTCCCGCTGAAGCGGCAGACCAGACCTTCGCCCGAGAAGAACAATGATTTGTAGCCGCCAATCTTGCTGACGTTGTATTGGAGGCCGTCGGTGAACGCCACGATGTGTCCAGTGTCCACAACATACTGGCCGGTCACGTCCACGCTGAACATCGCCCCGTAAGTGTTGAACCAAAGGTCGCCTTTGCCCGAGCAACGAATGAGAAACAGTTTCTCGCCGGAGAAAAATCCCTTTACCAAACCCTGCCACTTGGACTCGATGGTCACGCCCGGGCTGGAGGCGACGTAGGCGGTGTTCTGAAGGTAGATCACCGTGTTGTCCAGATAGACATGCTCCAGGTCGCCCGGCGAACCGGGGGCGATGCCGATTTCGCCCGGCCCGTTTTGCGCGGTGAATTCGTTGATGAAAATGGATTCGCCCGTGAGCAGCCGTCCCAGTCCGCCGCGCATCTTGGTTTGCATGCGGAGATTGGTATCCATCGTGGCCATCGCGGAAGCTTCGACCTTGATGGTCTGGTTCGCTTGCAACCGCACGGTCAGGAAGCTGAAGTCCGGCTGGGCTTCGATGCGATAGTCGTATTCGGTGGTCTGGTCGTTCATTGGCAATCCTCCCTCAACGCGGTTTCAACATCGGCCCGAGCGTGCGGCCGAAACTCGGCGGGTTGTGCGACTGGCACCAGACCACGCCCTTGCCCTGGAATTTGCACACGATGCCTTCCCCGCCCAAAATCGAACCGACCCAGCTCTTGCCGGCTTTCGTCAGCGTGAAGTTGAGCGTTTCGCCAAAGGCCACGATGTGACCCGTATCCACGATGTATTCGCCGTTCACCTCGACGGGGTAAATCGCGCCATAAGAACTGAGCAACAGCCGGCCCATGCCCGCGAAACGCAACCAAAACATGCTTTCGCCCGAGAGCAACGATTTGAATCCCTGCCAGCTCATGTCCATCGTGATGCCCTCGGAGCAGGCCACGAACGATCCCGCCTGCACGATGATCGTCTCGCCTTCCAAGGCCAGCTTCATCATGTCGCCCGGCAACGTGGCCGCCAGCCACAACTCGCCGCCTTGGGCGCCGGCGGTGTAATGATTCAGAAAGAAAGATTCGCCGCTCAATAGCCGTTTGGCCGCCTTGAGCAGACCGCCGCCCGAACGTTGTTGCGTGGTGGTCTGCACCGCCAGGTCGGCACTCATGGCGATCATCGCGCCGCCTTCCGACGTGACGGTTTCGCCCGGTTCGAGGGCGATGCGCGCAGCGGCGTTGCCGGGAGCGTGGAAGATTTCAGTTTTCATGGACGGAATTTCAGATGCGCGGGTTCAACCAGTTGCGCAATCCCTGGAGGCTGCGGGTTTGGATGGCAAACCGGCCTTTGCCCTGCACCCGGGTGACCAGGCCTTCGCCGCCAAAAAAGCTGGAGAACAAACCGCCGGCCAGTTGCACCTTCAGTTTCAACTGCGGCTCGTACGTCACCAGGTGGCTCGTGTCCACGATGAATTCGCCGTCCACCTCCCGATCCAGCAGCGAGCCGTAGGCCCCAAACCAAACCGTGCCTGTGCCGGACACGACGAGTTTGAACAATCCCTCGCGCCCGATGAACGAAGCGAAGCCCGCCCACTTCAAACCCAGTTTGATGCCGGGCGTTGAGGCCAGATACGCGCCCGGTTGGAGACACAGGCTGCCGCCGTTGAGTTCGATCTGGCCAATGTCACCGGGCGTGGGCTGCACCAGCGTGACGCGGCGCGGGCCGTCGGTTTTGTTGACGAATTCGTTGATGAACAGAGATTCCCCGCCGAGATACTTCTTGCACAGGCCGGAAAAGAACCCGCCGTTGAACCCGGTGATCATGTCCAGGTCGGCCGACATGCTGGTCATGGCGTCGGACTCGGCGATGATGCTCTCGCCGGGATCGAGGTGTACATGCAGGTGGGCGAAAGCGGGCCGGCCTTCAATCGTTGTTCGCATTCAGTTCCCTTTCTGATCTTTCTGATCCAGTGCCGAATGTAATTTCGTGCGCAGAGTATCCTTGAACCCGGCGTAGTTCAACGGGAATTTGCGGTAGCCGGTTTTCTTCGACAACTGCTGCCAGCGCGCGTCCAGGGCCTGCAACCGCTCCTCCGTGGCGGGATGCGTACTGACGACGGACAGCGCCTTGCTCGTGGTGGCCCCGCCGGGAATCTGTTGCAACAGTTTCTGCTCCTCCTCCCGCATTTTCTTGAAGAACCGGATCATGCCCTGCGGTTCGATGTCCGACTGCAACAGGTAACGCCAGCCCGTGTCGTCGGCTTCCCGCTCAAAGTCCCGCGAAAATTTCCGGTCCAGCAGCAACGCGCTGTTGTTGGCAATCGTCGCCAGCAGGCTGCTGGCGTCGCCGATGAAGCATTGGAGGATGGTGTACAAACCCGCGGAGGAAATCACACTGCGAAAGGCATGCCGTTGGGTGACGTGCGCAATCTCGTGCGCCAGCACACCCGCCACCTCCTCCGGCGTTTCCGCGGCCAGCAACAGGCCGCTATGCACCACCACGTGACCGCCCGGCATCGCGAAGGCGTTCAGCGTCGGGTCCTCGACGATGTGAAACTTCAGGGGATACCGCGTGTCCTGCATGCCGGCCAGCAATGGCGCCGTCAGTTCCTTGAATTGGGCGTCCAACGCCGGGTCGTTGACGAACTGTTTCGCGAGCCGCATCGGTTCAAAGAGTTTATCCCCGAGCTTCACTTCCCAATCCACCGGCACACCCTTCGCCGCGGTCTTGACCAGCGTGTCCTTGCACAAAACCAACGCCACCAGACCTCCCACCAGGACGAGCACGACAACCAGCATCACGGCCCACGCCGTAAGCTTTTTCTTTCGCACGCGTCCGACCTGCGCGGTCAATTCGGGACGTTGTGCGAGCACGGGATGATTCAGGATGGCATGGTCCGCGGTGTGAATCGTCGTGTCCGGCAGGTTCGGGTGAGTGAAAAAAATGAGGCGATCACTCGCGCCGCCCAGCGCGATCTTCAACCCCGCCAGCGGCAATTCGACCTGCCCGCCGGCCGACGTGAAGTGGACGGCCCCGGCCGTCAGCCGCACCGTGCCGGAAGCCCGGCCCTTGTCCAACTCCGGGTGAAAAGCGCCGCCCTCATAGGATGCGTCCGCGCCCGCCTGTGACACGCTGCTCATTGGTGTGGAAGCTAACCAGCCCGCAACGCCGGCGGCAAGCAGATCCACGTGCGAATCCGTTTGCCAAACTGCCGCCGCCAGTCAAACTAACGCCAACGCACACGCGGTGCGGGACATGCCATGAATCATCGAAGTCTTCTTTCCGTTTTCAAAAGGGTGGCGATGTGTTGCTGCTTTTCACTCGCCCTGTCAACGCTCGCGGACACAAACCAAATCCGCGTCCTGATTGTCACCGGCCAGGACTGGCCCGGGCATCTCTGGCGCGAAACGGCGCCGGCGTTGCGCCAGTTGCTGGAGGAAGACAAACGCGTCACTGTGCGAATTGTCGAAGACCCGCACATGCTGGATACGGCGGCGTTGACGAATTATTCCGTGGTGTTGTTGCACTTCCAAAACTGGCAGCAGGCCGGCCCGGGATCGGCGTCGCGCGAAAATTTGCAGCAGTTTGTGAAAAAGGGCGGCGGGCTGATGAGCGTTCACTTCGCCTGCGGCGCGTGGCAGGGCGAGTGGCCGGAGTTTGCGAACATCATCGGCCGGGTTTGGGATCCCAAGCTGCGCGGCCATGACCCGCGCGGCAAATTCACCGTGCAGATTGTGGACGCGGAACATCCGGTGATGCGGGGTCTGAAGGATTTCGAGACGGACGACGAACTTTACACCTGCCTCGTGGGCGACGCGCCGATTCATCTGCTGGCGCGGGCGCAGTCCAAGGTGGATCACAAGGAACATGCGATGGCGTTCACGCGCGAGTACGGCCAGGGCCGCGTATTTCTGACAACCTTGGGTCACGACGTGACGGGTTACACCAACTCATGCGTTCCGCAATTGCTGCGGCAGGCTTGCGCGTGGGTGGCTCGCGTTGATCCGTGAACGCCCACAAACACCGGTGCGCGGCCCTCCGGGCCGCAGCACCTCCGGGAACCGTGTGATGTCCAATCTTTCACAATCCAAAACCAAACGACGTGCTGCGGCCCGGAGGGCCGCGCGCCGGTGCGTCTGAATGACCAAACTATGAACCCAACCACTCCAAACCTCTCCCGCC
>CAYWMD010000007.1:0-68101 GCA_964458575.1 uncultured Bifidobacteriaceae bacterium | reverse complement strand
CCGGTGCGTCTGAATGACCAAACTATGAACCCAACCACTCCAAACCTCTCCCGCCGCCACTTCCTCAAAACCTCCGCCACCGCCACGGCAGCTACCGCGCTGGCCTCGCTCGACGTAAGCCGCTTCGCTCACGCCGCAGGCAGTGACACCATCAAGGTGGGCATGATCGGCTGCGGTGGGCGCAATGCCGGAGCCGCGTTGCAGGCGCTCAACGCCGACAAGGGCGCCCGCCTGGTCGCCATGGGCGACATCTTCATGGACCGGGTCCATGAGAAGCTCGCCGCCATCCGCAAGGAAAAGACGGATCAGGTGCTTGTGAACAGTGACCATTGTTTCACGGGCTTCGACGGCTACAAAAAGGTCATTGAAGCCAGCGACGTGGTGCTCATCGCGAACGCGGCGAAGTTTCATCCGCTGCAAATGATGGCGGCGATTCAGGCGGGCAAGCACGTGTTCGTGGAAAAACCCCATGGCATTGATCCGGCGGGCATCAAGGTCGTGCGTGCGGCCTGCGAACTGGCCCGGCAGAAAAAACTTTCCGTCCAATCCGGTTTGCAGAGCCGGCATCACACCGGGTATGCCGAGACGGTTCAACGCATCCACGACGGCGAGATCGGTGAAGTGGTGGCGATCGAGGAGAATTTCCTGCGCGCACCTTACCGCGTCATTGACCGGCCGCCCAACCTGAGCGAACTGGACTGGCAGTGCTACACGCAATATCACTTCACCTGGCTCTCCGGCGATGATGTGGTCCAGTCGCTGGTTCACAACTTCGACCGCGCCAACTGGGTCATGCGTGGCCGGATGCCGGTCAAATGCCATGGACTCGGCGGTCGCTCGACGATGACCGACCCGATCTACGGCAATGTTTTTGATCATCACTCGGTGGTTTACGAATTCGACAACGGCGTGCGGATGTATGGCTTTTGTCGCACCACGACGGGTTGTTACGATGACTCCTCCAGCATCGTCCTGGGGGCCAAGGGCCGCGCGAGCCTGCTGCACTGCGTGATCCGCGGCGAAAAGAACTGGCGCTGGCAGGGCGACTGCGACCCGTATCAGATCGAGCACGACAAATTGTTCGCCGCCATCCGCTCCGGCAATCCCATCAACGCGGGTGACTACATGGCCGACAGCACGCTCATCGGGATCATGGGTCAGATGTCCTGTTACACCGGACAGGAAGTCACGTGGGAGCAAATCAATGCGTCCGATTTCGCGTATCCACCCAAACCGGAGGATTGCCGCGACGGCATGGCGCCGCCAACGAAGCCCGGCCCGGACGGGAGTTATCCGGTTTATCTGCCGGGCCGGACGAAGCTGCTGGGTTAGTTGTCATCGGCAAAAAGTTGAAACAAACCGGGCCGCTCCGGGGTAATAGCTTTAGTCGAGGCAACTGGCGAGCCGGCGTTCGACGCCGTGTCATGCCGGTCGTCCGGCATTATCAAACACCATGAATACGAAATTGTTCAAAGCAGGGTACGCGGGAATCCGTGGAATCACGTTGTTCTGCTTGGCTGCCACCGCGCGCGCCGATGTCGAGGACACAATCACCAATTCTTTCAAAGCCGATCCGGGTGGCCAGCTTGTCGTCGAACTGGACCGTGGCTCCATCGAAGTGAAAACCGCCAACGCGACCGTGGTGGACGTTGAAATCACCCGCAAGGCCCGTGGCGGCCAGAGCGCCGCGGCGCAGACGCTCAAAGATCACGAGGTCATTTTCGCTCAGTCTGGCAACAAAGTTGAAATCAAGGGCGAGTACAAGGGCAAGAAGACCAAAGGCTGGTTCGGTCGGTCGCCGGACCTTCAGGTGAAATGCCTTGTCATTGTCCCGCGCACGTTCGACGTGGACCTGAAGACCGCCGGCGGGAGCATCCTGGTGACCGAACTCACCGGCAAGGTGCAGGCATACACCGCGGGCGGCAGCCTGACGTTCAAGAAAATTGAAGGCCCGTTGTCCGCCCGCACCAGCGGCGGCAGCATCACCGTCGCCGCCGCCAAAGGCAAAGTGGACGGCAAGACCTCCGGAGGCGGTTTGAACCTGAGCGACATCGAAGGCGACACCAATGCCGAAACCTCCGGCGGCTCGATTCACGCGGAACACATCACCGGCAAGCTCGTGGTAAAGACATCGGGCGGGAGCATCCAGGTCGCCGACATCAAGGGGCCGATGGATGCGCGCACCTCCGGCGGCAGCATCACCGCGAACTTACCGGCGCAGCCCGCCGGCGATTGTTCATTGCACACCTCGGGCGGGAACGTGACCGTGGTTCTCGACCCCAAGGCGGTCGTGGATGTGGACCTGCACACCAGCGGGGGCAGGGTCGCGACCGATTTCCCGGTCACCACCGTCATCCAAGGCGAGCAGAAGAAAAACGAGCTGCGCGGCAAGATCAACGGCGGCGGTCCCGTCATCACCGCCCGGACCAGCGGCGGCAGCGTCCGCGTGCAAAGAAAATAGGCGCGCGCCCCGAGATCACGCGGGGGACGCGTTGCGCTTCGCACCGCCTATGGCGCGTAGAAACGGAAGAAGCGCCGCGGTTCGGTAAAGTTGATGCCATTGGTGACATTCACGTTTCCCACCCAATCGAAAACACCGGCGAGATTCGTGGTCCAGTTCGACAGCGGCGCCGCGACGTTCGTGGTCGTCAGCAAATACCACGGCGCACCCGGCGAACCGCCGGTGACACTGAAGCGGAAGTTTGTTCCCGTTCTCGCAAACGCGCTGATGTTCGGTATGGTCTTCGGCACCACGGCAATGGAGCCGTTCACCAGCAGCCGGTTGGTCCAACTCAAACCAGCCGGCGGCGGCGGCAGCACGATGGAAGATAGCGCGCCCGAGTAGCTACTGGCGCTGAAAAGCGGGAAACTGTCGCCCGCGCTCAATGCCGTTGGCCCCAGCTTGGTCACCGTCAGTGAACCCCCGTAGGCCAGTGTGCCGGCCACCTGGATTTGATCGTTGGTCAGCGTCGCGCCACTTTTGCTGACTTCCATCGCGAGGCCGCCTTGCAACGCCGGCGCGTTGCTCAGAACGATTTTGCCGACGGACGATCCGGGCGCGAATGTCCCGCCGACCGCGACCGTGACCGTGCCGCTGATCGTGCCGTTGCCCGTCAGGGTGGCGTTGCCGGCGATGCGGAGACCGTTGGCGAACGCATGCATGCCGGGGACGGCGCCGCCCAGGTTGTAGGTGGCGGCGCTGGCACCATTGCCGACCGTAAAGAGCGCGCCATTGGTGACGGTCGCCGCGCCCGCCCTGAGCGTGCCGCCATTGAATTCGAAGAAGCCCAGCACATTGGTCAGGCGCAATAAATCCGTCCCCATCGAACCGCCGCTGAGTTGGTTGGTGCCGCGGCGGATGTCCAGGGTCGCCGTGGCCGAAGCGTTCGTTATCCAGAGCGCACCGCCCTCCACAACCAGACGGTTGTTGGTGCTGGATGCGTTCGCGCCGATGGTGCAGGCCGTGGCGAGCACCGTGGCAACGTCGCGGATCACCAGTTGAGCCAGGCTTCCGGTATTGCCCACGGTCAAGAAACTGGGGTTGCTCCAAAGCGACCCGGCGCCCGTGACCAGGACAAGGTTGTTGCTGGCGGTGGCATTGGCGCCGATGACGGCATTGGTGCTGAGAACCACACCGCGGTTGGTGATGATGAGTTGATTGAAACTTCCACCGCTGCCCACTGTCAGAGGGCCGCTGTTGCTCCAGACCGAACCCGCGCCAGTGACTAGAACCGTGTTGGTGCGGGCGGCGGAACTGACGCCGATGGTCGCCAGCGGATTGAGCACCGTGCCGCCCGCGCTGACGATCATCTGGTTGAAGCAGCTGTTGCTGCCCACCATCAGGCTGGCGCCATTGTTCCAGACCGAACCGGCGCCGGTGATGAGCGCCGTGTTTTGCTCGCCAGCCGGATTGACGCCGAGGATCGCGACCGGGTTGAACACCGCGCCGCTGTTGCTGATCACGAGCTGGTTGTAACCGCCGTTACTGCCCAGGCTCAAAACGCCCGCGTTGCTCCAGACCGAACCCGCGCCCGTGACGACGACGGCATTGCTCCGGGCCGCGGAGTTGACGCCGATGGCTGACAGTACGTTGAACACGCGGCCGCCGCCGCCGATGGCCAGTTGGTTGTAGCTGCCGGAGATGCCGACGTTCAATGCGCCGCGGTTGCTCCAGGCTGATGCTTCGCCCGTGATGAAGACCGCGTTGCCGCTCGAATTGCTGCCCACCATTCCCACCGTGTCGAAGACGGCCGCGCCGTTGGTCACATACAACCGGCAGTTGGGCGACGCCAGGCCGACGACCAGATTCGAGGACAACACGGTATCCCCGCGCACATCCCAGACGGCCGGGGTGACGCCGTTGTTGCCCACCACAAAACTCAAGCCATTGGAGACGACGGTGCCGCGCGTAAGGAGGGTGCCGCCGTTGAACTCGAATCGGCCTTGCGTGTTGGTCAGCCGCAAACGGTCCGTCTCAATGAGGCCGGCGTTGAGGACGTTGGTGCCGCGGCGAATGTCCAGAACGGCGTCGCTCGCGGCATTGGTGGCCCGGAGCGCGCCGCCGGCCACGGTGATGGAGTGGCCATTGCCCGGAAGGTAGCCCACCGTTATGCCAGTGCGGGCGTTCACCGCCCCGGCATTGCTGACGACCAGCCCGTTGAACGAGGCGACATTACCCACAATCAAATGCCCGCCGATGTTCCACTGAGAATTGGTGCCGCTTACGATGGCCAGGTTGTTGAACGCGCTCACATTAACGCCGATGAGGGCATCGTCACTAGTGCTGACGGACCCGCCGTTGGTGACGAGCAGCGTGTTTAACGAGCCGGATTCCCCGATATGCAAATTGCCGCCGCAATCCCATGCGGAATTGTTTCCGCTCACGACGGCCTGATTGTTGGAGGAACTCAATCCGTAACCCACGACGGAGAGGGCGCTGGCCACCCGGCCGCCGTTGGCAATGAACAGCGTGTTGAACGAGCCGACTTCGCCAACGGAAAGTGTGCTGCTGTTGGTCCATCGCGAGCCGGCGCCAATGACGGTCGCCTGATTGCTGGAAGCGACGAAATTGCGTCCGATGTAGCTGTTGGTGTCAAACACCGTGCCCCCGTTGGTGACGATCAGGTGATTGAACGAACCCGCGTCGCCGACACCCAGCTCATCGCTGTTGTACCACACCGAACCCGGCCCGCTCACGATGGCGCGGTTGTTGGCCGCTGCGGCGGTTCTGCCGACGCGGGCTGTGGCGTTGGTCACGTGCCCGCCATTCGTCACGATCAAAGTATTGAAACTGCCCGAATCGCCGATGGACAGATCCCCGCTGCTGACCCAGACCGAATTGGCCCCGTTGACCACGATCCGGTTGTTGGTGCCGGAGGCGCTGTTGCCGATGTAGCCGTTCACGTTGGCGACCCGCCCGCCGCCGCTGATCAGCAGGGTGTTGAATGAACCTTCATCGCCAACAAAGAACGAGCCGCTGCTGTTCCACTCCGAACCGTCGCCGTCCACGATGGCCCGGTTGTTGTAAGCGCCCGGATAGCTGCCAACGAAGGCAAAGTAGCTGTTCACTTTGCCGCCATTGGTGATCAGGAGCGAGTTGAACGCCCCTTCATTGCCGGCGGAAAGGGTGCCGCCGTTATCCCAGACCGAGTTCGGACCGCTCACGATGGCCAGGTTGTTTGAGGCGCCCGCAATGTTCCCCACGTAGGCGTCAAAGCTGACCACGGTTCCGCCGCTGGCGATGGTCAGCGTGTTGGACGCGCCGTTCTCGCCCACCGACAGGGTGCTGGTGTTCGTCCACGCCGAGTTGCTGCCGCTTACCGTGACCTGGTTGCCGGTGGCTTCCGAATTATTTCCCAGATAACCGCCGCTGCTGAAAACCACACCGCCGTTGGTTGCGAGCAGCGTATTGAACGAACCGGAAAGGCCGACCACGATAAAGGCCGCGTTGTTCCAGACGGAGTCCGGCCCCGTCACCATGGTCTGGTTGTAATTCGCGCCCGCCGCGTCGCCAACCGCGGCCTCGCTGTTTTCCACCCTGCCGCCGTTGGTGATCAGCAGCGAGTTGAACGAACCCGCGTTGCCGATGGTGCAGGCGGCCGTGTTGGTCCAGATCGAGCCGGCGCCCGTCACGATGACGCGGTTGGTGCCGGCACCGGACTCGAAGCCAACATATCCGGAGGTGTTTTCCACCGAGCCGGCATTGGTAATGACCAGCCGGGTGTTCGCGCCGATGTTGCCAACGATGAGATCCACCTCACCGAGATTGGTGCTGACGCCGTTGAGGGTGACCAAATCGCCGTCGGCGACCAGTTGCGCTCGGGCGCCGGTTGCGCCGCAGCACGTGAGCAGGGCCAGGGCCCAGGGCCGACAGTATTCGAGGAGGCGGGTTGCAGGCATAAGTTTCAAGTTGCGTCAGTTGCCACTCGTCATACACAACGCACGAGTCGTTGAAATGACGGGGAGGCTGTCACAGGGGGGCATCAGCCTCAAGGCGCAAGTTTGGCGCTGACACGATATCGCATCCGCGTGACTCATGATGGACATCCTGCGCCGTGATAAATTGCCCGCCACCGCATTGTTCCGGCCGTCAAAAATCCGTTTGCCATCCCGACCCGCTTTGCTACCGTCCCACCTATAACGCCGTGAACCGCGCGACGACAACTACGATTTAGCGTTCATCTCCCGATGAGATGAACGCCCACGCCTCAGACCGACCGTCCGGGGCGTTTTTGTTTATTGCGATGACGTGGCTGCGTTCGTGAGAACGCGGCTGACTTGAAGAAAGATTTGCCACACTCTCACGAGTGCAGCTACGAAGCAGAGATTTTATGTCTGACGAAAAGCAGCAACCACAACCGCCGCAACCGAATCCCGAACGCAAAACTCTCGACGACCGCGCGAAAATGACCGAGCTGGAGCGCATCCGCCACTCGTGCGCCCATGTCATGGCCACGGCCATCCTGCGCCTGTGGCCGGACGCCCAATTCGCCGCCGGGCCGCCCGTTGAAAATGGTTTCTATTACGACGTTGATCTCAAGCATCGAATCTCGCCGGAAGATTTCCCAGCCATCGAGGCGGAGATGAAGAAGGAGATCAAAGCCAACAACGTCTTCGAGAGAATCGTCGTCACCCGCGAACAGGCCATCAAGGATTCCGAGAGCGGCCGTCTCGGCGGATTGACCGAGCGACCGGGCAATCCGAGCAGGTTCAAGCTCGGCAACCTGGAAGCGATTCCCGAGGGCGAGCCGATTTCATATTTCAAGAACGGCGATTTCATTGACCTGTGCGCCGGGCCACACGTGATGCGCACTGGCAACATCGGCGCGTTCAAGCTCACCAGCGTGGCCAGCGCCTACTACAAGGGCGACGAGCGCAATCCGCAGCTTCAGCGCATCTACGGCACGGCGTTCAAGAACAAGACCGCGCTCGACGAGTATTTCAAGATGCTCGAAGAGGCCAAGCGCCGCGACCATCGCAAGATCGGCGCGGAGATGGGGCTCTACGTGATTGACACCGAATACGTCGGTCAAGGCTTGCCGATGTGGTTGCCAAAAGGAACGGCTATCGTGGAGGAACTGGAAAAGCTCGCGAAGGAAACTGAATTCGCCGCCGGCTACGTGCGTGTGAAAACACCGCACATCGCGAAAGAAAAAATGTATCTCACCAGCGGGCATCTGCCGGTGCTGTACAAGGAATCAATGTTTCCGCCGATGGAGCTTTTGGAGCAGGAAGATTGGAAGCGAAGGGAAGAAATCATCACTGAGATGAACCAGCTTAACAAAGCGTTTGAAGGCAAAGAGACTGGCTACGCTTGGGAAGAGCCTGGGTATAAAGAAAAGCGCGGAGCTCTGATGGCTGAGGCGTCAAAACTCGGCGAACGTTACTACCTCAAAGCCATGAACTGCCCGCATCATCACCGCATCTTTGCGGCTGAACCGCGCAGTTATCGCGATTTGCCGTTGCGCCTCGCCGAATACGGCTGCAATTACCGTTATGAGCAGAGCGGCGAGTTGTTCGGCCTCATGCGTGTGCGCTCGCTTAACATGAACGACGCCCACATCTATTGCACCGAGGACCAGTTCGCCGCCGAGTTCAACGCGGTGAACGAGATGTATTTGAAGTATTTCAAGATTTTCGGGTTCGAGAAATACGTCATGCGTTTCAGCACGCACGATCCGTCCCGCCTGACCGGTGACAACGCCAAGTTCGTGAACCAACCGGAGCTTTGGAAGCAGACCGAAGACATGGTCCGTGACACGCTGAAGAATTCCGGAATCCCTTTCGTGGAAGTGCCGAACGAAGCGGCGTTCTACGGGCCGAAGATTGACGTGCAGGTCTGGAGCGTGATCGGCCGCGAATTCACGCTGGCGACGAATCAGGTGGACTTCGCCGTGCCCGCCAAGTTCGGCCTCGTTTATCGTGACAAGGACAATGTGGACAAGACCCCGCTCTGCATCCACCGCGCCCCGCTCGGCACGCACGAACGCTTCATCGGCTTCCTGATCGAACATTACGCCGGCAACTTCCCGCTCTGGCTCGCGCCCGATCAGGTGCGCGTCATCACGCTCAACGACGATGCGGCGCTGATTGATTACGCCCAGCCCATCGTGAATGAACTCCGCGCGTACATGGTCCGCGTGGATTCGGATTTCAGCGCCACGCCGTTCAAGGCGAAGATCGCCAACGCCGAACAACTGCGCATCCATACGATGCTCATCATCGGCGGCAAGGACATGGAAGCCGGCAACGTCTCCGTGCGCCTTCACCACGGTGGCCCGCAAGGCGCAAAGCCCAAGGCCGAAGTCATCGCGAAGATCCTGGCGGCCATCAAAGAGCGGAAGGGGTGACAATGGTGCGCAACGCCTCATTCACGGAGAAGCCGAGAGGCGGCAAAAGACCTCAGGCATAAGCGCCACCCGCGTTACGAGCGATTCGTTCCGAAGGTTGCGATATGCGGATTTGACGTTGTAAGCTTACGATATGGGAACTTGGTCTGAAGACATTTTTGGCAATGACCTGGCGTGCGATGCCCGCGATGCGTATCACGAACGCATCAAGGCCGGTGACAAACCGGACGCTGCTCTCAAGCGGGTCAAAAAGGAGTTTGTCAAAGAACTGCGGGATGCTGACGACAAGCGCACGATCTACATCGCCCTCGCCGCCGTGCAACTTGAAGCGGGCAAAGTCACGGACACCGTCCGCGAGACCGCGCTCAAAGCCATCGCATGGTGCGAGCATCCGAATCGTGACCCAGAAGATTATCCCTTCGACCTGGAAGCGCTCGCGAAATTGCGCGACAAACTCGGCGGCAAAGCACCAACACCGCGCCCCGCGACAAAACCAAAACTGCTTCCCAGCGAATTGGGCGATGTTTGTGCCATTGCCTTGTCAGAAAAAGGATTTGTTGCCCGAACACCGAAGTTGAAGCGGATCAAAGAAATGGTTGCTTACATCGGCGGGCCGGTAGGCTTTGATCGGTCGCCCGATTACGGACGTGTCGTATTGCTGCTGGATTTGCCCGTGGAAAAAGTGACACCGGAATCGGTGGCGCGGGCGTTATCCGAGTGGCGGTTCTATCGTCAAGTCTGGCCGAATGGTTTGGGGCGGTTAATCGCTTGTTACGATGCGAACGGGAAATTGCCATCGCGCAAAACGCGAATCCTGCTGCGCGGTATCCCGATGCCTCCGGAGTTCGCCCGCCGAATGAAAACCATCAGCGTGGTCCAAAAATCCAGCGACATTCCCTACGTGGCAGATCACGATCTCTGGGAATGGCACAAATGCAAATGGGCGGTTGATCCGAAGCTGGATTCGCCTGCCTGAAGCCCGGCCCACGCTCTCATCTCAAAGGGAATCCGCATCAACTACATCAAGGTCGCCACGAACCAGGTGGACTTCGCCGTGCCGTCTGTTGGCCGTCCGCAAGGGCTTCGGCCTTACCTGTCGCGACAAGGACAATTCTAACAAGACGCCGCTCTGCATCCATCGTGCGCCGCTTGGGACGCACGAGCGGTTCATCGGCTTCCTCATCGAGCATTACGCGGGCAACTTCCCGCTCTGGCTCGCGCTGGAACAAGTCCGTGTCATCACGATTGGCGAGGACGAGCCGTTGCTCAATTACGCGAAGCAAATCGTGAATGAACTGCGCGGCCAGCAGGTCCGCGCCACCGGCGATTACGGCAGCGACCCGATGAAAGCCAAGATCGCCAACGCCGAGCAGGCCAAAGTCCACACGATGCTGGTGATCGGCGCGCGCGATATGAAAGCCGGCGCCGTCAGCGTCCGTCTGCACGGCAAAGGCAACGTCGGCGCAAAGTCCAAGAGCGAAGTGGTGGCGGACATTCTGGCGAGCATAAAAGAACGGCGGGCCTAACTTGAAGCGAGAGGTTTCGTTCGCCTCTGGGAAGAGTTTCGCAAAGAATTTCGCGCGAATATGGTTGCAACTCGGCCGGGCAAGCCTGAGAGTGCGTCCAGTCAATCCAGTAGTGGGCGCTTTTACGCTTTCCAAGTGGCGGGTCTAAAAGCCAGTGGGTGCAGGCATTGCGGTTAAACGCACGCCAATTAAATCAATCGCGACAACCCGCGGACCGGCCCGGGCAAGTGTTTCGGCGCACTTGTTCAGGCCCGCGTCGGTGCGACCAAACCCCGCCAGGGGCAACCCGCCGATTTCAGAAAGGTCCCTCCCGTGAAAGTATTCCTCATTTGGGTGAACGACGAGAATTTCTACCGGCTGTTGCCGGAAGATCTGGGCGGATCAAAGCCCGGCGACCAGCGGATCAAGATCATGGGTTTTCCGCCATTGGGCATCGAAACCCTCGCGCCCGTTCTGCGTCAGCACGGACATCAGGTGCGGATGTTCGACACCTGTCACCCGAAGATGAAGGAACCGGACATCGCCCAGGCTTTGCGCGACGACCCGCCGGACGTGGTGGCGCTCTCGTTCCTGTCCACGACCACTTATCCCGGCGTGAAGAGCATGGCGCGCGTGGTCAAGGACGTGATGCCGGACTTGCCGGTCATTTGCGGCGGTGTATTCGCCACGATGAATCAGGAGCGGATTTTGAAGGATTGCCCCGACATGGACGCCGTGGGCGTCGGCGAGGGTGAGGAGTTGTTGCCGGACTATTTGAATAATCTCGCGACCCCGGGCAAGGTCGCTGGTCTGATCTGGCGGGACGGCGAAAAAATCGTCAAGAACATCCCCCGCCCGATCATCAAGGATTTGAATCAGTTCCCGTATCCCGACCGGACGACCCTCCCGATTGATTACATCGAATCGCTGCCGCTCGACGTGCCGGCGGTGTTGTCGCTCGAAAAATTTTGCACGATGCAGACGTCGCGGGGTTGTCCGTACACCTGCATCTATTGCGACATACCGGCGCTGACCAACGGCAAATGGCGCTTCCGTTCGCCGGAGCACGTCCTTGGGGAAATGAAGCAACTCAACGAAATGGGTTATCGTTCGATTTATCTGACCGACGACCATTTCCTGCTGAAGCGCGACCGCATCAGCACAATTTGCCAGAACATCATTGACCACAAACTTCAGTTCAAATGGGGCTGCGAAGGCCGCGTGGACTCGGTGGCGGTGGATCAACTTCCCATCATGGGCAAGGCGAACTGCAATTTCCTGGCGTTCGGCGTGGAAGCTGGCACGCAGAAAATCCTGGACCGGCTCGACAAACGGCAGACGCTGGAACAAATCGAACAGGCGGTCAGCGAAGCCAAGCGTTGCGGCATCGAGCGGGCGCACGGATTTTTCCTCGTCGGCTCGCCCGGTGAAACCGTCGAGGACATCCTGGAGAGCTTTCGGTTTTGCGCGCGGCTTAAACTCGACACCTTTGGCTTCAACCGGCTGTGTGTTTATCGCGGCACTCCCTTGTGGCAGGAATATCTTGATCGCGGCATCATTGATGATGACCGGGACTGGCACAAATGGTTCAAGTGTTCCGACATTGACCCAACCGTCCTTCCAAGTGAAACCGTCAACCGGGCACGGCAAAAAGGTTATGCGCTGCTCTTTGCGCAGCGCATCTTCTTCCGCCCCATCCAGACCTTCAAACTTCTCCGCACGTTGGGCCGGCACATGAAGTTCACCGACATTCTCCGCCTCTTGAGCAGCCCGTTCCGGCGACGGACCTTGAATCGGAAACCGGAACTGCCGGCCCGCATGCTCGATTCGGGGTTGGACGCCCCCCTCAGAACCGCAGCGACGATTTCGCGTCCCCCGGCTACCGCATGACTGGACGCTGGCCGGCGTCGGTATGGCCAATTCGCACCTGAGCCGGCAACATCCCGCTTTGGCGCGTACCCGCAAAGGACCGTCGTCACGCTGAACGATGACGCGGCGCTGATTAACTGCGCCCAACCCATCGTGCACGAACTCCGCGCGAACATGGGCGCGTGGATTCCGACTTCAGTGCTACGCCGTTCAAGGCGAAGATTTCCAACGCCGAACAATTGCGCGTCCATACGATGCTCATCATCGGCGGCAAGGACATGGAAGCCGGCAACGTCTCCGTGCGTCTCCACCACGGCGGGCCGCAGGGCGCGAAGCCGAAGGCGGACGTCATCGCGAAGATTCTGGCGGATTTTAGTGAGCGAAACGGATAACATGCCGCCCGAAATGCGTTGTGATACCAGGCAAACCCTAATCGGACTGGTGGTTGGGCTCGTTTTCTGGGCGGCGGGGTGCTTTGGTTTGCTTGCCACAGAATTACGCCAGATTTCCGGCATTTATCCGCACTTGGCCATGTTCAACCAGGAGGCAGAGTGCGGCACCGGCGCAGTGGTCCCGTGGGCGGGCCGCCTTTGGGCCATCACCTACGCTCCGCACGCGCCGAAAGGCTCAAGCGACAAGCTCTACGAAATCACGCCCGCCTTGGAGCAGATCATCCGTCCGGAAAGCATCGGCGGCACTCCGGCCAATCGCATGATTCACCGGGAATCACAGCAGCTTTTCATCGGGCCTTACGCCATCGGCGCGGATCGCACGGTGCGGGTGATTCCCTACGAAAAAATGTTTGGTCGTCCGACCGGTCTCGCGCGGCATCTCACCGACCCGGCGAACAAGATTGTTTTCGCCACGATGGAGGAAGGGACTTACGAGGTGGACGTCCATTCGCTCGCCGTGAAAGAACTTTGGGCGGACGAGCAGCGCAAGGAGGGCCGCCACGCCAACCTGCCCGGCTATCACGGCAAAGGCTTTTACTCCGCGCAAGGCTGCTATGTCTATGCGAACAATGGCGATCACGCGCTCGAGGCTCGCCAGGATCCGACGGTGCCCAGCGGCGTCCTTGCCGAATGGGACGGCAAAGCCAACCAGTGGACCGTCGTCCGCCGGAATCAGTTCACCGACGTCACCGGTCCGGGCGACATCGCCGGCAATCCGCCCGGCGACGACCGCCTTTGGAGCATTGGTTGGGACAATCGCTCGCTCATCCTGATGCTGCGCGAAAAGAACGACTGGCACTCCTACCGGCTGCCCAAGGCGTCGCATGGTTACGACGGCGCGCACGGCTGGAACACCGAATGGCCGCGTATTCGCGATATCGGAGCGGACTCGCTGCTGATGACGATGCACGGCGAGTTCTGGAAATTTCCGAAGACCTTTTCCGCCACGAACAGCGCCGGCCTCGCGCCGCGCTCGACGTATTTAAAAGTCATCGGCGATTTCTGTCGCTGGAACGACCGGGTTGTCTTCGGCTGTGACGACACGGCCAAATCCGAATTCCTCAACAAAGACCGGCTGAAGGGCAAACTCGCCGGCCCCGACCAATCACAGTCGAATCTCTGGTTCGTCGAGCCGGAAGAACTGGATTCATTCGGTCCGGCGCTCGGCCGCGGCGCGGTCTGGCTGAATGACGACGTAAAGGGCGGCGTCCCCAGCGAGTCGTTTCTGTTCTCCGGCTTCGCGCATCGCTCGCTGCATCTGGCGCACGACAGCACCGAGAAAGTTTCCTTCACGCTGGAAGTGGACGTAAAGGGCGACGGTCGCTGGACGAACCTGCGCAAGGTGTCCGTTCCCCCGCAGGGCAGCGCCTGGTTGGAATTTTCCGCGAAGGAAACCGGCGCGTGGATTCGCCTCACGCCCGACCGCAGCGCGACGAAGGTCACCGCATTCTTCCACTCCCGCGCTGAAGACCGGCGGCCCGCCGAGGCGGCACCCATCTTCACCGAAATTGCGACACCTGCCGACAAATCAGGGAGCGCCGGATTGCTGCACGCCCGCGGTGAAAATTCCAAATGCCTGCGCTTCCTGCCGCTGGGCCCCGCCGGCGAAACAAACTGCTACGACCTTGACGTTGATTTGAAACTGCGGCGCGTGGATGACCCCGCCGTCGCGGCGTGGATGCGGAAGAACGTTGCCATCGCCGCCCCGCTCATCACGGCGGACGCAGCCTCGTTTCTCTACGTGGATGAAAGCGGCCATCGTTGGCGGTTGCCGAAGGGTGAGCCAGCGCTGGAACCGCCAGGGGAATTTGGGAATGCCCGTCTTTGCCGTGAAGTGTGCACCGAACGCAACCTGCTCAATGTGGGCGGCACGTTCTACGAATTGCCCGCCGCCAACGCCGGCGGCTTCATCAAGCTCCGCCCCGTGACCACGCACAACTGCCGCATCCACGACTTTGCGAGCTATCGCGGGTTGCTGGTTTTGAGCGGGATCGCTGCCGACGCGCGGAGCGAACACATCATCCGCAGCGATGACGGCCAGTGTGCCCTGTGGGTCGGTGCCGTGGATGATCTCTGGCAGTTCGGCAAACCGCGCGGTGTTGGCGGTCCGTGGAAAGACTCGGCGGTCAAGGCGAAGGAAGCGAGCGACGCCTACCTGGCCACTGGCTACGACCATAAGCGCCTGACGCTTTCGCACACCAGCAGGGAAACGGTCACGTTCAAGGTGGAGGCGGATTTCACTGGCACAGGGCAATGGCACGAATTCGTCGCGCTGGCGGTCAAACCCGGCAAAACATTGGAGCACAAGTTTCCCGATGCCTTCGGCGCGTATTGGCTGCGCCTGGTAGCCGACCAAGATACGACCGCGACCGCTGTGCTCACTTATGACTGAGCGGCGTCTCTAATCCGCACCGAGCAAGCTGCGGTTACGACATGGAAGCCGGCAACGTCTGCGTGCGCCTCCACCACGGCGGCCCGCAAGGCGCAAAGCCGAAGGGGGAAGTCGCAGCGAAGATTTTGGCGGACATCAGGGAGCGATTTGGCTACCTTTTCACGGAGAAATACTCCTGCATGGTCGGCGAATTGATCGCGAACCGATGAAGTACCGCGAAGAATGCAATTCAGCCGTGCCAATTTTTGTGCCGGAGACCGCCCCGGTCGATTGACCGGGATGATTTTGTTGAGCCAAACATTTTGAAAACGATTCTAACGACGAAAAAATTACTCGCCGCCAACCGCAGCGAGATCGCCATCCGCATTTTCCGATCGGCCACCGAACTCGGCCTCCGCACCGTCGCGATCTACGCGCAGGAGGACCGCTTCGGCATCCACCGATTCAAGGCGGATGAAGGTTATCTCGTCGGAGTGGGCAAAGGTCCGGTCGGCGCGTATCTCGACATCGAGGGCATCGTGGCCCTCGCGAAGGAGAAGGGCGTGGAACTCATTCATCCCGGCTACGGCTTCCTGTCCGAGAACGCCGAGTTTGCCCAGGCCTGCGCCGACGCGGGCATCACCTTTGTTGGCCCGAGCCCGAAATTGCTCCGCATGATGGGAGACAAAACCGCCGCGCGCGCCGTGGCGGAAAAAGTCGGCGTGCCTACATTGCCCGGAACCCAGGACCCGGTTTCAGATCGTGATGAAGCGCTGAAGGTCGCCAAACAAATCGGCTTCCCGCTCATCATCAAGGCCGCTTTCGGCGGCGGCGGACGCGGGATGCGCGTCGTCCACAAACCCAGCGATCTTGCCGACCTGCTGGATGAAGCACGAGCTGAAGCCGGTCGCGCCTTTGGTAACCCCGCCGTGTTCCTGGAGAAATACATTCCCCATGCGAAGCACATCGAGGTTCAGATTGTTGGTGACCAGCATGGCAACGTCGTCCACCTGCATGAGCGCGATTGCTCGGTGCAACGCCGGCATCAGAAAGTCGTTGAAATTGCGCCGTCGTTCGGACTGAGCGACGCGGTGCGCATAGCGCTGTGCGATGCGGCCGTTAAGATCGCAAAGGAGATTCGTTACAACAACGCGGGCACGGTCGAATTCCTCGTGGACGCCGACACCAACGACTGGTTCTTCATCGAGATGAACCCGCGCATCCAGGTGGAACACACCGTCACCGAAGTCATCACGAACATTGACCTCGTCCGCTCGCAAATTCTCATCGCGCAGGGTTTTTCGATGTTCGAGCCCGAAGTCGGCATGCCGCCGCAGGAGGAAATTCCGCGCAACGGCTACGCCATCCAATGCCGGGTTACCACCGAAGATCCGGAGAACAAATTCGCCCCGGACTACGGCCGGATTTTGACCTACCGCTCGGCGGGCGGCTTCGGATTGCGCCTCGACGGCGGCATGGGTTTCGCCGGGGCGGTCATCACGCCGTTTTACGATTCGATGCTCGTGAAAGTCACGACGTCGGGGCGCACGTTCGACATCGCCATCCAGCGGATGGCGCGCGCCTTGAGCGAATTCCGCATCCGCGGCGTAAAGACGAACATCCCGTTTCTCGAAAACGTCATCCATCACGAGAAGTTCGCCTCGGGCCGTGCGACGACCACGTTGATTGATACGACGCCCGATCTGTTCAAGTTCAAGGCGCGCAAGGACCGCGCGACGAAGCTGCTGGCGTTTCTCGGCGAAACCATCGTGAACGGCAACCCGCAGGCCAAGGGCTACATGCCCAAGGCGTTGCCCGTGCCCGTCGTGCCTGCTTACGATCCGAAACAAGCGCCGCCTGAAGGCACACGGCAATTGCTGCTCAAGCTCGGCGCGAAGAAATTTGCCGAGTGGACTCTCAAGCAGAAGGAGTTGCTCGTTACCGACACGACCTTTCGTGACGCGCACCAATCGCTGCTCGCCACGCGCGTTCGCACCTACGACATGGAGCACGTCGCCGCGGCGCTCGCCCGCCGCGCCCCCGAGTTGTTCAGCGTGGAGATCTGGGGCGGCGCGAAGTTTGACACCTCGATGCGCTTCCTGCACGAGGACCCGTGGATTCGGCTGCGGAAGTTACGCGCCCGAATACCAAACATCTGCTTCCAGATGCTTTTCCGCGGCTCGAACGCCGTAGGTTATTCCAATTACCCGGACAACGTCGTGGCCGGCTTCCTCAAACACGCCGCGGCGAACGGCATTGATATCTTCCGCATCTTTGATTCGCTGAATTACCTGCCAAACCTCAAGGTCGCGATGGAAACCGTGCAGGAAACGCACGCCATTTGCGAAGGCGCGATCTGTTACACCGGCGACATCCTCGATCCGAAGCGCACGAAATACTCGTTGAAGTATTACCTCAAGCTCGCGAAGGAACTGGAGAAGATGGGCGCGCACATCCTTGGCATCAAAGACATGGCGGGGTTGTGCAAACCTTTCGCCGCGAAAGCGCTGGTCGAAGCCCTCAAGGATGAGGTCGGCATGCCGATTCACTTCCATACGCACGATACCAGCGGCATTTCGTCCGCCAGCGTGTTGCAGGCCAGCGACGCCGAAGTGGACGTGGTGGACCTGGCCATCGCTTCGATGTCCGGCTCAACCAGCCAGCCGTGCATGAATTCAATCGTCGCCTCGCTCAAGGGCGCGAAACGCGACACCGGCCTGGACCTCGAAGCGCTCAATGAGTTTTCCAATTACTGGGAACTCGTGCGCGAGTTCTACGCGCCCTTCGACACGAGCCCGAAGTCGGGCAGCGCAAATGTTTACGTTCACGAAATGCCCGGCGGCCAATACACAAATCTCAAGGAACAGGCCGCTTCGATGGGCTTGCTCGCCCGCTGGCCTGAGATTGAGCAGACGTATGCCGACGTGAACCAGCTCTTCGGTGACATCGTAAAGGTGACGCCCAGCAGCAAGGTCGTCGGCGACATGACGATGTTCATGATCACCCGCGGCCTGAAGCCGGCGGACGTTCTGGAATTGGAACCCGGCAGTACGCCGTTTCCCGAATCCGTCATTGATATGCTGCAGGGCGGTCTTGGCCAACCGATGGGTGGCTGGCCGAAGAAACTCCAGAAAGTTGTCCTCGGCGACCGCAAGCCTTACACCGTCCGCCCGGGCGCGCGATTTAAGCCACTCAACTTGGAAAAGATTCGCACCGAGTTGACTTCCAAGCTCAAGCGCGAAGCGACGGAGGACGACGTTTACAGCCACTTGATGTACCCCGAGGTCTTCAACACCTACGCCAAGATCGCAAACAGCTACGGCGACCTTTCCGTGCTGCCCTCCCCTGCATTCTTCTACGGCATGAAGCCCGGTGACGAAATCACGGTGGACCTCGAGGCGGGCAAAACACTTTTCATCCGGTTGATGAACATCAGTCCCGCAGACCCCGAAGGAAAACGCGTCGTTTCGTTCGAGTTGAACGGCGTCGCGCGCCAGACGGTTGTGGTGGACAGATCCGTCCAACCGAAGGTCAAGTCGCGTCCGAAGGTTGACTCCAACGATCCGAGGCAGGTCGGCGCGCCGATTCCCGGAGTCATCACGGCATTGTCCGTGAGCGCCGGCTACCAGGTGAGCAAGGGCGACAAGATTCTCTCGCTCGAAGCGATGAAGATGCAAACGACGGTTTATGCGCCGGTTGATGGCATCGTCGCTGAAATCGCCGTGAAGACGGGTGACACGGTCGAAGCGAAGGATCTGCTGGTGAAACTTGGAGCGAAAGCCGCCCGCAGACGCTGACCGACACCAACAGCGGAAAAGTTAAACCGGTAGCGTCACGCGTTTGGGTTGTTAAGCTTCAGCATGAACGTTCGCCTTTTTGACGCGCATAATCATCTGCACGACGAACGCTTTGATGGAAACCAGGCTGCCATGTTGGCGGAATGCGATCGGGTCGGTGTCGTCCGTATGGTGGTGAACGGATCTTGCGAGGCGGACTGGCCCCAAGTGCTGGCCCTGGCCGGGGAAAGCGATCTGGTAATCCCCAGCTTCGGCTATCATCCTTGGTATGTTCGCGAGCGCACTCCGCAATGGCGCGAGAATCTCTGGCGGTTTCTCGACGCGGCGCCTTCGGCGGTGGGCGAAATTGGACTCGATCGTTGGAAACCGGATCTGCCTTACACGGACCAGGAGGAGGTTTTCACGGAGCAACTCGCCATCGCGGCGGAGCGAAATCTGCCCGCGAGCATTCATTGTCTCCAGGCCTGGGGGCGCATGTTGGAAATCCTTCAAGCCGGACCGCGCCCGGCCCGGGGTTTTCTGCTGCACAGCTACGGCGGGCCGAAGGAGATGGTGAAGCCGTTGGCCGACCTCGGCGCGTATTTTTCGCTGCCCGGCTTTTTTGCACATGAACGCAAGCAACGCCAACGCGAAACATTTCGACACGTGCCGCCGGACCGGTTACTGCTCGAAACCGACGCGCCGGATCAATCCCTGCCGGACTCGCGCAACCGTTGTCCGCTTGTCCATTCCGCCACGGGGAGGGCGTTGAACCACCCGGCCAATCTCCCGGCGGTTTACGAGTTTGCGGCGGAAATGTTTGGTGAGCCGGTCGAATCGCTCGCCACCAGAGTTGCGGAGAACTTTCAGAAGCTGTTTGGAAATATTTAGCGCGTCCGCAAAATGTCCGCAATCGGTGACCACATCGAGTGCTGCATTCTCCCTCACCCTTACCCTCTCCCAGCGGGAGATGGGAGAGCGGTGCTTACGGACAAGGTGGCGACAAGTTAACCTGAACCGCCCAGCAGGCGACGTCGTGCTTAGGCGGTGGCCTTGACGCAGGCACTTCACTTCATTTCCTGATCGCCGGAAATAATCAGCTTAACAACTTCCGACGCCGCCACGAAGCCAAACGTGCCGGTCACAAACGTCGCCGTGCCGTAACCACTGCGACAATCGAGCCGCTGCCGCGTGCCCGGCTCGCGCACTGCGCAAACCGCGCCGTCTTTCGCGGGATACACCTTCGCCTCGGGTGAATAAACGCAAGGCACGCCAAAGCGGCTGTGCTTCCCGCGCGGAAAGCCGTGTTTGACCCGCAGCAGTTTGCGCACGTTCTGCAGCAGCCCGTCGTGCGCCGTGTGCGCGAGATCTTCCACCCGCACCAGCAACGGGTCGCGCCGTCCGCCCGCGCCGCCGGTGGTGACAACCGGAATCGTGTGCGCGCGGCATTTCGCGATCAGTAGCGCCTTGATCATCTTGGTGTCAATCGCATCCAGCACCGCGTCAAACGTGGGGGCGAGAATGTCATCCGCCGTCCGGGCGGTGAACAGCGCCTGATGTTCGTGGACTTCGCAATCAGGACTGATCAGCCGGACGCGCGCGGCCATGGCGGCGACCTTGGATTTGCCGAACTCACCGGTCAGCGCATGAAGCTGGCGGTTGACGTTGCTGATGCAGATGTCATCCAAATCCACGAGCGTTAATCGGCCAACGCCCGTTCGTGCCAGCGCTTCGACCGCCCACGAGCCGACGCCGCCAACGCCGATGACGCAAACGTGCGCGCGATGCAGCCGGCTCTGCGCGTCCGCGCCGAGCAATCGTTTGATGCCACCAAACCGTGCGTCGTAGTTCGTCATGCCGCCTTGGAATTACGGGCGCGGGGGAAATTTCTCAAGTCATTCCGGACAGCCCGCGAACGCGAAGGCCCGGCCCACGTTGCATTTCACGAATCAGCCCGCGAAATACCCGCCGTCCTCCTTCACTGTGGAGGCGGGCGGGCGACTTTCGCGGGTCGAAGCTCCGAAATTACGCGAGATCAAAGCGATCCAGGTTCATCACCTTGCTCCAGGCCGCGATGAAATCGGCAATGAACTTTTTGTCTGCGTCGGCGCTGCCATAGACCTCCGCCAAAGCACGCAGCCGCGAGTCGGCGCCGAAAACGAGGTCCACGCGCGTGCCGGTCCATTTCACTTTGCCGGTCTTGCGATCGCGGCCTTCATACAGGTCCTTCATCTCCGAAGTCGCTGTCCATTCCGTGCCCATGTCGAGCAGGTTCACGAAGAAGTCGTTCGTCAACGTGCCCGGTCGCTTGGTGAAGATGCCGTGTGCCGTGCCGTCGGAGTTCGTGTCCAAGGCGCGCATGCCGCCAATCAGCACAGTCATCTCCGGCGCGGTGAGCGTGAGCAGTTGCGCCTTGTCAATCAGCAGCGACTCAGCCGCGATGGCGTATTTGCCCTTGAGATAATTGCGAAAGCCGTCCGCGATGGGCTCCAACACGGCGAACGACGCCACATCGGTCTGTTCGTGCGACGCGTCCATGCGACCCGGCTTGAACGGAACGATGACTTTATGCCCGGCTTTCTTCGCGGCTTGCTCGATGGCGGTGCACCCGCCCAGCACGATCAGATCGGCGAGCGACACTTTCTTGCCACCCTTCGCCGACTTGTTGAACGCGGCCTGGAGGTTCGTCAACGTCTTGAGCACTTTCGCGAGTTGCTTCGGCTGGTTCACTTCCCAGTCCTTCTGCGGCGCGAGGCGGATGCGCGCGCCGTTCGCGCCACCGCGCATGTCCGAGCCGCGGAACGTGGACGCGGAAGCCCAGGCGGCGGAGACCAATTGCGAAAGCGAAAGACCGGACTTGAGGATCTTCTCCTTCAGCGTGGCGATTTCCGTCGGCCCAATCAACTTGTGATCGCGTTTGGGAATCGGATCCTGCCAGATGAGTTCTTCCTGCGGCACTTCGGGTCCGAGGTAACGCGCCCGCGGCCCCATGTCGCGATGCGTCAACTTGAACCAGGCGCGGGCAAACGCGTCCGCGAACTGATCGGGGTTTTCCAGGAAACGGCGGGCGATCTTCTCATAAGCCGGATCAAAACGCAGCGCGAGATCCGTGGTCAACATGGCGGGCGCAATCCGCTTCGAAGGGTCATGTGCGTGCGGCACGGTGCCGGCACCCGCACCGCCTTTGGGTGTCCACTGGTGCGCGCCAGCGGGGCTCTTGGTCAGTTCCCATTCGTAGCCAAACAAATTCCACAGAAAGTTGTTGCTCCATTTGGTGGGGGTGGTGGTCCACGTGACTTCCAATCCGCTGGTGATCGTGTCGCCGCCTTTGCCGGCGCCGTAGGTGCTCTTCCAACCCAGCCCCTGTTGTTCAAGCCCGGCTGCTTCCGGCTCGGGGCCAACGTGCGTCGCCGGACCCGCGCCGTGTGTTTTGCCGAAGGTGTGACCGCCGGCGATGAGCGCCACGGTTTCTTCGTCGTTCATCGCCATGCGCGCGAACGTTTCGCGAATGTCACGCGCGGCGGCGACCGGATCAGGGTTTCCGTTCGGACCTTCCGGGTTGACGTAAATCAAACCCATCTGCACGGCGGCGAGTGGATTCTCCAAATCGCGATCACCCGAGTAACGTTTGTCATCGAGCCACTTCATTTCCTTGCCCCAGTAAACGTCGTGATCCGGCTCCCACGTGTCCGCGCGCCCGCCGGCGAACCCGAACGTCTTGAAGCCCATCGTTTCCAACGCGACATTGCCGGTGAGAATCATCAGGTCGGCCCAGGAAATCTTCTGGCCGTATTTCTGCTTGATCGGCCAAAGCAGGCGGCGCGCTTTGTCGAGGCTGACGTTGTCCGGCCAACTGTTCAGCGGCGCGAAGCGTTGCTGTCCGCGCCCGCCGCCGCCGCGCCCGTCGCCGGTGCGGTAGGTGCCGGCGCTGTGCCACGCCATGCGGATGAACAGCGGACCGTAGTGACCGAAGTCGGCCGGCCACCAGTCCTGCGAGTCAGTCATCAACTTCGCGAGGTCCTGCTTCAACGCCGCGAAATCGAGGCGCTTGAACTCCTGCGCGTAGTCGAAGTCCTTGCCCATGGGGTCGGACTTGCAGGAATGTTGGTGCAGCAATTCGACGTTCAACTGGTTCGGCCACCAGTCGCGGTTCGTCGTGCCGCCGGTGAGGGCAGCGACATGATGGAACGGGCATTTGGATTCGGTTGACATAGTTTTTCCTCAGATCAGTTGCATTGACTTTTGCTTGCTGACAAATCGAAATTCGAGCCAGTCCGAGCATGTTAGCCAACCGGCGGCCATTGTTGAAATACTTCTTTCCTGTAATTACGATAGGCATTGCCTATGGAAATGCATCAATTGCGCTACGTGGTGGCCGTGGCGCGCGCGGGTAACTTTTCCCGCGCCGCGGAACAATGCCATGTCTCACAACCCTCGTTGAGCCAGCAAATCCAGAAGCTGGAGGACGAACTGGGCGAACGTCTCTTCGACCGGATGAAGCGCGAAGCGAAGCTGACGTCGCACGGCGAAGCCTTCCTGCGCCGCGCGGTCAAGATTCTGGAGGAAGTGGACGCGGCCAAGCGCGAGGCCGGCGACGCACGGCAACTCATGCGGGGCACGCTCACCTTGGGCGTCTTGCCGACCATCGCCCCGTATTTGCTGCCGGAAGTGGTGGTGGCGTTCTCCGGAAAATTTCCCGGCGTGGAAATCGTGGTGCACGAGGACACAACTGCCCAGTTGCTCAAACAGGCGCTGGCCTACGAGATAGATCTGGCGGTGGCCAGCCATCCGATTGATGACACCCGGGTGGCAGTGCGGGAGTTGTTCCGCGAAGAATTGAAACTCGCCCTGCCGCCCGGACACCCGCTCACGCGCAAACGCGCCATCAACCCGACCGACCTGCGCAACGAAAGGTTGATTGTCATGAAGCCCGGTCATTGCCTGGGCGACCAGGTGCTGGGCTTTTGCGAACGTCGCGAACTGAAGCCCAACATCTGCTTCCGCAGCGCGCAGTTGGAAACAATTCAGGCGCTGGTAAATTCGGGCCTCGGCATTTCGTTGATTCCCGCCATGGCGGCAAATCGCCAGCGGGAAGACCTCCCGGAATATCGGTCGTTTCAAACGCCGCGCCCCGAGCGCAAGATCGTCGCCATCTGGCCAAAGCAACGTCCGCCGGGACGCGCGGCGAGCGAATTCCTGAAGCTGGTGGTCGCGCCGCCCCGGAAATGACCGGCCCTCGCGCGGAGCGGCAATCCGGATCACCCGCCCAACCCCAGAACGTTGCGACGTGGAATGTCAAAGCTGACGTGGAATGGTGGTTGAGCGGCGCTCGCTCCTAAAGCATGGAGTCGCATTGGAAATTGTGCGGGCCATTCCCGCACGCCGCGATTAACCTGCCGGCATGACCAAACTCTTCTTTTGCCTCGCGTTGTTGTGCAGCGCGTTGACCGGAATCGTTCGCGCGGAAACGGACTATTCGCTCACGGACGACTCCAAGCAACAGGCCGGCGTCCCGCAAGGTGAGTTGATTAAATTCGCGTTCGACCGCTCGAAGACTTTCCCCGGCACAACACGCGAGGTCACCGTCTATGTGCCGCGGCAGTATGACCCGGCCACACCGGCTTGCGTTTACGTCGGCCAGGATGGCGTCGGGCTTAACGCGCCAACCGTGTTCGACAATCTCATCGCCAAAAAAGACATCCCCGTGCTCATCGGCGTATTCATCCGCCCCGGGGTGGTGCCGGCACTCACCACGAATGCGCTCGACCGTTTCAATCGCAGCCTGGAATACGATGGCCTGGGCCCGGATTACGCGCGGTTTCTGCTGACGGAATTGCTTCCCGCAGTTGAACGGCAGACAACCGCCGACGGCCGCGCCATCCGGCTTTCGACCAACGGCAACGACCGCTGCATCGGCGGCGGTTCGAGCGGCGCGATCTGTGCCTTTACGGCGGCCTGGGAACAGCCTGCCGCTTTCAGTCGGGTCTTCAGCGCCGTGGGCACGTTCGTCGGCCTGCGCGGCGGCAACGAATATCCCGTGCTCATTCGGAAGTTCGAGCCAAAACCCATCCGGGTCTTTCTGCAAGACGGGACAAACGACCTCAATGTTTATGCCGGCGACTGGTGGACGGCGAACCAGGACATGGATCGGGCGTTGACATTTGCCGGCTACGAACATGATCACGCGTGGGGCGATGGTGGACACAACGGCAAGCACGCCTCCGCGATTTTCCCGGAGGCCATGCGCTTCCTTTGGAAGGACTGGCCGGAACCGGTTAAAGCGGGTCAGAGCAAAAATTGGTTTCTGCAAGATCTTCTGATCCCCGGCGAAGGCTGGCAATTGGTCTCCGAGGGTTACAAGTTTACCGAAGGCCCGGCGGTTAACGACCGCGGTGAAGTCTTCTTCAATGACATTCCGGCGGGTAAGACCTTCAAGATTGGGTTGGACGGCACGGTCGGGGAATTTCTCACGGATTCAAAGAAAGCGAACGGGGCGGCATTCGGGCCGGACGGAAAACTTTACCTCGTCGCCACAGCCAGCAGTGAGGTCGTCGCTTGCGACACGGCAACGAAAGAATGCACCATTCTCGCTGGCGGCATTCACGGCAACGACCTCGTGGTGCGAAGCGACGGTGCGATGTTTGTCACCGAGCCGGTTTCCGGCGGAACAAAGCCCGGCAACGTACGGTTCGTTTCCGCGCGCGGCGAAAAGCGCATCGTGGACGCCGGGTTGAAATTTCCCAATGGCATTACGCTATCGCCGGACCAATCGCTGCTTTATGTGGGCGATGCTCGTTCCCGGTGGGTTTACAGCTACCAGATTTTGCCGGACGGGTCATTGACCAACAAACAGCGCTACTTTCATTTGCACGTGCCGGACACCGCCGACGACAGCGGCGCGGATGGCATGCGTTGCGACCGCGATGGCCGGCTCTATGTCGCCACGCGGATGGGCGTGCAGGTGTGCGATCAGGCCGGACGTGTGAACTGCATTCTACCGACGCCGAATGGCCGGGTAGCCAATCTGAGCCTCGGCGCGGAGAATTTCGACACGCTGTTCTGCACCAGTGGCGACAAGGTGTTCAAGCGCCGGCTCAAAGTGAAAGGTGCGTTGCCATTTGCCGCGCCAATCAAACCCCCGCCGCCGCGTTTGTGAATCAACTGCCCATTAAACCGTGACCAGACCCGCCGAAGTGGCCGGCGAGTGCCTGACTCAAATTCTGGAGTTGACGCCAACATCAAGGGGCAGGTAGCATCTCCCCCACAACGACGGGACTTTGACCAATGCCTGCACAAGGTAACGAGCGCGGTCAGATGATGCTCGCGGAGGAATACTTCGCCGCCGAGAGCGATCTCTTTCTCGAAACACTTCGCCGGGTCAATCAACCCAAAACGCTCGCGGGCTTTGCCGACCGATGGAAAAAGGACCCGCGACCGTGGGCGCGACGCCAGATTCTCGCCTACCTTGCGCAGCCGCTGAACTGCCCCGGCCATCAACCGATCGTCAAACGGCTGTTCAAAAACGCGGAGGAAAACAACGACCACGAACTGATGGCGGCCTTCCTGGTGGCCTTTGACCGCCATGTCCGCCGGGAAATCCGCACGAAACGGCGCTGGGATTTTCAGTCGCGTTCCATGAGCGAAGAGGAAAAGCTCGTCACCCCGCGCGATGTCATCCCGTTGAAACTCGAACGCATTGCCCGCAATCCGGCGACGGGTGAAATCATTTCGTTTGGCGTGCGCCTGCGCGGCAAGCCGAAGCTCTTTACCTATCGCACCCGCTATTATCTCCGCCGCCGCGCCTGGCGCTATTTCCGGAGGCTCGGTTTTCGCGATCCGGCGGCGTATCTGCCGGTGGTCATCCGTAGTCTGGCGGCTTACGAGGATGCGGATTTGCAGCGCGGCGAAAATATTCTCGATAGTTGGGCGCTGATGCATGCCTGCTTCGGGGAACACGAAGCTTTGGCGTTCGGCGCGACGCATGCTCAACTCAAAGCCGGCCGCACGCTGGGAGAACTTTCGCCCGCGCCGGCTTTCGCGGAGGCGTGGAAGAAACCCGAAGCCGCGCCCATGGTTCTCTCGCTGGCCGTGCTGGCGCGCGCCCGGCTGGTGCGCGTGTGGGCGATGCAACTTTTCCAGCGGGAGCATCTGAATCACGCCGTCGCCCTCGAAACGATCATCAGCTTGCTGGACCACGAGGACGCCGAGATCCAGCAATTCGGCGCGAAGCTGCTCGAAACCTCCGCCGCACTGGGCACCTTGCCGGTTGCATCGTGGCTGAAGCTGTTGCAGACGAAAAACGAGGAGGCGCTTCAGAGAATCTGCGATGCCTTCGCCAAACACGTGTCCGGCGACCGCCTCAATCTGGCGCAGTGCATCGAACTCGCCTGTGTCCGGCCCGTGCCGGTCGCGCGACTCGGCCAGCGTTATCTCAAGGAACGCATCATCGCTTCCTCGGTGGACCGCGAGAGTATCACCACGCTCGCCAATACAAAATGCCCGGCCGTTTCCGGTGAATTGACCGCGTGGGCACTGGGGATTTTGGGCACGAAGGAACATTACTCGTGCGATCAGGCCATCCGGTTTTTCGACAGCGCACTGGCCGAGACCCGCACCGCGGCGTGGACCTGGCTGGTGGCTGATTCCCCGGCGCTCGGCGATGCCGCGCTGTGGAGCCGGCTGGCCGAAACACCCCATGACGACTTGCGCCTGCGCGTAATTGATTTCTTGCAACGCGAAACGAAGCTCCCCGGCGCGGATGCCGACCAGTTGGAGCACATCTGGCGTTGCGTCCTGCTGGGCGTGCATCGCGGCGGGCGCCAGAAGGCTAAAGCCGTCCAGCAAATCGCGCATGCCATTGTCGAGAACCCGGCCCGTGGCGACACGTTGCTGCCGGTGCTAGCCGTGGCCGTGCGCTCGGTGCGCGGACCGGAAGCGCGGGCGGGGCTGGCGGCGGTGGTGGGCGTGGTGGAGGCCCTGCCGCAACTGGCCGCTGCCGTACGGCGCGTCCTGCCCGAAATGAAACTCATGGAGGCAGACGCGTGAACGTCAAATTCGCCTATCTCGGTCGCAGCGTTTTGGCTCCTTTTGCTGGCGGGCAGTTGTTGAGTCTCGCGCCGAACCTCTCGCGCGAGGCGGTCGCCTTTGATGCACCGCTGCTCCAACCGTTACGATTTCGCGAGGCGATTTCGGCGTTGCACGACGTGGTCATCAGCGACCTCCGCTTCAAACCGCGCGACAAGACGGCGTACGAGGAATGGAAAAAGAACGAGCGCTCGCGGGTGCTTTCGTTACGCCAGCAGGTTTATCAGCAGGCGAAGAAGGAAATCCTGGCCAAGCGCGAAGAAGCCGTGCCGCCGGATTTGGAAAAGCAGTTTGGCCGCTGCCGGAGAATGTATTGGGACGCGCGCCAGAAGTATTCGAACTACCTCCTGAAACACGACCAGCAGCTCTGGCGGCTGCTCATGCCGTGCGATCCGGTCATCACCGTCGCGGATGAAGTGGTGTTCTTCGAGTGCTTCTCCGCGGATGAATCGTCGTATGGCTGCCTGACGGTCAATCGCGAATCCGGCTTCGGCCGGTCCAGCGAGACGCGGCTGGGCACGACGAACGTGGATTACTCGTGGGAATTGTTCGACCATTTTCAGGCGCTGCGGACGTACCGCGAAACGCGCTTCAAGGTGGACCCGGCGGGTTTCACCGTGGCGACCGCGGGTAACGCGGATTATCGCGAGGAGAAAATTGACCTGCCCGAAGGCTGGCTGCGGGGCTTCATGCAAACCCAGGCGGCGATGACGCTTCCGGCGCGGCGCGTGACCCTGACGCGTGAAGCGGTTTACTCGATTCTCGCCTTTCTCAAGCGGCACAAGGCGCGCAAGAGTCCGCGCGCGCTGCGTTTCGAGCTGATCGCGGGCAAACCGCCGTCGCTGGTGCTCGAACCATGGGAACAGCGCGTGCCGGTTTATGGCGAGCCTTTGAAGTCGAGCAGCGAACCCATCCGCATCTGGGGACGGCAACGGTTGCTCGCGCTTTCACGCTTGCTGCCGCTCGCGATGAAATTCGAGGTTCATCTGCTGGGCACGGGCCTGCCGAGTTTCTGGATTGCCGACATGGGCGACATGAAACTCACGCTCGGCCTGAGCGGCTGGACGGCAAACGACTGGACGCGCGGTTCCGCGCTGGACCTGCTCGCCCCACCGGCGCAGCCCTCTGCGGAATTGATTGCGCGCGTCGCGCAGTTCATGAAAGGCCGGCGGGCTGCGGCGTTTGCGGATATTGATCTCGACTGCGGCGGTCAGCCCGCGCAAACCGCGGCGGCGTTGAACCGGCTCGCGCATACCGGGCAGTTGATCCATGACCTGCCGAATGCCGTCTATCGCTGGCGGCAGATCATGCCGATGGCGCTGGGCGAGGCAGAACTTGGCCCGGAGAACGAGGAGTTGACCGCGTCGAAGGAATTATTGCTGCGCAAGAACGCCAAGATTGATTCGCGCACCGAAGCAGCGGGCGGCGTGCTGGTCACCGGCACGGCGGACCGGAAGCCGGTGGAGTTGTTCCTCAACCAGGACGGCTTGATCAAGCGCGGCAAATGTGTGTGCTCACATCATTACAAATTTGGAATTCGCGCCGGCCCGTGCCGCCACCTCCTGGCGTTGCGGACCCTGGCGATGCGGGAAACGGAATCGGCAGTTGAAAATTCGCTGGCCGGTTGGTATCAACAACTCAAGAATTTTACCGCGAACTAGAATGGAGGCTGGCTCGCAAAATGAATTTGGGAAGAGCGGTGCGTGGAGTTTGAGCCTATCATGCTGCGGTGTTCCGCCGCGGTTGCGAATGCCTACCCATGCGTCCCCAAGGCCGTTGTTCGTTTGGCCCACCACACTAGTAGTGCGGTGGCCAAGACAACCCGAGGGTTCTCATCGCACTACTAGTGTGGTGGGCCTTGGTGAACGACCTTGGTCCTGAGTATGAAGTCAAAACGCGCCCGCTCTTCCCGCTGATTTTATGGGACTGTTCTCATGGCTCGGCAAGTTGTTCGGTGGCGGTTCACAACCGCCCCCGCCGCCGCCACTCCGCGAGGGCCGCCCGCTGGCGAGCAGACCGCCCGGCTCCCCGTCAGCTACAAGCACGGCCACCTCGGCGCCACCGGGTCAAGCCAAACCCCCGGCCAAATTGAACCTTGATCCCGGCCGGTTCGCCGCCTTGACTCCCGACGAACTACGCCGGCGCGCCGGCGCCATGGGACGGTTCACTTTCCTGAGCAACCCATGGTTCGGCCGCCGTGACCTGATTCCTCCCGTCAGCGATGAACGCACGGCGTTGATTGACCGCGGCATGGTCGGCACAGGATTTCTCACGGTCGAGCAGCTTGCCGAAATTCACGAGGTCGGCGCACAGATGGACAAGCTTCGGCCCGAGCTGCTTCACGCTTCCGCCATCGCTGATGAAGCGGTGAAGCTCGACGAGGAGGAGCGCAAGCAGCGCAAGGAACAGAAGAAAGCCGAAGCCGCCGAACGCAAGCGCCGCCACGCCGAAGATGTCGTGCTCCGGAAGCAAACGGACATTGTCTTTCTCGGACGCGGGGTATCGGGCGGACTGGCCGACCGTCGAGCGAACGTGGAGAAATTGCAGCGATTGCAACTGCCCTCGCTGGCCACACCGGCGGATCTGGCGAAGGCGCTCAACCTCACCATCCCGCGTCTGCGCTGGCTGGCGTTTCATTCGGAAGCTTCCACCATCACGCATTACATCCGCTTCCAGGTGCCCAAAAAGAGCGGTGGGATGCGCGAACTTTCCGCGCCGCATCGCGACCTGGCGGCGGCCCAGCAATGGATTTTGATCAACGTGCTGGAAAAGATTCCCACCCACGATGCCGCGCATGGTTTTGTGCCGGGCCGCGGCACGATGAGCAACGCCGTCCCGCACGTGGGCCGCGCCGCGGTGATCAATCTTGACCTCAAGGATTTCTTCCCCGCCATCACGTTCCCACGTGTGAAGGGAATCTTTCAGGAACTGGGATTCTCGCCCGCAGTGGCCACGATTCTTGCGCTGCTTTGCACCGAATGTCCCCGGCGCAAGGTGGAGTATGGCGGCCGGTTGTTTCACGTGGCGACCGGTCCGCGCGGCCTGCCCCAGGGCGCCTGCACGAGTCCGGCCCTGAGCAATCTCCTCGCCCGAAGGCTTGATGCGCGCTTGAACGGATTGGCGAACAAGCTGGGCTTCACTTACACGCGCTACGCCGACGACCTGACGTTCAGCGGTGCGAAGGAGAACGCGGCGAAGACCGGCTACCTGCTCGCACGCGTTCGCCATATCGTGGCCGACGAAAACCTGACGGTGAACGAAACCAAGACGCGCGTTCAACGCCCGAACGCCCGGCAAACCGTGACGGGCATTGTCGTCAACCAACGGCCCAATGTTTCCCGTCGGACGACGAAGCGTCTCCGCGCCATCCTGCATCAAGCCGGAAAGAGCGGTCTGGCCGCGCAGAACCGGGAGAATCGCGACAATTTCGTGGATTGGCTCGGCGGCATGATTTCCTACGTGCAAATGGTAAATCCCGACAAGGGTCGGCGACTGCGGGAACAATTCACGAAGGTGGCCGAATAGTGGATTCGGTCGTCACGCCCAGCCCGACCGTTCAAGCAAGCGGACCTTCTTGTCGAGCATGATTCTCACAGTCAACTCCGGTTGATTGGCGATACCTCCCGATTGGTTGGCGCACCGGCGCCGGAGTTCTTGAACCGGGTTTGAGTTTCGCGACGGATTGTCACATCCTGCAAACGAATGCCTGATCCAACATCGCCCCAGCTTCCGCCAGTGCCGCCTCGCATCCGGTGGTGGCCGGCTTCACGGATGTTGCTGATCGGGATCGTCGCAATCGTGTGGACGCGGCTGCAAACGGACTGGCCGTTCCAGAAGCGCAACCTGATCACCTACGAAATTCTCATCGTCATCGCCGCCGGATTGGTGCTGTGGTGGACATTCCTTTCGCGGGCGGCTACCCGACTGCGCCTCACGGTCACCTTCGGCTTCGTCGTGACGGGATTGATTCTGGCTCTGATATTCCGTATCCGCGGCGTGAGCGGCGACATGCTACCGATTCTGGAATTCCGCTGGGCGAATCGCGCTTCACCTGCGGTTGTGTCAACGAATCCCGCTCTAACGGTTCAACGGATTGACGATTCAACGAACCCCGCATTCC
The DNA here is from genome assembly GCA_964458575.1 of uncultured Bifidobacteriaceae bacterium. GTDB lineage: Bacteria > Verrucomicrobiota > Verrucomicrobiia > Limisphaerales > JADLHS01 > CAYWMD01. The sequence continues at coordinate 36,075 of CAYWMD010000007.1, read as the reverse complement.
CCCAATTCCTCGGTCCGGACCGCAATGGGTTTCTGCCCGGACCGCGCCTCGACACCAACTGGACCGCGCGGCCACCACGAACAATCTGGCGACAGAAGGTCGGCGCGGGCTGGTCGGGGTTTGCTATCACCGGCGACGTTTGTCTGACGCAGGAACAGCGCGGCGAGGAGGAGTGCGTGGTCGCCTATGAACTGGCCACCGGCAAACAATTGTGGCTGCACGCGGACAAGGCGCGTTACAACACGACCATCGCCGGCGAAGGTCCGCGGACCGTGCCCACGATCCAAAGCAATCGCGTGTTCACGCTTGGCGCGACGGGAATTCTCAATTGCCTCGACCTCCCCACGGGCCGGAGATTTTGGACGCGAAACGTCGTTGCCGAGTCTGGCGGCAAAATTCCGCAGTGGGGTTGTGCCAGTTCACCGCTGTTGGTGAACGGGCTGGTAATCGTCCACGGCGGAGAAAAAGCGAAACACTCCTTGTACTCGTTTCGTGCGGACGACGGACAACCTGTATGGTCGGCTGGCAATTTCAATCCGAGCTACGCATCTCCAGCTTTGGCGGTGTTGGCAGGTGCGCCCCAGGTGCTGGCGTTTAACGACGGCTCGATTTCCGCCCACGATCCGGCCACGGGCGCGATGCTGTGGGAACGACCGTGGGGCAATGGCAACGTCGTCTGTGCGTCGCCGGTGGTGGTGGGAGAGAACCGTGTGCTGTTCTCCAGCGGCTACGGCGTCGGCGCGGAGTTGCTGGAGTTCAGCCGCAATGCGAAAGACCTATTGACCGCGCAACTCGTTTGGAAGTCCATTCGCATGAAAGCCAAGTTCGCCCACCTGTTCGTGCGCGAGGGCTGTCTGTTCGGTCTCGATGACGGTATTTTCGCGTGTGTGGATTTGAAGGACGGTTCGCAGCGCTGGAAGGAAGGCCGTTACGGTCACGGCCAAGGATTGCTCATCGGCGACCTGTATTTGCTGATGGCCGAGTCCGGCGAACTCGTTCTCCTGCGTCCGACGGCTGACACGCCAAACGAACTCGCCCGCTTCCGCGTTTTCGATTCGAAGACGTGGAATCCCATCGCTCTGTCAGGTGATTTATTGCTTGTGCGGAATGATCAGGAAGCCGCCTGTTTGCGCCTGAAACCGGCCATCCCTTAAGGCCGCGTTGGAGTGACTTCCCTCGGTGTCTCCAACCACTCCCGATTGAATCGGGTGAAGGTGATGAACTGGTAACCCGTCTTTTCGCCGCGCTCCCACAGAACACCCACGGTTTTGTCTTTGAGGACTGTGAGGTCCGAATAAGCCGAATAGCCTCTGGCGATGGGGCGTTCATGCGGGAAGGTCTTGCCTTCGTCGTAGCTCACGCGGACGACCAGGTTCGTGCGGCCCGGACCTTGAGGACCAGTCCAAAGCAGCCGGTCGCGGTCGTCTCCGGCGGACTTCAAGGTGAGTCGTTCAATGGCGCAAGCCACCGGGGAAATCGTTTCGCCGGCGAAAGGTTTTGACCACGTTCGACCACCATCCTCGCTGGCAGCGCGCCAGCGATGCGCGCCGCCATCATGCTGCCGAATGTCGAACAGCCACCGGCCATCCGCCGTTTCGACCAGTTGACATTCGTCGCCGCTCACACCAGGAACGAACCCTCCGCGTTGCCAGGTCCGTCCATGGTCCGTGCTGAAAACTGCGAACACGCTCCACGGTTCGAATCGCCACACAGGGATGGCGAGCCGTCCGTCTTCGGTGCAAATGCCGCCGCCCGGTCCAATCACGCTGGTGCGCCACTTCGGATCTGAGAAATCGCGCGTCACTTTCATCAGATCAATCGGTTCTGACCACGACTGACCGCTGTCGCTGCTGGTCCGCGCAAAAGTTTCGATGTCATTCGTGCCTGGCCGCCCGGTGTAGGTGTTCCGACCGGGTTTGCCGCGCAAGTAGAACAACCAGACCTTGCCGGTTGCGCGATCCATCAGCGTGCAGGGATTGGCCGCCGACCATTTATCGCCCGGGTCTTCGATGATTTTCATCGGCGACCAGGTGACACCCCGATCGGTGCTCCGTTTTAGAACCAGGTCGATGTCCTGTCCTTCTTGGCCGGGATCGCCGAGGCTGTATTTACGCGCCTCCACGAACGCGAGCAACGTTCCATCGGGTGCGGTTTCGATGGTCGGGATGCGATAGGCAAAATAACCGTCCTTTCCTGAAACAAACACATCCGCCTGTTGGAACAACGACTCTGCATGAAGCGCTGCCGTCGTGATCAGCATGCAGGCCCACACTTGGGCGAGCCTGGTAGTTCTTCGGAACCGATTTGATCCCATGGTGTCAGGCATACAGTTGGGCCGTTGAGAGCTAAATCTGACTGAACGCACTTTGCAACAAATAGCCAATCATTTTGCTTCGGCGAACTTCCGGAGAAAGTCGCGTGTCCGTTCGTTGCGCGGATCACCGAACACCTGGGCGGGCGGGCCGGATTCGGCAATGCGACCGTCATCGATGAAAAGCACACGATCCGCTACTGCCTTTGCAAATTCCATTTCGTGTGTCACCACGATCATGGTCATACCCTCGTCATCGAGCTGGCGCAGGACGCGCAGCACCTCGCCGCGCAGTTCGGGATCCAGCGCGCTCGTCGGCTCGTCGAACAGCATCACTTCCGGGGACATGGCCAGCGCCCGGGCGATGGCCACACGTTGTTGTTGGCCGCCGGAAAGCTGCGAGGGGTAATAATCTGCGCGATCGAGCAAGCCTACCTTCGTTAACAAATCGCGGGCGCGCTGTTCGGCGTCAGCGCGCGAAAGGCCGTTCACCTGCATGGGGGCTTCGATGATGTTGCCCAGCACGGTGAAATGCGGGAACAGGTTGAAGTTTTGGAACACCATCCCGGCCCGCAGCCGAAGCTGGCGTTGGCGCTCGCGGTCTTCGGCCGTGGCACGACCCGGATGCGTTTCAAAGGTGATCCCGGCGATGGAAATCCGGCCCGAATCAATCGGCTCAAGCTGGTTGAGGCAGCGAAGTAATGTGCTCTTGCCACAGCCACTCGGGCCGATAACCACCACCGCTTCACCGCGCTGTTGCGACACAGATATGCCGTGAAGCACGCGCTCGCCGCGGTAGGATTTGATAAGGTTGTTAACGGTGATCATAGTGCAGTTTCTTTTCCAGACGCCGGGCAAACAGGGACGCTGGATACCCCAGTCCGAAGTAAAGCGCGGCCGTCATCAAACCCAGGCCGAGGTAATCATACGTGGTGTTGGCCAACATGCCATAGACCTTGGTGAGTTCGACCATGGTGATGACCGAGACCAGCGACGAATCCTTGAACAACGCGATGAAGTCGTTGGTGACCGGCGGAATCACCAACCGCACCGCTTGCGGAATGACAATGCGCCGCAAGGCCAGCAGGCGCGTCATGCCCAACGACATCGCCGCTTCCATCTGCCCGCGCGGCACACCCTGAATGCCGGCCCGGTAATTTTCCGCTTCGTAGGCGGCGTAATTCAATCCGAGTCCGATCACCGCCGCGGCAAACGCATTGAATTTGATGCCGATGTTCGGCAGGCCATAGTAAATCAGGTACAGCTGAATCAACAGCGGCGTGCCCCGCATGACTTCCACATACGCCAGCGCGCACCAGCGCAGCGGAGCCACGGCGTACAGCCGAATCAAGGCGAGCAACAGCCCAAGCGCGACTGCGATCATCATGGAGAGGCAGGAAATCTCGACGGTGACCAGTGCGCCTTTCAGCAGAAGCGGGAGGAAGGTGCGCCATTCGCGCAAAGTGGAAATGCGTTTGTGATCCGCCAGTTTCTCCTCCCGGTATTCCGCCAGCTTTGCCTGATTCGCGTCCCAAAGATTGAACCGGGCGTAAATTTTCTCCAACGTGCCGTCGGCCTGCAATTCGACGAGCGCCTGGTTGAGCGCGGCCAGCAACGCCGGGTCCTGTTTGCGCACGCCGATGCCGTAGTAGCCCACCGCGAGCGGTTCGCCGGAACGTTTGAGGTTCGGCTCCTTTTGCAGGTAGTAAATGACGATGGGCAGATCAATCAACACCGCGTCCAGTCGCTTGTTGTTCAAATCCCTAAACGGGTCCACCTGGCCGGGATAAGCGCGCACGTCCACACCACCGAGTTTTTCGAGCAACCGTTGCGCGGCCGTGGCGGACAACGTGCCGACGACCTTGCCCTTCAAATCAGCAAGCCGCTCCAACCCGGTCGTCTCCTTGCGGGTGACGATTTGCTGGGCGTAGGCATAGTAAGGCCGCGACATCGCGATTTCCCGGCGATGTTCCTCCGTGATTTCCAGGCCGTTTAGGACAATGTCGAAGTTGCCGCGTTGCAGCGCCGGCACCAAACCGTCCCACTGGTTTTGCACTAGCTCGGCGCGCACACCGAGCTTGCGCGCCAGGGCCTCGGCCAGGTCCACCTCGAAGCCGATCAAGTGCTCGGGCTTTTGCGGGTCGGGAAAAACATACGGCGCGCCGCCTTCGGCATCCGCCCCCCATTTGAGCACGCCGCTCTTCTGGATTCGTTGCAGGGCATCCTCGGCCTGCGCGGCGGGAAAAACGGCGAGGCCCGCCAACAGGGCGAGCGCCCGCCTGCGTAACTTCATCTTCATCTCACGTTCATGCGAACGGCATTGGGTCAACGCCGTTTGTAAGTGCCTCAAGCGTCAAAAATGTCAACAGGGAAACTCGGCCCGCCTGCGACTGAAAGTAGCGGTCAATGTAGTGGTGGGCCTCTGGCCTGCCGTAGAGCCGCGGCTTCCAGCCCGGCGGCAAGAACCATGCGCGAAACCAAGTCCGCGGGAACTTGTGTGTATCAACCAACGTGTGGTCGCTTGGCCCGGGCGGCAGGATGCACACCCTCCACGGCAGACGGGACGTCCGCCGCTACGGCAGGCGCTCGAATTCCCTCCGCAAAACAAATTGAGCCGCGTCGCCGGGACTGCTACAAGTCCGCCCGACACAAATGAAGCTGCTGTTCTCCGAGGCCAAATCCGATTACGGCCACTATCTTTATCCTTACGTCATCTGGGCGTTGCCCGAAGCCGGCGAATCACCGGCTGACCTTTTCAACCGGGGCTTCCTGCCCGCATCGCGCCATCTCGACCGCTTCTATTTGTGCCGGAACATCCGGATCAAACTGGCGGATTTCAAAGCGTCATCGGAAAACCGCCGGATTCTGCGCAAGGGCGAAGGCATTCAGTCCCGGCTGGTGCCGCGAGCGGAGTTCGACTACACACCGGAACGTCGTCAGTTCTTCAAGAGCTACGCCGACGCCAAATTCGGCGCGGACGTGATGAGCTTCGAGCGACTGGATGGCCTGTTCGATGCGCCGGTCATTTCCCACCTGCTCGTATTCACAGACGCACAGACAGGCGTCGAAATCGGCGTGGCGGCGCTTTACCTGGAGGGCGAACCCACCCCCGGCCAATGCCAGGACGGAAGCAAAAGATCGCTCGCCTTCTATTACTACGGGTTCTACGACCTGAACTACTTCCAACGCAATCTCGGCATGTTCATGATGACCACGGCGGTGACATTATTTGCCGAGCGCGGATTTCAACACATTTACCTCGGCACGTGTTATTCCGAACGGGCACTGTATAAGACTCAATTCGCCGGCGCTGAATTCTTCAACGGCGTCCGCTGGTCCGAAGACCTGGAGGAACTGAAATTCCTGGTGCAACGGGACAAGGCGCATCCGTATCAGCACCTCTTGCAATCTGAGGAATACCTGAAACTTTTCCAAGGCGGCGATCTGGGAAAGCTGACCGCCGCGAGTCCGTTCGGGACACTAAGCCCGCTCAATCGCGGTATGACCGGATGCGGCGGTCAGAGTGGCGGCGGGCCTCCCGGCCTGCCGTAAAGCCGGCGCGTCCCGCCCGGCGGCAATGGCCACGCGCATTCATTCACCAAACGCGAATGTGAGTTTTGGAATCGTTTGGACTTTCGCTCGCCCCGTGAGATATGGTGGCCCCGCCCTGTATCCAGGCTTCCGTCGTCTATCTCACGGGGCGAGCGTTGTCCGTGCGGCGGGACGCGCGCACTCTACGGCAGCCAAGATGGCCGCCGCTACAGCCCATGACCGCCTTCCGGTCACACCCGCTTATTCCTCCAGCCTGAGCAGCACGCCTGCCCCCGGCGCAATCCAGGTTTGTTCGTCCTTGAATGGCACGAGTCTGCCGGTCTGCGCCGAAACACAGCGAATCCGTTTGGGCGGCGCGCGAAATTGCGGTTCGCAAACGTGAGAATAGGTGAAATCCTTGTTCATGATCATCACGTAGCGTGTTCCGTTGTGATGCGTGAAATCGCCGGCCATGAAATTCGTGTTGTTGATGCTTGAGACGAGACTGGTCGGCGGCGGACTCTGGCAGCCGGTCGGCGGTTGGCCGAAATGATAGACGGCATCGGAACGCAAGGCGAGCAACGTGGGCGCGAGTTTGTGGACCTGGCGGTTGACGGATTGCATCCGATACCAAATGGCCGTGCGTTTGCCGTTCAGGTCCAGCGCGCTGGTGTCCGGATTCCATTTGGTGCCGAAATACACGAAGTAACTGATGCCCTTCCCGCCATAGGCCAGCGTGCTGTAAATCTGAAAGCGGAAATCAGCGTCGGTCGGCACGCGGTAATCGTAATGCGCCGTGCTGAGGACGATGTTCCAAAAAGGCAGCTCGTGCTTCAGTGCGAGCGTGCGGATTTGCTCAAGGTTGAGCCAGTAACCTTCGCGCAGCTTGCCGCCGTTCATCAACGCGTAATGGTCGTAGCTGATGATCGGCGGATGACATTTCGCCACATACTCATCAAGGTGTTCAGCGTATGTGGCCGTGCCCAGTTGCTCGCGGCTGGCGTAATTCGGAAACAAATTGATGTAAGGCCATTTGCCGGGCGACAAATCGCGCAGCAACGTCGAAGCGCGCCCCAGTCCGTAAAACATGTCCGCGCTGGGCTCATCGCGCAGATAGTAGCCAAACAACGCCGGATGCTTGCCGACCTCGGCGACCAGACTTACGAGATTGGTCCAAGCAGCGACTTCGTCAAATTGCTTCCAATCAAGCGACATGGCGCGCGGGTCTTTCACGATGGCCTTCAAGCCTGCCGCACGGCAGGCGTCCAGCGTTTTTGGCGGGACAAACCCGGCGATGGTAAATCCGCACTCGCGCAATTCACGGAGCACTTTGGGATCATTCGGCGGGTTGTCCCACGGCATGATGGGGAAGAAGTTTTCCGCGGCGAGGATTTCGACGGCAAGGAAAGGCAGCAGCGCGGCGGCACGGAAAAGACATTTTAGGCATCGGGCCATTCTCATGGCGGGAGGATAGCGGGCTGGCGCCGTGCTTCAAGACCGCACGACCGAGCCGGCAAGCGCGGTCGCAAGACATTTCAAGAAACCAGCGAACGACTCTTCCTCTCCCAGCGGGAGAGGGCTGGAGTGAGGGAGTGTTTTCGGTAACATGACGTCTTCTTGAAAAGATCAACCCGCTGCGCTCGATTCACCCTCACCCTGACCCTCTCCCTGAGGGAGAGGGAACAGCCATCGTCTGTTCATACTTCTGCTAATCCCCGTCCGGCAAATACTGTCACGCGACTCCAAAAAAGCGGCGGTGAACGCGCCGCACTCCAGACGCTTCGCGAAGTTTGAGGACGCCCGGCAGTCGCGAAGCGTTTGGACTGCGCGTGTCTTTAGCACCGCTTTCGGTTTCGGCGAAGGCGGCTCGTTGAGAAACGGCTATTTGGTTCAGGTTGCTTGCAAAGACGCAGCTATGATAATACGGGCTACTTTAGCTGTTGATCGAGTAGCACCCTGACAGTTTGTAGTATCAGATGACGGATCTGACGCAATTGATCGCGCAAGTTATCACGGTGAAACCACATGATTTTAGAAGTGTCAAATTCTGGCACAAGGGCTGCAAGGGAGAGAAATCGATGAAAAAAAGAACAAATCAGGGAACTCCCTACGAACCGCATTTGCGAGTAAAAGCCACGGGAGAAATATGTGAATTCGCAGGGTTCGACGAGGCCACACAAATCTTTGACGTAAAATCCGCAGACGGGAAAATGCGGCGGCTGCCCCGTAGCCAGATCGAATTTGTTCCGCCGCATGAGGCACCCGCCGTTTTGCGAAGGCGCCGGCAGCGTTGCGACAGCTAGAATTGCAGCACTTGCCAGCCAGTCAGATTCAAATAATGATGATGGGCATGAAAATGGAAAAGTTCGTAACGGGGATTCTGCTGCTCGCTTTTTGTGCGGGTAGTCAGTTGAACGCCGAGCGGGATGGTGAATCATTCGAGGAAACAAAAGCCAAAGCCGAAAAGGGAGATGCAACTGCGCAAATCAAACTTGGTTGGATGTATTAGTTGGCTCATGACTTCAAGCCGAGAGATTCGTCAGGCCCCAGCGCATCTGATTTCCGCCCCACAAACGGTGGCTCGGGATTCTCTATTTCTGAAGATGGATTTCTAGTTACGAACGAACATGTGGTCAAGGACACGACGCAGATTCGTTTGGTCACGAGCGCGGGTTTGATTTCCGTCAAGGTGGTGAAGGTGGATGCGGCCAATGATCTGGCGTTGTTGAAGGCGGAGGGGAAGTTTTCCGCGTTGCCGGTGGCGGCGAGTCGCGGGGTGAAGTTGGGCGGCACGGTGGCCACGGTGGGTTTTCCCAACATCGGCTTGCAAGGGTTCGCGCCCAAGCTGGCCAAGGGCGAGATCGCGTCGCTGTCCGGCGCGGGGGATGACGCGCGGTATTTCCAGATCAGCGTGCCGGTGCAGCCGGGCAATTCGGGCGGGGCGTTGGTGGACGAGCGGGGCAACGTGGTGGGGGTGGTAGCGGCCAAGTTGAGCGCGCGGGCGGCGCGGGCGGCGAGCGGGGCGCTGCCGGAGAACGTGAATTACGCGGTGAAGAGCAGTTATCTCCTGAGCTTTCTGGAATCCGTGCCCGAGGTTGCCGCGAAGCTCAAAGAACCGAACACGAAGGAAAAGAAATTTGAGGACGTGGTGAAGGAAGTCGAGCAGGCCGCGGTGTTGGTGCTGGTTTACGGAGAAGTTACCACGAAATACACCAAACACACGAAAGCGACATAGAAGCTGTGCCTGTTTCGATTTTCGTGTAGTTCGTGTATTTCGTGGTTAAGACTTCGGGGAACAGTCGCCAGTGTTGGTGCCCGTGTATTAAAGCCTTTGACGCGAATTACGCGAATTGTCGCGAATGGAATTCAATTCGTGGTAATTCGTGAAATTCGCGTCAACACATCTTCGCGTATCTAGCGTATTCTGTAGTTGCAGTTTCGCCGCGCTTGCTTACTGACGCTCGCCCTCACCCCGGCCCTCTCCCATCCGTCCGCCTTCGCTCGCTCCGGCGCGACTAGACGGGCCGATGGGAGAGGGAGAATCGTCGTCCGTCGGTTTGCGATTGTTTGCTTCCGCTTGTTTCGCGGTTAATCACGCCGAGCCGGTCAGTTCCTTCAAATCGGCTCGCACGGTTTCGTAGGTGGTGTTGTAGGCTAGAACGGCTGGGTCGGGTTCGACGCCCCAGTGCTTGCAGGCATCGCGGTAAGCGTCGGGCCACCAGTTGCGATGCTGCGTGAGACCCTGCGTGCGCCAGTTTTCCCAGTTCATCAGAACGCGCGACCAGCAATCGTCGCCGTATTTCACCGCCTCCTGCGGGTTGGCAAAGTCCTTCAAATACCAGTCGCGCCCGACGCGCGCGTGCAGGACTTCATCCGCCCAATCGTAGTCCTGAAACACTGCCGCGAGCGGATCCTGCGACGCAACGCCCACTTCCCACTCGAACCTTTTTCCATTCTTCGGCATCAAACCTTGTTCGATGAAATACAGCACCGCGTGCCGCTCGATGGGTTTGAGTTGCGTGTTGAGCGCGAGGGCCCAGGTGTGGTTGATCATGACGTGCTTCGGCCAGTCCACTTCCAAGTTGGCAAAGCCGACCTCGCCCATCATCGCGTGGCGCGCCTCGTCCCAAAGCTGGCGCGTCATGTCGCGGTAATATTCCCATGGCTTGTCCGGCGTCTCGGTGATGATGCTGGCCATCATTTCGGGCACGTCAATCTCGCGCAACCGCTTGTAAAACATCATCAGCGTCTTGGGCTGCGGCGGGAATTTTTCGTCGTAGAGAAACACCTCGGCGTTCACACCCATGTTGTAAGGATCGGGGAAACGTTCGTCGCGCTTGGGTGTGCCATCGTATTGGTAGGGCTTGGCCGAATGCTGGCGCACAACGGTCTTGCCGCTGGGAGTTTGTGTCCCGTCCATTTCGCCGGCGGCCATCAGGCAATCGTCCAGCAACGCCAGCCAACTCTCCGTGCGTTCGCGGGCCGGGCGATCCACCAGGCTGGCGATGCATTTGGCGCCGAATTCCACCATGTCGCCAATTTCCAGCAACGCGAACCGGCACAGCCGTACCGACGGTGAATCCGCGAGCGGATTGGTGTCGGCCTGGTGCTGTTCCAACGCCTGCTCCAGCATCGGCAACGCCCGCTCGTAAAGGCCGAGCAGCAATTCTTCCGTGGTTGGCGCACCGAGAATTTCGTCGAAGAAAATCTCCAGGTTCGGATCGGGCACGGCTTCAAGGCCCAAGGGTGGTTCGCGCATTTCCCCGACGCGTTTGCGCAGGGCAGCCACGTGTTCGGCACAAAAGTGCGCATGGAGGCTGAAGCCCATCTTGAGTTCGTAAATCGGTTCGGCGGTGATGCGCGCGGTGAAAATCTGGTGCAGCCGCTTGAACGCGTAATGATGGCGTTTCAGCCGGCGCACGCTTTCCTCGACGGACAGGCCGGGCTTCATGGCATCAGCCATGGTGCAGAGCCCCGCGAGTTGGGGCAGATTGCGGTACGAATTGGTTGTGTTCATGTCAAAATACCTGTGGGCAGAATCTATCATCTTGGCCCCCAAACTCGACAGAATTCTTCCGACGGTAATTTGCAGATTACGGGCAGGGACTCAGGCCGCCGGTTGCTTGTCCCCGGCGCTGGGGCCGCGGAACGCAAACCCGGCGCAAAGCAGGAGCAGGAGAAAATTGAACGCCCCAAGTGTCTGCAACACCACTTCAAGCCGGCCCGGAAAACGGTTCAGCATGTAGGGCAGCGTGAAGCCGTACACCACGGCCAGCAAAACCATCGCCGGCACGACGCGGAAGCGCGCGCGCGCCAGGAGATCGTTAACGAGCACGTTGGCGAGCGCCAGCGGCACCATCGCGCCCGCGTACCAGGGAATCAATCGCACGGTCTCCTGCACGTCCCCGGATTTGTAAATCACGTTCACCACCAACGGGCCCACCAGCCACAAGCCCAACATGCCGCAAATCGCCAGCACCCCCGTGCCCAGCACCACGATGCCGAGCAGGTTCGTCTTCTCGGATTTGGCATGACCATGGACCAGTTTGGGAAACATCACGGCCGCCAACGGCAGGACCAGCCACAACAGCGCGCGCGACAGGGTGCCGGCCGCGACGTAAGGCTTCATCGCATCGCCGCTAAAGAACGCCTTGGCAAAGATTGTATCCGAGGTAAAGAGGAACTGACAGGCGCCGAACCCGAACATCAAGGGCACGATTTGTCCGAGCGACTCTTTGGCATTGAACGGTTCGGACCGCAGCGACCACAGGTCACGCGTCCGCCAGAAGGCAACGCCGGCCATCAATGCCGTGCCAATCAGGGCGCCGGCAATCATGCCCGTGGCGCCGGCCGTGAGCGCCAGCACGAGCACAGCCGCGGGCAGGATGCGGCCCAGCCCACCGAAGATTGACGCCCAGCCCATCCAAAAGAAGTCCTGCTTTCCCTGCAACATGCCGATGAACATGGGCGCCCAAAAACTGGCGAGGATCGTCAACAACGTCACCCACAAGGCCAACGCACCCGGGAGTTGCCAGCGCGATATGATTGCGCCTTGAAACGCCAGTACTCCCAGTGCCATCGCCACCCAAAGGCCGGTCATGCACAGGAGCGTCAGGCGCACCATGCCGGCCAGTTGGCGTTCCGTGTTTTTTGCCAGCGCCTGCGCGCATTGCTGCGCAAACACCATTTGCAGCGGGATCGTGGGCACACAGGCCGCCACCATCAACAACACGCCGAAGTTGCTGTATTCGGCCGGGTCAATCACCTTGTTCAACAGATGCACCCCCAAGCTCATGAAACCGGCAGCGATGTTGGCCACCATCAGCCAGCCGCTCTGACGGAAAAAGGCCGCGTGTTGCTTCTCGGTCCTCACCGGTGCGGCTTGGGATTCAGCTTTGGCAGCGAGCATGGGCGTTGGACATTAAGCGGTTGGACCGGTTCAAGGAAGCGATTTTAATCCGTTGCAACGTTGAAGCGTTAATTCGTTAAACCGAGAATCGTCACGGGGTCGCCAGACCTTTTAACGGACCAAATCACTGCGCATGCGAGAAAATCCGGCGCAGCTTGCCCAGCATCTCCTCCGAGTAACGTTCCCCGGGCGTCAGCACGCGACCGTGCGTCTGGATTTCATCCACGGCCACGAGCGTCATGCAGAAATCCACATCGTGGAGCGGGCGTTCCCGGCGTATTCGGCGCACCCAGCGCCGCATGTCCGTGACCTCCTCGATCTCGATTTGCTGGCCGGGATGAAAAGAGATGCCCCAGTCGTCGCGCAGCACAAAACCGTCACTGGCTTTTTTGTCGTCGAACCACGGATCACCCAGCAGGACGCAGACGGACCGGCCTTTGCTTTCGCCGAGCCGGTAGAAAACGATGCGCGCCTCGGCCTCGCAAAAGTGTTCGTAAGCGATTTCCAGCGCCTCCCGTGGCACGGGCGAAAATTTGGTCTGGAAACCAATATGAATGCCGCCCGGCACATCTGGCTTATTCTCGAAGCAAAGGTTCTCCTCGAAGATCCAGAGCAGGTTGGCGGCGAGTTTGCGCTCCGCGAGGATGATCTTCCACGCGTCGAGCGCTTGCGACAGGTTCGGACGGACAACGGATAAAGCCGGATTCATGGTGGGAGTTTAGGGATTGTTCTTCAAAAACCAATCCACAAAAAGCGGGATGCCCTGCTCGATCTTCGTGCGCGGATCATAGCCCAACCTGGCCCGCGCCTTGGAAACGTCGGCAAAGGTGATCGGCACATCGCCAGGCTGCGGTGATTGACGGTCAAGGTTCGCCCGTTGGCCCAGCGCGGCTTCGAGCAGTTCGATGAGGCGGCTGAGGGTCACCGTCTGGGATTCACCCAGGTTGAAGATTTCGTAGCCGAACGCCTTCTGCGTGCAAGCCATGACGCCATCCACGATGTCGGTGATGTACGTGTAATCCCGTGCGGTGCTGCCATCGCCGAAAACGGGAATCGGTTTTCGCGCACGAATGAGTTTCGCAAACTTGTGAATCGCCAGGTCGGGCCGCTGCCGTGGGCCGTACACGGTGAAGAACCGCAGCATCACCACGTCCAGCCCATAAATGTGATGATAGACGTGGCCCAGCGCCTCGCACGCCAGCTTGCTCGCGGCGTACGGCGAGATGGCGGAAAAGATCGGGTCGCTCTCGCTGAAAGGAACTTTCGCGTTCACCCCGTAAACCGACGACGACGAGGCGATGGTGATTTTCTTTACGCCGTTGCGGCGCCCGGCTTCGAGCACGTTGACCGTGCCTTCCACGTTCACGCGCTGGTAAAGCGCCGGTTCTTCCAGGCTCGGACGCACCCCCGCGCGCGCCGCGAGGTGGATTACCTGGTCGAACTTCGTCCCCGCGAACAGCTCGTCGAGCGCGGCGCGGTCGGTCAGGTCGCCGTGAACAAACTCAAACGGTCTGGCCAGCGACTGGAGGTCGCGCACATTGCGCCGTTTGAGTTGTGGGTCGTAGAAAGGGTTGAGGTCGTCCAACGCCCAGACCGCGTGTCCGGAATGCAACAAGCGCTCGCAAACATGCGAGCCAATGAAGCCGGCGCCACCGGTGACGAGAAAATTCACGGGCGCAAGGCTAGTCCGAGACAGCCGCCGTGTCGAGTTTGCGGCTATGGATTGAAACCGCCCGCGCGCGGAGGGCGCGTTGGCTTTGCCCCGGCGGCTTCGAGCAATGCGGCCACAACCTGCTTTTGAGCCGGTGTCGCCATCGGCGGGTGGCGATTGGCCAGATCAGTCACGCCCTGTTGTTGCAGCGCGCTGCGTATCGCCATGGCTGTTTGCCAAAACAACACCACGCGGTGGTCCGCGCCGGTGAAACCACCAGACGAGGCGTAGTTCCAGGGGGAAAGGCCGGCGGCATTCGTTGCGTTGAGCGAAGCCCGGGCCCGAATCAACAACTGGACGAGGTTGGTTTCGGACGAAAGCGCCGCGAGATGCAACGCCGTGCTTCCTGGGGTAACGGCGGTGGGCATCGCGGGATGCGCGCTCGTCGAGCGCGGTCTGGTCTTCGTATCGGGCTTGGCACCGTGTTTGATCAGTAACGCGGCCACGTCAGCCGATCCGCAAAGCGCCGCAAGGTGCAACGGCGTGAAACCATCATGGTCGAACGGCTCAACCACCGCCCTGCGCCCCAGCAGCAAGGCCGCCGCGTTCGAACGATTGCATACCGCCGCAAGGTGAAGCGGGGTGTCGCCGTGGTTATCAATTGCCCCGGGCGAAATTTTCCTTTCCAGCAGCATCGCCAGGGCGCGGTCGTGGCCCAAAGCGGCGGCCAAATGCACCGGCGTGAACCCATACGAATTGGTTTGGGCTCCGCTGGCCTTGTCCCGGGCCAATAAGGTGAACACGCCTTCCACGTCATCAAACAACACCGCGTCGAAAATATTTTCAACGGCGCCGCGGTCGCGTAACAAAGCTTCCATCTCTTTGCGCCCCTTCAAATGAGCGGATCCCAGCGGGCTGAATCCGGCGGGATCCCGAGCGTTGACCGCCGCCCCGGCGGTGAGTACCGCTTCGGCGGCCGAAATGACGCCGGACTCGGCCGCGAGATGGAGAAGCGTTTTTCCGCGGCTCTTGTTGGTCGCGGCCTGCGGCTGAACCTCGAAGATCTTCTGAAGTTCGGCGGTGCGACCGAGCGTCGCGGCGGAGACGGCGTCCCAATGCGCGCCTTTCTCCACCAGCAACTCCACGGCGTTCGTGTTGCCCAGTCGGGCCGCGATGCGCAAGGGCGTTTCGCCATAGCGGGTCATAGCGGTGGCCAGAGTCGGCTCCGCCGTCAGCAGACGACCCAAAGCCTCGATATCGCCGCGCTGGATCACCGTGAAGATATCCGTCGAGGAGTCGAACTGAAAGCGACCGAACGGGTCCGCCTGGCGCGCGGAGATCCGGAGCGGGGTTTCCGCGGCGGCGTTGGTCGCTGCCAGGCTCGCGCCAAGCTTGGAAAGCCACTCAAACACGTCCGTGGCTCCCGATCGAGCAGCCAGATGCAAAGGCGTGTCGCCCTGGTTGTCCGGTGCATCCAGGTCCACCTTCGCTGCGGCAAACGTGTTGCCGATATTGCGGATGAAGAACAGGGAGCGATGGTTTCCGCCCAGGGTCGCGAGGTAATGGAGCGGCGTTCGCCCCTTGTCATCGCGGGCGGAAAAATCAGCGCCCGCTTTCGCGAGCAACTCCAGGCATTCGCCGGACTGGGTCCAAGGCCATTCACCGGACAAGAACAGATGCACGGGAGTTCTTTGGTGTTTGTCCCGCAAATTGGGATTTGCGCCGGAGTCCAACAACGCCCGCGTGGCCTTGTCGCGGAAAGCGCTGTCTGAAAGCGCAACCACATGCAGCGGGGTCAAACCCTCGTTGTCCGGCGCGTTAACGTTTGGTTTGTTTTGGAGCAGCACCTGAACCGGTCCGTCGCCGCCGGCGGCGTATCCCCAAGCCATGATGTGCTCCAGCGAGACGTGTAAAGACGTGCGACCTTGTGAATTGGTTGCCTCAAGGTTGGCCCCGCTGGCAAGCAATTCCGTCACCCACTCGCCGTCGAAACCGCGTACCGCGACGTGCAACGGCGTGTCGCCGTTGGCGTCCTTCGCATCCAACCCGTCCTTGGTCGTCCCGATCAGCTTCAACAGCGCCGCGCGGTCCTCGCCAAAAAGCATGGAGTTTTCGTCCACAGCGATTTGCAGAATGGTTTTGCCGGCCCGATTGGTCGCACCGGCCTCCGCACCGCACGCCAGGAAAAAGGCGACCGAACGTGCCACCTGTTTTGCTGATGTGTAATCACTCTCGGTTGTCAAAGCGTGCGCGAACCCGGCCTTTTGCGGGTCCTGTTTGAGCCGCTCAATCCATTCGGACGATGGCATGCCAGCGATCCAATGCGCGCGGGCCTGCAGGATCAGGTGCAACACGGTGTTTCCATCCGGATCGCGCGCGTTCACGTTCGCTCCTTTGTCCACCAGGAGCGCGGCGGCGCCAAGTTGACCGTTGCGTCCCGCCAACAGCAGGGGCGTCAGTCCCAGTTCGTCACGCGCTTCCACGTTGGATGTATTCACGTACGAGGTCAGCACCACGATGTTTCCGTTCGCGGCGGCTTTGTGGACGGGCGTGGTAAGGCCCCGCGCCGCCATGGCCGTGGGGGCATTGCTCTTGAGCAGAAGCCGAATCGTCGTCGGTTGCTGCGCCTGAATCGCGGAATCCAGCGGCGTCCAGCCGTTGGTGTCAAAAATGTCCGCCGGAGCATGCGCAGCGAGCAGCAGCTTCACGTGTTCGACCAGACCTTGTCCCGCGGCCAGATGGAGGGCGGTTTGCCCGGAAACATTCGTCACCGCCGCTGACACGCCCGCTTCGAGCCAGAAGGCGGTGAAAGGAAGCTGATCGTTGCGCACGGCCCAGTGCAACGGCGTGTCGCCAAGATGGTCCACGGTGCGGAGGACACTTTTGTCGGCGGACACAAGTTGCCGGGCGGTCCTCAAATCACCGAGAGCCGTGGTCGCGAACGCATCGCAATCGGCGCCGCTCTTTTCCAGCAGGTCGCGAAGCTTCGCCCAGCGTTCCGCGGAAAAGTCCTTTTGCCGGGATGCGCCCGCCTGGCCGAGGGCAAACGCCTGGATCACGGACCACCCGCCCGCCGGCTGACCTCTTGGCGACACTCCCGCCCGCAGCAAAGCTTCGACGGCCTCCAACTCTCCCCGCTGCGCCGCGACCGTTAGCCATGCCAGGCCGTTGGTTGCGAGCAGTTTCGTCGCGCGCGGATTGAGCGGCGGCAGAATATCTTCCGTGAGCAATTGCGCACCCGGCCTGGGCTTCACCGGCGGCACCCGGCTCTCGCTCAACATGCGCGGCACAAGCTTTCCGTCGCTGCGGGTGATCGCCAATTCGAAGGGCGTAGTTTGGTCATTGGCGTAGAGCTTTTCCCGAAACGGGTCCGCGCCGAAATCCAACAGCCAGCTGGCCATCTCACCGCGGTTCTCCTCGAAGGCCACATGCAGCGGCGTCATGAAACCGGCGGCCATGCGTTTGGGATCGGCGCCGGCTTCCAACAACGAAAGGCAAATCGCGGGACGGTTGAACTTGATGGCCACATGCAACGCCGTCAATTGGCACCCGGAGCTCCCATAGGTGTCGCCCGTCACATTTATGTCGGCGCCCAATTCAACCATCCGTTTGACCAGCGGGAGATTCCCCTGCGCCGCGGCTTCGAGCAGAGGCTGTTTCTCGACCAAGGAAAAGCGCACGAGGTTGGTGTTGGCCTCCAACATCCGGGCCGCGGTGTTGGTGTCGTTCACTGCGATGGCATTGATGAAAGCCTCCCCTTCGCGAAACGGCACGGGGGCTTGTGCTTTCGCGGAGGCACAACCCAACCACCACACCAAACCGGAGCAAGCCATCGCCCGAAGCGCCGCCGTAATGCTTGTTCCCTTCACCATCACGTTCCTTGCATAGCGATATTCGTGGGGTACGTCAATCATAAGACCGCGAACCCAAACCAGTTGGATCACGCACTGGCGGAATGTTTGGCGCCGCTGCACCGGTTCCGCACCAATCAAGTGCTGCAAACCGCAGCGGAGGATTTGTTCCGCACCAACCAGGTTTGGGGGCGACTGCCTTGGAAAACGGGTTCGTACCGACCCGAAGAATCCAAGCTGGTCGAATTGCCGGCTTTCCGCCGGTTCCTCTCGCGCGAACTCGACCGGAAGGAGGCATGCGGGGTAATCGAATGGCGTGGGGCAAACAACGCTTCCTTCCAAATCACCAATTACCTGAGCGGCAGCCGCGGACTGGCGCTGCGGGAAGCAGACCAACCGTCCAGCGGGACCAAGACCGAGTTGCGCTGGTGCGACTGGATCGCGTGGTCGCTATTCAACTCCAGGCAGATTGCATACTTCAACCCCTTCGCACCCATCGAAGAGCGGGAGAAGGCAATCCAAGATGCGAAAGCGATGCTCGAAAGACCGTAATCGCCCAATCGGCTACTGCCACGGACCTGAACCTATTTCGCCACCAGTTTTTCCTGGTATTTCTTCAATGTCGCTTCCAACTGCTGGCGCATCTCATCCTTCTGGGCCAGGGCGATGGCTTTTTGCAGGGCGGCGATCGCTTCATCCGTTTTGCCCGACTCGAACAAGGCGCGGGCGTAGGTTTCAAACGGGGATGGCTCCTTCTCCTCGGATGCTTCCACGGACGCCTTGGCCAGCTTGGCGGCCAGATCGAAATCGCGGGTTTTCACGCGTTCGTCCGTCAGAATCGTCCACGCCCATTCGTCGAGCGCGCGGGCGTTTTTGATTTTGGTGGCGGCCAGTTTTTTGGTCAGCTCGGGAATCTGGTTCGTGTCGCCACGGCCGCAGACGGCCTGATAATAAGCGGAAAAGGTCCGGCCCACGGTCAGGGTGTCCTTGAATTCGTCCAGCTTGAAGTCCTTCGGCGCGTTTGCCTCCAACTGCTGTTCGAGCAAGGTGAGCGTCGAATCCGGCCGGCCCGCCGCGACCGCTTTCTGGTATTCGCGGAGCGCGGCCTGGAACTTGATCTTTTTGCGCACCTCGGTGGCATCAAATTTCTCGCCGGGCTCGATGCCTCCGAGTTCCGCATCGAGCGCTTCAACTTCCTTGCCCATTTTGTCGAGCGTGGCGTCATCGGCGCCCCCGGCCGCTGCGCGATAGAACAACTCCATCTTTTGCCGGGCCGCATCGCGTTTCTTCGCCTTCGTCATGTCATACTTGCCCGCGATGAGATCCGTCAGGGTCTCTTCCAAGCCCGCCATCGGATGACCGCTCCAAACGATGCGGCTTTCCTTGTCCACGACGAAAGCGTGCGGGATGCCTTTGACGCCAAACGCCGCCATGAAGGCTTCGCCCGTCTTCTTGTCGTCGTCCACGGCCACGGTGTAATCCATCTTGTCGCCCATCTTCTTGACGAAGTCTTTGACTGTGTCCGCGTCCTCATCACTGATGCCGACAAACGCAACGTCCTTGAATTTCTTCTGCATCTCGGTGAGGTGCGGAATGCTGGCGCGGCAGGGCGGACACCAGGTGGCCCAAAATTCGACCACGACAATCTGTTTCCCCTTGGCGGTGGCGAGGTCCACCGGCTTGCCCTTGACCCATTCGGAGATTTGCAGGGGCTTGGCGGCGTCACCGAGTTCAGCCGCGGGTGCAAGCGGCGTCAGAGCCAGGGCGGTCAAAACGGATAGGAATGCGGGGAACGGCAATTTCATAAAGCGTGGCGTCAGATGTTTTAAGCGGTCAACGGACATTAAACGTGCCACCGGCCATCGTCAACGTTCGCGACGCAGCCGGGGAGCACACGCATCATGCCGCAGCTGGTCGCCCCGAGTCAGGCGGCCGATTGATGACGATTCATTTCCCGGCTTTGTCCGTCAGCCAGGCCAGCGCCTCGGCTTCCGTCGCGAACACTTCCGCGTCCGTGCCGGCGTTCCGCGCGACGATCACGCCAAATTTCTCGGGATCAATCATCGTGGCAGGCACCACCAACACCACCCGGACATACTGCTGGGCCAGCGCCGCCCATTTGCGCGCCAGGAAGTAACGCTCGGCCAGGGTGGGCGAGGGAAAACCGGTCAACCCGGTGGCGTTGATCAGAAGCCGGGGAATCTGCCGGTCGCGCGCAAATTTCAGGGCCGCGAACAGCAACTCCGCCGCCTGCGGAAAAGTCACTTCTCCCACCGGACGATAGCAGGCACAGTCATGAACAATCTCGAGATGTTCGATTTCGGTCATGGCTTCCGGGCCGGGTCAGATGTGTTTGGAGTCGTGTTCATCTTTTTTTGTATAGCCACTCTCCTGCCGCTGAAAATTCACCTCGTTCTTCTTGACGTAGGCGGCAAACACATCGTCCGCGCTCATGCCCAGCACCTGCGCCAGGCTGATGAGAAAATGAAACAGATCCACGACTTCGACCCGCGCGTTTTGCTGGTCGAACTTCTGATACCGCGCCCACCACTTCCACGGAACGCTGTCCGTCAACTCGGCAATTTCCTGCGACATCGCCCGGCAATAATTCAACACCCACCTGGTCTTTTCCGCCTCGTCCATGCCGTGGGTATGGACGCCGATGCGTTCGTTCAGAGCCTGCTGCATTCGCCAGAGTTCGCGGAGTTGATCGGGTTTTTCCACGCGCCAAGGATTTGTCCGAATCCGGGCGGATGCAAGCCCAAAGCCCGGCTCCGCCGCTTGGCGGCGGGCGAAGCGCGAATCGGCCCAAACTTTCGGCTTTGAACTTGGCCCGACCGCTTCTATAACTCCGCCATGCTGCCGAATTTATTAGCCGCAAGTGAGCTGAATTTCGCCCCGCTCTTAGCCGCAATTGTGACGAACGTGCCCGGTCTCGCGGCGGACAAATCCCCATTACTGCTCAAGTACGGCGGTCTGATGATTTGGGTGATCCTGTTTGCGGGCGCGGTGGGAATCGTCGTATTTATCGAACGCTTCCTGCATTGCCACCGTTCGCAGATCAACTCCACCGAATTCCTCAACGGCGTCCGCACCGTGCTAAAGCGCGACAACGTCGTGGAGGCGATTTCCATTTGCGATGCCACCGCCGGCCCGGTTTCACGATTGGTCAAAACCGCCATCCTCAGCCGGGATCAGGGCCGCGACCGCGTCCGGGAAGCGGTCGAAGCCGCCGGCCACGCCGAAGTGCCGCGCTTGGAAGAGAAACTCGATTTCCTCGCAACGCTCACCCGGCTCGCGCCATTGATGGGATTGCTCGGCACAGTGCTGGGTTTCATGGAGGTGTTCAGCGGCATTGAAACCGCCGGATTAAACGCGCACGTCGGCCAGCTTTCGGCGGGCATCAAACAGGCGTTGACCTGCACGGCTGCGGGGCTGGCGGTCGCGATTCCCCTGCACGCCGGCCATAACTACCTGGTGAATCGCGTGAACTCGATCGTTCAAGATATGGAGCGGGTCGCCGCGGACATCGTCAATATCGTCACCGACGGGAACGGGAGCAAGAGCGCGTGAAATTTCGCCGCAACGCCAAAATGCTGGGCAGCATCCTGGATACGGCCCCCTTTGCATCGGCTTTTTTTCTGCTCGTGATGTTCGTGATGCTCGGCCCGCTGATTTACACGCCGGGCCTCCATTTGCAGTTGCCCGCCGCCAACGATCTGCCCGGCACCGACAAACCCACCGTCACGGTCGCCGTGGACGCGGCCCACCGGCTTTACTTCGCCAATCAGATGGTCACCAAGGTGGAATTGCAATCCCGGCTGGCCGCCGCGGTGACCAACTCTCCGGAAGCCCTGACCCTCGTGGTGATGGCGGACAAAAGCATGCCTTGGGGACAGTTTGTCGAGTTGGCGTTGCTCGCCCGCAATGTGGGCATCCGCGACGCACACATCGCGACGCTGCCCCAGGTCGTCACCGGGCCGAACGGCGAGGCGCCGGCCCAACCATGAACGCGGCCACCCTCGCGCCGCGCCCCTGGTCGCACCGGCGCTGGTGGACGCTTGTCGCGCTGGTATTTGCCGCTCATCTCGCGCTCATTTTCATCCTGGGCAAACGCAAGCCTGTCACGCCCCGTTCGCCCGCGTTCGCACCCACGCTGAGTCTCGCTTTTCACTCCAACGAATTGTTCGCGTTAAGCGTCAAAGACCCGACGCTCCTGCGGCTCGCAGCGACCTCCGATGAATTGCTGGCATTAAGCGATCCCACCCTTTTCGCCCTGCCGCAGCGAAGGGGATTCGCCGGCGGGACGAGGCTGCAACCTCCCGACGAGGCGTTTCGCTGGACCGAACCGGCCCGGATGCTGGAGCTGCCGGTGGACAAGCTCGGGACGACGTTTGCCCAGGTTGTGCATGCCAGCGTGCGGCCGCCGTTTGAATTCGAGATCAAACCCGCCCCGGACGTCAGCCCGGTTGTGCGGCCGGACTTCCAACCACCGGTCTCCCAGCGCTCGACCTTGAAACTCGCCGATGGCCTGGCTCAACGCCGGCTGCTTAACCCGCCGGCTTTGCCCTCCTGGCCGGCGGCGGACCTGCTGACCAACAACGTGGCCCAGGTGCTCGTGGATGCGGACGGCCAGGTGATTTCAGCAAAACTGGTCTTCACGCCGCCGGGCAGCGGTTCCGCCGCGGCCGATCATTGGGCCTTGACCGCCGCGCGGAACGCGCGCTTCGATCCGCAGCGCGCCGGGGCGGAGAAACTGGCGCTGGGGTTGATGATCTTCGAGTGGCACACCGTCCCGCTCCCGGCAACCAACTCACCAGCGACCATCCCGGCCGCCGCGCCCGCACGACAATGAGGTTTCCGCCTTCGAACGCGCCGACGCTTTGACAAAACCATGAGCGCTCCCGAACTAATTTTTTCCTACGTGGTTATCCTGCTCGCGGCGCTGTGCGGGCTGGCCATCTACACGGAATTGCGCACCCGCCGCTTTCACCCGACCGCGAGCGCGGACCGCGTCTTCCGCTGCCAGCACTGCGGCTACGTTTACACGGATGATCCGGACGTGGTCCGGTCACGCTGCTCGCAATGTGGCAAGCTGAACGAGGCGATTGAGTTCTGAAAATTCCAAATTCCAAAAATCAAATCATCGCCATCCATCCGCAGTTTTTGAGAGTTTGATGAATGGTGCTTCTCTGGAGGTTGGAGTTCGGAGCTTTTTTCACCCGCCCGTCTTCAATTCCACCACATCATGTGGCGCGGCTTCCTTCATGCCGGCGGCGCTGACGCGGATGAAGCGCGCCTTGGCCCGAAGCTGATCGAGATTCGCCGCGCCCAGGTAACCCATCCCGGACTGAATACCACCGATGAGTTGCGCCAGGACGCGATCCACCGGCCCCACCGCCTCCTTCAGCGCTTCAATGCCTTCGGCGGCGACTTTTTGCGTGGGATTCGAAGGCTGACCGTAACGCGCCGCGCTGCCCGCCTTCATCGCGGCGAGACTGCCCATGCCGCGGTATTGTTTGTAAAGCTTGCCGCCAATCTCCATCACGTCGCCCGGGGCCTCGGTGCAGCCCGCAAACAAGCCGCCGCAAATCACGGCGCTCGCCAGCGTCAGGGCCTTGACGATGTCGCCGGACTTGGTGATGCCGCCGTCAGCGAGGACGGTCACGTTCTTTTTTGCCGCCATGCGCGAACAGATGTAAAGCGCCGTCATTTGCGGAATGCCCACCCCCGCCACGATGCGCGTGGTGCAGATTGAGCCCGGCCCCTGGCCGACCTTGATCACGTTCGCGCCGCAATCGGCGAGAAACTCCACACCCGCGGCGCTGGTCACGTTCCCGGCGATGATCGGCAGTTTCGGAAACGCCTCGCGCAACATCTTCACCGCGTCACCCACGCCCTTGCTGTGGCCGTGGGCGGTGGAAACGGCCACGCAATCCACGCCGCGCTCCACGAGACCGCCCACGTGCGCGAGCACGCGTTCCCGATCCAGTTCACCGAACGCATTGCGCGTGGCGCTGACCGCCGCGCCACAAACGAGCCGGAACTGCGCATCGCGCGCGGGCTTGAACTGGGCCTTGCGCTCCTGCGCGATGCGCTCCACGTCGTTCATCGTGAACAGGCCGTGCAAATGGTCGTAATCATCCACCACCAGCAGCTTGTGGATGCCGGGTCGCTCGGTGAAAAACTTGTCGGCGCGCGCGATGGGATCCTTGCCCAGGTCCTTCTTGTGAATGGTGTGAACCTGCGCCCGCGGCGTCATGGCCTCCACCACCTTGCGTTTGGCATACCGCGGTTTCACCACGTGCCCTGAAAGCAGGCCGACCAGCACGCCTTTGTTGTTTACCACCGGAAAGGTGCTGAATCCGAACTTGCGTTCCTCCACCATTTTCGTGACGTCCCCGATGAGATCGTCGGGCGCGACGGCGATGGGATCGGGAATCATGCCCGGGACGTGATATTTCACGCGGCTGACCTCGGAGAGTTGCTGCCGCTCGGGCATGTTGTAATGGATCAGGCCCATTCCGCCGTTGAGCGCCATGGCAATCGCCATCCGCGACTCCGTCACGGTGTCCATGTCCGCGGAGACCACAGGGATGTTCAGGCGCAATCCCTCGGCCAATTGCGCTTCCAGTTGGGTGTCGCGCGGCAGGACCTCCGAGAAAAGCGTTGCGAGGGTGATGTCGTCAAACGTAAGGCCGAGGCTGGTGTGGGCCGGGAAAAAAGTGTCCGCCGACTGGTAGAATTGCGAATCGAGATTCCGCGTTTGCGCTGCCATGACCGAGGATGCAGAACGCGCCGCGGGTTTGGCAATATAAAAACTCCGGGCGCCAGCCTCCAGGCTCCAGAGAATCTTCAAATTCCAAACAGCAACTGCGCCAGCCAGCCAGCGACGCTTCGAAAACTTGATGATTGGAGCTTCACTGGATGTTGGTGTTTGGATTCGGAGCTTTTGCTAACGCCAACTCGTCGCCAGCCAAAAGCCTCCCACCGCCATCGCGGCCACAGCGCACGTGCCCATCAGGCCGCGATAAATATTCAAGCCGCGATTGGCCGAGCGCGCCGCCAGCCAGCCCATGCCCCAGGAAAAACCCGCCATCGCGCCAATCGTTCCCACGCCAAATGCGATCAGATACCCGATGGCTTCCGCCCGCGTGGGAAACGCCAGCGCCGGCAAGACGCCCAGGAAATGGGAACTGCCCGCCAATCCGTGCAACGTGCCGATGCCAAACGCCGCGTGCGCGTGCAGATGCGCGCCCGCGCCACCGTGATTCTCGTTTTGGTGGTGAACGTGAAAATGGACGTGCTTCTCGCCGTCGTGCTCGTGCTCATGCGTATGAATGCTGTGCTTGAGCGCGCGCCGCAACGCCCAGAGACCGATGCCGAACAGCATCACCCCCACAAGCCGCTCCCCCCAGGTTGAAAGCAGGTCCACCGGGATAAGCTCCCGCAGCCAGAGCGAAAGCAGCCCGACCAGTCCCACGCCCGCCGAATGGCCCAGTCCCCAGCGCGCGCCCGGCAGCCACGCGCGGCGCGGCCGCCGCACGGCCAGCGGCGCCACGGCGGTCAAATGGTCCGGCCCCGTGACCACATGCACGGCGCCGGCGATCAATCCTGTGATCACTGAAATCATCTGGTTCTTTCCCGCGTCCGGCGACGACTGTGCTTCATTGTCCGGTTCTGCGCAAAGCAAACTTCGTCATAATTCTCCAGGACGATTCCCCGAACCGGGCGCCGTCGCCACACGCGGATTGACAAAAGCCCCGCGTATCTTGCGCGGCCGCCGGGCGCGTCATTGTCGGAGGGAGAATTAAGCGTCAACCAGGAGATGGCGACGATCCTCGAACCGAGCCGTCGGATTCGGAACATGGCTCCCACTGCCGGCCGCCTATTGCGTGACCACGCGGAAGTAGTTTTCCGAGGTCGAGCCCACCGGCAGGATGAGTTGCCACAAGTTCCCGTCGCCCATGAAATTGGTCAGCGTCATCCACGGAGCGGTCGTGAGGTTGGTGCGGGACTGGACGGTGTGCGCGCGGCCCGCCTGCGTGAGGAACGCCAGACTGAAATCCGTGCCGGAGGATTGCGGATTGAGAATCTGCACCGGCGTCGCGGACGTTCCCGCGTCGCCGACCACGAACCGGCGGGTTTGCCGGGCCACCAGGCTGACCGAATAGGACCACGAAGAAAGGGTTTCGAACGAGGCCGTCTCCGGATCGCTCAACGTCACGCCGCTGTAACTGTTCCGCCGGTAGTTGATGAACACCGAATTCGTTCCGGGCAGCAGCGGATTGGGGAACACCGTGCTGGTCGCGTTCGGGGACAGATTGGTGTTACCGCCGCTTGAGGTGAAAACGTTGGTGACCAGAGTGGAACTCAGGAAAAGGGAGGTGAAGTTCGTCGGGCCAGTCCAGGTGAAGACATGGTTGTTGGCAACCCCCGTCGCGTCCTCGGCGGGCGAGGTGATGGTCACCGGCGGCAGATTCGTCGTTGTCAGTTGATTGACCGACACCGTGAAAAAGAACTGCCGCTCGTTGGCGTGATTGCGGTTGATGTAAAGCGTCCAGTTGCCGGCCTCCATTTCGTCAATGACCTGTTGCAGGGTCCCTTGCATGGAGTAGCCCGAATAGTTTTCGTCCAAACCGTCGTTGTAGGCGAAGAAATATCCGCTGGGCGACTCGACTTCGTAGGAGGTAACGGGATTTGGTGAAAACGACAGGAGCGCAGGCAGGGCGTAGTAGCCGGGATTGGCGGGATCGTTGTTGTGTTCGATGGTTAGATTCAGCTCCACCTCGATTTCCGGGGCAAAACTCACCTCGTCCAGCCACGCGGCGTCTTCGCCGGCCGTAAAATCGCCGTCTTTGTGGTATGTCCATCGCAGTGTGTGCGAGCCGGCACCCACGTAAACTTCATAGGAGTCCCAGCCCCAGTCGCCGTAGATTTGCGCTTCAGGACCTTCGTCCACGGTCAATTCGAGGTAGTCGGTGCCGTCTTCATCGTCCTGGCTGGATACGTTCCAGTAGAAGGAAACCCATCCCGGTCCTTCGATGGTGGTTTCGATCCACGATTCCTCGTCGTGATCAATCGAACCGCTTTGGGCCGCATCAACACCATCGTCGGTTTCGATGGATTGTTTGGACCACGGCGCGTCGCCACCGGTCGTCCAAACAAATTGCGGCGCGTCCACGGCGTTGGCCAGATCTTCGTCGCCGCCACCGGTCGTGTTCGGCACGGTGCTGCCGGGGTTGGCATAAAGAAACGCGACTTCCGCCGCGGAAAGGACGCCGGTGTAGAATTGAATTTCATCCATTGTGCCCTGAAAGCCGGTGCCGACGTTGTAGTTGTAACCGATGGAAAGTTCGGTGGCGGTATCGAAAAGGTCGGTCGAACCCGTGCCGGTGGCGTTCAACGTGCCATTGACGTAAATCTTCTTTTCGCCGGTGACACGATTGCGGGTGACGGCCACATGCATGAAGGCGGAACCGTTGGTGATGGGAACCGTCGAACGCAAGGTGTGTTGCGGCGACCCGCTGGTGACAAACGCCAGTTTGTTACTGACGAGGGACATCGGCACGACCCAGTTGGGACCGCTGAAGGCCGACACTAACCCGGCGTTGCCAGAAAGTCCGGCGTCCGTGTCGCTTCCGGTCATCTGCGTTGTCCGCACCCAAAGGGAAACCGTGAAACTACCGGCCAGGTTGGTCAACACACCGACCGGCGGCTTGAGCGAACCGTAGCCCGCGCCGGAATTATTGAAAAAATGAGCGGCGAAATTTCCTAGGGCCGGATTGTTGGTCGTGTAACGGGTGCCGCCGCTGCCGGATCCCAAAATGCCGATGTGGTTGCCATTCCCGGAATAGTCATTGGCGAAGATGCCGCCGTTTTCGAACGAATAATGCGCCTTCAACGTGTGGCCGCCGCCGCTGCTGGCCACGGTGAAGTCGGAGTAACGATAAGAATGCAAATCGCCCTGCGCCGACCAATCGGGCACCGGATTGCCCACGATGTTTGTGGGCGTGGTGAACGTGATGCCCGGGAAATTGTTGGAGCGGTAGTCCAGGTATAAAGAGTTGGCTCCGGGCGACAATACCCCGGGCGTCCAGTTCGTGGCGCTGCCGGGCAATGTGGTGCCATAATTGAAGCCGGCGCCGGAATGAGTGGAAAGGCCGAAGATGGCGGCGAGGTTGCTGGGGCCGGTCCACGTATAGGTCGGGGTGGAAGCTATGCCCGTAGCGCCGTTCAAAGGAAAGGTGATGTTCACATTGCCGAGCACCTGGGTCGTCACGCCGCTGACGTTTACGGCGAAATAATAGAGTTGCTGCGAGGCATGGCCGCGATTGATGTATAATTTCCACAAGCCATTCGTGCAGGTATTGATGGCCGCTGTGAGACTGCTGCCCGAGTAGCCGCTGCTGCCGTTGGTTTCGCCGAATTGCTTCCAGAATGTGCCGCTGGCGTTTTCAATCCAGTGAAACGTCACGGGCGCCGTGGTCGAACTGAGGCTCAACTGGGGATAATAGAAACCGTAACCGTGCCAGAAGGAAAGGTTCAGCGACACGTCCGCCCGGGCGGTTGCCGGCAAGAGGAGAGCCGCCGCCACAACCAAGGACGGTCGGATGACACTCGCCGGCACGCAGCGTAACCAAGCGATGAAGATCAGTTTGTTCATAATGACAGGTTCGTATAAATGCATGCCGATTGCGGGTCGGGCAACGGGCTTTAGGTGCGATGTTTATAAATCAGATTAGTGCCCGTTCAAGAGAATTATCTGAATTTTTGCCAAGCGGAGCGCGGGTCTGTGCCGTTAGCGACCCGCAGCGCATCAGATGCCGGCGGGCCGGCGTCGGCTTCGGCCAGAACCGCAGCGCGACCGTCACGTGACGAACAGCGTGCCGGCGCCTCGCATTCCTATGTCACCCGGCGCAGCGTCGCTAGGCGTTCCCCGGTGATTCGCAGGTCGCGCAGTTGCTCGAGGAAATCGTCGAACCGTGGCGAATTCATGGCTTTGAATCCGTCGCGCTGAAGCTCGCTAAAAGTGCGCCAGAGCGCATCCGTCGCGGCGGCGTGCATTTGCAACTGGCCCGGGAGCGCGCCGTCCGAGCGCGCGGGGTCGAGGTTCTCCAACAGAAATTCGGTAAGGAAGTGCGGCTGGTGTGTTTGATAAACCCGGCAGCCGAAGTGAAACAGGTTCGCGGCTTGGGCGCGAAACTGGTTTGCGCCACGCGCCTCCCAATGTCGCGCCAGCGCCATGCCCTCGTCCACGACATCGGTTGCTTCGGCCAGCAACTCGTCGCCGCGTGTGGATGATTGCCCGCTTTCGGCGAGAAGCTGCGCGAGCGCCTGGCAAAGAACATGCCGCGCTTTGAATCCGAGTTCCGCGGACGCGTCGTCGGTCTGTTCCGAGAAGCGGCTTAATTGCAGCGCCTCCTTCTCGGATGCCCGTGCACCGGCGGCGTCCGGCGGCAAGCTTTGGATCAACGCGTTGCCGCAATTCATCCACGCACCGGCCAGCAACGCGTTGCCCTCCGCCGGATTCACAGCAAAGAAATTGTGCGCTGCGGCGATGGCTTCGCGGAAAGATTGCCCCGCCTCGGGCACGCTCGCTGGCGTGGCTTGCTTCATCAACGTGATGCCGCGATTCAGCCAGGCAATGGCGAGGCGCTTGATAAACAGCGGGCTCACGTGCATCGGCAGTTCGCGCAAATGCAGCAGCGCCTCGTCGTAGCAGCGCAACGCTTCGCGCAGTTCGTCCGCCGAGCCGAGCCGCGTGAGCGCGTCGCCACGATTCATCCAGCCGGCGATGAGGCCATAGCGAAACCAGCAATTCTCCGCGAGCGGCAACTGACGGCGCAGTTCAATCGCTTCCGCGAAGCAGCTCGCCGCTTCGCGCAGGCTCACGGGCGTGTTCGCTTCGAGCAGCGTCAGGCCGCGCAGGAGGCGGGCGTTGGCGCGCTCGTCGAGTTCGGTCGCGGCGGCACGGGCTGCAAATGAAACCGGTTTCAAAATTCGTCAACTTGGTTAAGCCGATTCGGGATTCGACACAAGCCGCGATGTGCCGAACCGCAAACCACCGCTAATCTTTGGCAAACTGCCGACAGCGGCACGGAGGCGCATGGCCTACGATGCTCTCCCATGCACGAACAAAATCTCAAGCCGCTCGCGGCTTTGCTCATGACCCAGGGCCTGGCCGCCGTGGCTCATGCGCAATCCACGAACGCGCCCGCCGCCACCGGTACGAATGCCACCACGCAACTTCCCGATGTCGTGGTCAAAGGCCAGGGCCGCTCGCCCTATAAACCGGAAACGGTTTTCTCGCCCAAATACACCGAACCGCTCCTCGACATCCCGCAGTCCATTACGGTGATTCCGCAAGCCGTCATCAGCGAGCAGGGCGCGACGACGTTGCGCGATATTCTCCGCAACGTGCCGGGGATCAGCATGCAGGCGGGCGAAGGCGGCGTGCCCGCCGGTGACAATCTTTCCATCCGCGGCTTTAATGCCCGCACCGACCTTTTCGTGGACGGCGTGCGCGATTTCGGCGGCTACTCACGCGATCCGTTCAATTTGCAACAGGTGGAAGTGGTGAAAGGTCCGGCCTCCAGCAACACGGGGCGCGGTTCCACCGGCGGCTCGGTCAACATGGTCAGCAAAACCCCGGACCTCGCCCCTGCGTACAACGGCTCATTCGGTATCGGCACGGATGATTACTATCGGACGACCCTTGACGTAAACCAGCCGCTGGCGCCGAAGCGGGAGGACTGGTTCGGCGGCACGGCGCTGCGGCTCAACGCGCTGTGGCACGAAAACGACACGCCTGATCGCGACTCCGTGGATAACAAGCGCTGGGGCGTGGCGCCGTCGCTCGCGTTCGGCCTGGGTACGCCGACGCGACTGACGTTGAGCTATTTTCACCTGCAACAAGACAACACGCCCGACTACGGCATCCCCTGGGTACCGGCCAACACCAACGCCGCGCTCGCCGCTTACAGCGACAAAGCGCCGCCGGTGGATTACAGCAACTTTTACGGCCTCACCGCCCGCGATTACGAGAAAACC
The DNA here is from genome assembly GCA_964458575.1 of uncultured Bifidobacteriaceae bacterium. Taxonomy (GTDB): domain Bacteria; phylum Verrucomicrobiota; class Verrucomicrobiia; order Limisphaerales; family JADLHS01; genus CAYWMD01. The sequence continues at coordinate 5,269 of CAYWMD010000007.1, read as the reverse complement.
CACACGGACATCGGCACGGCGTTGATCGAACACGATTTGAACGATTCGCTGACGCTGCGCGACCAGTTCCGTTACGGCGTCAATGATCGCGATTCCATCATCACCGCCCCGCGGTTCGTCAACGCGAACACCAGCACCACCATCAACCGTCAGCTTCAATCGCGCGATCAGGAGGACACCATCCTGGCGAACCAGGTTGATCTCAAGGCCCGCTTCGACACCGGCCAAATCGCGCATGACCTGATCACGGGTTTCGAGTACGACCGCGAAACTTCGGTGAACTACGCCCGGACGCAGTCGCCGGCCAACGCCACGCCGACTACCAGTCTGTTCAACCCGAATCCGCACGATCCATTCAACGGCACCATCGTCCGCACCGGCGTGAAGGCGGACGCCACGTCCGACACCTTCTCCCTTTACGCCTTTGACACGATGAAACTGGGAGAGCAGTGGGAACTCAACGGCGGGCTGCGTTGGGATTATTTCTCGGTGGATTACTCAAACACCACCAACGGCATCGGGCCGACATTGAACAACAGCGACAACATGCTCAGTTGGCGCGCGGGCCTGGTGTTCAAGCCGGTCGAAACCGGGAGCATTTACGTCGGCGCCGGCTCATCGTTCAACCCTTCGTCGGAGGGCCTCACGCTTTCCAGCGCCCCCGCCGCGGCCAACAACGTTGACACCGATCCCGAGCAGACGCGCACCATCGAACTCGGCACCAAATGGGAATTCTTCCGCCGCCGGCTGATGCTGACCTCGGCCGTCTTCTGCACGGACAAATACAACGCCCGCACCGAGGACCCGACGGACCCCGGCGACGTCACCGTGCTTGATGGCGAGCAGCGGGTTTACGGTGTGGAATTCACCGCGACGGGCCAGTTGACGGACCACTGGCAGGTGTTCGGCGGTTACACCTGGTTGCACAGCGAAATCCTCGACTCGAACAATGACACCGAAGTCGGCAACGAACTGGCCAACACACCGGAAAACTCCTTCAGCCTCTGGACCACCTATTCCTTGCCCTTCGGTCTGCAAATCGGCGGCGGCGCCCAATACCGCGGCAGCGTCTATAGCAGCAATGCCAACACCCGGAAGGCGCCCGACTATTGGGTCTTCGACGGCATGATCTCGTATCGGGTCAGCAAACATCTCACGCTCCAACTCAACGGCTACAACCTCGCGGACGAGGAATACATTGATCGCGTGGGCGGCGGCCACTTCATCCCCGGACCCGGCCGCTCCGCCGTGTTGAGTGCCAACCTGAGTTTCTGATTCCGTTACGTTCAATCATGCTGCTGAACATCCCCAACGTCCTCACCGCCGAGCAGGTGACCGAAGCCCGGAAGATTCTTGAAGCTGCCGAATGGGTTGATGGCAAAGTCACCGCCGGTTACCAGTCCGCCCGCGCCAAGGACAATATGCAGATTCCCGAAGGCAGTCCCGCCGCGCGCCAGGTCGGCGAGATGATCCTCAAGGCGCTTGGACAGAATCCGCTGTTCCTCTCGGCGGCGCTGCCGTTGCAGGTTTTCCCGCCGTTGTTCAACCGCTACGCCGGCGGGCAATCCTTCGGCACGCACGTGGACAATGCCATTCGACAGGTGCCCGGCACGCCGCATCGCATCCGCACGGATTTGTCGGCCACGCTGTTTTTTGCCGCGCCGGAGGAATATGACGGCGGCGAGTTGTGCGTCGAGGACGCTTACGGCGTGAAGAGCGTAAAGCTGCCGCCCGGACACATGGTGCTGTATCCGGCAACCAGTTTGCATCACGTGAAACCCGTCACGCGTGGTGCGCGGCTCTCCTCGTTTTTCTGGATGCAAAGCATGGTCCGCGACGATGCCCGGCGTTCGATCCTGTTCGATCTCGACCTCTCCATTCAACGTCTGAGCCGCGATCACCCCGAGCATCCGTCCGCCGTTCAACTCACCGGCGTGTACCACAACCTGCTGCGGCAATGGGCGGAGATGTGAACGGCAAATTTCGTAAACTCATCTTCTGGCTGCACCTCCTCGCGGGCCTGATCGCCGGGGTGGTCATTCTCATCATGTGCGTCACCGGCGCGGCGCTCGCGTTTGAAAAGGAAATCGTGGCGTGGGCCGAACGAGACGTGCGCCGCGTCGTGCCGCCGGCCGCGGCCACCGCGCGCCTTCCGTTGGATAAACTGCTGGCGAAGGTGAAGGAAATGAAACCCGGTGAGCGTCCGTCCGGCATCACGCTGGATACGGACCCGAACATCGCCTTGCTCGTCAGCTTCGGACGAACCAATGCGTTTTACGTCAATCCCTACAGCGGCGAAGTGCGCGAGCAGGGCGCACCAGGCGTACGCGCGTTCATGCACGTGATGATTGACTGGCATCGTTACCTCGGCGGTCACGACGAGAAACGCGCCCTCGGCAAGGCGATCACCGGTGCGTGCAATGTCGCATTTCTCTTTCTCGGCGTGAGCGGACTTTACCTGTGGTGGCCGCGGCAGTGGACGCGAAACGCCTTCCGCGCCGTCGGCTTGATGAACTTCAAGCTCAGCGGCAAGGCGCGCGATTGGAACTGGCACAATGCCGTCGGTTTTTGGACCGCGCCCGTGCTGATCGTTCTCACCGCGACGGCGATGCCGATCTCGTATCAATGGGCGGGCAACTTGATTTACAAATTGACCGGCACAACTCCGCCCCCGCAAGGCAGTGGTCTCGGCGGCGCGAGCGGAGCAGCGGTGGAAGTTCCCACGCCACCCGCCGGTGCAAAGCCGTTAGGCATGGCGGAGTTGTTCGCCGTGGCGCAGCAAGAATTCCCGCAATGGCAACAAATCAGCCAACGCGCCTCCGGCCCGGGCGGACGCGGCCAGCGCAGCGTGGCGGCAGGCGTCCCGCCTGCCGTAGAGCCGGGCTTCCAGCCCGGCGGAAAAAACGCTGAGATTTCAAAGCGCGACAAGAATTCCGGTCGCGTGAAAAGTCCAGACGCCAAGCCGGACGGCAGGATGCCATCTTCTACGGCAGGCGGGACGCCCGCCACTACGACGGAGCGTCGTTCCCCACTACCCGTTACTCTTACCATCACCGAGAAAGCCAACTGGCCGCCCTTTGCCAACACCCAACTCACCCTTGACCCGTTCACCGGTGCCGTCCTGCGCAAGGAAGGCTTTGGCGATTACAACCTCGGCTGGCAGGTTCGTTCCTGGACGCGCTTCCTGCACACAGGCGAAGCGTTGGGCATGTTGGGCAAGGCTGTGGCCGGACTGGCTTCGGCGGGTGCAGCTTTGCTTGTCTGGACCGGCTTTGCGCTGGCCTGGCGGCGTTTTTTCCCGCGCCAGGGTGACGGCGACGCCCCGTCGCCTCCGGGGTGAGATTTCCCCGAAAAAGAAAATTCGCGCATTGAGCCCCTAAACCAGACGCGACAAACCTTTGTTGCATATGCAACAAAAGTTTGTACGCCGTGGAAGTGCAGATTCATGGGAAGAACGAGGCTTCCGTTGCAGGCTTTTCGCTGAAATCACATCGAAAATAGCGTGTTTCGGGCAGCATGTTCACTTAAAGGCGGCGAGGCGTCGCCTCCAACCAGACCGCAAACCGCCGCTAAAGAATAGCAAACGCCCGACAGCGCCCAAAACCTCCTTCGGGTAGTTTTGGCTCGTGATGAAGACAGGCGAAATGGTGTGCGAACCTCCGGCGACGCCGGTAACCGGATTGTCAACTGTGATCACACCTGCGAGCGCTCCGTCCGCGGCCCCCGGTTTCGCCCGGCAGACTCCCGACGCTTCCTGCTTTACGCCGGTTCTGACTTTGGTTCTGTGGCTGGGTTGTTCAACGGTTGCCGCGCTGGGTTTTGCCCTGCCTTATGTCCGCCCCCAGGCCGCCAAGCCGCAACCCGAACCGACGCAGATCGAAATGCTCAATGTCGAACTGAGCACTGACCCGCTCCCCGATCTCGAACCGCCGCCCGCCACCGCCCTCGCCGTTCCGCCACCGCCCGAGGCGCTCGTGCGACCGCAGTTGCCGCAAGCCGTCGCCGTGGCCGTGCCATCGCCAGCCATTGCGTTCGCGCTCCCGGTGGACGGCCCGGTCCGCGTTGTGCCCGCCGCGCAAGCGAGTTACTCCCGAACGGCCCCACCCGACGCGGACGCGTCCGCGGCGACGCCGGCGGTTCAACCGTTGGTCTTTGGTCAGGGTGCCGGAAAACAGCCGGCGCCCGACTATCCCTTGGCCGCCGAACGGGCGCGGCAGGAAGGCTCGGTCAAGGTCCGCTTTGTGGTTGGGGAAAACGGTCGGGTGACGGCGGCTGAGGCCGTCACCCCTTCCCCCTGGCCGCTGCTCAACGATTCAGCGTTGCGCACTATCCGCAACCGCTGGCGTTTTCCCGCCGGCAACCTGCGCGCGTACGAGGTGGCCATCCGCTTCGTGCTCCCAAAATAACCGCGTCGCCAAACCACACCCTCCATGAACCTGATGCTGGCCAACGTTGCGTTTGATTTTTTTGTCCGGGGCGGTGTGATCATGTGGCCGATCCTGCTTTGCCTGCTGGCGGCGCTGGTGGTCGTGATCGAACGTTCGCTGTGGTGGTGGTCGCTGGGCCGGCGATCGCGCGCCGAAGCCTTGAACGAATCGTTCGAGGCCGTGAGCCAGGGACGCTTCGAGCACGCGGTCAAGCTCACGCGCCAGGCGAACGATCCGTTTCTGGCCACGCTTCATGAAGGCTTGTTGCACGCGCACACCTCGCTCCTGGGCGCGATGCAGTTGCGCGCCACGGATGAAATCGAGCACGCGGAGAAGCGCTTGTGGATCCTCAGCACGTTCATCACGCTGGCACCGCTGCTCGGCCTGCTCGGCACGGTCACGGGCATCATGCACTCGTTCAATTTCGTCGGCGCGGAGGAACTGGCGGCGGTGAAAGTCAGCGGCGGCATCGCGGAAGCCTTGATCGCCACGGCGTGCGGGCTGGGCATCGCGATTCTCTGCCTTCTGCCCTACAACTACCTCAACCGCCGGCTCGCGCATTTCCGCTCGCGACTGGAACGAACGATCAACCACGTCGAGTTGCTGGTGCAGTCGGCAAAACATCACGGGCATGATCTCGAGGAATTCGCCCGCGCGCGCGCCGTCGCCGGCGGCGCCCCGCGCTCGCCGCTGGTCTGAGTTCACGGTTCCCGCAGTCCTCGTCGCGTCCCATGCCCGTCAAACTCCACTCCCGACTTCCCGCCGAGGAAGGCGCGCGCATCGAAATCATCCCGCTGATTGACATCATGTTTTTTCTGCTTGCCGCGTTCATGCTGGTGAGC
>CAYWMD010000006.1:166291-192980 GCA_964458575.1 uncultured Bifidobacteriaceae bacterium | reverse complement strand
CTCTCCCAGCGGGAGAGGGCAGGGGTGAGGGAGGGCGTGCTGACAGGCTCATGTGAAGCAGAAAGCCATTGCATGAATAGGTGAGGATGCGTGCGCCTGGGCGATTGCATGGTTCTATTCCGCATCAGCCTTCTTCCTGCCGCGCTTGCCCTTTTTGCCCTTGTCTGAAGCCGCGTCCGATGCCTTTTCGCTGTTCGTGTTGGGCGTCGGCATTGGCGCGTTGATTTGTTTTCGCCAGGCCACAAGTTTCTCATGGAGTTCCTTCGCCTTTTCCGGTTGCGCCGCAGCCAGGTTTTTCTTCTGCCCAATGTCATCCCGCAGGTTGTAAAGCTCCAGCCGTCCATCCTCGAAGAATTCCTGCAATTTCCAGTCGCCATCACGGATCGCTCCAGCCGGTGTGGTGCGCCAAGTGTTTTCCTTCGCGCCAAGGTAACCCGGGAAATGCCAGAAGAGCGGGTTGCGGGCTGGTGCTTTTGCATTTCCGGTTAGAAATTTTAGATAACTCTGTCCATCGAGAGGATAGTCAGCAGGCGGTTTGGCGCCAGCAACGGCAAGCAGCGTTGGGTAAAGGTCCACGCTGTTGATGGGCAGGTCTTCCACTGTGCCGGGCGCGATGGTGCCCGGCCAGCGGAAGATGTAGGGCACACGGATGCCGCCCTCATACAACATTCCCTTGCCGCCCTTGAGCGGTGCGTTATCCGTGATGCTGCCACCCTGGATGCCTTCGCGTTCGTATCCGCCTACACCGCCGTTGTCGCTGGTAAAAATGACCAGCGTGTTGTCGGCGATTTTCAATTCGTCCAGCAGCGCGACGATGCGCCCCACACTTTCATCCACACTTGCCAGCATGGCGGCATAAACCGGATCATGATGACCACCCACGGCAGGCTTGGGTTTGAATCTGGCGATGAGGTTGGTTTTCGCCTGGAGCGGAACATGCACCGCGAAGTGATGCAGGCTCAGATAGAAAGGGCCGTCCCTGTGTCGCCGGATGAAATCAATCGCTTTACCGGTCAGGAAATCGGCGAGATAAGTGCCATCCGGATAGTCCGTCTTGGGATTGGTTCTGAAATCAAAGTGCACCCCCATCGAAACGATGGCCTCGTCGAACCCCTGCGCGAGCGGATGATGCTTGGGGTCTTCGCCCAAGTGCCATTTGCCAAACAGCGCGGTGGCATAACCGGCCTTCTTCAGCGACTCGGCAATGGTGATTTTCTCCGGCGCGAGGGCGACAACGTTTTCCACCGGCTTCAACTGCCGGCTTTGCCAATTGAAACGGTCCTTGCTGCCGACCGTGTAGATTCCCGTGCGCGGCATGTATTGCCCGCTCATCAGGGCGGCGCGGGTGGGCTGGCAATTCGGACCGCAGGAGTAGCCGCTGGTGAAACGCATTCCTTGCGCGGCAAGCCGGTCAATTTTCGGCGTTTCGTAATACTTGCTCCCATAGCAGGCGAGGTCCGTGTAACCGAGATCGTCGGCGAGAATGAGAACGATATTGGGTTTGGAGATAATTGGCGCTGCGGCGTGGCCTGGACATGCCAATGACAGAAAAATGAATGACGAGAAGATGGGAAAAAGGAATCGTCTGGTTTTCATTTCATTTCTCTTCCTGTCATTTGCCGGTGCCGGGTTTTGATGCGGACACGTTGGCTTTCTCCGGTGACCACTCGGCCGGAGCGGGATTTGCCGAGGTCAGCGGACAGTCGTCGCCCCATTCCTTTTGCGCCTTTTCCATCCGCTTCAGCAGCGCCTCGACCTTGCGGGCGTATTTCGGTTCCCCGGCCAGGTCGTGCAGTTCGTGCGGGTCGTTCTTCAAATCGAACAGCTGGGTGCGGTTGATCTGCGGATAACGGATGAGCTTCCAGCGATCGTCACGGATGCTGCGCTGGACATTTTTGTAGGCGTTGAACATCACCTCGCGGCCCTTGAATCGCTTGCCTTCAAGAACCGGCAAAAGGCTTCTGCCCTCGGCGGCTTTCGGCACGGCGACATTGGCCAGGTCGCAAATCGTCGGGAATAAATCGAACAGATACACGAACGCATCGCTGTTGCCATGCTTGATGCCGGGTCCGGCAATCACCAGCGGCACGTGCATGCCTCCAAATTCATAGACGTTTTGTTTGCCCATCAAACCGTGATCGCCCACCGTCAGTCCGTTGTCCGACGCGAACACAATGATCGTGTTGTCGAGCTGGCCAAGCTCCTTCAAGCAATCCACGATGCGCCCAAAATGATGATCCAGGCAGGTGATGGTCGCATAATAATCCGCTTGGTGGCGGCGGATCACCTCCGGTGTGCGCGGCCAAGGGGCGAGTTTCTCGTCGCGCACGGCCATCTCGCCGTTGTCGAACGGATGCACCGGCAGATAGGCCGGGGGCAGGGGAACTCTTGCGGGATCATACATGTCCATGAATTCCTTCGGCGCGACGCGTGGGTCGTGCGGGACTGGCGGGGCAAGGTAGATAAAAAATGGACGATCTGTTTTCCGTTCGCGCAGATATTTTATCACCGTGTCGCCATAAACCTGGCTGGAATGGACGCGCTCTTCCACGGGGTGGTCATCGCGCATGATATTCGTTTCATACGATTCGATGGCGGGCCCGCACTCATTGCCGCGCTTGCCCATATGAAATGTTTCGTAGCCGCCCGCTTTCATGACCCGCGGCAGCAGCACCCAATCGTGACCTTCGGTTTTACCCTGCATGGCCGTCGAAAAGTCCTCCCAGCCCTTGCGCATTTTGGCCGTCGTCGTGGGCAGACGGAACAGCGACCGACCTGTTTGAATCATGCTTCGGCTCGGCATGCAAACCGCGCCCTCGTTCGCGCCCATGATATAGGCGCGGGGGAACGTCATGCCCCGTTCGACGAGATTGTCCAGCGCCGGGGTTTTGATTTGCGGATTGCCCAGCGCACCCACGTAATCGGCGCGCTGATCATCGGTCAACAGGAAGAGAATGTTGGGGCGTCCCTTTTTGGCGTCTGCCGCGGCGGCGTGGCTCGCAAATTCCAGGAACGCGACGGCCAGAATTAAAAGACAACGGTAAAACATCATGATCTTGGCTTCAGGCGAATGAAAACGTGTTAATCGAGAATAAAGACACATCGAAAGCGTTGTTTATTCATCAAGTGTTCTGCGAGCTTATGCCTCAATGTTGGCGCCGCAAGCCGCAATTTTGGGCCATTTTTAAATTGGACCGGGAATTGACACCCGCGCTGTCCAATGATAGCCATATTATAACTTTGGCAGGTCATGGCTGCTCCCCACCGGATGTTATTTCGCTAATTACACATTTGTGGAGCGGTTGATGGCCTGCGAAGCAACTAGAACGTCATGCTCACTGAAAGTTAGAACCGGGTCACTCGTCCAGCCGGCCTCCGTGCGCGTCCATGCTCATGCTTATGAAACAAATTCTTCGCCAAATGCCGGGTGTCCTGTTGATGATACTTGTCGGTGGTTGGGGCGGCCTTTCCGCGAACGCCGCGGTGACCATCATCGGCGCGCAATACACCCCGGACCAGATGTTCCCGGAGTGGGATTGTTTCTGGCACGATGGGAACTACCCGACCTCGTGCCAGACCAACAACCGCGGCGCCACCGTCCATGTGTACGTGAAGAACACTGGCGGATCGGCCGTGACAGTTGATGACGCGACCCTGGCGGGTTATAGCCTGAAATCGGCCGTCAAAATGAACACGAGCGCCCATAATTTGAGCAGTATTTATTTCTACTGGAGCACTCCGCCCCAGCAAATTCTGGATGCGGGCGAGCCGGTCTGGTGGAAGGCCGACCCGGCTACGGTCGCACCTGGCGCCGTGGCGCAAGTGGCCGTGCGATTGCGGTTCATTCCGACGACGCCGACCGTCACTGTGGGCGTGGTGGCTTCCGGCGTTACCTCAACCACAAACATTACGGTTGCTGACACCGCGCCCCAGGTGGCGAGTATCGGCTACTCGGAGGACTTAAAGAGCATTTATCTGCACTGGCGACGCACGGGTGGAGCAGCGCCGAATTCGGTGTGGTTGGACGGCACTAACGTGACCGCGTTTACCACGACGGTTGGCGACACAAATGTCAATTTTGCCGCATCGGTCATTTCGCTGCCCAATCCGCTGCCGTTCTTCTCCTATCACGCTTACCAGGGCGTTTATGCGGATGGCAAAACGGCGACGGCGTCGCAGCGGGCGTGGACCAATAAGTTCATTTATGCCAGCTACAATTCGTTTCTCTTTACCGGCAATTATGACGGTCACGATTGGATCGAGGAAGCCACCGCCCACGGTATCAACAACGTGCAGATGAACCTTGGCGATGTCGGCGGCTACCTCGGTTCGGGCGCCGGGCAGGCAGACATGCGGGCGTATGGTTACGGTTACACCATCATGGATTATACCAAGCTCAATGCCATTGATCCGGACATGTGGTTTCTCAACGACGAGCCGGACGGCGAGGAGGATAACCAGGCGAATATAAACTCGAATCCTCCCCAATGTCCGCCGTACCACATCCCTTGCGGCGGCGGCCATAACGTCGGAACCCTGGTCATGCACGAAGCTGTGAACCATGCAGCGGACCTCAGAAGCCGGCGTCCTAATGTGCCGCTGACGGCCAACCTGGACAACGCCCTCAAACCCCAGAGTTATTTCACTTGGGGGCCGGCATTGGACATCCTGCAATTTGACAACTACTACCAACGGCGGCTGGCCGACGCGTACTGGCGCTTCCCCCGGCTCATTCCGCTCTACCGCAAAGCCACGTTCGTTTACGCGCATGCGCGCGTGGGCTGCGCGGGGGCCGAGCCGAATCCCTCCAACCAACTCCTCTACTCCTGCAAATGGCGATGCACCTACGACGATTGCGGCGACAATCTTAATAGTGAGTGGCCGTTCCCGACACCGGAATCCAAACGTCTGGAGGTGTATTACTCGCTGGCCGGCGGTTCCAAGGGGCTGGGCTACTGGTGGTTTGTCGGGGGCTGGCCCTCGTACGGTCTGAGGCGGGACGCGGAAGGGGCGGCGCTTTGGAAAGAAATCGGCCTGCTCGGCAACGAAATTAAAATCGCGCGGCCCCTGATCGTCAAGAGCCACCCGGTTGACTTGCCGCTAACGACAAGCCAGAACGTGTGGGCACGCGCGGTCGCCGCACGGGCCGATTCCATCATTTTGTACGTCGTCAACGACGATCATTACAACGATTTGGCCGGCTGTCATTACAACGTGGTCAGCAACGCGACGGTAACGGCCACGCTGCCGGCGTGGATGGTACCGCCCACCGCCTTCGAGGTCACACCCGCCGGCTTGCGCGACGTAAACACCCAACTCAACGGCAAACAACTCCAAGTGAACCTCGGCAGCTTGAAACTGACGCGGATGATCGTCCTGACGACCGACGCGCAATTGCGAACCACGCTCCAGGAACGATACGACAACAGCATCCGGGCAGGGGTGTGCAGTTTTGCGCCGGAGTTTTGCACCAACAACCCGCCCAGCATCACGCAACAACCGGTCAACCGAAAAGTGCTCCCGGGCGGCACCACCAACTTCGTCGTCACCGCGAGCGGCAGCGGGACGCTGGCCTATCAGTGGCGGAAGAACGACCTCAACCTCGCCAACGGCGGACACTACGCCGGCGCAACCACCGGCACTTTGACCATCAGCAGCGCGGATGGCAACGACGCCGGCAATTACCTTTGCGTGGTGACCAATGCCTACGGCAGCGCGACCTCCAGCGTTGCATCGCTGGCGATTACCAATCCACCCGCCGCGCCCACCGCCCTTGCCGCATCCAGCGTGGGCGACACGAACTTCATCGCCAACTGGAGCGGTTCGCCCGGGGCCACCGGTTATCGCCTCGATGTTGCCACCGACAACGGCTTCACGAGTTTTGTGTCTGGCGGCAACAATCTGGACGTGGGCAATGTGTTGAACCGGAATGTGACCGGTTTGATGGGGGGCACGCCGTATTTCTATCGCGTGCGCGCCTATAACGAAGTCGGCACCGGCGGCAACTCCGGTACCATTACCCTTACGACTTCCGTCACCGTGACACCGCCGCCGCCACCCCAAGCCACCGGGGCGACCGGCATTTCCAGCAACAGTTTTACGGCCAATTGGAATAGTGCCATCGGTGCCAATGGCTACCGGCTGGACGTTTCAACCACGAACACGTTCACCAGCTTCGTCAGCGGCTGTAACAATCTCAACGTGGCGAACAACCAGAGTTGGATTTTGACCGGCCTCACTCCCGGCGCGACCTATTACTATCGCGTCCGTGCCTACAACGGCGCCGGCAACAGCGGCAACTCCGGCACCGTTGCCGCCACCCTGGCTTCCGCCAGCCCCTGCCTCACCATCCTGAACGGCGACTTCGAGGGGGCGTTCCCAATCGCGGGCGGCGGTTACATTGCCGACCAGTGGACGGAATGGGAGGCCGTGCCGGGCGTTGCCATCGGTTACCGGGAAACCGCCATCGTTCACGGCGGCGCTCAATCCCAACGCATCCGCGTCTGGAGCACCAACGCCACCGCTGGCGGAGTTTACCAGCGCGTGCCGGTGACCGCCGGCGGGGTTTACACTGTCGGCGTCTGGGTTTATGCCGGCGACAGTCTTTCGGCCTGTTCGCTGGGCGTTGACCCCGCGGGTGGCACCAATCCCAGCAGTGGCGTGGCGTGGTCGCCCGCCACGACCAATTCCGCCTGGGTGCAGCAAACCTGGAACGGAATTGCCACCGGAAATTACCTCACGATCTATTGCAAGGTCGCTTCCGCCGATAATCAGAAGCGCAATGGTTATTTCGATGACGCCACCCCGGTCAATCTTGGGGTGGCGGGACTGCATTTGTCTGGCCAATATGACGGCGAAGTGCTGACCTTGAGCTGGCCTGAATGTCCGCCAGCCCGTCTGGAAGCGGCGGAAAGTCTGTCGGCGGCGAATTGGTTGCCGGCGCCAAACGACGTCACCGTTCAGGGTGGCCGGCGGATCGTAACGCTGGCCCCGACCGAGAATACCGGTTTCTTCCGCTTGGTTTTGGAGTGATTGACCCTTGGGGGCCGCGGGCTTGTGGCAAACGGGCGGCCAACAGATGAAACTAAAATTCGCATTTCGCGTAGTGCTGCTGGTGGCGCTGATGAGCCACCTGGCCGTGGTCACCAATTCCAACGCCGCGGTCACGGTGATCGGCGCCCAGTACAAACCGGACCGGGTGTTTCCGGAGTACGATTGCTACTGGAACTTCGCCGGCTACCCGAATTCCTGCCGCACCAACCAACCCGGCGCCCACGTTTACATTTACTTGCAGAATACCGGCGCGTCCCCGGTGACCATCAATGACGCCATCCTCGCCGGCTACAGCCTCAAGACGAACATCGCCATGTCCACGGATACCAGCATCAATCCGGGCGGGCAAAACAGCATCTATTTCTACTGGGATGATCCGCCGGCTGCCATCATCGCCGCGGGCGAACCGGTCTGGTACCGGGCGGACCCGCCCACGATTCCGGCGGGAGGCGTCGCCCAGGTCGCCGTGCGTTTGCGGTGTGTGCCGGTCACGCAGCCGTTGAGCCTGGGCGTGGTTACCTCCGCCGGCAACGTGAGCACGAACATCATCGTGGACGCCAATGCGCCCCGGATCGCCGGCATTGGTTATTCGGAGGATTTGAAAAACATTTACCTGCATTGGCGGCGACCCGGCGGGGCCGCGCCGGCCTCCGTCTGGCTGGATGGCACGAACGTAACGTCGCTCACGACCACGGTCGGCGATCCCAACGTCAATTTCGCCGCCTCGGTCATTTCCTTGAGCAACGCCCTGCCATTTTTCTCCAGCCACGTGTTTCAGGGAATTTACGCCGACGGCAAGAGCGCCACGGCGGCGCAGCGGGCATGGACCAACAAATTCATTTACGCCACCTACAGCACCTTCATGGCGGGCGGCAGTTACACGGCGGCTGACTGGCTGGATGAAGCCGCCAACCACGGTTTTAACAACGTCCAGTATAATCTGGGTGAGATGGGCAGTTACATGAAGACGGTCGCCGGACAGGCGCAGATGCTGGCGCGCGGTTACGGCTACACCATTTTGGATTCCTCCAAGCTCATTCCCATTGACCCGGACATGTGGTTTCTCAACGACGAACCGGACATTGATGAAAACAACCAGTGCCGGGCCAATTGTGGCGCGGGTCTGCGAATCCCCTGCGACGCCACGAAGTATCCGGGGACGTTGGTGATGAAGGAAGCCGTCCGATTCACGGCCGAACTCCGGGCCCTGCGGCCCAATGTGCCGACGGTGGTCAACCTGGATGGTGAACTCGCGTCGCAAAGCTTCTACGCCTGGGGCCAGGCGGTGGATGTTTTGCAGTCGGACAATTACTACGAGGTTCAGTTGCGGAACAGCTACGTGGAACGTCCCAATCAGATCCAGCTCCACAAACAAGCCAAGCTGAGCTACGCCGTCGCCCGCACCGGCAGCGAAGCGGCCTCCCCCAATCCCTTCAATCACCTGCTGTATTGCACCAGGCAAACGGACTGGCCTTACCCGACGCCGGAATCCAAACGCATTGAAGTTTATTACTCGCTGGCCGGCGGCTCGAAAGGCATGGGCTATTGGTGGTTCAACCAGCCCAACGGCCTGAACGCATCGGCCGAGTGCGCGTCGCTTTGGAAGGAGCTGGGCCTTTGCGGCAACGAAATCAAAACCGCCCGCAACCTGATTGTCCGCAGCGTTCCCGTGGACCTTTCCCTCACCCCCGGCGCCAATGTCTGGGTGCGCGCCGCCGCTTCCGGCGTGGACACGCTCATCTTCTACGTCGTGAACGACAATTACTACAGCGACCTCGCGGGTTGCCATTTCACGCCGGTCAGCAACGCTTCCTTCACCGCCACGCTGCCCCTGTGGCTGCGCAATTCACCCGCCGCTTTTGAAATCACCGCCGGCGGCCTGCGCGACGTGACCAGCCAGCTCAACGGCGGTCAGTTGTCGGTCAGCCTGGGCACCCTGAACCTGACCCGCCTGATCGTGGTCAGCACCGACCCGCAATTGCGGACCACGATCCAGCAGCGATACAATTCGCAAATCCGTCCCGGCGTCTGCACGTTCGCGCCGGAACTTTGCGTGACCTATCCCCCGGGCATCACTCAACAACCCGCAAGCCAGGGCGTCGCCCCGGGCGCCACCGCCCAATTCACCTTGCTGGCCACTGGCGACGCGCCTCTCGCTTATCGGTGGCAAAAAAACCAGGTGAACCTCAACGACGGCGGCCATTACTCGGGCTGCACCAACTCGACGCTGACCATTTCCAACGCCGACCAGGGCGACGTCGCCAGCTACCGCTGCGTGGTGACCAACGCCTATGGCAGCACCAACTCCAGCAGCGCCACACTCAGCCTGGCCGGCTTCAACCCCTGCCTGACCGTATCCAACGCCGACTTTGAAAACGGCTTTGCCCTCGCGGGCGGCGGTTATATCGCCACCAACTGGACGGAATGGGAAACCGATGCCGGGGTCATCGTCGGGTACGATGAAACGGCCATCGTCCATGGCACACCCGGCTCGGGTCACGCCCAACGACTTCGGATTTGGGGCGGCACCAACGGCTCCTCCGGCGGCATCTTTCAGCGCATGCCCGTTGTTTTGGGGCAACCCTTCACCGTCGGCGTCTGGATTTACACCGGTGACAATCTGACCTCCGCCCGTCTGGGCGCAGACCCGGCCGGCGGTAACAACGCGAACAGCAGCGGCGTCACCTGGTCCGCCGCCATCACCAACGCCGCGTGGACCTACCAAACCCTGTCCGGCACCGCCACGGCCAGCCACATCACCCTTTTCCTCAAGGCGGCCACCACCGACAACGCCAAGCGCAGCGCGTACTTTGACGACGCCATCGCCTGCGCCAACCAGCCACCGGCCATCCTCCAGCAACCCTCGGATCAAACGGTCATTGCCGGCGGCACGACCACCTTCGCGGTTTCCGCCGCCGGCGCCGCCCCCCTGGGCTACCAGTGGCTGAGGAATGACATCAATCTCACCGACGGCGGCCATTACGCCGGCACCACCAACCGCAGTCTTGCGATCACCGGGGCCGATTCCGCGGACGCCGGCCTCTACCGCTGTGTGGTGGCCAATCCCCACGGCACGACCAATTCCGCTTCTGCCAGCCTCACGATCATCCCGCCCAACCCCTGCTTCGCGCTGCTGAACAGCGATTTTGAAGACGGATTCACCATCGCGGGCGGCGGCTACATCGCGAACCACTGGACCGAATGGGAAACCAGCCCGGGCGGCGTCATCGGTTACGACGAAACCGCGAACGTACATGGCGGCGCGCACTCGCAGCGCCTCCGCGTCTCCAGCACCAACGCCACCGCCGGCGGTGTTTACCAGCGCGTCCCCGTCACGCCGGGCGATCCCTATTCCGTCAGCGTGTGGATCTACGCCGATACACCCTTGACGGCTTGTTCCCTCGGCGTGGATCCGGCGGGGGGAACGAACGCCAGCAACGGCGTCGAGTGGTCAAGCGCCACCACCAACATCGCGTGGGTGCAAAAAACGTGGGTGGGAACCGCCGCGTCGAATTACCTCACCGTCTTTTACCAGGTGGCAACCCCGGACAACGTAAAACGCAACGGCTATTTCGATGGCAGCGCAAACCCGCCCCTCCGGCTCGCCGTTCACCGAAACGCCGACGCCGTTACGCTGACGTGGCCGGAATGTCCTGGCGCGCATCTGGAACAAACGGACGACTTGTCGGTGCCCGTTTGGACGACCACCACGAACCAGGTCAGCCTCGGCGGTGGCCGGAAGAGCGTCACCTTGATCCCGGCGGAGAGCACTGCTTTTTTCCGGCTGGTCTTGGAATGAGCCGGGGCCGACGCGAAAGCGCACCAGCGGTTGATGCGGGAACGGGAGTTGAATGTTGAATGTTCCCTGGAAACGGCAGTTGCGTGACCACGAAAGACACGAATCACACGAAAGCTGGAATGGAACAAACGGAAACCCGCCGGCCAGCCCGGACGTGTCTCCGCCGGACTATGATAATCGAATCAGAGCCGGCTCCCTTTTCGTGTCTTTCGTGTGTTTCGTGGTTTGCCCTGCTCCATCTGTTCAACGTCGAATGTTGAATGTTGGATGTTCCCACGCCCCTTCAGCCTTTAGCCTTCAGCCTTCTTTTCCCTGCGCGTCCAGCGGACTGCGCACCCCAATCCCCGGCTTGGCCATCACATGCGTGTAAATCTGCGTGGTGCTCACGTAAAAGGTGTCAAAAAGGTGTCAGTCCTGGGTCAGTCCCGGCTATTGTAGAATCACGATTTGACGCTCGCCGTTCCTGCTGTAAGGATCGGTCGCATGGCGCGCAAACTCCGAGTGCAATATCCGGGCGCGATTTATCACGTCATGAACCGGGGCGATCGGCGGGAGCCGATTTTCCAAGACGACGAGGATCATCGGCGTTTTCTGGAAACCTTGGGCGAGGCGTGCGCCAAGACCGGCTGGCAGGTGTATGCCTATTGTTTGATCACGTTTTGTCATGTTTTGTCATTTCCGGCGGTTCAGCAAACTGGGTCGGCGATAAGCCAGAGAACAAAGCAATCCTGCGGCTGCCGCTCATTTTGCCAAACGAAGCCATTTCCGATCGGGCGGAGTCAAACTAAATCAAACCGACAAAGACGATTCCGGTAAGGAAGAGGCAAAGAAACGGTAAAATCTTCGCTTGTTTGATCGCAGTGCGTGCTTCCGCGCGGGCACAACAAGTTTGACTCACCTCGCGTGCCCCTCTAAATTAGGGCCAGATGCTGGCTGCCGATTCAAAAGTAGTCGAGGCGGGGGTGGCCGACTCGCCCCGCGCCGAGCCAACCTGTTCCTGGAAACAAATCGTGGAACCGGTCGAACCGTTTCTCGAGGCGGTCACTCGCCGACTGGAGAAGCAGGTGCATGAATTCGACCCCGGACTGCTGCCTTACGCGGAATATGCGCTGACCGGCAATGGCAAGCATCTTCGGCCCACGCTCGTGGCCCTGGCGGCAAACTCACTGGGCAAGGTCAACGATTCCCACGTCACCGTCGCCGTCATCATCGAGATGGTGCACCTGGCGACGTTGGTGCATGACGATGTGATGGATGAGGCGGAAATCCGCCGGGGGCAACTGACGATGGCCGCGAACTGGGGCAACGAGATCGCCGTGCTTTTCGGTGATTGCCTGTTCGCCCAGGCGCTGAAATTGGCCGCGAGTTTTCCGACCCCCGAAATCTGCCGCGCGGTATCCTCGGCAACGAACACGGTTTGTTCGGGGGAAATCTTGCAGACCTGTCACCGCCGCAATTTTGAGCGGTCACGGCGCGAGTATTTCCGGGTGCTGGAGATGAAGACCGCGGAACTGTTCGCCCTTTCCTGCGAACTGGCGGCGTGCCTCAGTAGCGCCACCCCGGCGCAACGGACGGCGCTGCGCCAATTCGGACTGACCTTCGGAACGGCCTACCAGATTTACGATGATTGCGTGGATTTGTTCGGCTCGGAGACGACCGCAGGGAAGTCGCTGGGCACGGACCTGGCCAAGGGCAAGTTGACCCTGCCGCTGCTGCTGACGTGGGAGCGTGCCACGGCGGCCGAGCGCACCGAGCTGGAGGGATTGATCGCCAACTGGCAGCCGGGCGCGATGGGCCGCGTGTCGGCCCTGCTCGCGCGCCATGAAACGCTCGGACCGTCGCTGGAGGTCATTGAAGATTATCTGGCGAAGGCACGGCAGACGTTGCGGGCATTGCCGGAAACGGATGGTCGGGCGGGTTTGAAGGGCTTGACGGAATTTTTGGCGCGACAAACGGAAGCTTTGGGTGTTTGTGTCTGAAAGAAAACCCAAACATGACCAAGCCAGTTGCGGCCAAAGCACCAGAGGCCATTCCGAGTTCCGACCCCATAAGTGGGACGGTCTCACCCGACGCGGTAGCCGAGCAGGAACTGGTGCGGCGGGCGCGCCGGGGCGACCTCGAAGCGTACGACGATCTGGTGCGGCGTTATCAGGAGCGCATCTACGCCACGATTTATCACATGACGGCGAACCACGAGGACGCCAACGATCTTGCGCAGGACACGTTCATCAAGGCCTATCAGGCGCTGAAATCCTTCAAAGGTGGGTCCAGTTTCTACACGTGGATTTATCGGATTGCCGTCAACAAGACCATCAACTTTCTGAAGCAGCGCAAGAATCGTTCGCACATGAGCCTGAACGATCTGGATTTCAACGCCGAGCACGACCCGGACCTGTTGGCGCTGGTTTCGGACAAGACCCCGCGGCGGGAAGCCAATCTGAACGAATTGCAGGAAAAATTGAACGAGGCATTGCTCAAGCTGTCAGAACCTCACAGATTGGTCGTGACGTTGCACGATGTGCAGGGTCTGGCGCACGATGAGATCGCCGAGATCATGGATTGCAACATCGGAACGGTTCGTTCGCGGCTTTTTTATGCGCGACAACAGTTGCAGGGTTACTTGTCAGATTATCTGAAATAACGTGATTCAAATATGACGCCGGAACAGGAAAACTTCGACGCACTGCGGCGATTGCTCAAGGTGAAACGGTATGAGCAGCCGCCGCCCGGGTATTTCAACAGCTTTTCGAGGGAAGTCATCGCTTGCATCAAGGCGGACGTAAACGCCAAGCCGGAGAGTTTGTTCGACCGGTTGGCTTGGGAGGCCCCCTGGTTGCGGCGGCTGTTGGACGCGTTGCAGGGAAAGCCGGCGCTGGGCATGGGGTTGGGCGTGGCAGCCTGTGCGCTGTTGGTGGGCGCGGTGATTTACTCGGAGAATCTGGATTACAAACCAATTGGGTCAGTCGCGTTGGTGCCGCAAGCCGAACAACCGGCAGCCATGCCCCCGGCTGAAGCAGTAGCCTCGGCTTTCGGCCTGAAGGTCCCGGCGGAAATGGCCATGGCGACGCCCGGCAGCAGCAACAGCCTGACTCCCATCGTGCCCATCCGCGGTTCGCTCTTCGATCAGTTGCAGCCCATCCAGCCAGTACTCACAAGCGGTCGCCCCCCGGGTCAGTAGATTTGCCAGTTCTTTGGGGTTCGTGAGGATTGAGGCCGTGAGTTGGCCAGCCGAGAAGCGCGCCTGCTCGCAGTCAAGCCGCAGCTTCGGTAAACCCCAACCGGGAACTCCGGCTTCCGTTCAATCTTCCGGGTTGAAAGCCAGGGGAACCGTGTCGCCCGTGAGTATCAGCCGGTCGGCTTCCAATGTGCCTTGCCGGTCGCCACCACCTCCGCCAAACGAAAAATCATACTGCCCGCCTTTGCCCTTCCATTTGCCGTCGTAGTCCTTCAGTTCAACCGTCGGC
Organism: uncultured Bifidobacteriaceae bacterium; assembly: GCA_964458575.1. Classification (GTDB taxonomy): domain Bacteria; phylum Verrucomicrobiota; class Verrucomicrobiia; order Limisphaerales; family JADLHS01; genus CAYWMD01. The sequence goes on along the minus strand of CAYWMD010000006.1, from coordinate 178,664 downwards.
GGTTGTTTTGGAGCAGCCGGCGGGCGGACATGGGGGAAGGCCTTGAGCACGGCCTTGTGGTCCGGGTAAACGATCATCATCGTTTTGGAGTACATCGTGGCGATCCGAGTCCGGATTTTGGCAACCTCGCTGGACGGCAAACCGGGTTTGGAGCGAAGATAAGCGGCCATGGCGCCACTGGGATCGAAATACCAGCGGCCGAGAACTTTGTCCGTGTATTTGCCCGAGGTCCCGTCTTTCAGGAATTTGATCAAGTCGTCAAGGTCGGGCGACACGATACCCCAAATGTATTGGAGCACGTCCGGTTTGGTCAGCGCCTGGATGTTTGGATTCTTGAGCAATTCACGGATCGGCCGTTGTTGGAGGCGCGCTTCGCCGAAGGATTTGTCCTGCGCGATGGTTTGAAAATCCGTCCGCTCGGACAGCGACAGGAACGCCGGGTAACGCGACAACCGCGCTTCCAGCAAAGGATTTTGATAGATCAACCCCGCGGCGTCGGCTGCGGAATAAAAAACGTCGGGCATCGGATCAATTGCGCGGGCCACTTTCGCCATGCCGGTGGACTGCAGGTCGCGGCCCATGCGGTTGAAGAGCTTTACCAGCTTGGGGTCATCACTCGGCGATGCCAATTGCACCGTCCAGTAGCTGAAGGGGTAGATTACCATGGCGATGAGCACGAGATACGCAAGGGCGTTGAGCGTTCCCAGACACAAACCCAGGTGCGCTATCAGTCGTTCCCAGAGGGCGAACCGCAGATCACCGGCTTTGTAGCGATAGTAAACCTCCACCTTGTGATGCAGCGCGTAGCCGCCGACCTTGAACACCGTCAGTATGAGGATAAACGCCACGAAGGGCGGCAGCACCCACACCAGCACGGGGTTCGCCACTCCGACTCCGGTGACGATGGGCTTGACCAGCTTTGCCAGCGGTCCGGCCAGCAATGCGGCCACAATGATCCCAACGAATGAAACCGCCACGCGAATAGCGCCTTGTTGGTAACCAATGCCCGCCAGGCAACCGATCAAAAGCAACGCTAAAATCCAAATTGTCATGCCCAAAGTTACGGTTCGTCAGTGCACAACGCACGCAAAAAATTTTTGCGTTGGCGCTCTCGTTCTCCTTCCGCTTGCGCCGGAAGCGGTGACGCCGGAAACCAGACTCGCGCTTCAGGTCTCCCCTCCGGTGTTGCATGGGCAAACTGGAAGTCGGCGTTTCGGCAAATTTGCGTCGCATGCCGTTCAAAATACGAGAATTGTCACACTCCGCCGGTCTGATTTCAAAGTTGATGCCGTTGCGGTGGCCCGGGCAATATGATTGGCCATGAGTGACATGTCATCGGGCTGGCTGGGATTTCTTGGCCGCTTGCATCCCAGCCTGGTTCATCTGCCCATCGGGTTCGTTGTGTTCCTGGCTGCGCTGGAAGTGGCGGCAGTCTGGCCGCGCTTCAAGGAGGCCGCTGCAGCTCGGGGGCTGCTTTTGTTTCTGTCGTTAGTCTCGATGGCCGTCACGGCGGTTTGCGGTTGGATTCTGTCGGCCAATGGCGAGTACTCGGCGGCTATTCTTCCCTGTCACCAATGGCCGGGAACGGGCCTGGTGCTTGCCGTGGGGGTGCTTTGGATCTTGTTCATCCGCGGGCGCGTGAAGGCGTATCGCATCGGCCTCGGACTGACCCTGGTTTTACTGGTGTTCACCGGGCATTACGGCGGTATTTTGGTGCGCGGCGAAAACTATCTTATTCCCTCGCGCCCGAACACCGCGAATCAACCGCCGGTCTCCCGGCCAGCCAACCTCCCCGCGCCAACGGATCCGAAAACCACCGCCTTCGATTCAAGGGTTCTACCGGTCTTCAATGATTACTGTGTCCAGTGTCACGGCCCGGACAAGGCAAAAGGCCGGTTGCGGTTGGACTCGGCGAAAAATCTGTTCCAGGGAGGCCAGGCGGGCCCGGTGATTCAGCCCGGTTCGGCGGAGCAAAGCCTGTTGATCAAACGTCTGTTGCTGCCACCGGACGACGATGAGCACATGCCGCCCGCCGGCAAGAAACAACTCTCGGAGCGAGAAATCGCCCTGTTGAAATGGTGGATTAATGTCGGCGCCCCGACGGACAAAACCGTGAACGAACTCAAGATGCCAGAGGTAAAATGAAACTAGACTGCGAAATCATTCCAGCCCGAGACAGGTCTTCCCGGAAGTTGATGGTGATGCTGCACGGTTTGGGGGACAGCCTCGAAGGCTATCGGTGGATGCCGGAGGCAATGGATCTGCCGTGGCTGAACTACGCGCTGGTCAACGCGCCGGACGAATACTACGGCGGCTATTCGTGGTTTGATTTCGCGGGGGACATGGTTCCGGGTGTGGGCCGCAGCCGGGCATTGCTGTTTGGTTTGCTCGATGAATTGCGCGCCCAAGGGTTTCGCACGGAACAAACCTCCTTCGGCGGTTTTTCCCAGGGCTGTTTGATGAGCATTGAGGTCGGACTGCGTTATCCGCATCGGCTGGCCGGTGTGGTGGGGATCAGCGGTTATGTTTGCGAACCGGATAAATTGGTAGAAGAACTTTCACCGGTCGCAATGCAACAACGTCTGCTCATTACCCACGGCACGCTTGATCCGATGATTCCTTTCGCTCAAGTGCGCGAACAAATCAACATTCTCAAAGCGGCCGGCCTGCACATCGAATGGCACGAGTTCGTCAAACCTCACACCATTGCGGGCGAGGACGAACTGGAGGTCATTCGCAAATTCGTGCGCGCCGGCTATCCGGATGTCGTGGGGGAGTAGCCGGCGCGCGATGCCTCCGTGATCGGGTTACACCTGCACCTGGCGTTGCGAACCGGGCAGCCAGATTTGTTCCGGTCGCGGTTCGGCCGCCGGCTGCCAATCCATGGCATTGTTCACGGCCTCGCGCATCCGGGCGAACCACCACGCCGCGCGTTGAATGCGAGTTTCCCGCTGCCCCACTGCCCGTTGCAACTCCGTCCCGCTGAATCCCAGTTCCATTTGTTCATTTGTCATAATGTGCCTTTCTGTTTTTTGAGCTCACTTTGACAGCAGGGGTCGGACAAATACGGTCCGAGTGAAAAGAAAGTTTGCGGGAGGGAACGACGGCCAAAAACGCTGGAAAAGCCCTGGAAACCGCAAGTTTTGCCCGGCTGGTTAGGCGAACGTGTCCGTAGTAACGGCGATGTTCAGTCCGTGATGGGGCGTATTGCCGGCATGGATGAGGTGTGGAACTTTCAGCGTCGGGAAAGAAAAGTTCAACAGATCAGAAGTGCGGCAAAAAAGGTATCAACGGGAAATGTCACGATGAACAAAACCATAAAACGCGCCAAAGTGTATCGCCTTCATTCCAGGGCCTCGTCCTGCCTGCTGCTCTTCGGCCTGTGCGCCGCCGTGCCGTCCGCCCGGGCGGGAACGGGCGGTCTTTTCTTCGACGGCGTCAATGATTACATCACGCTGGGTGCGGCGACGAACATCAACAACGTCGGTGTGTCAAACTTCACCATCGAGTGCTGGTTCAAACGTCAGGGTGCTGGTCGGCGTGCCAGCACTGGGTCCGGCGGCGTCTTCGCCCTGCCGCTCGTCACCAAGGGCATGGCCGAAGCCGATGACAGCAATCTGGACTGCAACTGGTTCTTCGGCATCGGCACGAACAACTCCGGCGCGACCGTGCTCGCCGCCGATTTCGAGGATTTCGACCGCGGCCTCAACCATCCCGTTCGGGGCAACACCGTTGTTGATTCAAACGTCTGGGTGCATGGCGCGGTAACTTACAGTGTCGCGGGATCAAACTGGGTGCTCTATGTCAACGGCGTCCCGGACACTAATGTCATTATCACCGGCGCAGCGGGTGGCCCCATCACGAATCTGGACATGCTGTTGCCGCGCTACGATAGCCGGCAACACGGCGCACTGGGTTCGTCGCTGCTGTCCACGGGGGTGACCAATTCGAGTTCCGGCTTTTTCGGCGGGGTGATGGATGAGGTGCGCATTTGGAATACGAACCGGACGGCGCAAGAAATTTTCGACAATTTCAAACTACCCATTACGGACGCACCCAACTTGATCGCCCGCTGGGGATTGGATCAAACCAGTGGTAGATTTGCCAGCAACTCAGTCAGCGGCGGAGTGACCGGAACCCTGACGAACTTTCCCACATCGCCTACGTGGACGAATGGCCATGTCAGTTTACTCACGGTCAGCCTCACCAGTCCCGCCAACGGCGGTACGGTAATCGGCGACTGGGTTGACCTCGCAGCAACCGCCTCGCCGGGCACGGCCGCGACCGTTACGAATGTCGCGTTCTACGTGGACGCGGTGAAAATGGGTGAAGACGCCACCGCCCCATACGCCCTGAACTGGTGCGATGTGATTCCGGGGACGTATTCGTTGACAGCGATTGCGATGGACGACTCCGGGACAATGGCCACGTCATCGGTGGTTAGCGTAACCGTAAGCACGCCCGCCGCCGCTGGATCGTTGGAATTCGATGGCGTAGATGATTACGTCACGCTTGGTGCCGCACCCGACCTGGGTCTTTCCGCGTTCACCATTGAATGCTGGTTTAAACGCAAGGGTGGAGGTCGGGGCACGACCACCGGAACAGGTGGTATCACCGACGCCATACCTCTGGTGACCAAAGGCCGGGGCGAATCCGAGAACAGCAATGTGGACATGAACTGGTTTCTTGGAATTGCCACCAACGCAAACGTGATCGCGGCGGATTTTGAAGAAGGCGCCGCCGGAAGTTCTCCCGGATTGAACCATCCTGTTCGTGGTAACACCCTTTTGATAAATGACGTGTGGTATCACGCCGCCGCAACATATGACGGTGCGAATTGGACGCTCTATTTGAACGGAAATGTCGAAACGAATGTCGCCGTCAACCAGCCGCCGCGCTCCGACAGCATTCAACATGCGGCACTGGCCAGCGCCTTGCGTTCGACGGGAGCGTCGGAGGGCAATTTCCAAGGCTTGATGGACGAGGTGCGTGTTTGGAACTACGCGCGTAGCGACACCCAGATCGCGGCCAATTACAACTTGCAGATCACCAATCAAACCGGGTTGGTCGCGCGCTGGGCGCTGAATGAGGGAGCCGGCTTTGTCGCTCGCAACGCAAGCTGCGGCGGCGTAAATGGCGATCTCATAAACGGGCCCATCTGGTCCACCGATCGTTTCGGCGCGCCGTCGGTCAGTATCACCAACCCCGTGAACAATGCGATCCTTTCCGGAAAGACCATCGCGATTGAAGCAACGGCGTCGGACGCGAATGGTTCTGTCACCAACGTGCAGTTTTTCAACGGTGACACTTTGTTGGGTGACGACGCGACCGCACCATACAGCCTCGTGTGGACCGGTGTGACGGCGGGCGCGTACGAGTTGAAAGCGGTGGCGACCGACGGTGATGGGAATTCCACAACGTCCGCCGTCGTGAACGTGACGATGACGCTGGTCGCGCCCTCGGTCAGCATCACCAACCCCGTGAACAACGATGCGATCTCTGGGACCACTGTGACGGTCGAAGCGACGGCGTCGGATACGGATGGGTCCGTGACCAATGTGCAGTTCTACAGCGGTAACACACTGTTGGGTGGCGACGCAACCGCAGCTTACAGTTTTGATTGGACCGGCGTTTACCCGGGCGCGTACGAGTTGAAAGCGGTGGCGACTGACGATGATGGGCTTTCCACGACGTCCGCTGTTGTGAATGTGGTGGTGACGCCGCCAGCGGGCGTGGGCGGTTTGTACTTCGACGGGCAAAACGATTTCGTGACGTTCGGTGAAGCCCCGGCGCTCGGCGTGACGAATTTCACCATTGAATGTTGGTTCAAAATGCAGGGCGCGGGAAAGCTTGGCTATACGGGCACGGGCGGCATTCGCGCTCTGCCGCTGGTAACCAAAGGCATGGCGGAAACCGAGGTCGCCACCACCAACATGAATTACTTCTTCGGTATTGGCACAAACAACCTCGGCGAACCCGTGCTGGCCGCGGATTTCGAAGACATGAACACTGGGCTCAATCATCCGATCCGTGGCGAAAGCTCCATTGACAGCAACACCTGGCTGCACGCAGCGGTTACTTACGACGTGGCCAGTTCCAACTGGGTGCTCTATCTCAACGGCGCGCTCTATGCGTCAACGAATGTCACCGGCGTGAACAACTCCGCCATCACGAACGTGAACCAACTATTTCCCCGCTTCGACAGTGTGCAACACGCGACCTTGGGCTCCTGTCAGCGCGCGGGTGGTACCACCAATGCCGACACTGGATTCTTTGCCGGCACCATGGACGAAGTGCGCATCTGGAATTACGCGCGGTCGGCAGCCGAGATCGATTGCAACCACCACATTCGAATCACGAACGCACCAGGATTGATCGCGCGTTGGGCGCTGGACGATGCCGCCGGATTGATCGCCACGAACAGCGGTACCAGCGCGGTTGACGGCACGCTTACCAATGGTCCCGTCTGGGTGGACGGCTACGCGTTTCCGGATGCGCCGACGATCACCGTTCCGCCGGCTTCCACAAATGCGAATTGCGGCGACTCCGTTGCTTTCAACGTTACGGCCACGGGTTCCGGAACGCTGACCTATCAATGGTATTTTGGCGCAAGCCCGCTGCTCGGTGAAACCGGCGATCAACTCTCCCTGACGAACGTGAATGCGGCGAATGCCGGCAACTACACCGTGGTCGTCGCCAATCTCGCCAGTTGCGGTGTGACGAGTGCCCCTGCGGTACTGACGGTCACGGACACCGTTCCGCCGGCCATCATCACTTGTGCGACTAACACCACGATCAATGCGGACGCCCTTTGCCAGGCCATCATCCCTGACCTGACTTCGCAAGTTGTCGCCAGCGACGCGTGCGGCGCGGTGACTGTCTCACAACTGCCTTTGGCTGGAACGATCGTCGGCAGCGGCAACCATGTCGTGACCCTCACTGTCACCGATTCGGCCAACAATCAAACCAACTGCAGCGCCACCGTCTTCGTTGTTGATGTGACCGCGCCGAACATCACCACTTGTGCCACCAATATGACGATCAACGCCGACACGAATTGCCAGGCCACAATTCCCGATTTGACTGCGCAGGTCGTTGCGAGTGATGCGTGCGGCGCGGTGAACATTACCCAATCTCCGGTGGTCGGGGCGGTTGTTGGAATTGGCGTTTATCCAGTCGTCCTAACTGTCAGCGACGCCGCGAACAATCAGGCCACCTGCAACGCCACGGTCAGTATCGTAGATGTTACCGCGCCGATCATCACGGTTTGCGCGACAAACATGACGATCAACGCCGACACCAACTGTCAGGCCACGATTCCCGACCTCACTGCGCAAATTGTCGCCAGCGACACCTGCGGCTCAGTCAGCGTTTCGCAATCACCGTTGGCAGGCAGCAGCGCCATCTTGGGCAACAACCTCATCACGCTCACCGTCACGGATGCGGCGAACAATCAAGCCACCTGCAACGCGACAGTCACCGTCGTGGATGTCACCGCACCGAGCATTATGGTTTGTGCGACCAACATGACGATCAACGCGGACACCAACTGCCAGGCTACGATTCCCGACCTCACGCCCCAAATTGTTGCCAGCGACACTTGCGGTTCGGTCACCACCACGCAATCACCGCTGGCGGGAACGCTCGTTGGCCTCGGCGACACGGTCGTCACCCTCACTGTCAGTGACGCGGCCAATAACCAGGCCACGTGCCAGGCGACGATCTCCGTGGTTGACGCGAATATCCCAAACATCACAACACAACCGCAGAACCTGACCAATCTGGTCGGGACCACCGCAACCTTCACGGTCACGGCGACCTCGTGCAGTGCGATGGGTTATCAATGGATGTTCGGGACCAACGTGCTGTCCGGTGAAAATACGGCCACGTTGAGCATCACCAACGTTCAAATGAGCCACGGCGGCGATTACACAGTCATCCTCACCAATGCCGCTGGCAGCCGTACGAGCGACGTCGCAAGCCTGACTGTGCTGTTGCCTGTCGCGCCAGTTTTGTCCGATGGGCCGATGCTGTTGCCCAACGGACATTTCCGCGCCGTTTATACCGGCACGCCGAACGTGCCTTATACAATCAAGTATGCGGACGAAGTCATCGGGCCGTGGCAAACGCTGACGAATATCACCTCGGATGTGAACGGCCTGATTGAGCTGGATGACATTCCAGCCGCCGCGCCGGCGATGCGCTTTTATCGTGTCGTGTATCCGTAAGCGGTAGGACGTTTTGGGACAACTGGTCGTAACTGTAAACAAGGAAATATGAAGCTACATCTGTACATTCATTCGCGGTTGATGGCGTTGGTTCTGGTCGGCGCGGCCCTGTCGGGGCAGGGGGCGTTGCGGTTTGATGGTGTTAACGACTACGTGACGTTCGGCGCGGCGCCCGGCCTGGGTGCGACCAACTTCACGATTGAATGTTGGTTCAAACGGCAGGGCGCTGGCGTGACCGGCAGCACCGGGAGCGGTGGGGTTAGCGCCCTTCCGCTGGTCACCAAGGGCCGCGGCGAAAACGAGGCCGGGGTGACGAACATGAATTACTTCCTCGGCCTGACCACCAGCAACACGCTGGCCGCGGATTTTGAGGACAAGACCAACGGATTGAATCACCCCGTCCTTACCGCGAGCCCTGCCGCCACTAGCAACGCTTGGCAGCACGCAGCGGTGACTTACCAAAAGAGCAACACCAACGGCACGTGGATTGTCTATCTTAACGGCATCGCGATCAGGACAAATACCTTTAACAGCCCCACCAACACGGTGACCACTCCGCAGGGGAGCAGTATTCAACATGCGGCACTTGGTAGCGCTCTGACGACCGTGGGCACGCCGGAAGGCTACTTCAACGGCAGCCTGGAGGAAGTGCGCATTTGGAATACAAACCGGACAGCTTCCCAAATTGCGGCCAACAAAGATTTGCGCATCACGAGCGCGGCGGGTTTGATTGGCCGTTGGCCGTTGACGGAAACCAGCGGCACCAGCGCCGGCGACACCTCCGGAAACGGCATCAACGGAACGTTGATGAATGCTCCAGTGTGGACGACCGACAGCGCTTTTGCCACACCCAGCGTTGCGGGAATCATCGGTAACACGAATGACGGCACGCAGACGGACTTAGTGAGTGCCGGCTGGATCAATGCCTGCCGGTTCCAGGCCCTGTCCAATATGACGGTGTCCACCATGCGCGCCAAGGTCGCGGCGGTTACCGGGAGGTATAAGTGCGCCATCTACACGGATAGCAACAGTGTTCCGAGGCGCTTTCTGCGCGGCACGATTGAGGTTACCAACCCGAGCACAGGTTGGTACACCTTTCCACTTACCGCACCCCAAACATTGACCAACGGAAATTTCTACTGGCTGGCGATTTGGTCGGACAGTCCGGCGGCGGCGGCTTACTATTCCGACACCTCGGGCACGCTGCTTTGGGGCGCCCATAGCTATGGCAATTGGCCCGATCCCCTGACCACGAGCGGTGGCAGTTCTTCGAAATATTGCATCTATGCCCAAGGCGTGGCGGCGACGTTGGTTTCCATTGCCGTCACCCCCGCGAATTCGACGAACACCACCGGTGTTTCCCAACAATTTACGGCCACGGGCACATACTCGGACGGCGGTACGCAGAATCTTACCAGCCAGGTAATCTGGAACTCGTCCAGCACCAGCGCCGCGACCATCAACTCCGGCGGTCTGGCCACAACCATCGCGGCTGGGACCACCACGATCTCCGCCACCTTGAATAGCGTGAGCGGCAATACATTGCTCACTGTCCAGTCGGGTTTGCCAGCCGTAACAACGACGACTCTGCCGGATGGCTTCATCAACACGCCCTATTCCACGGCGCTCACGGCGGCGGGCGGAACTCCACCGTACACCTGGTCGCTGGTCAGTGGTTCCTTGCCGGCGGGCATCACGCTGAACACCAACAACGGCGCGATCAGCGGAACACCAACGAGCATCGGTCTTTCAAGCTTTACCGCCCGCGTGCGAGACAATGCGGGTGCAACGAACACCTCGGGCACTTTGAATCTGAATGTGCTGGCCAGCACGCCCCCTGGAACGAACCTCGTGGTCGCGTTCTCGAACTCGTGGCGTTACATGCAAACGTCAAATCTGGACGGGACCATCTGGAAACAGCCCGGCTATAATGATTCAGCCTGGCCCTCGGGCCAAGGATTGTTGGGGCTGGAGGACTGCGACTGTCTGCCACAACCGATTCGGACCACACTGACCCTGTTCACAAATCGCCTTTCGCACTATTTCCGCACACACTTCAACTTTTCCGGCAATCCGGCGCAAGCGTCGCTGCTGCTTTCCAACCTGGTTGATAACGGTGGCGTATTCTATTTGAACGGCACGGAAATCCACCGCGTGCGCATGCCGGCGGGCGTCATTACCGACAGCACGCCCGCGGCGGAAGGCATCGGGGATGTGACGGAATACGATACGATCATCGTTTCCGGCAATCTGCTGACCAATTTGCTTGTGGGTGACAATGTATTGGCGGTGGAGGTACATCAGGCGGATTACGAAAGCTCCGACGTTGTCTTTGGCGCGTCACTCTCGGTCATCAGCGGCAGCGCCACAAATCCTCCCACCGGCTCTGGCGGTCTGGCGTTCGACGGGGTGAACGACCTGGTGACTTTCGGCGTGGCGCCGTCCCTGGGCGTCAGCAATTTCACCATTGAGTGCTGGTTCAAGCCTCAGGGGACGAGCAAACGTTCCGACACCGGTACCGGCGGCATGTTTGCCGTGCCGCTCGTAACCAAAGGCATGGCAGAAATTGAGGCCGGCGCCACGAACATGAATTACTTCTTCGGGATTGGCACCAATAACAGCGGCGAAGCCGTGCTGGCGGCCGACTTCGAGGACCATAACAATGGATTAAACCATCCCATTCGCGGTCAAACGGCCATCGAGAGCAACGTCTGGCAGCATGGGGCGGTAACGTATGACTCAACCGCCGGGGTCTGGAATCTCTATCTTAACGGCGGCATTTACGCCACAGCCAACGTTACTGGCACCGGTGATGTCTTGGTGCCAGAGTTCGGCAGCATCCAGCACGCGGCGCTTGGTTCCTCGCTCCGTACAGGAGGGACGACCAACGCCAGTTCCGGCTTCTTTGCGGGAACGATGGATGAAGTGCGCATCTGGAATTACGCCCGCACCGCGCAGCAGATTGCCGGCACTTACAATTCGCAGATCACCACCAACGCACCCGGATTGATCGCCCGCTGGTCGTTGGATGATGCCACCGGAACCGCAGCGACCAACAGCATCAACGGCGGCGTCAACGGCACGCTGGCAAACGGGCCCGTGTGGGCCGCGGGTTATCCCTTCCCTGTGACGCCAAACACGCCTCCCGCGCTGCCTGCCGTCGTGGGGCCAACCAACACCGCGTCCAACGTGGACACGAACGCCACGCTCACCGTGACGGTTTCGGATCCCGAGGCCAGCAACCTGACGGTGACCTTCTATGGTCGCGCGGTCAACGGCGCGCCGGCGCCCGGGCCGGATTTCACGTTGGTGGCGTTGCCGGATACGCAACACTATTCGGCGGGCATCAACGGCGGCATTCCGGACATGTTCACCAATCAAACGCAATGGATTATCAACAACCGTGGCGCGCGCAACATTCAATACCTCGCGCAACTCGGTGACTGCGTGCAGAACGGTGACAACAGCGGTAACGACTCCCAATGGCGTGTCGCGACAAACTCGCTTTATCGGTTGGAGAATCCCGTGACGACGCAGCTACCCGAGGGTCTGCCTTACGGCATCGCCGTTGGCAATCACGATCAGGGGCCGACCGGCAACGGCGATCCCAACGGCACAACCACCTTCTACAACCAGTATTTCGGTGAATCCCATTTCCAGGGCTACAACTACTACGGCGATCAATACGGCGCGAACAATGACAACCACTTTGATTTGTTCAGCGCGAGCGGCCTCGATTTCATTGTCCTCTATTTCGAGTACGACGCGAGCTTGACGACCAACTCGCCGGTCATCGCTTGGGCGAACAGCGTCCTGGCTACGAATCAACACCGCCGGGCCATTGTGGTCAGCCATCACATCATCAACTCCGGCTTCAATGCCACGTTCAGCAGCCAGGGTCAGGCGATGTACGACGGCCTCAAAGCCAACCCGAACCTGTTTCTGATGCTCTCCGGCCACGTCAGCCCGGAGGAAGGCCAGCGCACGAACGTCTTCCAGGGCCGCACCGTCTGGTCGGTGATGACGGATTATCAGGGCCGTTCCGGCGGTGGCAATGGTTGGTTGCGTCTGTATGAGTTTTCGCCTTCGAATAACGTCATCCGCGCGACGACCTATTCACCGTGGTTGAACCAAACCGAAACGGA
>CAYWMD010000006.1:46699-166191 GCA_964458575.1 uncultured Bifidobacteriaceae bacterium | reverse complement strand
ATAACGTCATCCGCGCGACGACCTATTCACCGTGGTTGAACCAAACCGAAACGGATGCGGACAGCCAGTTCACGATTCCCTATGTCATGACGACTGGAAATCCGTTCACGGTCATCGGGAGCGCGAACGTTGCGTCCGGCGACAACGCTTCGATCATCTGGAGCAACCTCGCGCCAGGCGTGCAATACGAATGGTATGCCACCGTCACTGACGGCAGCACAACGACGACCGGGCCAACGTCGTCCTTTACCACGGGTTCGGGCGCCCCGCAGCCGCCGGTCATCACCGATGAACCGGACTCCCAAACCGTCCAGTGCGGCGACAACGCCGAACTGTTGGTCGGCGTCAACAGCGCGACCACGCCATCGTATCAATGGTATTTTGGCACCACGCTCCTCACGGATCGGACCAATGCCACACTCTCATTGACTTCAGTGGGCGAATCCGATGAAGGCTCTTACACCGTCATCGTCCAGAACAATGCCGGATCCGTGACCAGCGCGCCCGCCGTGCTCACGATCATTGACACCAATCCCCCAATTGTTACCAGTTACACAACCAACACGACGATCAACGCCAACGCCAGTTGCCAGGCCATGATTCCCAATCTGGCGGCGTCAGTCGTCGCCAGCGATTCCTGCGGCGGAGTGACCGTTACGCAGTTGCCCCTGGCCGGCTCCATTGTCGGCATTGGTGCTTATCCTGTCATCCTCACCATCAGCGATGCGACCAATAATCAAGTCACCCGCAACGCCACCGTCACCGTCGTTGAAGCGGCTGTACCGGTGATCGCACCTCACCCACAAAGTCGGACCAACGTTGTGGGCACAACCGCGACGTTCACCGTCAGCGCCACTTCCTGTAGCGCCATTAGCTACCAGTGGTTGTTTGGCACGAACATCCTGGTGGGTAAGATCAGTCCGACCTTGACGATCACGAACGTCGAACCCGGCCATGCGGGCGACTATAAGGCTATTCTTGGCAACGCGGTCGGCTACTCCACGAGCACCGTGGCTGTGTTGACAGTGCTGTTACCCAGCGCGCCCGCTTTGAGTGCGGGGCCGAGCATCTTGCCAAACGGCCATTTCTCGGTTGGATTCCAGGGCACGCCCGGTGTCCCTTACACCATTCTGGCCGCGCCTGAAATCATCGGCCCGTGGCAACCGCTCACCAACCTCATCGCTGAGCCGAATGGCTACATCGGGGTGGAAGACTTCACCGACCCCATACCCACCAAACGGTACTACCGCGCAGTTTATCCGTAACAACCGGTCGCCACGCTGCGGAGCGCAATTCCGCAGCGTGAGCGATACCAGCAGGCCGCGGCGCAGTTTCGACGGCGTGGTCAGTGTCCTGTGAACGCTTGACGAGCAGCGCTGTCCATCTCATTGATTGGATATGCAACTCGACAAGCTGACCATTAAATCGCAGGAAGCACTGGCGGAATCGCAGCGCATCGCGCACGAGCACTCGCATCAGGCGGTGGATTGCGAGCATTTGCTGCTGGCGCTGATGGGGCAGGGTGAGAGCCTCGTGCCCGAATTGCTGGAGAAGATCGGCGTGCCGGTGGCGAAGCTCCAGCCGGCGGTTGAACAAGAACTCGCCCGCCGCCACAAGGTTCAAGGCACGAGCAGCAGCGACCTGTTCTCCAGTCAGGAACTCAAGCACGCGCTGGATGCCGCACAGTCCGAGGCGGGCAAACTCAAGGACGATTACATCAGCACCGAACACTTGCTGCTCGGCATCCTCGACGCCGGCGGTTCGGCGCTGAAACAGATTTTCAAGTCGCACGGTCTCAAACGTGATGTTGTGCTGAAGGCGCTCGCTGACCTGCGCGGCAACCAACGCGTTACGGACCAGCAGCCGGAAGGAAAGTTTCAAGCGCTGGAGAAATACGGCCGCGACCTCACTGCGCTGGCAAAGCAAGGGAAGATTGATCCCGTTATCGGACGCGACGAGGAAATCCGTCGTGTAATGCAGGTGCTGACGCGCCGCACGAAGAACAACCCCGTGCTCATCGGCGAACCGGGCGTGGGCAAGACCGCCATTGCGGAAGGCCTGGCGCGACGCATCGTGAGCGGCGACATTCCCGAATCGCTCAGGAACAAGAAGCTCGTCGCGATGGATCTTGGCGCGATGATCGCCGGCGCGAAGTATCGCGGTGAATTCGAGGATCGGCTCAAAGCATTCCTCAAGGAGATTGTCGCCAGCGAGGGACAGACCATTCTGTTCATTGACGAACTCCACACGCTCGTCGGCGCAGGCGCAGCAGAAGGAGCGACGGATGCCGCCAACATCATGAAACCGCAGCTCGCGCGCGGTGAACTCCGCTGTGTGGGCGCGACGACGCTGGACGAATACCGCAAGCACATCGAGAAAGATCCCGCGCTCGAACGTCGCTTCCAGCCGGTGCAGGTGGCCGAGCCGACGGTGGAGGCGACCATCGCCATTCTGCGCGGGCTGAAAGAACGTTACGAAGTTCACCACGGCGTGCGCATCCAAGATGCCGCGCTCGTGGCGGCGGCGACGTTGTCGCATCGTTACATCACCGACCGTTTTCTGCCGGACAAGGCGATTGATCTCGTGGACGAAGCGGCGTCGCGCATCAAGATGGAGCTGGATTCCAAGCCCACTGAATTGGACCAGCTTGATCGCCAGATTCTCCAACTCGAAATCGAACGCACGTCGCTCTCGAAGGAAAAAGACGCTGCCAGTAAGGAGCGGCTCAAGTTGCTCGATAAGGAACTCGCCAACTTGAAGGAAAAATCCAGGGCGCTCACGGCCCAGTGGCAGAACGAAAAAACCGCCGTCAACGCCGTCAGCATCGCTCAGCAGCAGTTGGAGCAAGCAAAGATTGATTTGGAGAAGGCCCAACGCGCCGGCGACTTGAACAAGGCTTCCGAGCTTCAATACGGCAAGATTCCCGAGTTGGAAAAGAAGCTGGCAGCCATCGAAAAGCAATCCGCTGAAGCCGCGCGCACGTCATTGCTCCGCCAGGAAGTCACCGATGAAGACATCGCGCGCGTAGTCGCGTCGTGGACACACATTCCCGTGTCGCGCATGCTCGAAGGCGAACGCGAGAAGTTGCTCAAGATGGAGGAGCGTTTACAGCAACGCGTCATCGGGCAGAAACAGGCCGTTGTCGCCGTATCCAATGCCGTGCGCCGTTCGCGCAGTGGGCTCCAAGATCCAAATCGTCCCATCGGCTCGTTCATTTTTCTCGGACCGACCGGCGTGGGCAAGACCGAGACCGCCCGCGCGCTCGCGGAATTTCTCTTCGACGACGAACAGGCGATGATCCGCATTGACATGAGCGAATACATGGAGAAGCACACCGTCGCGCGGCTCATCGGCGCGCCGCCCGGCTACGTGGGTTACGAGGAAGGAGGGCAACTTAGCGAAGCCGTACGCCGCAAACCTTACTCCGTGATTCTGTTCGACGAGATCGAGAAGGCGCATCACGACGTGTTCAACGTGCTGTTGCAAGTGCTCGACGATGGCCGGCTCACCGACGGTCAGGGCCGCACCGTGGATTTCAAAAACACCATCGTCATCATGACCAGCAACCTCGGCTCGCCCATCATCCAGGAATATTTTGAACGTAGCTACGCTCGTGAGAGCGTGGCTGATTCAAGCCCTAAAGATGGAAAGGGAGTTAGCCGCGCTCTTACGAGTCGCAGCCACGAGGAAATGGAAGCCCGGGTCATGGCCGAATTAAAAAAACATTTCCGCCCGGAATTCCTGAACCGCGTGGACGAAGTGATCATTTTCCAAAGCCTCGACGAAAGCGAACTGGCACGCATCGTGGATATCCAGCTCGGGCGATTGGAGCAACGCCTCGCGCAACAGAATCTCACGCTCGACGTGGATGCCGCTGCGAAGAAGCTGCTGGCGAGCGAAGGCTATGATCCGCAATTCGGCGCGCGCCCGCTCAAACGCGCGATTCAGGAACACCTGCTCGACCCGCTCGCGACGAAGCTGCTGGCGGGCGACTTTAAGCCAAACGATAGAATCAAAGTCAGCGCGAAGGATGGGGAACTGGTTTTTCAGCGGAAGTGAATTAAACCGCAAAGACGCGGGGACGCAGAGTTCAGACAGAATTAACCGAATGAACAGAATTCGGGCTCGCCGTCAAAAAGATCGTCTGTTAAACCTGCGCACGTCATTCCATGACGCCCAAAGCTTTCATTTCTTACAGTTGGACCTCTGAACGCCACCAAGAAGCGGTGCGCAGTTGGGCAGACCGATTGTTGGCCGACGGCGTGAATGTCGTGTTAGATCAATATGATTTGAAAGAAGGAGACGACAAATATGCCTTCATGGAAAAGATGGTGACCGATGCAAGCGTGAGCGGGGTGATGATGATTCCGGGGCTGATGGTACTGATCCGCGCGCTGCGCTTCCCCCAACGAACGGCCTCGGCCATCACCCGCAACGAGTTTCCACGCTATGAAATCTGATAGGTGTGCAGCGAGTCCTTCACCTGATCGGGCTGATCCGCCAGCAGGACGTGCTTCCCTGCCCGCCGCGCAATCCCTTGGCCGATCGTTGGGGCTGGCGAGGACTTCTTCACGCCGGTTCGCTCGCCCCTCGCGGGCCAAAAGCATTTCTTGTAATCAGCCCGCGTAACGCTAAGGTTGAGACTGTGAAAAAATCTCTCATTCAACGCTGGTTAGGTCTGGCGGCATCAGTACCGACGCCGGATCAGGAAACCACCGAAACCCTGGCACAGCGCGGTTCAGCCGAGGCGCAGTTCAGTCTTGGGGTGAAGTTTGCGAACGGAGTCGGCGCGGTGCAGGATTACGCGCTGGCCGAAGCCTGGTATCTCAAGGCGGCCGGGCAGAATCATGTGTTGGCGCATTTAAATCTCGGGGTGATGTATGCCAACGGTCACGGCCAGCCGGCGAATGCGGCGAAGTCCTTGGTCTGGATCCGGAAAGCGGCCGAACTGGGCGATGCCAGCGCACAGTTCCGGTTGGGTGAGATGAATTCTCGCGCGGTTCGCGCGGCGGTTTTGTCCATTGGCGGACCGTCGCGGGTAGATTCCTACAAGTGGTATCGGCTGGCGGCGAACCAAGGGTATCGAGGAGCGGAGATGGCCTGCGAGGCCGTCAATCTCAACATGACGCGCGAGGAAGTTGTGGAAGCGACCCGGCGGGTTGCGGACTTCTACGCGAAGAGCAACCGGCCAACTTCCGCTGGCGAACAGGCTTCAGCCGGATGAGGAATTTCATGGCGACGTCGGATTGTGGGCGCGTTTCCTTGGCGCCGGCCAGCAAAATGTTGGCAGGGTTGCAGGAGGTGGCTGACCCCGTGCCATAGACGCCGAAGGTGTCGAGTCACCCGAATTCGCGGATATTCCCAGTTGCCCACCACGATCGGTTGTGATAAGCCGTGTCACATGACTAACAAGAATTTGCTTCTCGTTGCGATTGGTTCACTCGTCTGGGGTGTACTGCGCGTGTCGGCCGGTGAATTTCCCGACAGCTGGACTTGGGACGACGAACCGAAACAACGCGCCAACCACGCTGCGTTGGAGGGAAAGCCCATGCCGCCACTGAACCTCACTGAATGGATCAACGGCGAAGTCAAACCCGCCGACATGAAAGGCAAGGTCATCGTCGTGGATTTCTATGCGACCTGGTGTGGCCCCTGCATGAGGGCCATTCCACACAACAACGAGATGCTCAAGAAGTACAAGTCCAAAGGATTGGTGATCATCGGCGTTTGTACCAGCAAGCGTGGGCAGGAGAAATTCGCGGCCAACGCCAAGGAACACAAAGTTGAGTACCCGGCCGGGCGTGATGCGGATCTCAAGGCGGAGAAGGCCTGGGAAGTGGACTATTATCCGACCTACGCGGTCATTGATCGCAAAGGCATCGTCCGTGCAGTTGGCCTGAAACCGGATCGCGTGGAAACGGTCGTTGAGAAACTGCTGGCGGAACCTGCCAAGTGAAATGTAACGGGCAGTGGCAAGATGTCTGAGCGTCAGCCAAAGCCGTCAGCCTTCAATGCCTTGCTTTCCATGGCGGCAAGGAGACAACATCATTTGCCGTCCGGTAGTTCGCCTTTCCGGTAGGCATCCAAGGTCTTCTGGTAACGCCCACTGCTGCCCGGTTCAGCAGCGTCAATGGCTTTCCGCTGTGTGGCGATGGCTTCCTCTTTCTTGCCAAGCATGAATTGTGCGCGGGCCAGCGTATCGAGGATGGCGGGATTCCGGGCTTTGGCCGACTGGTTCGCACGTTCGGCAATGGCCTCGGCGACGAGCAGGTCGGGCTTGTTCAATCCTTTGTGCGTAATCATTGTCCAGGCGAGGGCGTTTTGGAAGCCGGCGTCGTTGGGGTGTGCGTTGCTGAGTGAATCGGCCAGTTTGGCGGCCGCATCGTTGTCCTGCCGGGCAAAAAGTATCTGCAACCGGGTGATGCCGAGTTGGTATCGCATTGCCTCGGGCAATTGCTTTTCGAGTTCGGAGACAACCGCTTCGGCGGTGTCCCAGTCTTTTTCCTGCATGGCCTTCCGGAGTTTGGCATGAACGGCGCGGCGTTGCTGCTCCAGATTTTGCTCCTGTTGGTATTCCTTGGCGAACGCGGCCACATCGAATTTGTCCTCGATGATTTTTTCCAGCAATCCTTCATTCAGGCCCATCGGGTGGCCAATCCAGGCAATGCGACCCTGCTTGTTGACGACAAACGCGGTGGGGATGCCAGTGCGATTAGCCGCCGCCATCCAGTGTTCGGCCATCGCGCCCTTCTTCGCGTCCCGTTTGTCGTCCAGCGCGACCCGATACGTCATTTGTTTGCCCATCTTCTTCACGAAGGGCGCAACGCCATCTTCGTTGTCTTCCCAAACGTCCTGGCCAATGACGATCAATCCGCGGTTCTGCAACTTTTCATGGAGCTCGTTGAGATGGGGAATGGAGGTCCGGCAAGGCCCGCACCAAGTGGCCCAAAACTCGACGATGTAAACGTGATTCGAGTCAAATTCCGTTACCGGCTGGCCTTGCACCCATTCACCAACCTGGAGTTTGGGGGCAGCATCACCAACGGTGAGTCCGGCTCGCACCGGTTGAAGGGCCAAGACGGTGACGAACGCGGTCAGAAGTGTCAGTGTCTTGAATGTGGGGTTGTTGGACATAATCGGCAGCGAATTCTTGTTTGATGATTACCACGGGGAGTCTGACATCGGTCGTGGGAAATAGTTCATTTTTGATGGCAGAATCTACCATTGCACCATTTCGGTACAGGGGAAACCGCCCCGGGTGCCCGCGACCGATGCCGCCGAACGCTGTTGGCGATGGGCAGGCATGACTTGTGCGACAAAGTGGGGCTGACGCTTATGGAGAACCTATACGTTGCTTGTGACTTGGGGGCTGAAGTCGGTCGTGTGATGCTGGGGACGTTGTTCAAAGGGAAACTCACGGTGGGAGAAATCCGCCGGTTCAACAATTCACCCATCCGTGAAAAAAAATCCGTTCAATGGGACATCCCGCACTTATACCAGGAGACGCTGGACGGTCTGCGAGCGGTTGGCGTGGAGGATGTGACGTTGCACAGCATCAGTTGCAACTCCTGGGCCGGGGATTACATGCTGTTTGACCACGACGGGACGTTCATGGGGCCGACGTACCATCACGAGGATCCGCGCACCGGCACGGGGATGACCGAAATTTTCACCAGAATTCCGTGGGAAACCGTTTACGAGGAAACCGGCGTTCAGCGGGGGCATCTGCGGACATTGGTCCAGTTTGGCGCGGAGAAAACGCGCCGGCTGAAGGCCGGTCAATTTCTGCCGATCGCCGACGGATTCAATTACCTGCTGGCGGGTGTGCCGCGGGTTGAAATGTCCGCGGCCAGCGCCACGCAACTTTTCAATCCGCTCACGAGAACCTGGTCGGAGCGTCTGCGGCAGGATTTGCGCCTGCCTGCCGAACTCTTTCCCAAGGTCGTTCCCGCCGGTACGACCCTGGGGCCGCTCCGTGAAACCATTGCGCGGGAAATGAAACTGGAGGATGCCAAGGTCATCTCCACCTGTTCCAACGAACTTGCGGCGGCGCTTGTGGGATTGCCGATCACCGAAGGCGAGGACTGGGGTTTTCTCAGATTGGGCGCGCGGGCTGTCACCGGCGCTGAACTGGCCGAACCGCTCATCAACAACGTGGTTCGCGAACTGGGTTTCACCAATGAAACCGGTTTCGGCGGGACGGTCCTGTTTTACAAGAATCTGGTCGGACTTGATCTGCTGGACGAGTGCCGCCGGTACTGGTCGAGACAAGATCAGGAACTTGAGAACCAGGTCTTGATGCACCTCGCCACGTCGGCCGAACCGTTCGAGTCGCTCATCAACGTGGAAGACCCGCGTTTCGCCGAGCCGGGCGACATGCCCTTGAAGATTCAGGCGTTCTGCCGGGAAACCGGCCAGATCGTGCCGCGCAAGCCGGGCGCCATCACCCGTTGCGTGCTGGAAAGTCTCGCACTCCAATACCGGAAGACATTCCAGGAAATTGAACTGGTCACCGGACGCCGGCTCAAACGGCTTTACCTGCTCGACGCGGCGAAGAATTCGTTGTTGAACAATTTCATCGCCACGGCGCTGGGCATTCCGGTGGTGATCGCGTCGCCGGAGGCCACCCCGATTGGCAACGTATTGGTTCAGTCGCTGGCGCTCGGCCATATCCAGTCGCTCAGCGAAGGACGGGAACTGGTGCGAAAATCGTTCAAGTCGAACACAATGCTTACCCATGCGGATGCCTGGGACGCGGCTTTCAGCCGGCTCGTACAACTTTCCCGCGTCTGAACCGCGCGCCGGTTCAGCGACGCACGGCGCGAATCGCTTCGAGAGAATTCGTCCGCAGGGCGTTTGCGGTTTAACAAACGGCCGGTTCCGTCAGGACCAACTCACCGCGATTGGCGTCGAGCAACACCTTGCTGCCGACGGGCAGGGTCGCATTGTGCGGGACGTGGCCAAACGCCAGGTTCATTACGATGGGCACCTTTAACGGCAACAAGCGCTCATTGAAAACGTCCTCCAGCGTCTGTCGGTATTCGCGTGCCTTTCCAGCCTTGGGATCCTGACAGTCCTTGTTGATGCCAATGGCAATGCCGGCGACCTGTTGCAGCAGGCCGCAGTTCAGGAGGTGGGTCAGCATCCGGTCGAACCGGTAGGGCACTTCACTCAGGTCCTCGAAGAAGAGGATGCGATCCTTGAACGGCGGCTGCCAGGGCGTGCCGATCAAGGTGCCGATCAACGTGAGGTTGCCGCCCATCAGTTGACCCCGAGCGCAACCTGAACGCAGGATTCTCGCTTTGTGCCGACACCCCTGGCCAATGCCGCCGGTCCACGTTTTGTGAACTTCGGTCACGGAGTCGCGTTTTGCCTGAACCCGGCCAGCAGTGAGGGGATGCCCTAAAGTCCGCAGAAAACTGTCCAGGGTGAAGCGCGGCATTTCAGGCAGGGCAAAATCCGAATTCAACATCGGCCCGTGGAACGAAATCAGATCGGCCTTGGTGAGCAACGCACAGTGCAAGGAAGTGATGTCGCTGTAGCCAACGAAGATTTTGGGATTGGCGCGGATGACGCCGTAGTCGAGCAGCGGCAGCAAACGCGCAGAACCGTAACCGCCCCGCACGCAAAGAATGGCGTCCACCTTGCGGTCCGAAAACATCCGCATGAGATCGCCGGCGCGTTCGCGGTCGGTGCCGGCCAGAAAGCCGAGGCGACTCCGGACTTTGGGAGCGAGTTTCACTTTGAAACCCAGCTGTTCCAGCACCGCCACTCCCCGGTCAATGTTGTGCGGGTTCGGCGGCGCGCTGGCGGGGGCGACGATGCCGATGGTGTTGCCAGGCAGCAGGCGGGGCGGTCGGGTTGGCATTTACAGCGGGGTGGCGGGATTTGAGGATTCGGCGTCGCGGACGGCAACGAGTCGGTCCTTGGTTCGGTGGAAGACTTCTGCCAGTTCGTGAACCAGTTTCGGCGACTCATTCACCTGGCCGGCACGACCCATGTCCTCGAGTCGTTGGGCAAGTTCGATTACCCGTTTACAGCCGAGATTGAGACTCATGCTTTTGAGCGCATGGGCGTGAAAACTCAATTTGGCCGCGTCAGCCAACGACTCGCCGATCTGCGTGATGTGGCCGGGCGCGCTGTCGAGGAACAGATCAATCAACTCGCGTAAGATGCTCCCGCCATCGGCCGGCGGCATGTCGCGCAATTCCGCCAGTATCCCTTCATCCAGCAAATCATCCTCCGCAGGTTCGAGCTGGCGCCGCAGGAACGCCGTGTCGGTCTTGTGCGACTTGGTGGGCCCCCAACGTTCCAAGGCCGCCTGGAGTTCCGCAATCCGCACCGGTTTGGAAATATAATCATCCATTCCCGCGGTCAGGCACCGCTCGCGGTCGCCCATCAGCGCGTTGCCGGTCATGGCAATGATCACCGGCCGCCGATCGCGCGTCCACCGCTGGCAAATCTGCCGGGCACATTCCAGACCGTCCATCTCGGGCATTTGCACGTCGAGAAACAGCACGTCGTACGGCTTTTGTTGGAGCGCGGTGATGACCTCGTTCCCGTTGTTGGCCACATCAGCGCGATAACCAAGCTTGTTCAGCACGCTCAAGCCGACTTTCTGATTGATGGGATTGTCGTCGGCCAGCAACAGTCGCAAGGGTAGCCGACGAGCGAAGCTGGAATCCAGGCCGGGAGCGGTGGGCGGACGCTTCTCGCGCTGGAGCTGGACGCTCATGGCGCGACAGAGCGCGTCCAGCAATTGCGCGGGGCGGATCGGCTTGTGCACCATCACCGAAATGCCCAGGGCCGCCGGGCGCGGGTCGTCGCTGCGCACGCGAAACGCGGTGAGCAGGACGAGCGGCAACTCGCGCCCCCACGGTTGCTGGCGGATTTCTTCAGCGAATTTGAAACCGTCGGCGTCGGGCAGTTGGAAATCGAGCAGCATCGCATCGAATGCCGGGTTTTCCGCCAGCCGCTTGAAGGCATCGCGGCGGGTGTGGAGACATTCGACCACCATGCCCCACTGTTCGGCGCGATGCGTGATGATCCGGCGATTGGTGGCGTTATCCTCCACCACGAGCAGCCGCCGACCGGCGAGCTGGGGCTGGGGGGTCTGCCAGTTGGGCGGCGCATTGGCGGGCGTGGCCTTCGTGGCGACGGTGAAATGGAAGGTCGCGCCTTTGCCGGCGTCGCTCTCGACCCAGATGCGGCCGCCCATCAATTCGGTGAGACGCTTGCAGATCGCGAGGCCCAAACCCGTGCCGCCGTAGTGGCGGGTGGTCGAGGCGTCCACCTGTTGGAACGACTTGAACAGGCGATGCTGCCGTTCCAGCGGAATGCCGATGCCGGTGTCCCGGACGGAAAAATGCAACAGCCATTGTTCCGGATGGCGCAGCAGATCCGTGTCGTGCTCGTGGCCGGGCTCGATGGTGCGATAGCCGTGGGCCGCCGCGGTGACTTCGACGACCACTTCGCCGTTGGTGGTGAACTTGACGGCGTTGGCGACCAGGTTGACGAGGATCTGGCGCAGCCGCGTGACGTCGCTCACCAGAATCTTGGGAATGGCATCATCCACGCTGTAGGCCAGGTCGAGTTTCTTTTCGGTGGCCTTGGGGGCGAGCAAATCCAGCGCTTCCTCGATGCACGTGTGGAGCTCGAACGGATGATGTTCGAGTTCAAGCTTGCCGGCTTCAATTTTCGAAAAGTCGAGGATGTCGTTGATGATGGTGAGTAGGGCGTCGGCGCTGCTGCGGGTGGCTTCGACATATTCGCGCTGTTCGTCCGTGAGTTCCGTGTCGAGCAGCAGGGAAATCATGCCGATGACGCCGTTCATCGGGGTGCGAATCTCGTGACTCATGTTGGCCAAGAACTCGGATTTGGCCATGGTCGCCTCCTCGAGTTTCTGGTTCAACGCCACGAGTTCGGTGTTGTTCTCCATGAGCTGTTGCTGGCTCTCGCGCAGGGCGTGATACGCGGCGTCGCGTTGCAACTGGTTGAGATAGGCGCGGGAGTGATAGCGCAGCCGCGCGATCAACTCGATGCGGTCCGGCAGCTTCACGAGATAATCGTTCGCGCCCATCGCGAAAGCCTGGCCTTTGACCTGCGGATTTTCGTTGGTCGAAAGCACGATGATGGGAATCTCGCGGGTGGCGGGATTCGCCCGAAACTGGCTGACCAACGTCAACCCGTCTATGCCGGGCATCACCAGGTCCTGCAAAATGACCGTCGGCTTGATGTGTGTGGCGGTGCTCATCGCCTCGCGGGCGTCGGAGCAATAGTGAAAGTCAATGTCCGCTTCATTGGCAAGCGCGCGCCGGATGGCTTCGCAGACCATGGCCTGGTCGTCCACCAGGAGCACCATCACGTGGTATTCGGGCGGTTGCGCCGGGGCCAGGTTTCGGTCCGTCGGGGATGACAATGCTGGTTTGGTCGGTTCCACGTGCATCAATTTCTAGCCGGGTAAAAATTAAGGGTGGCCGGTTTTAAAAGCCATCATTTTCGTGAGGCGCGGGGCAATTTTGTCGACCGGCAGGATTTCGCCGGCGGCGTTCATCTCCGCCGCGGCTTTCGGCATGCCGTAAACGGCGCTGCTCGCGCGGTCCTGCGCGATGGTAGGATGTCCGTGCTTCTTCAACGCCAGCAGCCCCGCCGCACCGTCGCGCCCCATGCCGGTGAGCAACACACCGACCACGCCGCCCTTCCAGTGTTTGGCCACGCTCTCGAAGAATACGTCCACGGAAGGCCGGTGCGCACAATCCGCCGGGAGGCGTTGATAAGCCCAGCGGCTTGAGGTGTTGAGCACCAGGTGCAATTCCTTTCCCGCCAGCAACACGGTCCCCGGTTCAGGAGGATCGCCGTCCTCGGCAAGCCGCACCTTCAACCGGGTTTGTCCGGCGAGCCAATCGGCCAGACCGGGTGCAAACTGTGCATCCACGTGTTGCACGATCGCCACGGCCCCGGGAAATTCCGCCGGCAATCCCGAGAGAACTTTGGCCAAGGCCGCCGGGCCGCCGGCCGACGCGCCAATGACCACCAACCGGCCGGGCTTGAATTCCGCGGGATGGCCGGCGGCCGCTTTTGCCGCTCCGGTGGAGCGGTCGCCGACCGGGCCGATCAAGTGACGCAGCATCTCGATTTTGGCGAGCAACGCCTTGGTGTCGGTCTGGTCGGCCAGCCCACCCAACGCCGGGGTGTTCACCGCATCCAGCGCGCCCGCGCCCATCGCTTCAAAAACCCGCGCGGCGTGGTCGTTCACGTCGGCGGTGACAATCACAATGGCGCACGGCGTTTTGGCCATGATGCGGCGCGTGGCCTCAATGCCGTCCATTTCCGGCATGAACAAATCCATCAGGATCAGGTCGGGCCGGTCGCTGGCGCAAAGCGCGACAGCTTCGACGCCATTGCGGGCGACCCAGGCGACCTGATGTCCGTGGGAACTGATGATGACCCGACGCAGGGCTTCGACCGCCATCAGCATGTCGTTGACAATCGCAATTCTCACATGTCTCCCGTCCGGGATGCGGAGGCCGGCGTCCCGGCTCGGAAATTGCCCACGGCGTCCCGGTTCAAACCGTTCGATGCGGGACGTTGGATTGTGGGCCGTTTTTTCACGCTTCCGGTTCTCCAATTAGATCCAGCACGGCCTCGATCAGTTTCTCGTCATGAAAACTTCCCTTGGTCAGGTAGTAATCCGCGCCCGCGTGCAAACCCCGCAGCCGGTCCTCTTCGCGGTCCTTGTAAGAGACGATCATCACCGGCAGCGATTTGAGTTTCGTGTCCTGTTTGATCAACGTGGCCAGCTCGATGCCGTCCATGCGCGGCATGTCCACATCGGTGATGACCAGATCGTAAACCCCGGTGCGGACGGCATTCCAACCGTCCATCCCGTCCACGGCCACGTCGGCAAGGTACCCGCGGCTCTGCAGCAGCTTGCGTTCGAGTTCGCGCACGGTGAGCGAATCGTCCACCGCCAGAATGCGCTTGCGCTTCTTGGGCGCGGACTCGGCCCGGCTGGATTGCAGGT
The DNA here is from genome assembly GCA_964458575.1 of uncultured Bifidobacteriaceae bacterium. GTDB lineage: Bacteria > Verrucomicrobiota > Verrucomicrobiia > Limisphaerales > JADLHS01 > CAYWMD01. Next base: position 152,168 of record CAYWMD010000006.1, on the reverse strand, counting down.
GGGTCAGCGCGCCGGACGCGATCATTTTTTCGATGGACCGGATCATGTCGTCCACGTCCACGATCAAAACCGGGGCGCCGTCTTCCATGAGCGCGGCGGCGCTGATGTCCTTGATTTTGCCCAGGCGCGGGTCGAGGGGCTGGACGACCAGTTCGCGTTCGCCGAGAAACCGGTCCACGACCAGTCCATAGCGCGTCGAACGGTCGCCGAGCACCACGACCGGCAGGCCGTTCGTCGCGCTGTGGCGTGCCGCCTCCGGACAATCGAGCACCTCATGGGCGGTCAGCAGTCCGATTTGCTGGTCGCCAAGTTTGAAATGGCTCCGTCCCTCCAGAGTCTCAATCTTGTCGCGCGGGAGTTTGAGCGTGCGGGCAATCTGGGCCAGGGGAATGGCGTACGGTTCGCCACCCACTTCCACCAGCAATGTGCGCAACACCGAGAGCGTCAGTGGCAATTGCAGTTGAAACCGCGTGCCCCGTCCGGGTTGGGTAAAGACGCGTACGTTGCCGCGGACGGACTTTACCATGTTTTGTACGACATCCAGGCCGACGCCCCGTCCGGAGATTTCGGTCACCTTGTCCTTCATCGTAAAGCCGGGCAGGAACAAGAACTCCATCAATTCGGCCTCGTGCATGCGTTCGGCCAGCGTGGGTGGGGCCAGCTTTTTTTCAACGATGCTGCGCCGCAGTCGTTCGGCGTTCACGCCGGGGCCGTCGTCGGAGACGATGACCATCAACATTCCCGCGCTATGGCGCGCTTCGAGGCGGATGACCGCCTCGGGCGGTTTACCGGCGTGCTGGCGCTGCTGCGGCGGTTCGCAGCCATGATCCACGGCATTGCGCAACAGGTGTGCGAGCGGGGTTTCCAGCCGCTCCAGGATGTCCCGATCCACCTGGGTGTGCTCGCCCAGAATTTCCAGCCGGGCCTGCTTGCCGAGCGAGCGCGCCAGATCGCGCACCATGCGGGGGAAACGTTGGGTGCCGTCCGCAAACGGCCGCATGCGCGTGCGCAACACTTCGAGATAAAGCCGGTTGGACAATTGGGCGGAACGACGGTCGAAAAGATCCAGTTCCTGCAGGCGCTGCGCCAGGAACTCGCGGCACTCCAAGGCTTTTTCCAGCACAGCGTTGAGCTGGCCGGCGGCGCGCTCGGACAGTGGCTCGTCGCGCAACCGCTGTCGCAACCCGTCAAGATTTGTTTCCATGTCCGACTGCATCCGTTTGAGTCGCTGCATCGAGTCGGAGAACGGGCGCAGCCAGCGTGATTCCACCAGCGATTCGCCGGCCAGGCCCAGCAGGCGGTTCAGATTTTCCGCCGTCAACCGCAAAACCCGTTCGGGCGATTCGCCGGACGGGGGCTGGCTCGGTCTGGATCGGGGCGTCGCTTCCGGCGGGCCGGTGTGGGAATCCGTCGCCGCGGTCATCGCTGGCGCGCCACGATCCGTTTGAGCTTTGGCTGGAGATTTTCCGCCATGCCTTTTTCGCTCCAGGGTTTTGTCCTTTGCACTCGGGGACTTGGGCCGGGATGGACCATCCCGGCCCGCCGGACCCGGCGTGTCCGCGGGCGCGGCTGGAGGCCGGCCCGTCATGATGCCGGACAGGGCGTTGAGAAACCCTTGAATGTCGTTTGCGTTCGCGGTTTCCCAGTTCTTGATCGTGGTCTCGTCGTGCCGCGCGATCTGGTTCAACAGGTCCACACCGCGAAAGAGCACATCCACGACCGGCTGGCCCAGCGTACATTTCCCGCCCTGGGCGGCGACAAAACAGTCTTCCATGGCGTGGGCGACCTGAATGGCGACGCCAAGGTTCACAATCCGCGCGGCGCCTTTGAGCGAGTGGGCCGCGCGCATCAGGCTGTCGAGCTGCGCCGGCGGCACAGCACCGCGCTCCAGCGCCAGCAATCCGTTGGTCAGGACCGCTGTCTGATTCTCCGTTTCCACGCGGAATAATTCCATCATGGAAAGATTGCTGAGGTCGTCGTGGAATTTCATGACGAAACCAGTCGCGCGTCTAAAGTCGGAAGTCTGAAGTCGGGTAGCACACCCGGAGCCGGGACTTCAGACTTTAGACTTTGGACTTCAGACTTCATGCCAGGCTTTGGTTCAGGCTGCCGAACAGCGAGTCCGGATTCAGCAAGCCCACGGAACGGTCGCGCCACGGGAAAATGCCCTGCGTATGCGTCAGCGCGGACTTGGAAATCGTCGTGGGCGGCTCCTTCATCTCGTCCCGATGGAAGCGTTGGATGCCCTGGACTTCGTCCACCGGAAACACCAGCCGTTTCCCTCCCCAATGCGTGACCAACAGGCGGTCATGGACGACGCCGGATCTTTCGCGCTGCGGCTCCGATTCCAGACCGAGCAAACGCGCCAGCGAAACGCAGATCAGCAGTTCACCCCGAATGTTGACCAGCCCGAGCACGACGCTGCGCCGGCGGTGTGGCAGCGTGTGGAGGAAACGGCGCTCGGCGACCTCCTGAAACGCGACGGTCGGCAAAGCCAGCCACTCGGTCGCCAGCCGGAACAGGACGACCGAGGTCTTCGCGGGTTGAGCCAGTTTCTTGACTTCCGCGTAGTGAAGCGTCCGTTCCCGGCGGTAGTCCATCGGCAATGGCCGGTCCAAAAGCTGCAACCCGGCCGCGGAATAGACCGGGCAGTTTCGGCAGTGAACGAAGATCTGCAACTCGCGGCAGGTGCCGTTGCCATTGACGCCAATGGTGCTCCAGCAGTCGTGCACTTGCGCCGACAGATCACCGCCACCGTTGGTGAACTGGAGTTCCGCCACCAGTGGATCCGCGTGTTGATCGTCGTGGGCGTTCACGTTTTGGCCCGGGTGGGTTGAACCCGTTCGGCCCGTCGCTTGAATGTGCACGCGCCAGCCGGGTCGCCGTTCTTTTCCATCAACAAGGACATGTGGAGCAAGGTCTCGTAATGGTCTGGTTCAAGGTAAAGAGCTTTGCGGTAGTAGTCCATCGCTTCCGGATCGCCGGACGCGTCGCGCACCAGGCCCAGCAGATAAAACGCCTGTGCGGATGGGCCATGGCGATCGAGGTGGGTGTTGCAAATCGCCACCGCCTCGTCGAGCCGGCCGGCGTCGGCGAACTGTTGCGCGTCGGACAGGCTCGGGAACGAAGGCGTGACGATCTGGGTGTCGGTGGGGGGCACAGCTGGGACAGCCGGGGCGGTTTTGGGTGTCGCAGTTGACGGTGCCGTGCGTTGAGGCAGGCGGCGGGCGTTTGTTCGGGAAGCGGGCGGCGGCTGGGGGGCATCGTCCCGGCGACAGGCAAAGGCCATCGGGAGGTTGGCCGAAACAAAGCGCTGCGCGGTGGCCAGGGGCAATTCCGCCGGGCCGACGAACAAGAGACCCTGCGCTGAGAGCAAGTTGCGCAGTCTCTCCAGCGCTTTTGTTCGCGTGTCGTGGTCGAAGTAGATGAGCAGATTACGGCAGAAAATGAAATCGTAAGGGGCGCTATCGGCCAGAAAGTCTTCCGCCACGATGTTCGCCCGTTGGAAATTGACGCAGTCGCGCAAGTGAGGATGCAGGATGTAACCGCCCGGAGTGGGTTCAAAATGACGCTCGCGAAAGTCGAGGTCGCTGCCACGAAAGGAATTCCGGCTGTACACGCCGCGTTGGGCGCGCGCCAGCGCGCGCATGCTGATATCCACGGCATCGATCGTGAATCGTTCACGCGGGATCGCGGCATCATTCAATGCCATGGCCAGGGAGTAGGGTTCCTCGCCGGAGGAGCAGGGGAGGCTGAGAATGCGGACTCGGACCCCGGGCCGTTTTGTCAGCCATTGGCGTGTCATCATGTCTATCAGCGCCGTAAACGCGTCGCGGTCGCGAAAGAACCACGTTTCCGTCACCACGACCGCTTCCACCAGTTCTTCCCACTCGGCACGTCCCGGAAGGTCCGGGGACAGGTGTGAGGTTTCCAGCAACTGGCGGTAGGCCTCGATTGATTTCAACCCATGGTGCTTCATGCGCAGCCGCACCGTCCGTTCGATGGCGGTCGAGCCAACCGAGGCGGCGTCCAGGCCGATCTCCCGGCGTAGCAGTTGTTCAATGGGATTCATGAGTGGGTTCCGCCACCGCCTGCGCCGGGAGCAATTCGCGCACGTGACCAGCCAGGCCCGCCAGGCCGGCGGCGTGGATCAATTGAATGACGCCTTTGCCGTCCATCAATACCGGACCGAGATACGGTGCGGCGCCCACCACGATGCCCGGGTCCACAAACTCACGTTCATCGCGCTGCATCATTTCGGTGGCGTGTTCGGCAATGAGTCCGATCCGCCGCCCCGGGTCTTCGGCGTCACCGCAATTCACCACGATGATGCGCGTGCTGAGCCGTTCGCGTGCGGGCCGGCCCAGGGTCAGTTCGCACAGGTCGAGCGCGGGCACCGGCTGGCCGCGATAGTTGAAAAGCCCCGCCACGCCGGTCGGTGCCTGGGGAATTTTCTTCAGTGCCAGGTATGGAACGACTTCCACGGCACGCCGCGCTTCCAGCGCGTAACGGTCGTTGCCAATCTGAAATAACAAAAACAGCATGCTAAAAGGTTCAGCGGTCGCCCGGTGTTCGCCACCCGGGCGGGAACAGCCTCACGTGCCCAGTTTGAAGCGCGAGACGCTGGTTTGGAGTCCGCGCGCCGCTTCGTTCAGTTGTTCGATGGCCAGGTTGGATTGCCGCAATGACTCGGCGGTTTGCTGGGCGGCTTCACTCAACTGGGTCAAGGTCTCGCTGATTTGCGACGCGCCAGTGGCCTGCGCATGCATGCCCTCGTTCACGGTCTGGAATCGGGGCGTGAGCGTTTGGACCTGGTGGATGATCTGTGCCAGTTGGGTGCTCACCTGTCGGATTTCCTCCACGCCGCGCCGCGCTTCCTCCGAAAACTTGTCCATGCCCATGACACCGGCGGCGACGGCGGATTGCATTTCCTTGACCATCTTCTCGATGTCGTAGGTCGCCACCGCCGTCTGGTCGGCGAGCCGGCGGATTTCCATGGCCACGACGGCGAAACCGAGACCGTATTCACCGGCCTTTTCAGCCTCGATGGCGGCATTGAGCGAAAGCAGGTTGGTTTGGTCGGCAACCTTGGTGATGGTGGTGACCACGGTGTTGATATTGGCGGTCTTTTCGCTGAGAACGGCCAGCTTCGCGGTGATGGCGCCGGAGGCTTCGGTGATCTGACGCATGGTGGCTTCCATCCGGCCGATGGCGCTCTGGCCGCTGTTGGCCAGTTGCGCGGTGTCTTCGGCCACCTGGCTGACCTCGTTCATGGTCTTGTCAAGTTCCTTGGAGGTCGCGGAAATTTCCTTGGACGTAGCACCGATTTCGGCGGTGGTGGCGGCGATCTGGTTCGCTGTGCTTTGTTGTTCCTTCGCCGTCGCGGAAATCTCCGTGGCGGTAGTATTGACCTGGATGCCCGAGCGCTGCACCTGTCCGACGAGGACCGATAGATCCTCGGCCAGCCGGTTCAGGCCGTCCCCCAACACGCCGAACTCGTCCTGTTGTTCGAACTTGACCCGCTGCGTGAAATCGCCGCGGCGCATGCGTTCCAGGGCGTCCACGAGGTGGCCCAAGGGTTCGCTCAACGCCGTGGACTGGAAACGCCCCAGAATGACGGTGGCGATCACCAGCATGCCGGCAAAGGTGAGACAGACGATCGCGATGTTTTGGGCGCGAATGGATTCTTCGCTTTCGTACAGGCCGAGTTGCACACGGAATCCCTTGATCAAGGAATCGCGCTGCGTGCGCAATGGCGTGAAATTCTCGTTGTAGTAGGCAATGGCCGCAGCCGGGTCAGTCTCAAGCATTTTCAAAACCGTGGTGTGAAACGGGACCAGGTTGCGCTCGACGAAGGAATTGATGTTCTTGAGGGTGGTGATAATCGAGGACTCCGACTCGAACTTTCTTTGCAGATAAACAATGATGGTGGTGAGATCGTTCACGGCGTTGACCCGGCGGGTGGGCTCCACTTCATTCTTTGGCTCGAGCAATTGTCCGCGCAGCCCGTCGTTCATCTGGATGAGGTCGTTGAAAATGCGGTCCGCATTGCTGGCCAGGTCCGCGTAGTTCTTTTCGGCGCGGGAAGTGGCATGTTGTCCCCAAAACGCGAGTCCGACTCCGGCCAGGAGCATGCCGATCATGATCAATTGCGCCGTGTTCAGCCTTCGACTGATGGTGGTTTTTTTCATGTGGACAGCCCGTGAAGGAGTTTCATCCGGCGCGCCCGTCGGTCAGGTTTTTCCGGTGTGGCAGAATCACAAACATGGATCGGTCTCAACGCGGGCATAGCATCGGAGTTTTTCATCTGAAAAACAAGCAGCTTTGTGCTGGCAGCACCGGGTCGTGGTGGGAAGGGGCGGGATTCGCCGGATTAGTCTTGCGGTGTGACCACCGATACTGCTGACATGTCGGCATGGATCGCACTGTTGATCGCAATTCCAACTCCGCCTGACTCCACCGCCATGCAAATCCAAAAACGTGCCATCGAAAGAACTTACAACCTGGCTCGCGAACGCTACGCCCGTGTGGGGGTGAACACCGACCGGGCGCTCGTGCAACTGGCGCGCATTCCGATCTCGATCCATTGCTGGCAAGGCGACGATGTGGGCGGTTTTGAGAACTCCGGCGATGCGCTCGGCGGCGGACTGGCGGTGACCGGCAATTACCCGGGCAAGGCCCGGACGCCGGATGAACTGCGCGCGGACTTCGAGCACGCGGTTTCGCTCATTCCCGGCCGCCATCGCCTGAATTTGCACGCGTGCTATGCCGAAATGTCGGGTCGCAAGGTGGGACGCGATGAGTTGAGCGTGGCGCAGTTCCGGAATTGGATCGCCTGGGCCAGATCCATCGGCATCGCGCTGGATTTCAACCAGACTTTCTTCGCGCATCCCAAGGCGGCGGACGGCTTCACGTTGTCGCATCGCGATGCGGGCATTCGCAAGTTCTGGATCGAACACGCCATCCGGTGCCGTGAAATCGGCGCGGCCATCGGCCGGGCGCAGGGTAAAACCTGTCTGCTCAATCTTTGGATTCCCGACGGGATGAAGGACACGCCCGCCGACCGCAAAGCACCCCGGGAACGGCTCGTAGCCTCACTGGATGCCGTGTTGAAACGGAAATTCAACCGCCAGCATCTCGTGGATTCCGTCGAGCCGAAACTGTTTGGGATCGGCTCGGAGAGCTACGTCGTCGGCTCGCACGAGTTTTATCTTGGGTACGCCGTGAGCCGGCAGATTTTGCTCACGCTCGACGCCGGGCATTATCACCCCACGGAAGGCATCGCAGACAAAATTTCCTCCGTGTTGCTCTACTTGCCGGAAATCGCGCTGCATGTCAGCCGGGGTGTGCGTTGGGACAGCGACCACGTGGTTACGCTCACGGACGACCTGCAAGCCATCGCCCAGGAAATTGTCTGGGGCGGAAACCTGGACCGGGTGCGGATCGGATTGGATTACTTCGACGCCAGCATCAATCGCGTCGCGGCGTGGGTGATCGGGACGCGCAATATGCTCAAGGCGCTGTTGCTCGCGCTGCTCACGCCGATTGACCGCCTGCGGAAACATGAAGCGGACGGTGATTTCACATCGCGCTTGGCGTTGATGGAGGAGGCCAAGGCGCTGCCGTTTGGCGCGGTCTGGGATTACCATTGCGCGAAAGCCGATGCGCCGGTGGGCGACGCGTGGTTGACCGAGGTAAAGAAATACGAGCGCGCGGTCTTGTCAAAGCGGGTTTGAATGGGGTGCTTTCATGAACACAAATCGTATTCTGGCTGCCGGACTGGGTGTGGTGCTTTTGACGATGGGAGGGGCGTCGGCGATGGGAGGGTTGCGCCCGGCCGCTCTTCGCTGCGAATATCGGAACAATCCGCTGGGCATTGATGAAACCCAGCCGCGCCTGAGCTGGCGCGTCGAAGCAAAGGAGCGCGGCCAGCAGCAAACCGCGTATCACATCCTCGTGGCGAGCAGCGAGTCGTTGTTGCGGAAAGATCAAGGGGACGTTTGGGACAGCGGCAAGCTGGCGGGCAATCAGACGGTGAACATCGTTTATTCGGGCAAACTGCTCGGCTCGCGCCAGCAGTGCTTTTGGAAAATTCGCGTTTGGGACAAAGACGGGAAGGCGTCGTCATGGAGCGAACCGGCGTCGTGGACGATGGGTTTGCTCAAGCCGACGGACTGGCAGGCGCAATACATCAGCTTCCGCGACGACACGCCGGTTTACAAAGATCGCAAGGAACTTTTTCTCCCGCCCGCACGTCAGTATCGCCGCGAATTCGCCGCAGCCAAGCCCGTGAAGCGCGCCACGATTTACGCCACCGCTTTGGGCATTTATGAACTCTACCTGAACGGTCGCCGTGTCGGTGATGCATTCTTCGCGCCCGGTTGGACCGACTATCGCCAGCGGGCCTACTATTGGACCTACGATGTCACGCCAATGATTGAGAAGGGAGACAACGCCATCGGCGCGTGGGTGGCGGATGGCTGGTATTCGGGGTACATCGGCTTCGGTCTGCTTACCGGAATTGGGACGGAAAAAATCGGGCGTTACACGTACGGCAAAACACCGGCACTTATGGCCCAACTCGAAATCGAGTATGCCGATGGTTCGCGCGAAACCATCGTCAGTGATCCGTCGTGGAAAGTCACCGGCGCCGGCCCGATCCGAGAAGCGGACTTTCTCATGGGCGAGTTTTACGATGCGCAAAAGGAGCAACCGGGTTGGGCCAGACCACGATTTGACGATAGCTCGTGGCAATCCGCCATCCTCGCCCAAGAAAACGGCCCGCAATCCGCGACGTTCTACGAGTTTCGAAATCCGGAAAATCCCGGGGAGAAGCTCGAAGTCAAAGGCCGCCCTGTAGATTTGGGTTTCAAGGCGCCGCCCAAGCTTGAAGCCTTCCCCGGCGTCCCGGTGCGCGCGACGGAGGAAATCAAGCCCGTCGCGATCACCTCGCCGGCCAGTGGCGTCTATCTGTTCAATCTCGGCCAAAATTTCGCCGGCACGATTCGGTTGAAAGTGAAAGGTCCGGCCGGTACGAAGATTCAACTACGCTACGGTGAAATGCTGCATCCGGATGGCAGGTTGATGACCGAAAACCTCCGCAAGGCGCGGGCGATTGACCACTACGTTCTGCGCGGCGACCGCGCCGGCGAAACCTTCGTGCCGCGTTTCACGTTTCACGGCTTTCAATATGTCGAACTCACGGGCTATCCCGGCAAACCGGACAAGGATGCCGTCACGGGTATTGTGCTGCACAGCGACACGCCCTTGACTGGCGGGTTCGAGTGTTCCGATCCGGTTATCAACCGGCTTTACAAGAACATCGTCTGGACGCAGCGCGCCAACTTCATTGACCTGCCGACCGATTGTCCGCAACGCGACGAACGCTTCGGTTGGACCGGCGACGCGCAGGCGTTTGTGCGCGCTGCAACTTACAACGCGGACGTGGCCGCGTTTTACACCAAGTGGCTGCGCGAATTGATGGAGTCGCAGCGGCCGAGCGGCACGTTTCCCGGTTACGCGCCGTATCCGTTTCAACACGGCTGGGATTTCGGCACGGCGTGGTGCGACGCGGGAGTGATTTGCCCCTGGACGATTTGGCAGGCTTACGGCGACACGCGCGTGATCGAACGCTGCTGGCCGTTCATGGTGAAGTTCCTCGATTGGCGCAAGGCGACCAGCAAGAACTTCCTTGGCGTCAAGCACGGCAATGACTGGGGCGACTGGCTCTCCTTCGGTCCAAAAACACCCCTCGAGTTCATTGACACGGCGTATTTCGCCTACAGCGCGCGGCTCATGAGTGAAATGGCGGCAGCCATCGGGAAGGCGGACGAAGCGCAAGTTTACCGCGAGATGTTCAACAGCATCAAGGCGGCGTTCAATCGCGAGTATGTGAAACCCGACGGTTCGCTCACTGTGGACAACCAGACCGCCTACGTCCTCGCGTTGCAAATGGATTTGCTCGCGCCGAAACATCGTGCAATTGCCGGCAGGATTCTCGCCGACAAACTGCGCGCGGGAGAGACCGCCGACAATTCCGGGATGACCACCGGCTTCCTCGGGACACGTCCGCTGTTGCCGGCGCTGTCGAGCGTTGGCGAACACGACCTCGCCGTGAAGCATTTTCAAAGTCGCAAATTCCCGTCGTGGGGCTACGAGGTGGAGCAGGGCGCGACCACGATCTGGGAGCGTTGGAACAGTTACACGAAGGACAAAGGCTTTGGCGGCGAACAAAACGCCTCGATGAATTCCTTCTCCCACTATGCCTTTGGCGCGGTGGGCGAGTGGATGTTCACAACGCTGGCCGGCATTGAAACCGACGGGCCGGGCTATCAACGCATCATCATCCGGCCGTCCCCGGCGACGCCCGGAAGTAACCCAGCCGGCGAACCGATCAATTGGGTCAAAGCTCACTACGACTCAATTCACGGTCGCATCGTCAGCAACTGGCGAATGAAGGACGGCCGGTTCGAACTGGAAACAACGATTCCGGCGAACACGACGGCAACGGTGTTTCTGCCGACGGACAACGATGAAAAAATCACCGAGAGGGGACGGTCGCTGACCAGGACCTCGGGGGTGAGGTTGCTTCGTCGCGCCGACAACCGCGTCGCGTTGGCGGTCGAATCTGGCAACTATAAATTCGCCTGTCCGTTTGGGAAGTGATTCGACATTGCAGCATGGATGGGTAGCATGGCTTCGGGTATGACGGTAACGCTTTTCATTCCGTGTTTCGTGGACCTGTTTTATCCGCAGGTCGGCATCGCCATGGTGCGAATTTTGGAAAAGCTCGGGCACAAAGTCATTTGCCCGAAAGGCCCGGCATGCTGCGGTCAGCCGGCTTTCAACACTGGTTATTGGAACGAAAGCCGCGACATCGCCGTCCAGATGCTTGAATCGCTCAAGGATGCCGAAGTCGTGGTCATCGCCAGCGGTTCGTGTGGCGCGATGATGAAAGTGTTTTATCCGGAACTTTTCACCGGTACGGAGCATGAACAAGCGGCCCGTGCGCTCGCCCCGAAGTGTTGGGAGTTTTCCGGCTTTCTTGTCAACAAACTCGGCGTCACCGACCTCGGCGCCAAGTTCCCGCACAAGGTCACGTTCCACGACGGCTGCCACGGCTTGCGCGAGTTGAACAACAAACGGCCGCCACGGGAATTGCTGGCCCGGGTGCGCGGGCTGGAATTGATTGAAATGGGCGCGGCAGAAACCTGCTGCGGTTTCGGTGGTACGTTCTCGGCCAAGTTTCCCGCCATCTCCACCGCGATGGGCGAGGTCAAATGCACGAGCGCGCTCGACACGAAGGCGGAATACATCGTGTCGTGCGATTCGAGTTGTCTGATGCAGATTCAAGGCCTGGCCGACCGGCAGAAGAAGCCGATCAAGACGATTCATTTGGCGGAAATCTTGGTGCAACAATGACGACTGGCGTGACATTTCCGGTGCGCTCTCCCTCACCCCGGCCCTCTCCCGCTGGGAGAGGGAGAATCGCAGTCAGTCTCGTGCGACAACCTGCGACGGGATTTGCCGGACGCTCATTCGAAATGTGTAGGCCAATCGTTTGCTGTTCCCTCTCCCAGCGCGAGAGGGTCAGGGTGAGGGAGAGTTGTGGAGTTACCAAGATTCCTCGATGAGCGCGCCAGCCACCCATTTCAAAGACGACGCCCGCCGGGTTTCCGCCGACTTGCGCCATCGCGGCATCATCCAGACGGCGATGGGCAAGTACGAGACCGTCCGCGATCAGCGCAAGCTGTGGTTTCAAGACTGGCAGGGCGCGCGGCAGCTCGCTTCGCAAACGAAGTTTGAAGCGGTCAACCACCTTGACCAGCACCTCGAACAACTGGCCCGCAACCTTGAAGCGCGCGGCACGAAGGTCCATTGGGCGAGCAACGCGCAACAGGCGCGCGACATCATCTTCGGAATTCTGCGCGAGAAGAATGCCAAGGTTATCGTGAAATCCAAGGCGATGACCTCCGAGGAAATTCACCTCAACGACGCGATGGAGAAGGCGGGATACGAAGTCGTGGAGTCCGACCTCGGCGAATTCATCGTCCAGCTTCGCGAGGAGCCGCCGTATCATCTTGTTTTTCCCGCGATGCACCTCACGCGTGGTGACATCAAAGCGGTTTTCGAGCGCAAGTTGCACGATGCGCCCTCCGATGAGCCGGAGGAACTCACGATGGTTGCCCGTCGCGTGCTACGGCAGAAATATCTGCAAGCCGACGTCGGCATCACCGGGGCGAATTTCGCCATCGCCGAGACCGGCATGATTTCCATCACGGAAAATGAAGGCAACGCCCGCCTCACGGCGGCATTACCCAGGACGATGATCACGCTGGTTGGCATCGAGAAAGTGCTGCCACGGCTGGAGGACCTTACGCTTTTTCTGCCCATGCTTGCCGTCATGGGCACTGGCCAGCCGATTACCTGTTACAACACAATGTACGGCGGCCCGCGCCAACCGGGCGAAGCCGACGGTCCGGAGGAATACCACGTCGTGCTTCTGGACAACCAGCGCACCACGCTCCTCGCTGATGCGGAACAGCGCGACGCGCTGCATTGCATTCGTTGCGGCGCGTGCCTGAATGTTTGCCCGATTTTCCGCAATGTCGGCGGGCACACCTACGGCACGGTTTACGGTGGCCCGATTGGTTCGGTCATCACGCCGCACCTGCGCGACTTGCAGGATTGGAAGCATCTGAGCTACGCCTCATCGCTTTGCGGCGCCTGCACCGAGACGTGCCCAGTGAAAATTGATTTGCATCATCACCTGCTGCAAAACCGCCGGAACGCGTCGTGGGGCAAACCCAGTTGGTGGCAAAAGCTCGCATTCAAAATCTTCGCACCGATCGCGAACAGTCCCGGTTTCTGGTCGCTCACGACGAAACTAAGCCGCATCGGAATGAAATTGCGCGGACTGTTCAACGGCACGGTGCTCGATCCGGCACAGGCATGGACCAAGACTCGCGACTTACCGCCAGTGGCGAAACAAAGTTTCCGCGAGTGGTGGGAGGAAAGGAAATGAAGTTAACCTCGAAATACACGAACTACACGAAAGCTGAGGGCGAAAATCAAGAGTCGGACGATCGCCCTATGACTTCCTACCTCTGCCCTCTGCGTTCTGGTTTTAGTGTATTTCGTGGTTTCAAATCTTCCCATGCCTGAACGCGAAAACATTTTTGCCCGTATCCGCGAGGCGTTGACTGTGAAGGCGCACGCGCACGGCCCGAAAGGGTTGCCGACGACGGCGGACCATCGGCGCGTATTGCCGGCGGTGGGCGCAACGTTCGACGAACAACTCGCGCTCTTCGGCAAGAACGCGGCTGAACTGAAGGCCGCGTTCAGGGTGGTACAGGACAACAACCAACTCACCGCTGAATTGCGGGCGCTCCGCGATTCCGAAGGTTGGAAGCGAGCCGCGACGCACCGGGGGCAACTGGCCGAAACCGCCGCGCAGTCGCTGGGGCTGCCGCTGGTGATCACCACCAGCGAATACGACAAACACGAATTGGAGCAATGCGACGTTGGCATCTCCGAGTGCGACGCGCTGGTCGCTCAGACCGGAACGGTTGTCGTCACCAGCCGAACAGCCGGAGGCCGCGCGTTGTCCTGCCTGCCGCCGCATCACGTCGTCATCGCGCGCCGTGAGCAACTCGTGCCGGACCTGCCGGCGGCGTTTACGCTCGTGAAATCCAAGCACGGCACGAATTATCCGAGCATGATTTCGTTTATCACCGGCCCGAGCCGGACCGGTGACATCGAGCGCATCCTCGTCCTCGGTGCGCACGGGCCGAAGCAGCTAACGATCTTCTGCGTGTGATTCGGCTGGGACGAGTTCGTTCACGAGTTCCAGGATGTTTTCCACATCGGGGTCGGCTGCCTCAGGATCAGTCGTCTCAATCTCTGGGATTGGTTCGGTCTCCGGCTCGATGACTTCTTCCTCGAGGCGCATAATTTTCCCGGTTGCGTCCAACGGCGGAAACCAGCGTCGCCGGTCGGCCTCGTCGCCGAGTTCGGTCTTGCGACAACGCCGCACGAGCGCCTTGTAAAACAGATCCGCGGTTTCAGGGTCGCGCTCCTTCAACCACGAACCCGACGTGTAAAGCACCCGCGCCGTGTCGTCGGAGTTATCCGGCATCAACTTTGCCGCCTCCCAGCCGAGAAACGCGGCCTGATAGCGGTAATGAAAACGCACTTCGGGATCGGCATGATGCCGTGTGGCGCGGGTGATTTCCTCGGCACTGGCTACGTTGATGCGTGCGTCCGCGGTGTTGGCGGCGCGATCGGCCCCGGTGACGCCATAGGTGTAGTTGCCCCCGTGAACCTGCCAGTCCGGTTCGACTTCCGTGCCCAGCAATTCCATTCCGTTGGTGCGCGCGATGCCGGCGGCGTTGAACAGCCACCGCGCGCGATCATTGGCGGTCAACGCTTCGTTCCAGCCGGCCTGCAAGGAGATGATCAACTCCTGGTACTTGCTCCGCCACTGCGCCGGATAATATTCCGCCGACTGGTCGTTGCGATCTTCCCGCGTCAACCGGCGCGCGAGCAAATAGCGAATCTGTTCGCGGAACGCGGCCGGCGAAGTGGACGCGACCTCAGCCGGGGCGTTGTTCCCGGTCATGGCTTCTGCTTCTGCGGCGGGCCAAGCCCGGTCAACGTAATCTTTCAATTCGTCCGTGGTGAGCACCCGCTCGGCAACGTAGGCCGCATCCATCCAGCAGCCGGCGCGGAGCAACGCGTCCAGCGCCAGCGTAAAATCGCGCCGGGTCAACTGCAACACGCCGAGTTCACCCAGTATCTGGGCGCGCACCGGGCGTGTTTCGTCCACGTGGAGGCTGTCGGCAAACGTAGCGGTGTCTGCTGCTTCAGCCGCGTCCTCTGGCGGCAGGGAACGGACAACCGCCGCCAGCAAGTTCGCCGCGGCTTCAAGTTTGCCGGCATGCAACCACAGCTTTGCCTGAAGCCAGCGCGCCACCGGCGTGTTGGCCGCGCGTTTGACCCAACGTTGTGCGATCTCAAAATTACCGGCCTGGTACGCGGCCAACGCCAGACGCTCGGCGGAGTCCACGTCGGTCACATTCGCGGCCTCGACCGCCTGCAACCAGGCGGTCACGGAATCGGCCCGCGTGTAGTCGCCGTCGGCGAAATCGCGTTCGCGTTCACCGGAGATCAAATGCGCCGTGATGACTGACTGAGTGTCCGGCAAGGCGGCCAATGACGCGAGTTCTTCCACGCCGTCGGCCAGCGCTTGTTGCGCCGTCCAACGCAATGAAGCCACCGCGGACATGTCGCCGCTGGCGTATTGTTCAAGGTAGAGTTTCATGGCGCGGCCAAAATGCTTCCGGCGTAGTTCCACGCGCGCCTCCCGGCCGGTCGCCGCGGTCGCCAGCCCGAGCGCATCTGCAAAGCGCTGCTTCGCCAGCTCGCGGGTCATTTGGAAATATTCAACGGCCTTGTCGTCATCTTCATTTTCCCACAACTTTCCCAGCATGAAGGCGGCCCAGGTGGATTTGTATTTGCGTTCGGAGGCCGGGCGCGCGAGCAATTTCTCCCAGGCGGCGCGGGCCAGGGCGCTGGTCGCTGGATCGTGAAACGAGATGGCGCCGGCCAGATAATCCGCGAATTCCCCGGGCAGGCCGGCTACCTCGTCCAGCACCGGACAGGCCGGGGGCGTCGGGCTTTTGGCGATCGCATCGTTCCAGGCCGCGAAAGCAGTTTGATACTTGCGCAGTTTGTCGCGGTTCGCTTGGTGCGCACTTTGGATTCGCGCAGCTTCTTCGACCGCAACGTCGGCACGCTGCAAGGCCCTGGCCAGGTCAGCCAGCTCCGCATCCATCGTTGCCGCTTCGTAGGAATTCGTCGCGAGAACGGCGTTGAAGCGGCTGGGGGCGAGTTTCAATCGCTGCAGTTCGCGTTCGAAATCCGCCACCGGTGCCGCCAGCACGGCCTCGTCTCCGCGATCCAGCAGGTTGTTGGGAAAGTCTGGACCGCAGGCGTGGAGGTGCATGGCCGCCAGGCAAAGCAGGGCGAGACCGAGCGCAAAGAGACGTAGAAGATTTTCCGGGAGAGCCGGCAAGCGCTTGCGTCCAGGCGGGAATTGGGACAGGTCTTTGCCGGCGTTGATGGGTTTGTCTTTGTGATTTTTGTTTTCTGAATTTCCGATTTCTACATTCGTTTCATAATTGTTTAAGTTCACACCGCACCTCACAGTCACGATCAAACCGCAGCCAGCCGAGCTTCAGCGAGTCGCCGGCAGGCAGACGGATTGAATTTGATTTGGTTTGGAATCTCGCGGCGGAGGCACCTGCTTCCGCCAGTTCAAAGTCCCGCAAGGCATCGCCCGCGATGAAGCGAGCGTTGGTCCAGCGGACTTCCACAGCGAGCCGTGAGGAAAAGTCGAGTTCGCCAATGTTTGCGAGGCTGATTTCCACCAGCCCCGACTCGACCCGGCGCGAGTCGCACCTCAATTTCTCTTGGAGCGAACGCGAGGCGACTATTGCACCGAGGGTTGGCCAGCGCCAGTTAAAGTTATCCACAATCGTCGGCAGCCGGTACCAGATGACGCCGCGCATGGCCGTGGGCCGGCTGGCGATCCATCCTTGGACCAGCCCGGCCAGTCCGATTGGGTCGGAACGGACCACACGGAGCTGTGCGTTCGTGGGCCAATTCGGGCGCGGGCCTTCGGCGGACAGGCCAATGAACTTGCCGGTTTGGTCAAACGCCAGCGTGTAGCCATAGGTGGGTAAAGCGACGCGAAAAGCCGCGCCAATCCTTCCGGCCCGCTTTACAGCGCGACGCGCGGCGCGTGGATCGCACAAGGTGAAGGGGGCATCAATGCTCTTGGGACGTTCGACGGAGTGAACTTGAAGCACGTAATTTGTCGCCACCGTCGCGAGCCGTTTGAAGGCCCTCGCATTCAGCCAACTGGGCAGCGCGGTGATCGTCACCGGCAACGGCGCGACGCGGCGTTGGATGGCTTCCACCCAAACGCGGTAACCGTCCAATTTCGATTCGGCGCAATCGAAATCAATTTGCAGTTCGCTCAGGTTAACGTGATTCGACCGCGCCTCGGCGACGATGGATGCGGCTAGGTCGGTGAGGAAGGCGGTGGCGTTTTGATTCTGCAATGCAGCAGCCGACGTGAATCCGCTCTGATCTATGTTCGCTGGAGATGGAGCGGGCTCACGTCCGCTGCTACGGACATCTTGGGTGAACGGTCCGGCGTATGGGCCAATCCGCAGCGCGAGGCCGACGGGTCGTTGAGTTTTGGCCAGCAACGGATAATTCACTCCGACGCGGACAACTTGTGGCTTTTTGTCCTTCCACGACACTTCGGCTTTCAAGACGCACAACTCCGAAAAATTCGTGCCGTGTTGCACAACCGCAGTCCGCACGGGTTCAGTCCATGCGCGCTGCCAAACATAAGCCTCATGCCGCAACGGCCCGCTAACTTGTGGAACGGACCTGAAGGCGAACAACCATACCGCCACAGAAACAAGTGCGACGGCGAGTAAGGTGGGCAAAATGATGGTGCGACGCTTCATCAAGTGTCCGGCTAGAATGCGAGACGCGCAGCCGACTGACAAGGGATTCGGGAGAAGTGGGCCCCGCAGGAAAAAGTCAACCAGCCGGCGAATGCTGGCCGCACTTGGATTCGATGCGATTACCGTCGGCTACTCATGGCGTCTTGTCTTTCGCTCCCACAGCCACCCAGCGAAACTGCCAAGGATCAACAATCCGATTGAACAAAGGACCTTCGCAAGTATGCCGGGCACCAACCAGCAGACGAAGAAACCGCCCGCGATAGCCAGCGCCAGGCAAGCGGTAAATCGAGGCGCTCGCTCTAGCAAGAAGTCAAAAGCTCCCTCGATGAAGTCGCCGATGCTCATGGTTTCTCGTGTGTGCGCTGGAAAATTACGTTGGACGTGTGAATTTGGCGAGCACAGCTTCAGCGCGCAATCCGTTCCGCCAATTCCTCCGCCGGGTAGGTCCAGATTTCGGCGAGGGTCGGATGGTAATGCGGCATCGCGGCCAGTTCACGCACGGTCATGCGCTTGGCCATCGCGGCGACGATTTCGTGAATCAATTCGCCACCCAAGGGGCCGACGCACGCGCCGCCGAGGATTTCACCGGACTTCGGATCGGCCAGCAGCTTCACGAAACCATCCTTGGCTTCCATGATGAGCGATTTGCCGTGGTCGTTGAACGGGTAGCTGGCGGTGAGGCACGGGACGTTGCGTGCACAGGCCTCTTTTTCCGTCAAACCCACCGTGGCCACTTGCGGTTCAGTGAAAACGACCGAGACGAGCAGCCGATAATCCATGCGTTGTGGCGTTTGTGGATGGGCGATGTTTTGCGAGGCGATTTCGCCCTGTTGTACGGCCAGGTGAACAATCTCATGCGGCCCGGTGCAATCGCCCGCCGCGTAAATGTGCGGCGCGCTCGTTTGCATGAACTCGTTGCTCACGATGCGTCCCCGTTCCGTCGCCACGCCCGCGTGGTCGAGGTCGAGCCCGGTTGTGTTCGGCATGCGGCCCAGGGCGAATAGGATTTCGTCCGCGGAAACGGAGACGGACTTTCCGCGATGGAGAAACGAAACGGTTTTCAACCTGCCCTTGCGCCGGGCGTCGGTGAGTTTCGTGTCCGTGAAGAGCCGGATGGATTCACGCTGAAAAACGTCTTCAATCACCGTCGCTGCGTCGGGATCGAACTCGCGCAAGACGTGTTCGCTGCGTTGGATGAGAGTCACCTTCACGCCGAACCGGGCGAAGAATTGCGCGAACTCGACCGCCACCGCGCCGCCGCCGAGCACGATGAGGGATTTGGGCAGGCGCTTGAGTTGCAGAGCGTCGTCGCTGGTGAGGTATCCGATCCCGCGAAGCTGGGGCAGGGGAGGTGGTGCGACGATCGAGCCGGTGGTGATGATGAAATGACGGGCGTGGAGATTGTGAACGCGCCCATCTGCACGCCCAAGCGGGGGGAGGGTGGCGTCTCGCCGGGTGAGGGGTTTCAGTTCAATCGTGTGTGGGTCGAGAAACTTGGCGTGGGCACGAATGAATTTGAATCTGCCCGAGTCGAGTTGCGAACGGCGATAATCCGCGAATTCCTTGATCAGTGCGTCTTTGCGGGCCATCACCTTGGCGAAATCGAATCCGGTTCTTCCCGTGCGAACACCCCATGTGCTTGCATGTTGGGCCTGGTGCATGACTTCGGCAGCGTAGAGCAGCGCCTTGGTGGGCATGCAACCTCGGAGGATGCAGAGACCGCCAACCTGCGCGCCGCCCTCAATGACAACTGCCTTCAACCCGTTGGCCGCCGCGGTTCGCGCCGCGGCGTAACCCGCGCTGCCACCGCCGATGACGGCGACATCGTAGTCGAATTGTGCGCTCGTAAATTTCATTGCAAGTGCGTGTTGCGGAGCGACGAGTTACACGAGTCCCAATCTTGTGGTCGGAATACGGGGACTCGTCTAAATCGTCCCTCCCTAATCCAACGCGATTGGGCGCCGGGAATGCTTCTTTTCGGCGTGATGCGCCTTGTCGGCCAGCATGCGTTCCTTCGCGCGCTTCGAACGCTTGCGCTTTTGACGCCGGATTCTTTCGATCTCCGCACGGCGGGCCGCGACAAAACCCTTTTGCTTTTCTTCGATCTTGTCCAGGAGCAGTCGTCGGGCAAGGAAACGGTTCATGCCCTGATGCCGGGACGCCTGGCATTTGACGCGCAAACCGGTGGGCCGATGGACGAGCATGACGCACGTGGAGGTCTTGTTGACATTCTGCCCGCCGTGCCCGCCGGAGCGGACGAAAGATTCCTCGATGTCACCTTCACGCACGCCGAGGGCGAGCATGCGTTGCTCCAGTTGCGCCTGCTTGTCGGGCGATGGCAGAAATGAACTCATGCCGGGAGCGTACATGGAATCAGCATGCCCCGCAAACATCCTCCCGTGACGGTTCCGGCGGGAACTGCCGGTCGTTGTGGCGGTGGGCGTCACCGCCTGCCGTAGAGCCGGCGCGTCCCGCCCGGCAGACTTGCCTCGCAAATTCACCAACCGCGACCGTGAGTTCTGGAATCGCTCGGACATTCGGTCGGGTAGTTCGTGCGGGGGGAAGCACGCACCTTACGGCAGCCAGGACAGCCGCCGCTACGGGCGCGACACAAACGGATTTCCCTCGATGTAAAACCGCAGGTGACGCTTGGCCCAATGGTGGGCGTAATCCACGCCGACCCGACGCGCCTTCTGGATTCGGATCGCTGCACTCGCGGATGGCGCGGCGATGAAAAAGTCGTCGCTCAGAAGATCGTGAGCATTGAGTCGCCGATCAATATGCATGGCGCGACAGAGCAAACCCGGCCCGCACGTCCGGCCTTCGATGTTTTTCACCGGTTCGACGGCTCTTAGCAACACCGCCGAACCGTGGCCTTCGCGTTCCGTGACCACGTTCATGCAGTAATACATGCCGTAGATGAAATAGACATACGCATGGCCTGGCGGTCCGAACATCACCTTCGTCCGCTCGGTCACTCCCTTCGAGGAATGCGCCGCAAGATCGTGCGGACCGACGTAAGCCTCGACTTCCACAATTCGTCCAATCCGCTGAACCCCGTGCGAGCAATGCACAAGAAGCTTCCCGAGCAGTTCGCGCGCGACCGTGACGGTGTCTCGATCGTAGAATGCGCGCGGCAGCTTTTGCATGGACCGATGGTAGCAAAGCGCCGGTAGAAGCGAATCGTAAACCAGGCTACTTGGACAGTTGGTTGCGCTCGCCCTCACCCTGACCCGCTCTCCCGGGGAGAGGGAACACAGGGGACTGGGACGGCGCGTGTGGTTGCCGGAAACGGACAATGGCTTGGCAAATTGGCGGGTTGAGCTACGATGCGCTCCGACATTGACCAAAGGTCGCGATGAAAAAAATCAATCTTACAGCCGTCCCCGTCGAAGAAACCATGTCGCCCAAGGGCCGTTTCCGTTTGTTCAGCCAGGACATTGCGGCGGCGATCCGGGCCGGCAACGGCGAAAAATCGCACACGGCGCCGTGCCCGTTTGAAGTGGAGCTGGTGCGGCTGCCGCCGCGGGCGGTGAACTGGCCGTATCACGCGCATTCGGCGCAATGGGAGTTTTACATGGTGGTCACGGGCCGCGGCCAGGTGCGCACACCCGCCGGCAAAGTCGAGGTCCGCGAAGGCGACTGCTTCGTGCATCCGCCAGGTGAGCCGCACCAGTTGACCAACACCGGTGCCACGGACCTGATCTACTACGTCATCGCTGACAACCCGGCATCCGATGCGTGCCATTATCCGGACAGCAACAAATGGAAAATGTCCGGCCAATCCAAACCGGTCCGCGTCACGCCGGCGGAATATTACGATGGGGAGGAGTGAAGGTCGTTCGCTGGATCAAAAACATGTAGACATGAAGAAGACCAGGATCAGATTGTGGCAACTGTTGCTTGTGATCGCAGTCCTGGGTTGGCTACTTTCAATGATGATTTTCCACTTTACGCTTGTGCATTAAACGAAAAGTGAAAACACCACAAAACAGTTAAGGAGACGACGCGAATACTAACCAGTGGCTTTCGTTCTGCGGCACGACGGATTCATGGGTCCTCGGCACGGTATTTGTCATCTTCTGATAAGGTGCTTCCATTGAAGCCCTGTGGTTTAGAGATTTCAATCGAAAACGAAAGTCGGCGATGCCACGGCTACGCGATCTCCAGATGTTCCAACCCGTAGCGCATGAAGCTACGACGGCTCGACATCCGCGCGCAGTTGTGTTTACTTGTCGCACGAATACGTGAAGCAAAACTGTCGTTCTTATTGGGCCGCCGAGATGCAATGCCTGCTCGTTTTGATGACGCTTGCCAGCGCGGTCGCTCTGAACGCCAATGGCGCCCCCATCTCACCGAGCCGTCCTCACAAACTCCGCGTTTACGATCCGGTGGCGGCCAGTGCTTTGATTGCCCAAGGCGGGCGGCTCATCGCGGACTACGGCAGCTTTCAGCTCGTTGAGACTGCCAACGTTCCGGCGCGATTGGCGAAAACTGAATCCGCCGACGACTCCGATTTCATTGAACTCAGAGCCGCCAAACTCGACACGCGTGCGACGGAGGTCAAGGCGCTGCGCCGGGCGGCCGGGACATTCGCGGGCAAGCGGCTGCACCTGGTGCAGTTCGCGGGGCCGGTCAAACCGGAGTGGTTCACGGCCTTGGAAGCCACGGGCGTGCGCGTGGTGCATTACATCCCGCAGAATGCCTATCTGGTCCAAGGCAACGCCGCGGCGATGGCAAAATTGCAGAATTGGGCGGCGAAGTCCGAGTTTGTGCAATGGGACGGCAATTACGCCGATGAATACAAGCTGCATCCGGGCGCGCGTCTGACCGATGCCAAAGGTCGTCCGCAGAAAGTCGCCTCCGACACGTTTGCCATTCAACTGCTGGACGATGCCGAGGCGAATCCCGCGACCGTGGCGTTGATCGAGCAACTGAAGCTGGAACCGGTGAAGCAGCAGTTTCGTGCGTTGCAGTATCAGAATGTCGTGGTGCGGCTGCCGCCGGGACGCCTGGCGGAAATCGCCGCGCGGCCAGAAGTGATTTCCATCCGGCCTTACGTCGAACCGCACAAGACGGACGAGCGGCAGGACCAAATTGTGGCGGGAAACTTGAGCGGCAGTGCGCCCGTCGGTCCGGGCTATCTGGCGTGGCTCACGAGCAAGGGTTTTGACCAGACGCAATTCACGGCGTCGGCCTTCGGGGTGGACGTGACGGACAGCGGCATTGACAACGGCACGACGATGCCCGGCCATTTCGGGCTTTACGTCGCGGGCGATCCGTCGGCGAGCAGTCGGGTGCTGTACAACCGCCTCGAGGGTTCGCCCAACAGTGGCAGCACCCTCCAGGGTTGCGATGGCCACGGCAATTTGAATTCGCACATCATCGCCGGGTTCAACGATCGCCCGGATGGTTTCCCGCATACGGATGCGGCGGGGTTTCATTACGGGCTGGGGGTTTGTCCGTTTGTGAAGGTTGGTTCCTCGGTGATTTTCGATCCGGACAAGTACACGTATCCCGATTTCAGCAGCCTTCAGTCCCGGGCGTATAACGACGGGGCGCGGATCAGCGGCAACAGTTGGGGCGCGGATACCTACGGCGACTACGATGGCCAGGCGCAGGCGTACGACGCGCTGGTGCGTGATGCGCAACCGTCGGGTTCGGCCGTGCCCAACGCCGGCAACCAGGAAATGGTGATCGTGTTTGCCGCCGGCAACGCCGGGTCGGGCGCACAAACCGTGGGTTCACCCGGCACGGCCAAGAACATCATCACCGTGGGCGCGGCGGAAAACGTCCACTCCCACGCGACGGCCAACGGCGGCAACACTGCCTCCGGTTCGGATGGTTGCAGCGTGGCCGATTCCGGCGCCGATAGCGCCAATGACATAATTTATTTCTCCAGCCGCGGCCCGTGCGACGACGGGCGACGGAAGCCCGACATCGTTGCTCCCGGCACGCACGTCACCGGCGGGGTGGGGCAAAGCAGCACGAACGCGGATGGCACCGGTTCGGCGCTGGCCTGTTTCGTGGCGACCGGCGCGTGCGCCCTGCCCGGTGGCGGTACCGCCGGCAACGCGAACAATTTCTTCCCGCTCGGCCAGCAGTTTTATACCACGTCGTCCGGCACCAGCCATTCCACACCGGCGATTGCGGGGGCGTGCGCCCTGGTCCGGCAATACTTCATCAACCACGGCCACAATGCCCCCAGCCCGGCGATGACCAAGGCGTTCCTGATGAACTCGGCGCGTTACCTGACCGGTGTATCCGCAAACGACACGCTGCCCTCGAACAACCAGGGCATGGGCGAGGTGAATCTCGGCACGGCGTTCGATGACATTGGGCGCGTGTTGCGCGACCAGGTGGGCGTGGACAAATTCACGGCAACGGGTCAGGCGCGCACCTTCACCGGCACGATCACGGACCCGGGCCAGCCGTTTCGCGTGACGCTGGCGTGGACGGACGCGCCGGGCAACACCGCCGGCAGCGCCTACAACAACAACCTCGACCTGACGGTGACGCTGGGCGGCAACACCTACAAGGGGAATGTGTTCAGCGGGGCGAATTCCATCACGGACGGCATCGCCGATTCGGTGAACAACGTGGAAAGCGTGTTCCTGCCGGCGGGTGTGTCCGGCAGTTTTGTGGTCACCGTGACCGCGGCGAACATCAATTCGGACGGCGTGCCGAATGAAGCGCCGTCGCTGGACCAGGATTTTGCGCTGGTGATGTACAACGCGGTGCCGGCGACCGGACCGGTGATTTCCGCGGACAGTATTTCGATCATCTCCGAGAGTTGTGCGCCGACGAACGGCGCCGTGGATCCAAACGAAAACGTCACGGTGGCGTTTGCCTTGCGCAACGTCGGCACGGCGGATACCGCCAGCCTTGTGGCGACCTTGCAGTCCACGGGCGGAATTACCTCCGTGTCCGGGCCGCTGAACTACGGCGTGCTCGCCGCGGGCGGGAGCGCGGTGACGCAGGCATTTTCGTTCAGCGCCAATGTCGTCTGCGGCACAACGCTGGCGGCCACGCTCGCACTCACGGACGGCGTGACCAATCTCGGCGCGGTTACCTTTACCATTCCCATTGGACAGCTCGAAGCGGTGTTGGCGGAGAACTTTGACACGCTCGCGGCACCGGCGTTGCCCGCGGGCTGGACGACCAGCCAGAGCGGAGCGCAGTCGCTCTGGGTTGCCGCCACCGACCAGCAGGATTCGTTGCCCAACTCGGCCTTTGCCACGGACGCGGGCAGTATCGGCGCGACCGACCTGATTTCGCCGCCTATCGCCATCGCCTCCGGTTCGTCGCAATTGACGTTCCGGCACTACTTCAACACGGAGAGCAGTTGGGATGGCGGCGTTCTGGAGATCAAGATCGGCGACGGAGTTTTCCTGGACATCCTGACCGCCGGCGGCAGTTTTATTTCCGGTCAGTACAATCAGACGTTGCAATCCAGCGGCAGCCCGATAGCGGGCCGCCAGGCCTGGAGCGGCAATTCCGGCGGCTTCGTCACCACTACGGTGAATCTGCCGGCCTCCGCGGCCGGTCAGAACGTGCAGTTCAAGTGGCGGTGCGGCAGCGACGACAGTGTGAGTGGAGCGGGTTGGTATGTGGATTCCATCACGGTGAACGACCGCGTTTGCTGCGGGGGCAATTCCGTCAATGCGCCGATCATCGTGGCGGACGGGGCGGCGCTCGTGGCGGAGAATTGCGCGCCCGCCAACGGCGTCATTGATCCCGGTGAAACCGTGACGGTCAACATTTCCCTCAAGAACATCGGCAGCGGGAACACGACCAACCTGGTGGCAACGCTGACGCCCGGTGGAGGCGTCGCGGCGCCGGGCGGGCCGCAGAACTACGGGATCGTCTCCACCAACGGCGTGGCCGTGGCGCGGCCGTTCACGTTCACATCCACCGGCGCGTGCGGCGAAACAGTCGTCGCCACGTTCCAGTTGCAGGATGGCGCGACGGTTCTGTTTCCGCTCGCATTCAACTTTTCCCTGGGACAGGTGGCAACCCTGCTCGCGCAGAATTTCGACGGCGTTACGGCCCCGGCATTGCCGGCCGGTTGGACGACGTCCCAGACCGACGCGCAGAGCAGTTGGGTCACAACCACCAATGCCATAGACACCGCGCCGAACGCGACGTATTCCCCGGAACCGGGGGCCGTTGGGGTCAATGAACTGGTTTCGGGAACGGTGCTTCTGCCTTCCGGTTCCGCTCAACTGAGTTTCCGGAACCGGTTCGATCTGGAAGCCGGCGCGGGCGGCACGGGCTACGACGCGGGGGTGTTGGAGATTGCCATCGGAGCCGGAAGCTTTGCCGACATTGTGGATGCGGGCGGGAGCTTCGTCGGAGGCGGTTACACCCACAGCATCAGCAGCAGCTATGGCAACCCGCTCGCGGGACGACAGGGCTGGAGCGGCAATTCGGGCGGATTCATCACGACCACCGCGAACCTGCCGCCGACCGCGGCCGGTCAGGCGGTTCGGTTGCGCTGGCGTTGCGGTACCGACAGCAGCGTCAGCGGCGCCGGCTGGTATGTGGACAGCGTCAGCATCACCGGGCGGGCGTGCTGCACCAATGTCGGAGCGCCCATTGTCATCAACCAACCGGTCAACACGACTGTTCCGGTGGGCAGCACGACGAATTTTGCCCTTACGGTCTTAGGCGAAACCCCGTTGACCTACCAATGGCAGAAGAATGGCGTGAACCTCACCAACGGAGGGCATTACTCGGGTGTCACCAGCAACATGCTGACGGTGGCAGCCGCGGATGGCAGCGACGAGGCTAACTATCGTTGCATCGTGACCAACGCCTACGGCAGCGCCACTTCCAGCCCGGCGATGCTGACCCTGGTGGTGATTCCGCCGTCTGCCCCGGTGGCCACGGCAGCAACGGGCGCGGCGGCTTTCAGTTTTACGGCGAACTGGAACGCAGCGAGCGGAGCGACGGGCTACCGGCTCGACCTTTCAACCAACAGCACGTTCAGCAGCTTTGTGAGCGGGTATGAGAACCTGGACGTGGGCGATGTCCTGAGCCGCAATGTAACCGCGCTCACGACAGAATTGACCTATTACTACCGGGTGCGCGCCTACAACTCCGCGGGTGACAGCACCAATTCGGCGACCATTGCGGTTACGCCGAAACCGGTTCAATGCGCCGGCATCGTGAATCCCAGCTTCGAGGGCGGCAACTCGGGCGGCGTGGCCAATGGGTGGATCGCGTATCAACGAGAGCCGGCGCCCACCAACACGGTTTGGAGCATTGAAACCGCGTCGCCGGTGTTTGGCTCGGGTTTTCAATATCAGCAGATCGCCAATTCCAGTTCCGCCGGGGGCGCCGGCGTGCGACAGGACATCACCGGTCTGGTGCCGGGTGGCACGTACACGATTTCCGGCTGGATGCGCGGGAACTCAACGAGTGACACCACCTGCACGGTCAAGGTCAGTCCTACCGCCTCAACGAACTGGGCCACGGCTGTTGAACTGAACCCGCCGCAAAGTTACACGGGCGGCACCTGGATGCCCTTCAGTGGGACGGTGGTGGTGACGGGAACCAACATGACCTTGTGGCTCGATGGCCAGACCGGTGGCAGCGGGGAATTTAAAGCGCAATGCTTTGATGCGGTGACGGTCGCCTGCACGGACATCCCGGCGCCGTTGCAATTTGAATCCGTCACGTGGCCGGGGTCGAATCAAGTGCACTTGGTCCTGAGCGGACATATCGGCGACAGCGTCACCATTTTGCGATCGAGCAACCTCACGAGCTGGTTGCCGCTCGTCAACTTGACCAACGCCACCGGCACGCTGCAATATACCGACACAATCGCGACCAATGCCACCCAGCAGTTTTATCGGGCGGTGTCACCGTAAGCACCTGGACTGACGGACCCTTTGCTGGCGAACCCCTGCCGTCTGAATGCGATGAAACCTTTATGCGCGATTGAACGTCTCTGAAGACAAATGCTCAAGCCGCTGACAGACGATCGCTGGAACTATACCACGGCCGCTCATTTGTTGAACCGCGCCGGCTTCGGCGCACCGCCACCGGAGATTGAAAATCTCGTCCGACTTGGGCCGGACAAAGCGATCGCGCTGCTGGTGGATTACGAAAAGATTCCGGACCCAACGCCAAATCCAGGGTGGGCCAAACCCGATCCAAACCGACGGGAGAAGTTCATGGCCATGCGCAAGGCCAGCGCGGAGGAACGCCGGGAATTGCAACGTCAGGAACGGCAGCAGGATCGCGAGCGCATGATGGAGTTGCGCGGTTGGTGGTTGCGGCGCATGGCCAAGGGACCGCGGCCGTTTCAGGAAAAGATGGTCCTGTTCTGGCACGGACATTTTGCCACGAGCGTGGAAAAGGTGCGCGATCCTTATCTCATGTGGCGGCAGAACGAACTGTTCCGCCGGCTGGCGACCGATAACTGGCTGCGTTTGCTGGTCGAGGTTGCCAAGGACCCGGCCATGCTCATCTGGCTGGATCAGGCCCAAAGCCGCAAGCAGCATCCCAACGAGAATTTCGCGCGCGAGGTCATGGAATTGTTCGCGCTCGGCGAGGGGCATTACAGCGAGAAGGACATCAGCGAAGCCGCCCGGGCGCTGACGGGTTGGAGCTACGACCGGGAGACGCAGAAATTCGTGGACCGGCCGTTCATTCACGATAACGGGGAAAAAACCGTGCTGGGCCGGACCGGCAACCTGGACGGGCAGGACGTGCTGGAACAAATTGTCACCCAACCGCAGGCGGCGCGCTTCATTACGGCCAAGCTGTGGAACTTTTTCGCAGGCCAGCCGCCGTCCGAAGACTTGACCACGGCTTTGGCGGCGGTGTTCCGCAAGAACGGGAACAATTTCAAGCCGCTCCTCAGCGTGATGTTCCGCAGTGAAGAGTTTTACGAAACCTCGCTCATCCGTGCGCAGGTGAAAAGCCCGGTGCAATGGCTCGTCGGGACCGTGCGCATCCTGGAATCCGAACTGCCGCCGCCGCTGGCGTGCTGGGGTTTGACCCGCAACCTCGGCCAGGACCTGTTCGCACCACCGAATGTGAAAGGGTGGGACGGCGGATTGACCTGGATCACGACGAACACGCTGCTGGCGCGTTACAACGAGGCGGCGGCGCTGGTTCAGGGCGACCTCACGATGGTGGGCGGCATGGAGCGGAAGAACAAACCGCAGATGGCCCGCAAGATGGAAAAGCGGTTGCGCCAGACCGCCACGCCACGCGTGGACGTCGAGAAGATTCTCACCGAGAAGGAGCGGACGGACAAAACGGCATTGATCGCCGCGCTGGAGAAGCGCTTGTTGCAGTGCGCGATGAAGGACAATCAGAAAGCGGCGCTTCACGAATATCTGGATTCACAAGGCGACCTGGATGAGGGCGACATTCTCGGCGCGATCCGACTGGTGATGAGCACGCCAGAATTTCAACTGATATGAATTTTCGCAACCCGCATGAAACCTGAACTTACCCTCAAAACCCGGCGCGAGTTCCTCCGGGGCACGGTGCTCGGCAGCGCGCTCTCGTGGACCGTGCCGACCTTTCTCGCCAACACTTTTGCTTCGCTCCATGCCGATGCTGCCGATTCCGCGACGCAGATCGTGACCGGGAAGGATTCAAACATTCTCGTGGTGCTGCAAATGGCCGGCGGCAATGACGGCTTGAACATGGTTGTGCCGTTCGCGGACGACAACTATCACAAGGCGCGTCCGCGCTTGGGCATCGCCAAAAAGGATGTGCTCCAGCTCAACGACACGGTTGGTCTACATCCGGGGATGACCGGGTTGAAGGAGCTTTATGACGCCGGGCAACTCGGGGTGGTGCAGGGCGTCGGCTATCCCAATCCGAACCGGTCGCATTTTCGTTCAACCGAAATCTGGCAAACGGCGAGTGACGCGAATCGCTTCGAGGCCACCGGTTGGCTGGGACGATACTTCGACAACGCGTGTTCCGGCTGCGATCCGGCGGTGGCGGTGGCCATCAGCGGCCAGATGCCGCAGGCTTTCGCGGCGAAGAGGCCCAAGGGGATTTGCTTCAGCAACCCGCAGAATTATCGCTTCATCAAATCCGACCGACCCGAGCCAGGTGAGAAGGACATGACCGAGGAATCCTTCCGGAAGTTGAATGAATCCGACGCGGCGCAAATGGAAAACTCCGGAGGCACAATTGCCATGCTCAACGGTCCGGCGCCGCACAACGGTTCCCCGTTGGATTTCATCGAGCGCACGGCGCTGGACGCGCAGGTGAGTTCTGACGAGATTCGGGCGATCGCCGGGAAGTCCGAGAACAAAGCCACCTATCCGGGGTCACAACTCGCCAATTCGCTCAAACTCGTCGCGAAATTGATAGGGGGCGGCATGGCGACGCGCATCTATTACGTCTCACAGGGCGGGTACGACACCCACACCAACCAGGCCGGCGCTCACGAGCGGTTGCTCACGGACCTGGGCGATGCGGTCAAGGCGTTCGTGGCGGACCTGAAGGCGCAAGGCAACTTCGAGCGCGTGTTGATCATGACTTTCAGCGAATTTGGCCGGCGCGTTTCCGAAAACGCCAGCGGTGGCACAGATCACGGGGCCGCAGCGCCCATGTTTGTCATCGGTAACAAGGTGAAAGGAGGATTGCTCGGCAAGTATCCCAGTCTGGCCCCGGCGGATTTGTTGAACGGGGATCTGAAATACCACGTGGACTTCCGCGGTGTTTACGCGACGGTGTTGGAGAGCTGGCTCAGGACGAAATCCGCACCCGTGCTCGGCCGGCAGTTCACGCCGCTGCCAATTGTGTGATTGGGTTTTTCACACACAGGTCATTTTCAGGCGGGAGACCAGCTTTTCCCAGCCCGCCTTTGCTTCTCAATTGACCGCCTCCGGATTCGCTGTCAGGATCATGGCAAATGCCTGCCATGCAAAAACCTGTGGTCTGTCGTACACTCGCAATCCATCCACGTCATGACGGCTTTGGGCCGGCCGGCAACCATCAGCGTTTCCCGGCGATGAAGTTGAAGCGAAGATTCACGGCCAGTTTGGCGCTTGCCTTGGCGCTCTTGTTTTCCCGAACCGTGCTCGGGTCGGGAATTTTCACCTACGAGAAGATTCATTTCACACAGGATGGCACGCCAACGGGGACTCCGCTGGTTGCCAATTTCGTGTGGGACTCCTGCTGGTGGGCGCTGGGAAACGACGACAGCGGCAATGTTTATGCGGCCATCAGCAACGAGATCCATCCCAACGGGAATGTCCTGATTTTCAAATACAATCCGTTCCTCAATCAGATCACGTTCGTGAACGATTTGAAATCCGTGTCCACGGCGGCGGGCAACTGGCTTGTGGGGGAGAACCAGCAGAAGGTCCACACACGTCTAAACCGGGGCGCGGACGGACGGCTCTATTTTGCGACGCACGATAATTCCTGGGGCAACCTGACCGACCACCGGGGCACGCACATCTACGCGCTTGAGAACGGCAATATCACCGACCTCAGTGCGACGGCCACAAATTATCTGAACAAGTCCATGCAGACTGTCAGCGGCAATATTGGCGTGCATGTTGAAAATTACGGCACCATCGCCATGGAGGTGTCGCGCGGTACACCCCGGCTGATCTACGGCGTAACCTACGGTGACGGCTATCTCTACCGCCTCAACCTGGAAACGGGCGGCATCAAAATGATTGCCCAGACGGGAAACGGTTATGCCGCCGGCATCCTGAGAAACTTCGCCCTGGACAACAGCGCCAACGCTTATGTGCCGATGCGGGGGACCAACAACGGCAACATTCGCATCTACAAGTACAACAACGCCGCGGATACCTGGGGTTACAGCGGAAAGTCGTACACCGACAGTTTCCTGGCGGTCAGCGACTCGGACAAGACCGGCTGGCGCATGCACGTTTACAGCCGGAATGGCGACCGGGTGTATTTCATCAGCTACGATGGAAAGATATATCGTTTCACTTTCGCGACCGAGGCGCTCGACTACCTGGGCGTGTTGGAGGCCAGTCCCAATCCGCGCGTGAGCGATCTGATTCTCAGCGAAGACGAAAAGCATTTGTATTCCCTCGTTTATCGTTACGACATCAACCAGAACAAGTTTGTGGAGTTCAACATCCAGACGGGCCAGGTGACGACGATTGATTCGAACATTGCGACCTACGGGCCGCGCGACCTGATATTCGGCGGGTTGGCCAGGGACAAATTCGGTCACGCGTATATGGTGGGATGGGAATACGCTAACACCTCCGTTGGGAACATCGCGTTGTTCAAAATCAACGTCGAACCGTCGCCCTCGCTCACGATTCGCCGGGTGGGAACTCAGGCCGAAGTAGATTGGAACCGCGGAGTTTTGCAGAAAGCGGATTACGTCACCGGCACCTGGAACGATGTGACGAACGCGGTTTCGCCGAAGCTGATCCCAACCCCGTCGCCGCAGGAATTCTTCCGGCTGAGATTTTGAGTTGGGTCTATACAGCTTCCCCGCGGGCTGGTATTTTAGAACCGCTATGTCAACGGAAGCTAAATCTGTGGACGACATCCTCCTGGAAGCGGAAGACAAGATGATGAAGACGGAGCATGTCGTGCAAAATGAATTCGCCGGAGTCCGCACCGGCCGGGCCTCTGCCTCGTTGGTGGAGAACATCATGGTGGAGGTATATGGTTCGAACATGCGCATCCGCGAACTGGCGGGCATCACCACCCCCGAACCGCGGGCGCTGGCCATCCAGCCGTGGGACGCCACCACGCTGCATCCCATCGAAAAGGCGATTCAAAAGGCGAACATCGGTTTGAATCCCGCCATCCAGGGCAAGAGCATCCGGATTTTCTTTCCGGAATTGAGCCAGGAACGCCGCCAGGAATATGTGAAGATGGTGAAGAGCATGGCGGAAAACGCGAAGGTCGCGATTCGCCACGTCCGTCGTGACGCGATGGATGAGTTGAAGAAGCAAAAGTCCGCCGGAAACATTCCCGAGGACGACGAGAAGCACGGCGAGAAGGAATTGCAGAAACTACACGATCAGTTCATCGGCAAGATTGACGAACATCTCCACCACAAGGAGAAGGAAATCATGACGGTGTAACCGGAACGAGCGTCGCTTTTTATCTTCCCACGCCCTCAGGGTGTGTCACGCTGTTTGTGGCGGGGGCTTCAAAGCGTATCACAGTTTCGCCCGGTTTGGCATAGCCCAGCTTTTCACGAGCCAGTCGCTCGACCGCCTTCGGATCGTTGCGAAGCGCGTCTATCGAGGTCTTCAACTGTTTGGTGGTCTCCTCCTCCTTCTTAATTTCCGTGTCAAGCCGCAGCACTTCTTTGCGATAGCGCTCGTTGGTTTTGATGAGCGGAAGGTACCACACCGCCACCATCAGCAGCAGCGCCGCAAGGATCAGCCCGACAGCCACTCGGGTCAACTTGTTCCAAATGCCGGGTTCAACGTTCACCACGCCCAGTTAAGCAGGGTCGTTTCAGCGATGAAAGAGCGAAATCAGCGCGTGTATTTTTTCCACGACTTGAGTTTGCCATCCGGGGCAAATATGAGGCGCACGAATTGACCTGGCGCGTAGCCGACAGCATAAGCCGGATAGTAAGGTCCGTAGTACCAGGGGCCGTACGAACCATAGAAAGGCCCCACGGGACATGGATATTGGAATCCGGGCCGTACGAGCCAGTCCGCCACCATCGTGCCATCGGTGATTTTGGCTTCCTTGTCCGGCGGTCCCAATTCCAGCACCGCCTGGTCGTAGGTGTAAGCGCCCACGCGCGCGTTCCAGTCAATCTTCGGTGAGGCGCAACCCGCGACCCACAACACAAGTCCCGCTGCCAACCCCAGCCGGATGCAATTCAGACCGAACCTAGTCCAAGCTTTCATGGCCTCAGCTTACGCGACAAACCGCCGGATGCAACTGGGGGTAAAGCGGGCGGCCCGCCGCCGCGCAAACAACCCGTTACTGCTTTTTCGAGGCCGTCGCGATCGCGATTGCCCGTTTCGCCCAAAGAACAAGCTGCCTGGCATCTTCCAAAATCTCGGATGGGACCTCGTAATATCGCATCGTCATCGTTCGCCCATTCGTTTCGTAGGTGAACGGCTGCATGCCCCGTTCCACG
Source organism: uncultured Bifidobacteriaceae bacterium (assembly GCA_964458575.1). GTDB lineage: Bacteria > Verrucomicrobiota > Verrucomicrobiia > Limisphaerales > JADLHS01 > CAYWMD01. The sequence continues at coordinate 118,529 of CAYWMD010000006.1, read as the reverse complement.
TAGGGGGCGCGGGACTGGTCGCAGGTTTTGAAATAGAGGCGGCCCTCGTCCACAATCGCAAAGAATCGTCCCGCTTGATACAAGCCGTGGGCGCCGAACATGGCCTTCGCGCGCAACTCCGGCAGTTCGCTCAACTGGTCGAGGACAAATTGTTTGAATGATTCGTCCGTCACTCGAATCGGCGGGCGTTTACTTGAGCATTTGTTTCAATGTGCCTTCCATGGCGTCGGCCCAAATCTGATAGCCCCGCTGGCTGAGGTGAAGCAAATCCGGCATGACCTCTTTGGAAAGGGTTCCATCCGGCTCCAGGAATTTCTGGCCAATATCCAAAAACTTCACGTGCTTGCCGTCATCAAGGGTGGCAATCGCCGCATTGATGTTTTGTAACTGGTCGCGGATCGGCGAAACCTTTTCGCTTCGCGGGAAGATGGCCAGCAAGAGGATCTTGCTCTGGGGCAGTTTCGCTCGCAGAGCTTTGACGACCGCCGTCACGCCTTCAATGACCTCCGGTGTGGAGTTGCGCGGTTTGCCGGTGTCCTTCTCCTGGCCGTTGTTGTTGGTGCCGATCAGGAGCACCACGACCTTCGGTTTGATGCCATCCAATTCACCGTGCTGGATGCGCCAAAGGACGTGTTGCGTGCGGTCGCCGCCAATCCCGAAGTTGGCGGCGTGGCGTGGCGCGTAGTATTTGTTCCACACCGTTTGTCCGGCGGTCTGCCAGCCATAGGTGATGGAATCGCCCAAGAACAGGATGTCAATACCGCCTTGCTTCCCCTGTGCCAGAAAATTCTCGTGACGTTCAAGCCATTTGGCGTCCCTGGCCGCAGGAATGATCGCTGTGTTTTCGGCCAGGCTGTTGAAGGCCAGGAGGACAAGGCCAATGGAAAGGTAATGAGCCAGGAGCTTCTTCATGGGTTGCTGAGACGCACAGGTTGAGGATTTGGAGTGAACATTTGGCGGGCCGGTCGGGAAAGTCAATAAACCACCAACGACCGTACGGGGTAACCTTCAAGCTGTTTGCGGCCGTGCAAAAACGCCAGCTCGATCAAGAACCCGATCTCAAGGATCTGGCCGCCGAGCCGTTTCACCAGCGCGGCAGCGGCGGCGGCCGTGCCGCCGGTGGCCAGGAGGTCGTCAATCAACAGCACGCGGCTGTTGGGTTTGAGTGCGTCCACGTGAATGGCCACCGTAGCCGTGCCGTATTCCAGAGCGTAGTCCTGTTCGTGGGTTTGGTAGGGCAATTTCCCTTTCTTGCGCACCGGCACGAACCCGGCCTGAAGTCTCACTGCGGCGGCGGCGGCAAAAATAAACCCGCGCGCGTCAATCCCGACCACCGCGTCTACCGCGCCAGGCTTGAACTTCTCGGTCAGGAGTTCGATGGCGCCGGAGAACAGGCGCGCGTCGGCCAGTACGGGCGTGATGTCCTTGAATTGGATTCCGGGTTTCGGAAAATCCGGCACGTTGCGGATCGCCCGCTCGATTTCGGCGGCAGTGGTTGGGGAATTGGTCATGGGCGAAGACGGTATTTAGGTGTCAAGGCATCAACCGCCCGGCAAGGGAACGGTTGACGGGCTCACTTCTTGGTTGTTTCCAGCTTCTCGATCATCTTCCGCAATTTGCGCAGGGCGATGTTCTGAATCTGACGCACGCGTTCGCGCGTCACGCCGAATTTTTCCCCGACCTCCTCGAGGGTCTTTTCCGTCCCACCGTCGAGGCCGAAGCGCGCGCGCAGAATGGTGGCTTCACGCGGGTCGAGCGTTTCAACCATGTCGCGCAGCATGCTGGTCACGGTCTTTTCTTCGAGGTGTTCATACGGCGTGTCGGCGGCCTCGTCCTGGACGACTTCAGCGAAAGTATTCGAATCCTCGTCGCCGATGCTGGCGTCCAGCGAGGCGGGCCGGATGGAAGCCAGCCGCATTTGCGTCACGCGCGAGGCGGGAATTCCCATCTCGGCGGCCACTTCTTCGTCTGTCGGTTCGCGGCCCAACTCCTCCTGCAACCGCATGCTGATGCGTCGCATCTTCGCGATTTTGTCCACCAGATGCACCGGCAGGCGGATGGTTTTCGATTGGTTGGCCAGGGCGCGTTTGATGGATTGCTTGATCCACCACGAACCGTAGGTGGAAAGCTTTCCGCCCTTGGAGGGATCGAACCGCTCGACGGCTTTCATCAAGCCGATGTTGCCCTCGCTGATCAAGTCCAGCAGGGGCAAACCGATGCCCTCGTAGTCGCGCGCGATTTTGACGACGAGACGGAGATTCGCCTTGATCATGTGTTCGCGCGCCTTCTTGTCCCCTTTCTTGATGCGGGCGGCCAGTTCGATCTCCTCCTTCGGCGTGAGGAGTTTCACCTGACCGATTTCGCGCAGGTAGAGCTTGATGGCAGTGTCCGCGTCGTAACTGCCGCGTTCCCGTTCGGGCGCGTGTTGTTCCGACGCGACAATCACGTCAACGGGAGTCTCGGTTGTCGCACCCGCGGCCGGTTTCCGGCCCGCAGCGGGGCTGCTCACACTGGGTCGCGATCCAACGCGCGTTCCCGGTGTGTGGCGCGGGACGCGTACATTTTCAGCGTGGCGTCTTGCGACCCGATGAGTTTTGGCTGCTTTGCGTTTTCGAGTATTGGCCGGCATGAATGGCATGAAGTTAATTGGTCACGCGTCGCCTGCAAGCAAATTGGCACGCCCAATTGCGGTCCACTCGAGTCCAAGCCAGCCGGCGTCAACAACTGGTTAATTTCGGTTGTTTCGGGCGAGGGTGACGAAGTAAAGCAGATTGAGGATCGCGGAAACCAGCGCGGCCACATACGTCAGTGCGGCGGCGTCAAGAACCTTGCGCACGCCGGTGCGCTCGAAATCATGCACGAGGCCGAGGCGAAAAAGTTGCTCCTTGGCGCGGCGGCTCGCATCAAACTCCACCGGCAACGTCACGAGTTGAAACAGCGTCATTAGGCCGAAGGCCAGGATGATGATGGGCAGCACGACGGGCAGCATTTTGAAGAGGATGCCGATGACGAAAATGCCGATGTAGGCGTAATTGGCGAACTGCGTCACGGGCACCAAAGCCATGCGGGCTTTGAACATGCCGTAGCCAACGTGGTGTTGCAGCGCATGACCGGCCTCGTGCGCGGCCACGCCCACGGCTGCCACGGAATGACCGTGGAAGTTCTCGGACGAAAGGAACAGTGCCTTCTTCGAGGGATCGTAGTGATCGGTCAGATGGCCGCCCACTTCGTTGACTGGGACATTGACGAGTCCGGCTCGGTCAAGGATGACGCGCGCAGCCGCGGCGCCGTTCAGGCCCGAGGTCAGACCCACGCGGCTGTATTTGCCATAGGCGGACGACAATTTGATTTGCGCCCAGATGCCGATGAGCAGGCCCGGCACGGCGAACAACCAATAAACCGAATCGAACATCATCATAGTTTGAGTTAACGACGGCGCGTGCCGGTTGTTGATTCAACTCGTTGACACGCGAGGTTTCGCTTCGTTCGGTTCAGCGATAACAATGCCAGCGTGACTTCATGGAATCTCCGGTATTTTGGGGAGGATTTAACGGGTTAAAAAGAACCGCCGTGCCATCGCGGCGCAGGTGGGACACGGATGGTGCGCGATTCGGCGCGAACTCAGATTTCCAGAACCTTCTCGAACCGCGTCAGGTTGCGCGCGTTGCTGCGGGTGACGAATGCCACGTCCTCCAGCCGCACGCCGCCGAGTTCCGGATAATACAACCCCGGTTCCACCGTGACGACGTGACCGGGCTTGAGGCAACCCGCGGAAGTCGCGCCCATGCGCGGAGCTTCGTGAATTTCCAACCCCAAGCCGTGCCCCGTGCCGTGGAAGAAGCCTTCCATGCGTCCCTTGCGCCGGCCGGTTTTGTAACCTTGTTCGCGGAAGAAATCCTGCACGGCTCGGTGAACTTCGGCAGTTGGGAAGCCCGGGCGCACCTTGCGAAATGCCAGTTCCTGCCCGCGCAGCACGGTATGGTAAAGCCGGCGCACGCCCTCGCTTGCCCGGCCACGGACCACGGTACGCGTGATGTCGCCGAAATAGCCGGTCTTTTGCGAACGCGGAAAAATATCCAGAATGATCGGCTCGTGCGCGCGCAAGGGGCCGTAGCCGCGTTCGTGCGGGTCGCAACCCTGCCGTCCGCCCGCCACGATCGTGTTCGCCGCCAGCCCGCTGGCTTGAAGGACCGCCGTGTCAATCACCGACCGCAGTTTCTCCGACGTCAACGGCACATGGTGGAACATCAGCCGGCCATCCCGGGCGATTTTTGAAGCGCGCAGGACCTGCATGGCTTCGGCCATGCCCACCTCCGCCATCATCAACGCCGCGCTGATTTTTTTTACCTCGGCCGGGGATTTCTGCTCGCGCAGGGGAAAAACACCGCCGCTGATGGTTTTGGCGCGGATTCCCAGACGCTTCAGTTCCTCGGCCACCCCCAGCGGAAAATTGTTGGGCACAGTTATCCGACGCAGACTGCGCTCGCACAGAATCGCGTGGATCACGTGGGACAGGCCAGGATGCTTCACCCCGGCTTTGCGAGCCCGCTTCTGATACGCACTTAACGAAACGACCCGGCAATGCGGCGCTTGCCGCCGGGCGCGATCAATTTCCAGGTCGCTCATCACGATGGTTGCCCGACCGCGCAAACGCAGATAGATGAATGCGTCCGGCACGAACATGCCGGTGGCATAGAGCATGTTCGCATCATGCTCGCTGTCGGCGACCATCAATAAATTGTCAGCAGCGTTCATGGGCAGGAATGCTCGGGGTGGGACTGCCTTCAAACGCCGAACATCCGATCGCCCGCGTCCCCCAGGCCCGGCATGATGTAACCGTGCTCGTTCAGGTTGCGATCCACTGCCGCGGTGAAGATTGGCAGTTTGGGATGATGCCGATGCACGCGGCGAATGCCCTCGGGCGCGGCCACGAGGTTGACGAAGCGAACATGTTTTGCGCCGCGTTCGGAGAGCAAATTCATCGCCGCCACCGCGCTGCCGCCGGTGGCCAGCATGGGATCAATCAGGATGACCTCGAAGCGGCGCAGGTTTTTCGGCAGGCTGTTGTGATACGACATCGCGCGCAGGGTGGTTTCCTCGCGTTTCAAGCCGATGAAACCGACGCGGGCATTGGGAATGAGTTGCAAAATAGCGTCCAACATGCCCAATCCGGCCCGCAGCACCGGCACCAGGAGCACCTCGCGGCGCAGCCGAAACCCGCGCGCCAACGCCAAGGGAGTCTTGACTGTCAGGGTGCGCACGCCGAACGAACGGGTGGCCTCGTACAACATCAGCGCGGCAACCTCGCCGAGCACGCGCCGGAACTCCTGCGACTGAGTTCGCAGATCGCGCAACCGCGTCAGGTTGTGTTGTACCAACGGATGCGTGATGACGGTCACGCCTTTCACCTTAGTGCAGGTAGTTGGGTGAAAGGAAATACAACCGGCCGGCTTCGAGCTTGGGAATCTCGACGCCCAAATCCACCTTCACGCCGCGCGCGTCGCTCTGGCCAAACATGCGGAAAAAATCCGAAAGGTCGTAACGCAGGCGGTATTCGATCAAATTGGCCTCGCCGATGCCGGCAATCTCCAAGGCGCGTTCGGTGGCCGCCTCAAAATCACCCAGCTCATCCACGAACCCGAGCTGGTGTGCTTCCTTGCCGGACAGCACGCGACCATCGGCGAAATCCTCCCAATCGCGTGACAAGGCCTTGCCTGCGCTTTTATTTTTGTCGTGCGCGAAACGCCGGCCGTCGGCGACCACGCTTTTGAATTTGTCATACGTCTCGTTGATGAGTTTTTGCACCATCTCCTTTTCTTCCGGGGTGATGTCGTCCGGCTCGCGGGAGCCGCTCAACATGTCCTTGAACTTTCCGCTTTTGAACGTGAACGGTTGGACGCCGACCTTGTTCATCAAGCCGCGATAATTCCACGAGCTCATGATCACGCCAATGCTGCCGGTGATGGTAAGTTCGTTCGCAACAATCCAGCGGCAGGGCGCCGACACGTAGTAACCACCGGACGCCGCCAGGCTGCCCATGGCGGCAATGACGGGCTTGCGGCTTTGCGTTTGAAATTCCTTGATGGCACGCGCGATGTCATCGGAAGCCAGCACTTCGCCGCCGGGCGAATCCACCTTCAGGATCACGGCCTTGACCCGCTGATCGTCCTTCGCGCGTTTGAGTTGCGTCTTGATCACATCCACCATGCTGTAGCCGCTCTGGTCCAGCTCCCGGCCCGTGATGATGCCATCAATATTAATCACGGCGATTTTGGATACGGCCCCGTTGTCCTCGATCACCATCTCTTCGACTCGAGGACCGCCGTAGCGATGGCTCTGCAAACTCTGAACATTCACGACGCTTCTGAAGAAGCTGCCGACGTTGAACAACAAGCTCACGACCAGCAACAGCAGCAACACAATGGCGAAGATCATCCAGCCGCGGCCCCGGCGAGGGCGGGGTGCTGCGGGTGGCGAAATCACCGGCGGTGGCGGCGTAAACGCTGGTGGGGGGGGCGGCGGTGGCGGCAAGTTGGTTGGCGGCGCGGCATCATTTTCCATAACGGCCGAAGAGTAATGGAGGAACAGGGGGTCGGCAAGGTGGATTGCGCTTGAAATCAACCGTGCGCGGCAACTTCCGGCGCAAAAGGCTTCAGCACGTTGACCAACGTCTCGAGCTGCGGGCGGCGATGTTCGCTGGCGATGGCGAACCGGAAATAGCCGCTCGCCGGTCCGCCGGGATACTTGACCCAGGGCGGCAGAATCCCCGCTCCGAGCAGGGCCCTTTGCAACCGCTGGCTGATCTGCGCATTGTGAAAATGAATCGGCACCAGCGGTCCCGGCGCAGCCGGCAGGACAAAACCGAACGCGCGCAGCCGGTCCTTGACGTAGGCGGCGTTTCGATTGAGCCGATGGCGCAATGCGGTATTCGTTCTGACAATGCGCAACGCCGTAATGACCGCGTGCGCGAGCGGCAAGGGCAGGGGAGTGCTGCCGACAAATACGGGACTATGAGCAACAATCCGTTCGCGTAATGACCGTGAACAAATTACGGCGCCGCCGTAAGTCCCAAACGCCTTGCTCAACGTGACGCATTGCACCACCCGCGCGCGACTCACACCTTCAAACTCAATTGCGCCTCCGCCGGTGTTTCCCAGAGTGCCGGCGCCGTGCGCATCGTCCACGATGACCAGTCCATCGCGCGGTAACAGCTTCAAATACGAACGCAAGGGCGACACCGATCCGTCGTGGCCAATCATTCCATCCGTGAGCAGGACTGGCCGGGCGCCACGTCCACAGCGCCGCAGGTTTCGCTCGCAATCTTTTACGTCGCGGTGCTGGAAGCGCACCACTGGGCAATTGAGAAATTGCGCGGCGTCTTGCAATGCCACATGCGCGCGCTCGTCCATCAGCGCATGCGAAAACTGTCCCTTGAGGGCCTGCGCCACTGCCAGATTGGTGACGTAGCCGCTGCTCAGCAGCAGCGCCGCTTCGGCGTGAAAGAATTTTGCAAGGTCCTTCTCCAAGGTCTGGTAAACCTGATGTTCTCCCGTGGTCCGGCGCGAGGCGGCAACGTTCAGGCCATAACGGCTGAGTCCGTCGCGCAGCGCTTGGAGCACGGCCGGGTGACTGGCCAGCCGGAAGTAATCGCACCCGCTGAAATACGACAAGGTGCGACCGCGATATCGAACGTAGGTCCGGTTGATTTGCTGGAGTGGTTGCGGCTCGGTCATACGCTTTAAATTTAGCGGGGATGCCCCGAGAGGCCAGCAAACTTTGTCCCCGGAAAGTTGCGAGGGGATGCCGCCGATTGACCGCTGGCCCGGAAACAGGAATCATGAGAGCCATGAACGCGCGAGACGAGCGGATCAAAATGGTGAAAAACCTCTTGGCAGGTGTTGAGCTGCCAGAATTGGGGCCCGGCCCGCGGCCGGGCGTGAAGTCGCTGTCCACACTGGAGGCGATGCTCGAAGCGGGCCTCTCCGCGGGGCAATCGCCGGGCGCGGGTCGTGACCTGGTTCGCGCGCTGGTTTTGCTCTGGCACGATCACTTGGAGGCGGCGCATCACATCGCGCAGGAAATTGAGAACTCCGACGGCAGTCTGGCTCACGCCATCATGCACCGGCGCGAACCGGATTACTGGAACTCGAAGTATTGGTGGCGGCGCGTCGGCCAGCATCCGTGCTTTCCAGAACTGGCCCGGCGCGTGGCCGATTTTCTGAAGACCAGCGGTGACCGGGAACTGGCATCCAAACTCATTCCGGCGGGCGAGTGGGATGCTTTCGCCTTGGTGGATGCCTGTCAGGCGGCTGCCGGACTGTTGCCATCCGATGAGCGGGTGAGTCGGTTGCGCGAGATTCAACGCATCGAAACCGAGGTGGCGCTGGAATATTTTCTGGGGCGGCAGGAAAATTGAAGGTGGCATTGACCCAAAGGTGAGTTTCTGTCACTTGCTTTGCCGGCATGAGCGAATTTCAAACAGTTCTTGGCGCCGTGGTGCCGATCTTCGTCATCACGGCGGTCGGTTTGCTCATTCGCCGTTTGAACTGGCTCACCGAAGAGGCGGATCAAAGTCTGTTGCGGATCAACATCAACCTGTTGATGCCCTGCCTCATTCTCGACAAGGCCATCGGCAATCCCGCGCTCTCAGACATGCGCAACCTGCTGCTCGCACCGACGGTCGGCTTCATCACCCTCGGGCTTGGCTTCCTGCTCGCCGTTGCGTCCCGGAAGCTTCATGGAATTGCCGATCCCCCGGCGCAACGCACCTTTGCGTTCAGCGTGGGGCTTTACAATTACGGTTACCTGCCGCTGCCACTGGCCTTGAGCTTCGGCAAACAGACCGCCGGCGTGTTATTCGTCCACAACGTCGGCGTCGAAATCGGGGTCTGGACGCTGGGCGTGATGCTGCTGACCGGTCAGCGGATCGGGCGTGACTGGCGTAAAATCGTCAACGCCCCGCTCGTGGCGATCGCGTTGGCGGTCGCGCTCAACGTGCTTGGCTGGCACAAGGTCATACCGCAGGTGGTTCTGACGAGCCTGGCCTTGCTGGGACAATGTGCCGTCCCCATGGCGCTGATTCTCATCGGTGCGGTGATCGCCGATCATCTGCACGAATTCCATTCTGCCTCGGGTTGGCGGGTCATCGGCTCGGCGGTGTTGTTGCGAATTGGCATCCTGCCGGTTCTATTTCTGCTGATCGCGCGATACCTCCCGGCAACGGTTGAGCTGAAGCGCGTGATCGTGCTGCAAGCGGCGATGCCGGCGGCGGTGTTTCCCATCATCCTCGCCCGGCATTACGGCGGTGACGCGCCCACGGCCATGCGGGTGGTGATCGGCACGTCCGTCATCGGGCTGGTGACCATCCCGATGTGGATCCGGTTCGGGCTGCACTTTGTGGGTTTGTAGGAGTCGAACGGAGCCGGTTCACTTTTTCGCCGCCCTGAGCAAGGCGTCCACCAAACCCTCGATCGTGTGCTGCTTCGCCTCAATGTCTGGTCGCAAGCTGAGCGCCTGAATCGCCTTGCTCGTTTCCGGCCCGATGGCGGCGAGCTTTGTTTTCGAAAATTTCTTAAGCAGTGCTGGCAGGTCGAAGCGCGCGTGGAAGTTCTCCACCGTTGAACCGCTGGTGAAGGTGATCCAATCCGCCCCGGCTTCGAGCAACCCTGCTCCATCACCGGTGGCATCGTCGGTCGCGGCGAGGGTCTGATAAACGGGAATGTCGTCCACAATCGCACCAGCCGCTTCGAGGGTCTGGGGCAGGTCGGGGTTGGCCTTCTCGGCGCGCAGCAGGCAAAGCTTCAAGTTCTCGATCGTCTCAAACTTTTTGAACGCTGCGGCAACCTTGATGCCGAGCGCCTCCTCCGGCATCAGGTCCACCTGGAGATGAAACTCGCGCAGCTTGGCCGCGGTGCCCGGGCCAACGGCCGCAATGCGAACCCCGCCGATGTCGCGCAGGTCCTTGAATGCTTTGAAGAAAATTTCGAAGAACGCGGTCACGCCGTTAGGGCTGGTAAACACGAGCCAATCGTAGGAATGCAACTCCAGCAACACATCGGCAATCAGGTCGTGGCGCGTGGGCGGCGCGATTTTGATCGTCGGAATTTCCAAAACCTCGGCGCCCAGCTCGGTCAGGCGTTCGACAATTTCGGCTGCCTGTTCGCGGGCGCGCGTAACGACAATGCGCTGGCCGAACAACGGCCGGTTTTCGAACCAGTTGAGTTTGCCACGCAGCGATACCACGTCGCCAATGACGGTGATGGCTGGCGGCGTGATGTGTTTGCGGGCGGCAATGGACTCGATGGAGTCCAGCGTTCCCACGAAGGATTTTTGTCTGCCCAGCGTGCCCCATTGCACCAGGGCCACGGGCGTTTTGCCGGCCACGCCGCGTGCCTTCAAGGCTTGCATCACCTCGCCGATGTGCGTCACGCCCATCAATATGACTTTCGTGCCGGACGTGCGGGCGATCTGGTCGAAGTCGAGGTTGCTGGTCGTTTTGCTTTCGCCCTCATGGCCCGTGAACACGGTGAAATGGGAACTATGTTCCCGATGCGTGAGCGGAATTCCAGCGGCGTTCAACGCGGCCGAAATGGATGACACTCCGGAAATCACTTCGAACGGAACTTTCGCGGCGGCCAATGCCTCGGCTTCCTCGCCACCGCGGCCGAAAATGTAGGGATCGCCGCCCTTGAGCCGCACGACGCATTTGCCCGCGCGCGCTTTGGCAATCATGAGCGCGTTGAGATCGCCCTGGGAAACGTCCTGCCTTCGCCCGCGATCAATCAGTTCGCATCCCTGGCGGGCAAGCCGGATGAGTGCGGGGTTCACGAGGCGGTCGTAAACCACCACGTCCGCGCGGCCGAGCAATTCCGCGCCGCGCAATGTCAGCAACCCGGGATCACCCGGGCCGGCGCCGACGAGATAGACTGTGCCGATTCTGTTCACTGGCGAAATGTTACTTGTCTCCGGCAGGCGCGCAAAGCGGGGAATGATGAAATCCGGCTGCCCTCACCATGAACCGCGCCTCTCCCGGCCTGCGGCCACCCTCTCCCATCCAGTGGGCGAGGGAACAGCAATCGGCAGTCGCGGGTTTGGGCTTGGTCGTTCTGCGAACTCCGCCCGGCGACATTCCTGAAAACCGGAGAACAATTCTCCCTCTCCCATCGGATGGGAGAGGGCCGGGGTGAGGGTAAAACTATTTCAATTCCGCTGCCAACCGCTCGCCCAACGCCGCGGCTTCCTTGATCGCACTCTTACCCGACGCACTTTTCGCCGGACCATCACGAAAGGACACGGCGCGCATCTCGATTTTGTCCCCGACAATTTCGGCATACGCGGCGACGGGACTCTGGCAGCCGCCACCCATCGCGTGCAGAAACGCGCGTTCGGCCGTGACGCATTGAAACGTGTTGAAATGATTCAAACGTTCACAAAGTTTCAAAATGCGCTCATCATCGGCGCGGGTTTCGGTTCCAATCGCCGCCTGGCCGACGCACGGCAACATCACGTCCACGTCGAGCACCGTTGCCAGCAAACCGTCCGGCACGGCGTCGCCTTCCAGCTTTCCCTCAGGCGTGATGCGGAAGTTGAGGCGCGTGATGCCGGCCAACGCCAGCACTGTGGCGTCCAGTTCGCCGCGATCCGCGACCTTTTGCATCCGCGTCGTTACGTTGCCGCGTATCTCCACAACATTCAGATCGGGCCGCGCGGCCAGCAACTGTGCTTTGCGGCGCGTGCTGCTGCTGGCGACCGTTGCCCCTTTCGGGAAATCCTGCAACGCCATCTTAGGTTTGAATCCGCGCAACGCATCCTGACCCGGCGTCCAATCGGCGGCGTTCTTGTCGGCGGCGCGGGTCTCGATAAACCTGGCATCGCGGTAGATCAGCACGTCGCGGACATCCGCGCGTTTCGGCGTCGCGGCGAGGATCAGGCCGGCCGGCAGATCCGTGGGTAAATCCTTCAAACTGTGCACCGCGAGGTCGGCTTGACGTTTGATCAATGCCACTTCGAGTTCCTTGGTAAAAAGTCCCTTCGGCAGGCTGGGATCCGTCTTCGCCATCGAAGCCTTCTGCAATTTGTCACCGGTGGTTTTGATGATTTTGAGTTCGAACCGCAACTTGGGAAACACGGCGCGGCATTGCGCGGCGATCATGTTGGCTTGCGCGAGCGCCAAAGCGCTGCCGCGGGTGGCAATGATGATGGGCTTTTCAGGCATGGGAGGATGCTGGTTTCGGAATCAGCGAGAAACGGATCGGAGCGTGTGCGAGCAATGCTTTCACTTTTTCAGCAATAATCGCCTCACACCGCGCGACCTCGTCCTTGCGTTGATTGAGATAATCGTCGGCGATGGATTGCAGGTCATCCACGTTGTAAAGATAAACGTTCTCCAGGAAATTCACCTCCGGATCAATGTCGCGCGGTACGGCGATGTCTATGAGCAAGAGGGGTCGGTGGCGGCGGAGTTTCATCAGCGGCAACAGCTTCGCCCGATCCAGCACATGGTGCGGTGCGGCGGTGCTGCTGATGACGATGTCAACCGTTGCAAATTCGTTCAGCCAGTCGTCGAAGGACACGGCCCGTCCGCCGAGATCTTTGGCCAGGGCTTGGGCGCGGTCGAATGAACGATTGGCCACGATCACGCTTCGCGCGCCACGCGAGAGGAGCGCCCGCGCAGTTTTTTCGCTCGTATCACCCGCGCCGACGACCATGATCTCGTGGTCATTCAGTGAACTGAAAATCTTCTCGGCCAGTTCGACTGCCACGGAAGCCACCGACACACTGCCACGCTGGATGTTGGTTTCCGTACGAATGTGCTTGGCCACGTTGAAGGCGCGCTGGAACGCCTTGTTAAGCCGGTTGCCCGTGTGCCGATTTTTCAAAGCGAGGTCGTAAGCCTGCTTCAATTGGCCGAGGATTTCCGTTTCCCCGAGCACCATCGAATCCAGGCCGCACGCCACCTTGAACAAATGCTCGAGACTTTGGGGTTCGCTCAACCGGTAAAGCTCATCCGTCAACGGATCGCCGTAAGCGTGAATCTTTGTGAGAAAATCCTTCAACTCGCCGAAGGCCCTGCCGGGCGCCAACGAAGTGGCTGCGTAAATCTCCACGCGATTGCAGGTCGAAAGAATCACCGCCTCGTCCGCGATACCCGCCGCGCGCAAGCTTTGCAAGACCTCGGGAATCTTCGCTTCGGGGAAGGCAAATCGTTCCCGCAATGCGACGGGAGCGGAGCGATGATTGAGTCCGACGACAACGACGCTCATGGGTGGTGGATCGTGGAGAGTAGATTTGTTCCCCAAAACGTCAGCAGCACAAAGGCGAAGACGCCAACGATCCCACACGCAAAACGGCGGCCCGAAAACGCAAACCGCCACCGTGCCAACAACAGCCCCAGATACAGCAGCCATACCAGCGCCGACCAGCGGACCTTGACGTCCTGCCAATAGGCCACCCCTTCGGGTCGCGGCAGATGTCCGCCGGCAAACAAGCCAAGCGTCAACAACACAAAGCCCACGAACACCAGGCGACCGGTGACCAGTTCCAGCCGTTGAATCGGCGGCAGCAACGACAACACCGCGCGGAGTTTGTTGAACTTCAGGTTGTGTTGCTGGCTCAGAAACATCGCCGCCGAGACCGACGCCAGACCGAACGCGCCATAGGCCAGCAAAATCAGTGACGCGTGCAAGCTGACCAGCCAACCCGTGAATTCCGGTTTTGGTCCGTGCGGCGGGTCGAGCTTGGGCATCAGCGCGAACACGCCAATGATGAACAGCAACGGCGACGCGAACGCACCGACGAAACGCAATCTGGGCAGCAACCCAACGATGAGATAAGCCAGCAAGATGGCCCATTCGAGGAACATGGTGGCCTCGAAGAGATTGTTGACCGGACAACGGTTGAGCGAAAAGCCGCGTTGAACCATGGCTGTGGTATGAAGTCCGAATGCCAGCAACAGCAGAAAGTAGCTCACGTGTTCATCGCGACGAAACCCCTTTCGCCACAGAAACACCGAGTAAATCATGCTGATGCCGTAAACCATCACGGCCAGCAGGAAAGTGTGTCGGTCAGTAAGCCACGCCACGCTGACAGGTTAATCCGGCGAGGCAGGGGAGCAAGCGGCAAGTGCGCTGACAGTCTGCCAGATGGCTTGTCAGGTTACTCCTTTTCGCTCTTTTGAAATACTTGGAGTTTAAAGGTCAACTCCTGAACCAGGTTGGTGGGGTCCACACCTGAGAAGAGAAACTTCAGTTCCTGTTGAGCGAGTGGCTCCGCCAGTTCAATGGGATCGTGACTGAAGTCAACGAATGTTCCATCTCGCCGAGACAATTCGGTATACGCCATGAGATCTTGCAAGCGGCTGCTGGTGGAATTTGTGACCGATGCAGAAACTTCAATGTCCTCGCCACGTCGCGTCAGCTTGCTCGATACTAATGATACACCCTCAACCTGCTCCATCGTTGTCCCCTCTGACAAAGCCTTCGCCATGGTGCCGAACCCTTTCTTGACCACAAATGCCGTCCCGCACACAACCAGGAAGCCAACGACGACAACCATTGACAACGAGAATCCCAAGCCAAATAAGAACCCGTCGAGTAGTTTTCTTAGGGAGCGCTTCATGGACTATTACGCAACGCGCATTACATCGACATGACCTATTCGTTTCGTAATGCTATTCACTTGCGTGGAATGCTGTCCAGCGCAGATTGCCAATCCAGATAGCAACACAGCTATCATGGGGAATGTCCACCGGCAGGAGCGCTTCGTTTGTAGAAGGATTGAGCCCGCGCCTCAACTCGGCACTCGACGATACGCAAGCCATCCAAGTATAAACAGCGCCCGTGAACCACGAACTCATCATTGACATCGCGCGCTGCATTATCGCCGCGTGGGTGGTGGCGGTGATTTGCCAGGCGGCGAAACAGCCGTTACTCATTGCCTACCTCGTTGCGGGGTTCGCCATCGGACCGAACGGGCTGCGCTGGGTCACGGAGGCCGAGTCCATCAAGACCATTGCGGAGATTGGCCTGATGTTGCTTCTGTTCCTCATCGGCCTGGAGATGGATCTCAAGAAGATGCTGGGGTCGGGACGCATCATTTTCCTGACGGCGCTGATCCAGATCGTGGGTTGCATCGCGCTGGGCTGGGTGTTTTTCGGACTGGCCGGCCCGGGGCAGGGCTGGCTGGAAGCGCTGTATCTCGCGGTCGCGGCGGCCCTGAGCAGCACGGTCATCATCGTCAAACTGCTCCACGACAAGCATGAACTCGAAACCCTCGCGGGCCGGATCACCGTGGGCGTGCTCGTGCTTCAGGATTTGTTCGTGGTTTTGTTTCTGGCGATCCAGCCGAGTTTGAAGAATCCCGCGGTCGTGCCACTGGCACTCGCACTGGGGAAGGTGCTTTTGCTCGTGGGCGTGGCGTATGTGGCCAGCCGGTTTCTGTTGCCACCCATCTTCAAATTCGTCGCGCGGCAGCCGGAACTCGTGCTGGTGGGCGCCCTGGCATGGTGTTTTGCGATGGCCGGTCTGGCGAACCAGCTTGGACTCTCGCGCGAGATGGGCGCGCTCATCGCCGGCGTCATGGTTTCCACCTTTCCTTACACGCTCGACGTTGTCGCCAAGGTCACGAGCATTCGCGACTTCTTCGTGACGTTGTTCTTCGTGAACCTGGGCATGATGATTCCGGTGCCGACCTGGAACTTTGTGTTCTGGATGCTGGTGGTGAGCGCGTTGGTGGTCGGCAGCCGGCTGTTGACCGTGTTCCCGACGCTTTATCGAATGCGGCTGGGGCATCGCATCAGCCTGCTCCCGGCGGTCAATTTGTGCCAGATGAGCGAGCTTTCGCTCGTGTTGCTGGCCATGGGCAAGGTGGCGGGCGATGTCTCGGACGACACCATCAGCATTGCGGCCTTTGCATTCGCGTTCCTCGCGGTGGACTCGACCTACGCGATTCTCAAGAACGATACGATTTTGCGCAAAACCTCGCCGTGGCTGGCCAGAGTGCGCCTGGCCGACCTGCCGCAGGGTGAATCGGACACCGCGCACCTGGAACGTCCGGCGCGCATCTTCATCCTCGGGTTTTCGTGGACGGCCAGTTCGTTGCTGGAGGAAATCACGCGTGAACGGCCAGCGCTCCTGCCGGAAATCCGGGTCGTGGATTTCAATCCGCTGGTGATTGAACGCCTGCGCGCGCGGGGAGTGCGCGTGGTGTACGGCGATATCAGCCAACGGGACACGTTGCACCATGCGGGGGTCGAGCACGCCGGCATTCTGGTCTGTTCATTGCCCGACGCGATGCTCAAGGGCACCAGCAATCGCAAATTGCTGCGGTTGCTGCGCGACCTGAATCCGAAGGCCCAGATCATCGTGAACGCCGAGAAGGTCACCGACGTGCCGGAACTTTATGCCGCGGGGGCGAATTATGTCAGCGTCCCGCGCCTGCTCGAAGCCAACGATCTGCTGCACGTGCTCGATGCCGCTGACAAGAATCTGCTCGATGAAAAGCAGAAGGAACAAGCGGAGCAGTTGGAGGAGCGGAAAGAGGTAATACCGTAGGCAGGTCAGGGCTTCAGGCCCGCAGACCGCCAAAATGAACAGCCGATTAGCGGATTGCTCAACGCGATTTGCCCAGGCACTATTTCGATCTGATGAACCGCATCCGCTTCCTCGTTCTTTTCCTTGGCGTGGCCGCGACCGTCAACGGTCTGGCGCAGACGAACACTGCTGAACAAGCTGGCCAGTTGGAATTACAGGGCCAGTTCAATGCCGCGGCCAAAGTCTTGTCCAACGCGCTCGCCGGCGCATCCGCTTCGGCGGCGGAGCGCAAGCAACTCGAATTCGAGTTGGACCGGCTGGAACGCATTCGCAAGGATTTCAAACTGACAAAGGACGAGCTGTTCGATGCGGTAAAGAAATTGGTCAAGGATGTAACGCCGGCAGAGTTCGACCGCTGGGTTGCCGAAGGGCGCTTCGACAGCCGCGAGATTGATGGCAAACGGCGGTTCATGAATTCGAGCGCGCGCAATCTATTCTTCCTTTATCCCGAACTGGATTCCCGGCGGGTCAAACCGAAGGACAGCGCTGCCCACGAAAAAGCCATCCTCGACACCTGCGCGGCCATCCGGCAGGCGGCGCTCGCGGAAAAGAAACCGTATGTGTTGCCAAAAAGGTTCCGCGTGAAACTGACCGTGACGGCGAAAGCGGATGCCGCGCCTGATGGTGAAATCATTCGGGCGTGGCTGCCCCTGCCACGGCAATATCCATTTCAACGGGATTTTGAGTTGCGGTCAGCCACACCGAAGGCGAAGGAAATCAATTCGCGCAGCAGTTCCATCCGCGCCGCGTATTTTGAACAGCCCGCCCGCGCCGGCAAACCAACGTCCTTCAAACTCGAATACGAATACACAACCTACGGTGTGAAATTTGACGTGAAACCGGAGGAAGTTCAGCCGTGCGATCCGAAAACCGCCGCGCTGGCGCCGTTTCTGCGCGAAACCACGCACGTGGAATTCACGCCGGAGATGCGCGCGCTGTCGGCGGAAGTCGTCGGCGCGGAAACAAATGACTTCCGCAAAGCAAAAAAATGCTTCGACTGGATCGCGAACCAGATCAAGTACAGCTTCGCCATCGAGTATTCGACGATCCGGAACATCAGCGAGTACTGTCGGACGCGTCGCTACGGCGATTGCGGACAGGAGGCACTGTTGTTCATCACGCTCTGCCGGCTCAACGGCATTCCCGCACGATGGCAGTCGGGGTGGAACACATTTCCCGGCGATGACGACATCCACGATTGGACCGAAATTTACCTCGCGCCCTACGGTTGGATGCCGGTGGACCCTTACATGGGCATCTGGGCCATGCAGTACGCCCGCACGTTGACGCCGGAGCAAAAGCGTGAGATCCGCGATTTCTATTTTGGCGGGCTGGATCAATGGCGCATGATTGCCAACAGCGACCACTGCCAGGAACTTTCGCCGCCGAAGAACAGTTTCCGGTCCGACAATGTGGATTTCCAGCGCGGCGAACTCGAATGGGGCAGACACAACCTCTACTTCGACAAACACAGTTACCAGTTTACCGTCAAGGAAGTGAAACTTCCCAAGTAGAAGGTTCATGATGCCGCCGGGCCATTCCCACGGATTCGGGCTTTCGCTGCTGGGCGGATGTTTCATCACCGCCGGCCTTTTCGTTTCGCAGGTTGTGGCCCAGGATTTCGCCCCGCCGATCGTACGGGTGAGCGGGACGCAGCTTGAGGTGGGGGTGGACACACGGTCCGGACAAGTCGTCGAGTTGATTGAAACATCATCACAGCAAAACCTTGTTGCGGTTGCCACCAACCTCTGTGGGCTCTGGGCTTTTGATCTGGCCGGCTTCGGCACGATAACGCCGGCCAACGCCCGGACCTTCAAGGCGTCTGCCTTTCCGAAAGCGGACGGACTGAAGTTGGAGTGGCGGGACTTCGGCCTGGCAGTCGCACCGAAGTTGCGGGTTCAGGTGACGATGCGCCTGGACGCGCACCAGGCCTTGAGCCGCTGGCAGATTGCGCTGGATCACTTGAACGGACATCGGCCAGGTTTGATTCGCTTTCCGCGGTTGCTGAACGTGCCAGAGCAGCCGGGTGAGCGTCTCGCCGTTCCGGTCTGGTTGGGTCAGCAGGCCGGGAATCCGCGCGCGTTGCTCAACGGGACGGACGGTAAATCCAAACGGCTCGAATGGGCTTACCCCGGTTTGCTTTCAATGCAATGCCTGGCCCTGGCTCGGGACTCCGGCGCGGGTTTGTACGCCGCCTGTGATGACACGGCTGGATATCTGAAAGATTTTGCCGTGTTCGGCAACAGCAACGCCGGCTTCAATCTGGAGATTCTGCATCGGCCGGAAAATGGCGCCCGACCGCGCAATGATTACAAGCTGCCTTACTCGGTCGTGCTCGGTTCGTTTCACGGCCGTTGGTTTGAGGCCGCGGAGCTTTACCGTACCTGGGCGACAAACCAATCGTGGGCGCACGAGAGCCGACTGCGGCGAGGTTTGGTGCCGTCCTGGGTCACAAACACGGCGCTCTGGGTCTGGAATCGCGGCGCGGCACCCGGCGTGATCGAGCCCGCGATCGCTTTGCAGAAAAGGCTGGGCCTGCCCGTCAGCGTGTTTTGGCACTGGTGGCATGGCTGTGCTTATGACATTGGTTTCCCTGAATACCTGCCGCCGCGCGAAGGCGAAACGGGTTTCAAAGACGCGCTCCAGCACGCGCACGCAAACGATGTTCACGCCCTCGTTTACATGAACCAGCGGCTTTGGGGCATGACGACCACAAGTTGGACGAACGAACAGGCCGGGCGTTACGCTGTGAAAGCCGCCGACGGAGGGATCAAGCCGGAGGTTTACAACACATTCACAAAATCGCCGTGCGCTTCCATGTGCATGGGCACAAAGTTCTGGCGGAACAAATACGCCGGCCTCGCCGCGATGGCGATCAACGACCTCGATGTGGATGGTATCTATATGGACCAGGCGTGCTCCAGCCTGGCGTGCCACGACTCGCAACACGGCCATGCCATCGGCGGCGGAAAGTATTGGATGGACGGGTTCAAATCGCTTGCGGCGGACATTCGCCGGCGGTCTGCATCGGGCCAACGCCCCGCGCTGGCGGGCGAGGGTTGCGGCGAAAACTGGCTGCCATACCTGGACCTCATGCTTGCATTGCAGGTCAGTCACGAGCGTTACGCCGGGTCAAACGGATGGGAAACCATCCCGTTCTTCCACGCCGTTTATCACGGTTACGGGACGTTTTATGGCAATTACTCGTCGCTCACGATGCCGCCGTATGACGAGTTGTGGCCGGCCGAGTTTGCTCCGAAAGCGCCGTTGCAGTTGCTCGACCGCAAATTCTCGCCGCAGTTCCTGCTCGAACAGGCGCGGGCATTTGTCTGGGGACAGCAACCCACGATGGCAAACTTTCGGCCGTCGCAACTCCAGGAGCGAAGCGAGGAAATGAATTACGCTTTGCGCCTGGCCAAGATTTATTCGCGCCATCGTGAATACCTTTTGCTCGGCAAGATGCTCGCTCCGCCCGAAGTGATTGCGCCCAGCGCGGAACTCGAGATGTCGCGGTTGTCCATTTACGCCGGCCAGCGGGGTGGGGTGAAAGAATTCCGTCAACATTCCCCGCTGGTTCTGGCCGCCGCGTGGCAAGCGCCAAAGGGCAGGGTGGCGATCGCGCTGGCAAGCATCAGCGGGGAGCCATTGACACCTGAGTTACGGTGCAAGCCAGAGGCGTATGGCCTTCCTGGGCGGGGAACCGTTTATCGAATGGATGCGTCCGGACGACGTCGCATCGGGAACTACGCCGGAAAAACCTTGCTTCTCCGACCGGAATTGGCGCCGCTGGATGCATGTTTGCTGGAATTGAAGCCGGAGTAACGGATCGTTCAAGAATGAATGCGAAAGAACTCAAGCGGGCGCTGAATGTCGCTGTGCACGCCGCGCGTGCGGCGGGGAAATTGATGCGACAGAATTTGCATCAGGCCAAGACGGTCAAACTTGCCACGTCGCACGATATCAAGCTGGAGCTGGACGTGCAGTGCCAGAAACTCATCGAGCGAATGTTGCGCGCAGCGTTTCCAAAGATTGCGCTGCTCGGCGAGGAGGGCGATACCGGCGATGTCAACGCGACGGAGCGGTGGGTGGTTGATCCGATTGACGGCACGGTGAATTACGCCTACGGCATTCCGCACGCGGCCGTTTCCATCGCGCTTGAGATTCGTTCGGACGCCGCGAGGGATGCCTTCAAAGCCATGGTCGGGGTGATTTACGATCCGTTTCTGGACGAATTATGGACGGCGATTCGTGGCCAGCCTGCCCGCTGCAATGGCCGGATCATACACGTAAGCAGGCGGACGAAGGCGAGCAACGCCATCGTCACGATCGGCTTTGCCAAGAGCAAAGACAACCTCCGCAAGTCGCTGCCTTATTTCGCGCAGCTGGCCAAGCGGGTGCGCAAAGTGCGCATCATGGGCACGGCGGCTCTGGCATTGACTTACGTGGCCATGGGGCGCTTCGACGCCTACATTGAACGCGGCATCAGCTTGTGGGACATTGCGGCGGGCGGGCTGATTGTTGAGTGTGCGGGCGGAGAATATCGGACCGAGCCAGTGTCCGGGCATCGCAAGTACCGGATGGTGGTCTCCAACGGACGGTTGCGGCCGCGGATCAAAATGCCGCGCTGATTTCCCACGCCGCTGACGAAATCGGCGGTGCGTCAAAACTTGGAGCGGTAGAAGCGCTCGGTATTGGTCGCCGTGGGATCAATCACCATCCACAGGCCATTCGTGTCCGCCAAATTCGTCGCGAGATCAAACCAAGGGCCGGCGGGCAGGTTCGTGGCGAATTGAATGACGTACTCAAAGCCCGGGATTCCCGTGAAGGTTAGGGTGTTGGTCCCGGTCCCCGGCGTATCCGTCAACAGGGACACCACCGAATTGCAACTGGAGAAGGACGACACAGCAACGATGAGATTGGTGGTGGTAATGCCTCCATGTCCATCGGTGACGGTGTAGCTGAAATTGTCGGTATTGGTGGAATACAAATCATTCGGGAGATAGAAAATGGATGTGGCGTTCGTGGTAACGGTGGCGTGGTCACTTGAGCCGACCTCCGTGAGAAAGAGCGGATCGTCATCGGCATCGGTGACAAAGCTGGCCAGCAGGTTGGTGCGGGAAATCGTCAGAGCCAGTCCGGGGCAGCGCGCGTAGGCAGCGGATTTGGCCGTGGGTGACTGGTTGTCTTTGATGAGCGTGAAGTAATCATCAATCAGGGTGCTGGTCTCACGAAGGAAGGTCACGTCGAGCCGGTTGGAATTGAAATCGAGAATCAGGGATCCCAGCGCGTTGGTGGAGAAGAACATGGCGGGATGATTCAACGGTCCACCGCTGGTTTTGCCGGAACTCCCGGCCACGGCATAAACTGCGCCCCGGTTGGCCGCGGGCAACCAGCCGAGCGTATCGTGTTTGAGGTAGGCGCCAACGCCGTTGGTTTCGCGTCCGCCACCGGTCTGGACGATCAGGTTGGTGCTAAAGGAGGTGGAAAGTCCGTAGTGACCGTTGATAAAAAACGAGCGCTCGTAGGAGTGGCTGTGACCCGCCAGCACAAGATCCACACCGCCAGCTTCGAGAAGCGGGAGGAAGTTTGCGCGCATTTGCAGGAGGGCCGTCTCGGAATCGGAATTATGCGAGCCTTTGGTATAGGGAGGGTGGTGCCAGTAGGCCACAAGCCATCGGTTGGTGTTCGCGGCCAGATCGCTGCGCAGCCAGGTGGCCATGGCGCCGTTCGTGGAACGGTCGGCAGTCATCGAGTCGAGGCAGATGAAATGCACCATGCCCAGATCAAAAGAATAATAGTGCTCCGTGGCGCTCGGCACGCCCCCCGCCTCGCCCGTGGTTGGTAGCGTGAAGATGGCAAAGTAAGGATATGTATCCAGGAAGGAAGTCCCTTGGGCGGTGTCGTGGTTGCCCAGGGTGGGCCAAGTGACGGAGGTGCGGAGTTGGTTGGTATAGATCTTGAACACGGCGTTTTGATACTCCACGTCGGTGCCGGTTTCGTAGGCGTTGTCCCCGAGTTGCAGCCAGGCGTGCACAATGTTCGTCCCGTTGTAGGTTTGAAAGGCGTTCCGGACGGCGACCTGATTTGCGTTTGCGGTGCCGGCGTCGCCGATGACCCACACCCGAAGCGGTTTGGGCGTGCCGGGCAGCGGATGAGTCAGGAAGAACTGGTTGATTGAGGCCGGCGACAGATTGGTCGTCGCGGAGCCGATGGAATAGAAGTACTTCGTGTCCGGCAGCAGGTTGGTCAAGGTGATGATATGCTCGCCGACTGAAGCTAAAGAGGTGTTTGTGAGATCCGGCGCGGCGAGATTAGTGCCATAAATGACGCGGCTGGTCGTTCCGATATCCGTGCGCCAGCGAATTACGATGCTGGTCGGAGTGCTCAACTGCAAATACGGACCGCGGGTCAATGATGGACTAAAGCCGCGCGCTTCGGTGACCGACGTGCCAAAAACAACATCCGAACTGGTGTCGGAGGTTTGGTGAACTTCGGCTGCCAGGAGGTTGGTGCCTTCGACTAAATTCGTCAGCGCATCGCCGTTGAGATCAAAAATGTCGTAGGTGGAGGCTTCGTGGGAGCTGGAGGAGGGAGTGCTGTAGTCGATGGTTCCCGAAGGCATGTAAAGCCTGCGGATTTCCACGCCGTTCAGATAAAACACCGCACCATCGTCCACCACATTGGAGAAGACCAGCAAATCAATCTCCGGTGCATTGGATACGACGAAGGTGGTACGAAAGAAATAAGTGTTGAACGGCAGCGACGTGGTGGGTCGCGGCGGCAACGGGGTGTTCTTCGTTGCTGGCAGAGCGTCGGTTTCAATGTAAAGCAGGGCATTGCTCGGACCGCTCCAGGCCGTGTCGTCATAATCCGCCGCGGTCCAATTCACGCCGTTGAGGCTGTTGGTATTGTAACGCCAGGGCGCAGTGATGGAGAGGAGTGTATTGGTCTGTGCCGCAAACGCAGGTGCGGTGGCACCGGCCACTAGCAGGCTGGCAATCAGGCGGAACGAGTGCTTCATGCGTTTATGGAAGTGGCGGAACGTTAGCCTTGGCGCGGCCGGCCTGCAATCGCTTTTCCAATTCAACGGTCTGCGGCAGGGCGCGGCGTTCGGAGGGCAGTTGCTCGAGCGAGGTCAGGGCGCGTTCGAAAGCATCGCGGGCTTCCGTGCGATGTCCGGCCTGCAAAAGAATTTCCCCGCTAATGGCGAGATACCCTTCGTGACTCATAAACCTTTTCGCGCTATTGAGGCGGACCAGCGCTGCACCGAAATTGCCGCGCGCCCGCTCATATTCAATGGCGGGCAGCACAAACGATGGCGTTTCGCCCAGTTGCTTGAGGCCCTCGTCCAATCCGCGCAAAGCCTCGTCAAACTGGCCCAGCGCCGCCTGTGCCCGTGCGCGCTCGACGAACAAGTCTGGCAACGGACGATCGGAGTTCGTGCGGGTTAACACGGCGTTGTAGTCAGCAATCGCGTCCTCCGACTTTTTTAAATGCACCCGACTGCGGGCGCGTAGGACCAGCGCATCGGCATTCACCGGATCGAGCGCGAGGCAGGCGGTGGCGGCGCGTTCGCACTTGGCGAATCTCCGCAGGTCAAAGTAAATCCGTGCCTGCTGGAGCGGCACGAGGGGCCAGCCGGGTTTAACTTTTCCAGCCCGTTCAAGGTCGGTGAGGGCAGCATCAAATTCCTCGTGCTGGCGCCGAAGATCGGCGCGCTGCAGCCACAACTTGGCATCGTCGGGGTGGAGGGTGATTTGGCGCGTGAGCGTTTCGATGCGCTCGTGCAAGTCGCCGTGCGCGAGCACTTGATGGCGACACAAAGCAACCAACGCGATCAGGAGCGTTGCTGTGGTGTTCAGTGATATCAGCCGAAGCATTGTGGTGGCAACACGCTCGTTGCTTTCAAAGAGAGTTCCGGTCCAACGCGGCCTTCACTTTGGCGAGGGCCTTGGCGCGGTGGCTCAGCCGGTTCTTCACAGCCTCGCCCAGTTCCGCAAAAGTGTGAGAGAGTCCCTCGGGAACAAACAGGGGATCGTAACCAAAACCACCTTGCCCGCGTGGCTCGCTTAGAATCCGGCCCTCGCACACTCCTTCGAACAATTCGGTTTGCAGCTCGAATTCGTCCGCATAACAAACCGGGGAAGCGCTTTCCACGCGATCACCGAGCACTGGGGTTAGGGCAATCACGCAGTGGAAACGGGCGGTCCGCTTTTCCGTGGGCACCCGGGCAAGCAGACGCAGGAGTTTGGCGTTATTGGCTGAAGTCGGCGAATTCCCCGGGTCGCCGGAATCCAGAGCGGCAAAGCGGGCCGAATGGACTCCCGGGGCGCCATTGAGCGCATCCACTTCCAAACCCGAATCATCCGCCAAAACAAACAGTTGCCGATTTCTTGGCAGGCGAATCATTTCCTGGGTCGTCAGCCAGCGTGCCAGTGCCACGGCCTTCTTGGTGGCGTTGCCCGCGAAAGTGTCCGCGTCCTCGACGACCGTTGGCGCCCCAGGACAATTATTCAGCGTCAGATAGCCGAGCGCGTCGCCGAGGATGGCGCGGATCTCGGCGACCTTGTGCTCGTTGCGCGTGGCAATCAAAAGCGTCGTCATTCAGCCGCCATGCTGGCGGAGAACTGCAAACCGACACAAGCTGGAACAAGCGCAAGCCCGGACTTCACCGGACTTTCAAGGAACTTTCTGGTTGCGGACGCGCAGAAAGACATTCGATGAACCGCAGATGGCGTCCAGACGGCCAAACGTGGTGGTGTTGGTGTTGTTGACGAGTGCGTTGGTGAAGAAAGCCACCGGAGACCAATTCGTCCCGTCCAGGCCGCAACGGTATTCGGGCACGGCGCTCCAGCCGTTCGTGCCGGTGGATTTGAGCGTGATGAAATCAGCGACGTTGATGTAAACAATGCGGACGGTGGGTGGCGACGGCGGGTTGACGATCGTCAACGTGCCATTCATCCCGGAATGGTTGCCGCATTGGTAGTACAGGGTGGCAGGGCCGCTCGGGGGCACGGTGAACACGACGTTGCCGGAGGTTGCCCCGTTGTTGACGACGCCATTCGTGTAGCGCGCTGCACCACCCGTAAAATCCGCGGTCAAATTGGTTTTGATCCAGAACGGATGGATGGAGAGGTTGCCCAACTGGAACACATAGGTAACCCCGCGCTGCAGGTCGAAAGGCGGGTCCGGTTTCGTGTTGATGGTGTAATTCACCGTGTCGCCGGCCGTGACGCTGTTGGTCGTTTGGCCTCGCGCTCCCAACATGGCAAGCATGAGCAGAATTGCCGAAAGCACCGGGTTGATTTTGCGAAGGAGGGATGAATTCATTGAGAAGCCTGTTTCACTGGTTTTGTCCAAAGGTGGATTTGCCATAACTTGACCGCGATTCGCTGCGTTGGTGCAGCCAGAGATGAAGTGCGCTTCTGGCTTTCCCCAGGTTTACGGCCGGATTTGTGGCTTACCGCCAGAATCAAAGCGTTCGGCGGCAGGTTAGGGTATTCACCCAACCGTGCTTCAAATCTCACGGTAGTGATGCGCGGGTTCACAATTCAAGATTCAAGATTTTGACTTGGTATGGTGCGGCTTCAGAACGTAGGATGGGCGAACAACAGGATTGTTCCCGGGAAATACTTTGCGCTCGAACGGGTTCGGGGATTGCGCCAGAATCCTTCAACCCCACGGGTGGGAACAATTGCTGGTGCTGATACTCCTACAGTTGATGCCGCGCTATGGCTCCACAACTGGATTTTGAAGGCGTGGTGACCCAATACTACGGGTCACTCTACCAATTTGCCTTCAGCCTGACGCGGTCGGAGGCGGACGCGTGCGATTTGACACAGCAGACATTTTATATTTGGGCGACCAAGGGACATCAATTGCGGGATCCCGCCAAAGTGAAGACGTGGCTCTTCACAACCCTGCACCGGCAGTTTCTGGAATCGCGGCGGCGGCTGACGCGCTTTCCGCACGAGGAGTTGGAAGCGGTGGATTGCGAATTGCCGGTGATTTCACCCGCAGCGGCCAACAGTCTGGACACGACCCAGGTGCTGCAGGCGCTGGAACGCGTGGACGAAGTGTTTCAGTCGCCGGTGGCGCTCTTCTATCTGGAAGATTACGCCTACAAGGAGATCGCGGACATTTTGAGCGTGCCGATCGGCACGGTCAAGTCGCGCATCGCCCGCGGCGTGGGACAATTGCAGAAACTGTTGGCGGATGATTTGCCGACAAAAAAACAAACGAGAAATCAAACCAGTGACTAGCCAGGAAGCCAGAGCGATTTTGTCTCTGTATCAGCCGGGAAGGGCGGATGCCAACGACCCGGAATACCTTGAGGCACTCGCGCGAATGCGCCAGGATCCCGAGTTGCAGGCATGGTTCGAGGATCATTGTGCCGTGCAGGCCGCCCTGCGGGCGCGGTTCAGGCAGATCGGCGTTCCTGAAGGCTTGCGGGAGCAGATCCTCTCCGAACGTCGTTCGTGGCTGTTCCACAAACGGCTGCGACGGTCCGCTGCGCTTGTCGTGGTCGCCGCTGCAATTGCTGTGCTGGTTTCCGTGGCGGCTTTATGGTTCGGCTCAACCACACCGCCGAGCGAGGAATTGAACTTCGACCTGTATCGCAACCGGATGGTGAGTGCGGTGCTTCGGGAATATCGGATGACCCTGGAAACGAACAGTCCAACTGCAATCCGCGCCTATCTGGCCCGCAACCAGTCCCCGGCAGATTACGTGCTACCGAAAGGGCTCGCCAACGTCGCAAACACCGGGTGCGGTCTGCTAAATTGGCAGAGTAAACCGGTATCCATGATTTGTTTCCTCACGGGTCGGCCGCTCCGTCCCGGTGAGAAGGCGGACCTGTTCCTTTTCGTGGTGGACCGGGATGCAGTGCCCGACGCGCCATCAGGATCAGCAACTCAAATCACCGAGGTGAATAGTTTGATGACGGCCACCTGGACCGAAGGCAGGAAAGTTTACGTGCTGGCAACCGAAGGAGATGCGGAATTGATCCGGCAATATCTGAACTGAACGAAATCACCGTTCTTCGCTCATGCGCTCCAGCACCCAATCCAGATCCGAACGCTGGTCATCCGCAACCGCCTTGGGCAAATTGACCGCAAAAGGCCGGGACGGAGGTTTGGTTGAATCGTTTAGCCACCGGTGGATTTCGCTATGACCGTCGGCAAATGAGAACGCCGCTGCGCCGTTGTGATAAGACGCGGGCAGGTCGTACCATTTCGCGTAATAGGCTTTGTTGAGAAAATATCCGTCATTGATGCTGTCGGGATGCTCGTCCAAAAAAACGAAGATCTGCGATGGCTTGGCAATGGTGGCGAGCTTGAAGAACTGAACGTAGTCAGGATTGTTGTTGTTGTAACCGTTCCGGGTGACTTCTCCGGCGTCCCCCACCATGGCGTTCATCGAATAACTGCGTACCCGCGCGGCCCAACCTGCTTCGCGCTGCCGTGCGTGCAATACCTGGTCGGAGGGACAACGATAGGTTTGAATTGCGTGGCTGACGTATTGAGCAAGGCTGGCGTCCGTGATCGCTGTCGCATTCGTGTTGTCCGCTTCCAAACCCCAGGTCAAAACATTGTTCACCCAATTCAGGTTGGTGCGCGGGGAGACAACGGTGATGCCCGGGCCGCCAGCCATTCCGAGATTATACGCCAGCCGGCCATCGTGATCGTCCGCGTAAAGTCCCCATGCCGATCCGAGCTGCCGGGTGTTGTTAAGACAGGTGATGCCATAAGCCCGCTGGCGTGCCTTGCTTAACGCCGGAAGAAGTAATGCCGCGAGGATCGCAATGAGTGCGATGACCACCAGCAATTCGATCAGGGTAAAAGCAGCTCCTTTCCCGTGTTCGGGGTAGCCATTTTCTCGCAGGTTTTTCTGTGATCTTTTCATGCACACCGTTCACGGTAACTGAGTTATCGCGTCCGGAAACTGCGTTAGTTTATGATTAGGCCATTCGCCGAGCTCTGTAAAGGATAAAATTCGCCTTAAACCATTCTTGCGATTGAAGGCGATCAGAGATTGGTGGACGCCGAACCATCATTTAACAAGGAAATTGCAAGAAACGACAAGATATTCAAGTATTTGAGAAACCGGCTAATCTCGGCAGTGGTCTCACATCAACGCAACTGGCGGTGTTCGGTTCGGCCGGCTGATCCCTTTTCTTCTTGAGCCGCGTTTGTTGGCGACGTAGTAAGGTCGCATGCCGATCCATTTGCCTCGCATTTCACGGCGGGACTTCCTTGCACGCGCTTTGGCCACTGCGGCGGCAGCAGCGCTGTCACCCCCGTTGTTGGCCGCCAGCCGGCGCACCGATCCAAATGCATGGGTACTGATGGCCGACACGCACATCGCCGGTGACCCGGCGAAATTTGCACGAGGCATCAACCTAGCCGGCCATTTCTCGCGCGCAGGTAACGACATCCTGGCACTGGTCAAACGTCCTGCGGGCGTGTTCGTCCTCGGTGACTGTGCATTCAACAGCGGTGAGAAGGATGACTATGCGACGTTCGCAGACTTGTTGGAGCCGCTGCGCGCGGGCGGATTGCCACTTCATCTGGCAGTCGGCAATCATGATCAGCGCGAGAACTTTTGGGCGGCCCTCGAAGCAAGGGGAGTGGCGAAACGGCCCGTGAAGAACCGGCAGGTCGCGCTCCTGCGTGGCTCGGTAGTGAACTGGTTCGTACTCGATTCACTCGAAACCACTTTGCAGACGCCCGGTTTGCTCGGCACGGCGCAGTTGGAATGGCTGGCTCGGTCGTTGGATGCGAATCGCAAAAAGCCCGCGCTGGTTTTGCTTCATCACAATCCCGGCACCAGCGAGAGCGTGGGTGGATTGAAGGACACTGAGGCGTTGTTCGAGGTCATTCGCCCGCGCCGACACGTCAAGGCCTGGATTTTCGGGCACACCCACAAATGGAATGTGCGGTCTGACGAAAGCGGCATCCACCTCGTGAACCTGCCCCCGGTGGCGTACGTCTTTCAGCCGCAGAATCCCTCCGGCTGGGTGCAGGCCACCGTGCAAAGCGGGGGCATGAACCTCGCCTTGCATTGCATTGACCCCACGCACAAGGATCACGGCCAGG
The DNA here is from genome assembly GCA_964458575.1 of uncultured Bifidobacteriaceae bacterium. Classification (GTDB taxonomy): domain Bacteria; phylum Verrucomicrobiota; class Verrucomicrobiia; order Limisphaerales; family JADLHS01; genus CAYWMD01. The sequence continues at coordinate 88,843 of CAYWMD010000006.1, read as the reverse complement.
TGGTCGTGCTGAAATGGCGATCAGCGTAGCAACGCCCAAGCCCATAAACCATGACCGAAGACAGTTTGAGCGCCGGTGAAATTGCTATTCCGCTCGATCATGTCCAATTGAGTGGCACACTGATCATTCCGTCCGACGCGCGTGGGTTGGTCATCTTCGCACACGGCAGCGGCAGCAGCCGGCACAGCCCGCGCAACCAATTCGTCGCCGGCGTTTTGCGCAAGGCAAATCTGGCAACGCTGCTTTTCGATTTGTTGACTCCCGAGGAGGCGGCTGAGTCGCACACGCGCCATTTGCGGTTCAACATCCCGATTTTGGCGGAAAGGCTCGTGGCCGTGACCAATCGGATTTCGAGCGGGACGGTAAGTCGCGGTTTGCCGTTCGGATACTTTGGTGCAAGCACCGGTGCGGCCGCGGCCCTGCTGGCCGCAGCGGAGTTGGGCGGGCAAATCCGCGCAGTCGTTTCGCGGGGCGGGAGACCCGATTTGGCAGGTGACGCGCTGGCTCGCGTTACCGCACCGACCTTGTTGATCGTCGGTGCTTGTGATTCGGCGGTGATCCCATTGAACGAATCCGCTTTCGCGCGGTTGAAGTGTCAGAAGGCATTGGAACTGGTAGCGGACGCTTCACACCTGTTCGAGGAGCGCGGCACCTTGGAAACGGCCGCGCATTTGGCGACGCGATGGTTCGACTGTCACCTGCGCTGAAACTGAAATCGGGCCGGCTGCTTACAAACTGTCATAATAGCGATCCATCTCGTCGTCATCAATAATCACGTCGCTGAAATCCCGCCCACTTTCCCGGAGAACGCGGGCAATCTGTGGGGATACCCAGTGTTTCGACCTTCGCCCTTTTTTTTCGGCCGGTTTGAGCCGGTAGTGGCCCGAAGCATCCGTTTCGAGGATGCCTCTTTCAGCCATGCGGACGAGTATGGGTTTGGCCCACTCTTGATCGTGTCGAAAGCGTCTTTTGCCACCCGCGCGACGACAGATTTCGTGCGAGGAAATAAACTCATTCCGCCACGGCTTCAAATAGTAGTAAATCTCGCGTTCGTCGGCGTCCATCATAGGCGGAAGAAGGATGGGTGGGACCGCCGGCAGGTTCCCGTAGCGCTCGCGAAATGTAAGCCCGGTGTCATCGCTGGTTTTACGCGCGTGACTTTACTCTTTTTCTGAACGGTGTCACGTCGTAGATTGCCGCAATAAGCGCCTAACGTGCCATGATTATGAAAAAAATAAGCCGCCGCGAATTCGTTCGCCATTCCACCCTCGCCCTGACCACCGCCGTCGTCGCCACTCCTTTTGTTCGCTCCAGCCGGGCCGGAGAACCCGGGCCAAACGGCAAAATCAGGCTGGGTGTCATCGGTTCCGGCGGAATGGGCTGTGGCGACCTGGATTGTTTTTTTGGCAATCCCGAGGTGGACTGTGTCGTGATTTGTGACGTGGACGATGCGATGATCGCCAAGGGGCTGGAGGTTTGTGCCAAGCGGGACCGCAAGAAACCGGATACCGTCAAGGATTTCCGCCGGGTGCTGGACCGGAAAGACGTGGACATTGTGCTCGTCGCCACCCCGGATCACTGGCACGCCCTGCCGACGGTGATGGCATGTCAGGCGGGCAAGGACGTTTATGTGGAGAAGCCGCTGGCCAAGACGATTGACGAAGGGCGTGCCATGTTGACCGCCGCGCAAAAACACAATCGCGTCGTGCAGATGGGTTCGCAGTGGCGTAGTTGCCAGCACATCATCGAAGCCGCGGAGTTCGTGAAGTCCGGCAAGCTTGGCAAACTCGCCATGGTCCGCGGTTGGGCATATCTCGACTGGATTCCGGACAACGGCAAGCCCGCCGACGGTCCGCCGCCGCCGGGCGTAGATTACGACATGTGGCTGGGACCGGCTCCGAAACGGCCATTTAATCCAAATCGCTTCCACTTCAAGTTCCGCTGGTTCTGGGACTACGCGGGCGGCTTGATGACCGACTGGGGCGTGCATCTGATCAACATGATGACGATGGGCACGGGTTTGGAATGGCCGCAGACTGTGGTCTCCAGCGGCGGCAAATTCGTGCTTGATGACAATACTGAAACCCCCGACTCCCAGGTAACCACCTACGAGTTTCCGAATTTCATGATGGTTTGGGAACACAAAGCAGGGCTGGGAGTTGGTCTGAATGGACGTTCGTGGGGCATTTCCTGGAGCGGGACGGAAGGCACGATTTTCTTGAACGATGCCGGTTGGGAATTGGTCCCCGAGCGGCGCAAGGCCAATCTCGAACCCGAAAAGCACCAGAGCAGCGTGGACGCCCGGCCCGCGCACGTCCGCAACTTCCTCGACTGCGTCAAGTCACGGAAACAACCCGTGCTCAACCTCGAAGTCGGCCATCACGTTTCGACCCTGGCGCACTTGGGCAACGTCGCGTTCCGTTCCGGTCGAAAAATCACATGGGATGCGGTGAATGAGAAAGTCGTCGGGGACCACCGGGCGGACAGTTTCGTCGGCGTGAAGTATCGCAAGCCTTGGAAGTTGGATTACGCCAAGCGCGCTTGATTGCGAAACCGTCCTGCCGCTTACATTGGCACAACGTCACATTTCCTTGTGGATGTCGAATCGCGCGAGATGCCCGGTCGCGAAAAAGATTGTGTTTTACCCGGCCTCCGGCAGCATCGCCCCTATGCTGAGACATTTTTGTCTTTGGCCTTTTTGAGATTTTAGAGAATGAAACCTTTGATGTCGTTCCGCCCGAAACTGGCGGAAACGCTGCAAGAGTATTCGTCGCAGGCCTTTTTAGCGGATTTAGTCGCAGGAATCACGGTTGGGATCGTCGCGTTGCCCCTGGCAATGGCGTTCGCGATTGCTTCCGGGATGCCGCCACAGGCCGGAATTTTCACGGCGGTCATCGCGGGCTTCCTGATTTCGGCGCTGGGTGGCACCAGAGTCTCCATCGGCGGGCCAACCGGCGCGTTCATTGTCATTCTCTACGGCATCTACGCGCAATACGGCCCGGAAAACCTCGCCATCTGCACGATCATGGCGGGCGTCATCCTCCTCGTCATGGGCGCGGCGCGGTTGGGGACGATGATCAAATACATTCCCTACCCGGTAACGATGGGTTTCACGTCCGGCATCGCCGTGCTCATCTTCAGCACGCAAATCAAGGACTTCTTCGGATTGCGCGTGGACAAAGTGCCGTCTGAATTTATCGAGAAAATGCGCGCGCTGTTCGGTCACGCGGGAACGTTTCAATGGCCGACACTCGCGTTGGCGGTCGCTTCGCTCGCCATCATTCTCGGTTGGCCAAAAAAATGGCAACGGCGTGTGCCTGGTTCAATTGTCGCGCTCGTCTTGGGCACGTTGGCGGTGGCGTTATTCCAGCTCCCCGTCGAAACCATTGGCAGCAAGTTCGGTGGAATTCCGCAGGCGTTGCCCTCGCCGCACGTTCCCACGGTGTCGTGGGAAAACATCCGGCAACTCTTTCAACCGGCGACGACCATCGCGTTGCTCGCCGCCATTGAGTCGCTCCTGTGCGCCGTGGTTGCCGACGGCATGGTGGACGACCGGCACGACTCAAACCAGGAACTCATGGCGCAAGGGTTGGCCAACATCGTCAGCCCGCTTTTCGGCGGCATCGCGGCCACCGGTGCCATCGCGCGCACGGCCACCAACGTCAAATGCGGTGCGCGCACGCCCGTTGCCGGAATGGTTCACGCGGTCACGTTGCTCGTGATCATTCTCGCCGCGGCGCCGCTGGCGAAATTTATCCCGCTCGCAACCCTGAGTGCCGTGCTGGTCAATGTGGCGCTGAACATGGGTGAGTGGCACAACTTCGCCCGCGTTGCCAAATGGCCGCGCAGCGACGCGGCGGTGTTCCTCACGGCGTTCGGGTTGACCGTGGTGGTTGACCTGACCGTCGCGGTCGAAATCGGCATGGTGCTGGCCGCAGTGTTGTTCATCAAACGGGTTTCGGAGACCACGCAAATTACCGCCGTGGATGAAACCACCGAAACCGAAGGCTCGCAGCATTCGCTGATCGGAAAGGAAATTCCCAAGGGCGTGATGGTCTATCGCATCTTCGGGTCGTTCTTCTTCGGCGCCGCGGACAAATTGGAGACCGCGCTGAAGCGCAGCGGCCAGGAGCCGAACATCTTGATTCTGCGCATGCGGAAGGTCCTCGCGATGGACGCCACCGGTTTGAACGCGCTGGAAGACCTTTACGAACGGCTGCAACGTCGCGGCAAGCATGTCATTCTTAGCGGTCCCCACACCCAACCGCTGTTCATGATGGACAAGGCGGGGTTCCTTGACCGGCTCGGCCGGGAAAATGTGTGCGCGAACATCGAGCTTTCCCTGGAACGGGCGCGGGAAATCCTGGGTCTTCCGCCCGCGCCATCGCCTGAAATGTCGCAACAGCACAAGGCGGAACTCGAGGCCGCCCGCCGCGCCATGGCCGAAGCGTTTAAGCGCGCCGACGAAGCCCTGAAGCGGGCGGCGAGTCGGAGCGGCGGGTTGATGTCCCCGGCGGAAAACTCCAATGTCCCCAAGGAGTCGAATTCATGACAGCCACTGGACATACCACGAACCCTTTTGTGCGGCTGCTTTTCCGCCGGGTCTGGCTGCGCGCGTGCGGACCTGACTGAAGGGAGCGAATCAACCGGCCATGGAAAATCCTCCCACCTTCCTGCTGGCGCTGGCACTGGCGGGTTATGCGCTCGGAAGTTTCTGCGGCTTGCTCGTTCAACGATCCGCGAAGGCGGCCAACGGTCTTTCGTTCGGCCTGGCCATCGTGTCAGCGGCGCTGGGCATTGGCGCGTCGTTGACCTTCCTGCTCGGTGACGCTTCCCCGCAGACGTTCGAGGTGTTGCCGCCGCTGATTCCCTACGTGGCGTGGTCCGTGCGGCTGGATGCGCTGGGGGCTTTCTTTCTGCTGGTGTTGTCAGTGGTGGCGCTGGCGATTTCTTTATTTTCGCTCGGCTACGCGGGCGGGTTTTATGGACGGAAAAGCGTCGGCGTGCTCGGCGCGTTTTACAACGCCCTCCTGCTCGCGACGACACTGGTGGTCACGGCGGGCAACGCCTTCTTCTTTCTCATTGCCTGGGAAATCATGGCACTCACGGCGTACGGCCTGGTGAGCTTCGAACACGAACAGGAAGAAGCGCGTCGCGCGGGCGTGCTCTATTTCGTGATGTCGCACATCGGCACGGGCTGTTTGATACTCGGGTTTCTTTTGTTGTTTCAGGCCTCGGGGGGTTACGGCTTTGATGGCTTCCACGCGGTGGGCGCGCAAATGTCCAACGGCCGGCGCAATGCCGCGTTCCTGCTTTTCCTCGCCGGCTTTGGCGTGAAGGCGGGCCTGGTTCCGCTGCACACGTGGCTGCCGGCGGCGCATCCGGTTGCGCCAAGCAACGTGTCCGCGTTTCTCTCCGGCGTGCTCATCAAAACCGGCATCTACGGTCTGGCCCGGGTGTGCTTTGAATTCCTCGGCACGCCACCGATGTGGTGGGGCGTCACGGTGCTGACGGTCGGCGCGGTGTCGGCCGTGCTCGGCGTGCTGTACGCGCTGATGCAGCACGATCTCAAGCGCCTGCTGGCCTATCACAGCATCGAAAACATTGGCATCATCCTCATGGGCTTTGGCGCCTCGTTGCTGTTCCTGCACAGCGGACATCCGGTGCTGGCGACCTTGGCGCTCATCGCGGGTTTGTATCACACGATCAACCATGCGCTGTTCAAGGCCCTGCTGTTTCTGGGCGCAGGTGCGGTGCTGCACGCCACGCACACGCGGGACATGGAACAACTTGGCGGCCTGGCGAAAAGAATGCCGGGGACGGCCGCCTTTTTTCTCATCGGCGCGATTGCCATTTCCGCGCTGCCGCCGCTTAACGGTTTCGTGAGCGAATGGCTGACTTATCAGTCACTGCTGCAAGGTTTCGGTACAACCACCAGTGTGATGCGCCTGATATTCCCCTTGAGCGGAGCGATGCTGGCGCTGACGGGCGCGCTGGCGGCGGCCTGTTTTGTCAAGGCGTTCGGCATCACCTTCCTCGCACAAGCCCGCAGCGAACCCGCTGCGCGGGCGCGCGAAGCCTCGGGCACGATGTTGCTGGGGCAGGGGCTGCTGACGGCGGCGTGCGTCCTCCTCGGCTTGTTCCCAACGATATTCATGCGGCTGCTGGATCCGGTCACGCAACAACTCACGCAGCAGCGCATCTCCGGTCAACTCACCATCGCCAACGGTTTGGTGCTCACCAGCGGCACGCCGGTCGGCGGCACGGTGTCCACGCTCGGCCTCGCGGTGCTGGGCGGATGCCTGCTGGTCGTGCCGTTCCTTTTGCGGCTGGTGTTTGCGCGCGGTACGAAAGTTCGCATCGGTCCGACGTGGGATTGCGGTCTCCAAGGCCTGACGCCGCAAATGGAATACACCGCCACCGGATTCTCAAAGCCCATCCGCATGATTTTCAAGGCGCTCTTCCGCCCGCACCGTGAAGTGCAAAGGGAATACGACTACTCCCCTTACTTCACCAAGACGCTGCGATTCGAGGCGCATGTGGAGGAAGTGTTTGAAACACGAATCTATCGTCCATTGAACCGGACCGTGTTGCGACTTTCGCGTCGGATGCGGGCGCTGCAAGCGGGGAGCCTGCAGGCCTATCTCATCTACATTTTTATCACGCTGCTGTTGCTGCTCCTGTTCGCGTTATGAATCGAATGAATAACCAAAATCCGAATGGACCGTCGGCGAAAACGCTTTTGGGCTTCAGATTGTTTTCGGATTTCGGATTGATTTCATGAACCTCGACTCGATTTCAATTCTGTTGCAAACGGCGCTGTTGCTCGTGCTCGCGCCGTTGGTCAGCGGTTGCATCAAGAACTGGAAGGCCAAACTGCAAAATCGCCGTGGCCCGCGCCTCTGGCAACCGTACGCGGACATCATCAAGTTCCTGCGCAAGGACATGGTCCTCTCCGAGCACGCGAGCTGGGTCTTTTCGGCCGCACCGTATGTTGTCTTAATCAGTTCGCTGCTGGCGGGGTTGATGGTGCCGATGCTGACGACGCAAGCGCCGTTGAGTTTGTTTGGCGGCGCGCTGGCGGTCATTGGGTTGCTGGCATTGGGGCGGTTCTTTCTGGCGCTGGGCGGGCTGGATCCGGCGAGCGCGTTTGGCGGTATGGGCAGCAGCCGTGAAATGACCATTTCCGCGATTGCCGAGCCGTCCTTGATGCTGGCGATCTTCACCGTCGCCATCACCGCCGGTTCGACCGATCTCAGCCACATCGTTGCCACGCAGCGCGGCTTGGGCGCGACGTGGCTGAATCCCGCGCATCTCATGGCTTTCGCCGCGTTGTTCATCGTGCTGCTGGCGGAAACCGGCCGCGTGCCCGTGGATAATCCCGCCACGCATTTGGAACTCACCATGATTCACGAAGCGATGCTGCTCGAATACTCGGGCCGTTACCTCGCGTTCATGGAATGGGGTGCTTCGATCAAACAACTCGTGTTGATGACCTTGCTCGTGAACATCTTTCTCCCGGTGGGGATCGCCACGGATTTCACGCCGGCGGCCCTGGGAGTGTCGCTGGCGTGTTTCGTGGGCAAGCTGCTCTTGCTATCGGGCGCGGTGGTGTTGGTCGAAACCACCAACGCGAAACTCCGTCTGTTTCGCGTGCCGGACCTGTTGAACGCGGCTTTCGTGCTCGCGACCCTGGCGTTGCTCTCAACCTTTCTGTTCCGATGAATTTCACCGACCCCGAACTCGCGTCGCGGCTGATTCCGCTGCTGGCGGCGCTGATGCTCGTCGTGCAACTGCTCATGGTCACGCAGCGGATGTTGCTGACGAACATCCGGCTCTTTGCGATTCAATCCTTTTTGCTCGCGGGCATCGGCGCCGTCATCGCGTGCTTCAACGACGCGCCGCACGTTTATTGGACGGTCGCGCTGACGCTCGCGGGCAAGGTGATCGCCCTGCCGTGGTTCTTGCGGCGGCTGGTGCGGCAAATCGGTATCGAACAGGAAATGCATCCCTGGATCAACGCGCCGACCGCGATGCTTTTGTGTGGCGGGTTCACGTTGCTCGGGTATCTGGTCGCCCGACCGTTCAGCGTGGCCGACCATTCCGGTTACAACACCTTCGGCGTGGCCATCGCGCTGGTGCTGATGGGGTTCTTTTTGATGATCAACCGCCGGCGCGCCATCACGCAGGTGCTCGCGTTGCTCTGCGCGGAAAACGGCCTGTTCCTCGCCGCCATCTCGCTCACGACCTACGGCATGCCGCTGGTCGTGGAACTCGGAATCTTCTTCGACCTGTTCATCGCCGTGCTCGTGCTGGGCATTCTCGTGTTCCGGATTCGCGCGACGTTTGCGACGATTGACGTGGACCAACTCAACCGGCTGAAGGGATGAACCTGACGCTCATTTTCCTGCTGCTCGTGCCGCTGGCGACGGGCCTGGTCTGCGCCTTCGTGCGCGCGCGCCGGCTCTTGGAGTGGCTCAATCTGGCGGGATTTGTGGGCGTGGCCTGCCTGGCCGGCCGGCTGGTGGCCGAGGTCCTGGCCAACGGTTCGGTTTCCGCGTTCAACGATTTTCTCTTCGCCGACGCGTTGAGCGCATTGGTGGTGGGACTGACGGCGTTTGTCGCGCTGGCCTGCGGGATTTACGCGGTGGGTTATTTTCATCGCGATGAACAAACGGGCCGCGCCACCGCGCGGCAAATTCGCCGCTATTACCGGCTTACACCGTGGTTCGTGTTCGCCATGTTGCTCACCGCGCTCGCCAACAACTTGGGCGTGATGTGGGTGGCAACGGAAGGCACCACCCTCGCCTCGGTGTTGCTGATTGCGTTTTACAACGACAAAGGTTCGCTCGAAGCCGCCTGGAAATACGTCATCATCGGCAGTGTGGGCATTTCGCTGGCCTTGTTCGGCACGATTTTGACTTATTACGCGGCCGCGGACGCCTTGGGGGGTGAAACCGGCAAGGGGCTGAACTGGTCCGTGCTCGTGCAACTGGCCGGTAATTTCAAACCCGACGCCATGCGGCTCGCGTTCATGATGGCGCTGCTTGGCTATGGTACAAAGGCCGGGCTCGCTCCCATGCACACGTGGAAACCGGACGCCTACGCGGAAGCGCCCGTTCCGGCGGCGGCACTGCTGGGCGCGGGTGTGATCAACTGTGCGGTTTATGCCATCATACGGTTTTACACGCTGGCCGCGGGATGCCTGGGGCCCGCATTTGGCGGCAACTGTTTGTTGTGGTTCGGCCTGGCTTCGATGGCGGTGGCGGTACCGTTTGTCCTTGTGCAACGCAACTTCCGGCGGCTGCTGGCGTATTCCAGCATCGAGCACGCGGGCATCATGGTCACGGCGATCGGATTCGGCGGAAAGCTTGGCATGCTCGGCGCCATGCTCCACATGGTTTTTCACGCTGTCAGCAAACCGCTGCTGTTCTTTTGCACGGGCAATATCCAACAGGAGTTCGGCACCCCGTTTCTGCGCAAGGTGCACGGCGCCCTGCGGGTCGTCCCCGTTTCCAGCGTGCTTTTTGTGCTGGCGGTGCTGGCGCTGACCGGTGTGCCGCCGTTCAGCATCTTTCAAAGTGAGTTCACCATCCTCAGCGGCGGCATGGCCGCCGGTCATGAATGGCTCACCGCGCTGTTCATCGCCTGCGTCGTCGCGATTTTCGCGGGATTTCTGCGCCACCTGGTTCAGATGAATCTCGGCATGCCGCGGGACGAAATGCCGCGTGCCGTGGTCTGCCCGTGGAAACTTGGCGTGCTGATCGGCCTCGCGTCGGTGGTGAGCGTGCTGGGATTCTGGCTGCCGGCTCCGTTGTTCGAGTTGGTGCAGCGGAGCGCCCGCATCATCGGAGGTGAACCGTGAACGTTCCGCCCGCCCTCCAAACGGTTCTCGACGACCTGGCCAAACGCTTCGGCTCGCAGCTCGAGGTCGTGCGGACATTCAATGACAACGAAGTCTATCTTCACACGCAGCTGCAATTCGTGCCGGGCCTGTGCGGTTACTTCTACAAGAAGCAGCAGGCCCGATTGGTGAGCGTGTTCGCCGAGGACGAGCGCGGGCGGAGCGGCTGCTTCTTTGTGCGCTACGTGTTTGCCCTGGATTCGGCGCACGCGTTTTTCTGTCTGCGCATCCCGATCGCGCCCGATCAACCGGAGTTCACCTCGCTCACCAACGCCGTGCATGCTGTGAACTGGCAGGAGCGGGAAATTCAGGATCTGTTCGGCTTGAAGCTTATCGGACATCCGAATCCCCGTCGTTGCGCGCTGCACGACGACTGGCCGGAGATTTATCCGTTGCGCAAGGATTTCGACCTGCGAACCCCGCTGGCTCCGTTTGCCGGCGAGCGCCACAAGTTCCGGTCAGTCGCGGGCGACGGGGTCTTTCAAGTGCCGGTCGGGCCGGTGCACGCGGGCATCATCGAGCCGGGACATTTTCTCTTCAGCGTCGCCGGCGAACCGATTCTCTACCTGCAAATCCGCCTATTTTACACGCACAAGGCAACCGAGAAGCTGTTTGAAAACATGCCGGCAACCCACGGCGTCCGGCTGGCCGAAAGCATCTCCGGCGATTCAAGCTTCGCGCACGCCACGGCGTTTTGTCACGCGGTGGAACGCGCCGCGCAGCTCGAAGCGCCGCCGCGCGCACGGGCGATGCGCACGATCTGCCTGGAACTGGAGCGCCTCTACAATCACATCGCCGACATCGGCGCGATCGCCACGGACGTCGCGTTCGTGGTGGCCAACGCCCACGCGATGCGGCTCAAGGAGCAGGTCCTGCGTCTCAACGAACAACTCACGGGCAACCGTCTGCTGCGCGGAATGGCGTGTATCGGGGGAGTGCGGTTTGATTGGAACGCCGGGCAAATTGACACGCTGGCCCGGTTCGTGGCGGAGATCGAGCCCGGGTTTCTGTCGCTCGTCCAATTGATTCAGGCTTCCGCCTCCACCCGCGACCGGTTGGAAGGAACGGGCACGCTCTCGCCTGAAACAGCGACCGACCTCGGCGTGGTGGGGTTGGCGGGACGGGCTTCCGGCATTGACCGCGACTTGCGACGCGATTTCCCGCACGCGGCCTACGGCGAGGTGAAGTTCAGCGTGCCGGTTTATCGCGAAGGCGACGTGCTGCGGCGGATGCAGGTGCGAATTGACGAGGTTGCCCAGTCGCTGGGCATCCTCCGACAACTGGTGGACAAGCTGCCGACGGGCGTGATCCGGACCGAGATTGGAGCCCTGCCCGAGCATCGCGTGGCGCTGGGTTACGTTGAGGGCTGGCGGGGGGAAATTTTCCACTGGATTCGCACTTTGCCCGGCAATCGGCTCGCGCGCTGCAAGATCAAGGACCCGTCGCTGCAAAACTGGCCCGCGCTTAGTGAAGCGGTGCTGGGCAACATCGTGCCGGATTTCCCGGTCATCAACAAAAGTTTCAACCTGTCGTATTCGGGCACGGACCGTTGAGTATGCTGCAAATTCTCCGAACCAGTCTGGCCACGGGCGTCGTCACCACGAACTACCCGGAAACCCCGGCGGCGGTTTCGTCCAACACCCGCGGGCGGCCGGAAATCGATTTCGCGAGTTGGAAGGACGCCCGACCTTCCGCGGCGATTTGCCCGACCGGCGCGATTGCTTTTGTCGACGCCAATGGCACGCGGGCGACGACGCTGGATTTGGGCCGGTGCATTTTTTGTGGTCTGTGCGCCGAAGTGGACCCGGCCATCCGCATGACGAATCAATGTGAACTTGCGACCCGACGCAGTGGGGACTTGAAGTTCACCGCCAAATACAAACTCAACTCCGACGGCACACACGGGGCAATGCTCGGAGTCCCGCCCGCAGGCGGTCCAGGCCCGCACCCGGACGCCGGCCGGCTGAATGCGGGAATTCAAGCCCGGAAGTCCATGGCGGCGGCTGGTCGTGAATTGCAGGCGCGCATTCATAAAGTCCTCGGGCGCTCGCTCCACATCCGCGAAGTGGATGCCGGTTCGTGCAACGGTTGTGAGATTGAAATCGTGGGTCTGAACAGCCCCATCTACGACATCGAGCGGTTTGGCATTCATTTCGTCGCATCGCCGCGCCACGCGGATATGTTGCTCGTCACCGGGCCAGTCACACGCAACATGGAACTGGCGCTCCGTAAAACATACGACGCCATGCCCGCACCACGGCTGGTTGTGGCCGTCGGCGCGTGTGGTTGCAGCGGCGGCATTTTTGGCCGAACCTACGCCAGTTTGGGCGGAGTGGACATGGTTGTGCCCGTGGACGCCTACATTCCCGGATGTCCGCCGAATCCGCATGCGTTACTGCACGGGATCTTGCTGGCAATCGGCCGGTTGGACGGGGCTTGACAGGACTGCTAAGCTCGGAGGGCTGAAAGGTTTTGGCGATATGAATGAACCGATGCAAAACCTGCTGAAACTTCAAACGCTGGAATTCGCCGCGAAGCAGGGCGAAGACGCCGGAGCAACCATCACTGAATTGCGCGGCAAGATTCCACCGCAAATCCTCGGGCATTACGACCGGTTGCGCGTCCGTGGCAAAAAAGGGATTGTTCCGGTCGTCAATCAGGTCTGCACCGGCTGTCACATGCGCCTCCCGCTCGCCGTGGTCATGGTGCTCAAGCACGACGAGGACATCCAACTGTGCGACAGTTGTGGACGCTATCTTTATCTGCCGGAGGCGATCAAAAGCGAGCCAGACGCAAAGCCGCTTGAATCGAAACCGGCCACGTCGCCGCGGAAACGCAGAAGAGCGGTGAGCGCGGTGTCGCCCGTGGCGCTGGCTGCGGTGGCCGTGGCTTCCAGCAGTCCTCCGGCGCGGATCAATCCTTGACGAGGTCGGCGACGAACGGCGCCGGCTTGCGGGCGGGCCGCCGGCTCACTTCCGCCGTTTCAACAGATAACGGGCGGCCGACCAAAGCCCGGAAAACCGGTAATCAGAATCCACGTAGTGTTCGATGACGTAGAAGGCAAAGTAGTAAAACCGGCAGAAACACCAGATCGCCAGCGCGAGCAGCAGCGCGCTCTTCCAGGACAGGTTCTCCAGCAACAACAACACCGCGGCCAGAATTCCTACGAGCAGGAACAAGATGCCCTTGGCCTTGATCCAGTTCGGATTCGTGATGTCTTTCATGGGAGCAAACTTACAATCGCCTCCGCTGCCCGTTGCGTGGCACCCGGGCCGCCCAATGAGCCGATGAGCTTCCCTAGCGTGGTTTTGATCGCTTCACGGCGCGATGGATTGTTGAGCAATTCCAGTGCGGTGCGGGCGATGTTCTCCGGCGTGGCCGCGTGTTGAATGAACTCCGGAAAAAGCTCTTCACCCGCCAACAGGTTGGGCATGGCGATGTATTTCACGTTCACAAGCTGGCTTCCGATGAAGTAGTTCGGCCAGGACGTTTTGTAAAACACCACCGCCGGCACCCCGAATATCGCACACTCCATGGTGATCGTGCCCGACTTGGTGATGGCGAGGTCGGCGTTGGACAGCGCCGTTGCCAATCCACCCACCTGTATGTCCAGACCGGTCGGCAAGCCGGGCGAGCGAACGGATTGGGCGAGGGTCTCGTTTGGGAATACGACCTGGCCGCGCAACGTTGGCTTTTCCCGCCGCAGCAAGGCAAATACGCCGGCCACCACCGGCCAATGCCGCCGCACTTCATCCGCGCGACTGCCGGGCAGAAACAAGACGACCGGCCCCGCGGCATCAGATTTCGGAGTCGGGAGCCCGGACTTTGGATTTCGTTCCACCATGGGATTGCCGACAAACTCCACCCGCAGTTTCGGCACCCGCCGCGCATACCATGGTTGCTCGAACGGGAAGATGCTCAGCAGTAGATCGTAATTCTCCTCCAGCGTGTAAGCCCGGCCGGGACGCGAAGCCCAGACTTGGGGGGAAACAAATTGCACCAACCTCGGATTCCACGGCACGAATTCCCGGCGATGCTGGCGCACGTAACTTTTGATCGCTTTGCCGAAGCGCAAATTGAACCCGCCAAAGTCCACGCCGATGATGATGTCCGGTTGGCGTTCGATGGCGAGCCGCAGCAGTTGGTTGAACATGCGCCGGAACGCGAAATACTTTTTGAACACCTCCGAGATGCCAATTAGCGAATGTTGCGTGAGGTCGAAGGCTAGTTCGACGCCGGCTGCCTTCATGTGCGGCCCGCCTGCGCCAAAGAAATATGGCGCCAGTTCCGTTCGCAACGGTTGCACATCCGTCGTGGGTTGCGACTCGGTTGTAAGTACTCGCTCGCGCAACGCGCCGACGAGTTCGCCGGCGAGCAAGTCACCGCTTGCCTCGCCGGCGATGAGCATGAACGAGCGCGGCTTCACTTGCTCTGCTGCACCTGCCGCGTGATTTCAAACGCCAAATCCAACGCCCGCTTTGCCGATTCGCCGCTGACCATCGGGGTCTGTCGTTGCCGGACGCAGTTCACGAAATGCTCCAACTCCAGCTTCAACGGCTCTTCCTTCGCGATGGGCACCGGCTCGCGGACGATGCGCTTGCCGGCGAATGCGCTCACGATTGTGGTGTCGCGCCCCACGCCTAGCTTGCCCGCGAGCACCTTTTTGAGAATGGAACTTTCTTCTTCGTCGTCACGCGCAATGCGGTAGATGAAACCTTCCTGTGCACGGTAGTCGAGCGAGATGTAGCTGGGCGTCGCACCACCGCTGAACACGCGGATTTTCCGCATGCGGTCGGGGCTGACACGGCTGGCGGTAAGATTGGCCACGCAACCGTTGGCGAACCGCAGCCGCGCGTTGGCGATGTCTTCGGATTTGCTCAAGACCGGTATGCCCACGGCGTCCACACTCGTCACGGCCGAATTGACGAACGCCAGGACCACGTCGAGGTCGTGAATCATCAGGTCCAGCACAACGCCAATGTCGGTTGAGCGGGCAGGGTAGGGGGACAAACGGTGCGTTTCAATGAAGCGCGGCTCCGGCGCGGCGGTCTGGAGATAGTTGAAAACCGGGTTGAATCGCTCGACGTGCCCGACTTGCAGCACACTGTTTCTGGCCTGCGCCATTTGAACCAAATCGGCCGCCTCCGCGGCGTTGTCGGTCATGGGTTTTTCGACCAGCACGTGTTTGCCCTGTTCCAAAAACGTCTTCGCCAGTTCGAAATGCGTGTTGGTCGGGGTGACAATGCTCACGGCGTCCGCTTCTTCGAGCGGCTCCGCCAGGGATTCATAGGCGTGCGTGCGATGTTTGGTGGCCAGATGCCGGGCGAC
Source organism: uncultured Bifidobacteriaceae bacterium (assembly GCA_964458575.1). Lineage (GTDB taxonomy): Bacteria > Verrucomicrobiota > Verrucomicrobiia > Limisphaerales > JADLHS01 > CAYWMD01. The sequence goes on along the minus strand of CAYWMD010000006.1, from coordinate 73,611 downwards.
CTCCTTGTTGGTGTCGTAGATGCCGACAAGCTCGACCTGCCGGGCAGAATCCATCTGCTCGTAGATCCGCACGTGCTCTTTGCCGAGCGAGCCGGTGCCGAGAACGGCGACCTTGACCTTCGTTGCCATGCGGGATGTATAGGTTTCAACCGTCAAAGTATAAAGCCCAAACTGTAACGTCGTTCCGGCAGCGGCGAACAAACCGGGCTTTTACGACGATCCCGGAATTGGGATTGGTATATGGCAGCCGGTCGGCGAAAGTATCACGATGATTGTGCGAACCTCTGTGCTTGCGGTCGTGAGCGTCGTGTTGCTCTGCGCTTTCACGACGAACGCCGGCTCCTCCGTCACCTCAGCAGACTTGAAGCAGGTTGAGGTGTTCGTCAGAGGCCGCGATGGATACCATACCTATCGCATCCCGTCGCTGTTGGTGACCAAGGCCGGCACCCTGCTCGCGTTCTGCGAAGGGCGGAAAAACAGTGCGGCCGACGCGGGCGACATTGACCTGTTGTTGAAGCGCTCCACCGACAACGGCCGCACCTGGAATTCGCAACAGGTCATTTGGGACGATGCTGCGAACACCTGCGGTAATCCGTGTCCCGTGTTGGATGAGACAACAGGTATCGTCTGGCTGCTTTTGACACGGAATGAGGCGGGCGACAGTGAAGCGGCCATCGCCAAGCGACTCGCCCGAACGACCCGCACGGTGTGGCTTTCGAACAGTAAGGACGACGGAAAGACCTGGTCACCGCCGGTGGAGATTACATCGTCAGTGAAAGACCCCAATTGGGGTTGGTACGCCACTGGGCCGGGCGTCGGCATCCAGATTCGCTACGGACCGCAGGCCGGACGGATGATCATCCCTTGCGACCACAGTTATGACTTGCCAGTTGCCGAAGCCAGCGGAGGGAAATTCGGATACGGTTCACATGTGATTTACAGTGATGACCACGGTCGCTCCTGGCGCATCGGCGGTGTGGTGCATCCCAAGGTGAACGAATGTCAGGTGATCGAAGTGGCCGACGGCAATGGCACCTTGCTGCTGGACATGCGGGCGTATTTCAAACGCGGCCGTCGCGCGCAATCCGTCAGCCACGACGGCGGAATGACATGGACGCCGCCAAAGGATCATCCGGGGTTGGTAGAGCCGGTCTGTCAGGCGAGCTTGGTCCGCTATTCGTGGCCGGGCGCAAATGACCGAAGCCGGATTCTGTTCAGCAACCCGGCCAACGAAAAGCGGCGGCAGGCGATGACCGTGCGATTGAGTTATGATGAAGGCAAGACCTGGCCGGCCGCGCGGGTATTGCATCCGCAGGCTGCCGCCTACTCGTGCCTCGCGCCATTGCCGGAGCAGCGGGTTGGCTGCCTTTACGAATGCGGCCAGACGAATGCGTACGAAAGAATCATGTTTGCCAGCTTCTCATTGAACTGGCTGACCCGCGGCGAGGGCGCTTCCTTGCCGGAGTAACGGCACAAAAATGCGGTTGACTGAAAGAGGTTACCGGGCAAATTGCCCGTAACACCCAGTAATTTTATGCCGGCAACCATGCTCGAACCTAACCAGACGGATCTTACAAAACTGTTTGTTTACCGCAAACTGTCTCCCACCGAGGTGGATCAATACCGCGACCAAGGTTACCTGATGATCGGAAGAACGTTGACCGACGCCGGGTTGGAACAGATGCGCGCGGAGTGCATGACCGCCTGGCGCGGTGAGAAAGGCGAATACGATCCCAACGCGACCTGGCTGCAAAACGCGCTGCTCCCCAACATCCATCACCGCAGCCCGGTGGTCCGGCATTTTTATTTTCGCGGACCGCTGGTGGACGTCGCCGAACAGGTCGTCAGCCCGAACGTCAAATGCGCAACGAGCCAGCTCACCTTCAAGATGCGGGGCAACACCAAGCCGTTTGGCTGGCATCAGGACAACGGCTACGGCGAACTTGACCCCTACACCGCCATCAGCGCGTTGACGGCCCTGGATGACACCGACCAGAGCAACGGTTGTCTCTGGCTCATCCCGGGCAGCCACAAACAGAAACAAATCAAGGTCAACCAGACCGTCGAGCAGAAGCAACGCGGAGGTGAAGTAACTCTAACGGTGGACGAGACCAGCGCGATCCCCATGCCGATGAAAGCGGGCGAAACACTGTTCTTTCATTGCTGGACCCTGCACAAGTCCGAAGGAAATTTCTCACCGGATCGCGATCGGCGCATTCTCTTCATGCGCTACGCCGATGCGGACGCCGTCGAGGTTTACAACCAGCGCAAGCCGCGCCTCGGCCGGTTGGTGCGCGGCCGGACGCGTTTTCCGGAAGTCGAGCAGTTCGAGGCCGAACTGGGCTGAGCCGGAGTTCAAGCTGTAGCTGGTTTGGGAACACGCTAAAGCGGCGACGCCAGCGATTTTCCGCTTTCAACTTTGGTCGCGAGTCTTCTAAATCTCGTTGTGCAATTTGCCGGTTACCTGCTGGTTGCGATGGTGACATACCTGTTGGGATCAATCCCGACCGGGTTTCTTGTGGCCAAAGCCCGGGGCGTGGACATTCGCAAAACCGGCAGCGGAAACATCGGGGCGACGAATGTGCTTCGCGTCCTCGGCAAACCGGCTGGAATCAGTGTGTTCCTGGTGGATGTCGTGAAAGGATTTGCGGCGGTGGCTTTGGTTTTCAACTTTTACCCGGGGTTGCACGATCATTTGCCCGGGTTTTTTCCATTTGAGGTGGCCGGACATCCGGAGGTGCGATTCAACTACGCCATTTTGGCCGGCGCGTGTGCGGTGCTTGGTCACATTTACACCTGCTGGCTAAGTTTCAAAGGCGGCAAGGGCATCGCCACATCCGCCGGGGTTTTTCTTGCGTTGGCGCCAATCGCCGCCTGTATCGCGTTGGGTGTCTGGATCCTGCTATTGGCGGCAAGTCGGTTCGTGTCAGTTGCGTCCATCGGGGCCGCGGTGGCCTTGCCCACGGCGGTCTGGCTCACCACGAACAGCACCTGTCTGGGGGTTGTGACCACGGGCTTGGGGGTGCTGGCGATTTATAAACACAAATCCAACATTCAACGGCTGATGGCCGGGAAGGAACATCGCTTGGGCGAAAAATCCTCCGAACCAACGGCGCAATCGCCAACCTCTGCCAAATGAAAATCACCGTTCTCGGAGCCGGAGCTTGGGGCACAGCGCTGGCGCGCATGCTGGCCGCACGCGAACATGCGGTGACCCTGTGGGATTTTTTCCCGGAGACGATTGAGACCATTCGCCAAACCGGCCGCAACGAACGCTACCTGCCGGGCATCGAGCTGCCGCCGAGTTTGCGCGCCGAGCCGGACGCGAACCAAGCTGTGTCCGACGCGGAACTGGTCGTGGTGGCGAGTGTTTCCAAGGGCTTTCGCAACGCAACCAAAGTGTTGGATAAATTCGAGGGCATTGCGGTCAGCGTGACGAAGGGAATCGAATTCGAGACTGGCGCGACCATGACCGACATCCTCCTGGAAAACTCGACCAAGGCGCGCATCGTCGCGATGTCCGGTCCAACGCTGGCAATGGAAGTCGCGCGCGGCGTGCCGACGGCCATCGTCGCTGCCAGCCTCGACGCAGCGGCGGCGCAGACGGTCCAGGGACTTTTTCATTCGCCCGCGTTCCGGGTTTACACGAGCAGCGATGTTCATGGCGTCGAACTCGGCGGCGCGCTCAAGAATGTCATCGCCATCGGTGCGGGGGTTTGCGACGGCTTGGGCTTCGGGGACAACTCGAAAGCGGCGCTTGTGACGCGCGCGGTGGCCGAGATGCGGCGGTTGGGGGTGGCGTGCGGCGCGCAGGCGGAAACGTTCACCGGCTTGAGCGGCCTGGGCGATTTGATGGTGACGTGTTTCTCCAAACTCAGCCGTAACCGTGGATTTGGCGAGCGGCTTGGGCGTGGAGAGAAAGCCGAAGCGATTGTCGCGAGCATGACAGCGGTGGCGGAAGGCTATCCCACGGCGCGTTCGGCCCGCGAACTGGCGCGCAAGCACGGAGTGGACACACCGATCATCGAGGAAGTGTACGCGATGCTTTACGAGGGCAAGGACGTGCGCCAGGCGGTGCAGGATTTGACGGCACGGGAGTCGAAGGCGGAGGATTAGGTGAAAACTTGCGCAAGCAAATTTGGCCAACGGCGAGTAAGTGAGCCGAACAAAGGAACTCTTCCGATGCCAACGTTCATATGCCCCCAAACTGCGTGACGGAAGGGTAATGCAATTTCGTTGGAATTCTTGAAGCGCTGCGCGCGCGGCGAAACCGTCAGATTCAATAGATCGTTACAACCCGAGCGCCCGGGCTGCTTCCATCAGGTTGGCGCAGGTCACAATCCGGGGTCGCCGCGAGTAATGAAAGGCGGTCAGGATGTTCATCCCGATGTCCCGGCTCGGATCGGGAATCACCCGCACCACCAGGCTCACGCCCACCTGATCCACCGCCTCCATCATGCGGCCGATGGCCGTTCCGCACTCGAACGGCATGAACTCCATCTGGCTGAAGTCCGTCAGCAGGTTGAATCCCGGCGACAGCTCAGCCAGTTGTGCCCGAAAGTCCGCTTCCGTTTGTTGGAACTCGTCCGGTTGCACGCGCCCCACGTACCGTATTTGCAGCAATTGCTTCGGCTTGTTTGATGTCACCAGTATCATAGATCTCCACCCTTCTATCGTTCTTACCAACGCTTTCGCCAGCGGCCCAGGGCCCAAATTGCCCCAAGCGCGAGCGCCGCACCCGTTGCGTCAATCATCACATCCCGGACCGTTGCTTCCCGGTTGGGGACGAACGCTTGATGGAATTCGTCGCTGGCGGCAAAGAGCACTGCGCAAGCCCAGGCGACCAGGGCCAGCTTCCAGTTCCATGGCCGCGAGTCCCGTCGCACTGGTTTGCGGAGCGCGCGCCACAGCAGCCAGGCCAGAATCGCGTATTCCGTCACGTGCGCGCACTTGCGAACTCCGGTGACGATGTCATTGACATTCTCCTCCGCCATTTGCGGAAACATCCACCGAACCAACGGGCCAATGATCCGGGAGGAACGCTGCGAAGATTGCCGATCGCCGGACGCGGCAAAGATAAGCACCGCCCAGAGCACAATGGGCAGCCAGTATTTCAGAAATACGCGAAGCATTGGCACGGCGCATAAGTAGCCGGAGAATTAGTCGGTGCGTCAATTTCAAAGCGCTCGCGACCGGCTTTTGAATGCGCTTGGCTTCTTGGCCGCTTTGCGGTAATTCCCTCAACGATCATGCTGAAACTCGGTGTCAATATTGACCACGTGGCCACGTTGCGTGAGGCGCGGTATCGCGGCTGTGAACGCGGTGAGCCCGATCCCGTCGCCGCGGCGCTGGTTTGTGAAGCGGCCGGCGCGCACGGCATCACGGCCCATCTGCGCGAAGACCGCCGTCACATGCAGGACCGCGACATTTGGAAGCTGCGCGAAGTCATCAAGACCCGGCTCAACCTTGAAATGGCCAACGCGCCGGAGATCGTCGCCATTGCCCTCAAGCTCAAGCCGGACATTATCTGCCTCGTGCCGGAACGCCGGCAGGAAATCACCACCGAAGGCGGCTTGGACGTGGTCAGCAGCGAACGCGCTATCGCGGAGACCCGCCGGAAGATGAACGATGGCGGCGTCGAGGTCAGTTTGTTCATCGCACCGGACCCGGCGCAAATCGCAGCAGCCGCGCGCACAGGCAGCCAGTTCATTGAACTGCACACTGGTTCATACGCGGAACATTTTGACCAACCCGCGCAACGCGAGGCCGAGTTGGTGCGGCTCATCAACGGCGCCAAACAGGCCCGCGACCTGGGTCTTAAAGTCAACGCCGGTCACGGTTTGAATTACGTCAACCTCGCGGAGTTGCACCGGGTGCCGCATTTGGTGGAATTGAACATCGGGCACAGCATCATCAGCCGTGCCGTCACGGTTGGTCTGGTGGGCGCCGTAAAGGAAATGTTGGCGTTGATGGAGCGGTACCGCGGATAGCATACCACCCTTGATCTTGTTCGGGAGCTTGCTTGTAAAGCGAATGGCAAAAGGCTCCCGGATTAAGATGAAGATTAAGCGTAAGAAAACGAGCAGACACAATGATTCTCGGTCTGGGCATTGACATCATCGAAGTGGCGCGCGTGGCGACGTCGGTCGAACGGTTTGGCGAGCGTTTTCTCAAGCGTATTCTGCTTCCGGAAGAGATCGCGTATTGCCAGTCGCACAAAATCCCGCCGCCGTTTATCGCCGCCCGGTTTGCGGCGAAGGAGGCGATTTCCAAGGCGTTTGGCACCGGGATTGGCGCGCAACTCGGGTGGCATGACATGGAGATCAAACGCCGGGAATCCGGCGAACCGTTTGTGGCTCTGCATGGCAATGGGCAGAAGCTGCTGCAGGCACGTGGCGGCCGCGCGGTTTTGATCAGCCTCAGTCACACGGATAACTACGCCGCGGCCGTGGCCATTCTGGAGAGTGCCGCGTGAGCGTGGCGTTTCGGCAACGGATTTTTACCCTGACAACCCGGCCCGGCGTCGCTAAGTTTGGCGCCGCATGACCAAACCGCCGTTGATCCTCGTATCGCCTGGCATTGAAACGAAAGGCGATGAATTCGGGGATATGTCCATCAGTCTTTCCGAAACCTATCAGGGCGCGGTGATGGGAGCGGGCGGCATTCCGGTCGCCATGCCGGCCACCACCTCGCGCGAACTGGTGGCCGCCTGCGTGGAGCGCGTGGATGGGGTCTTGATGACCGGTGGTGACGACATCAATCCAGATCTATATCTGCGACGGCTTCCGCGTGCTTTGCGCCGCACGGTGCACACAACACCCGACGGTGGGGCGCGGGACTTGCGGGAATTGATGCTGGTGGACGAGGTTTTCCGGCAGCGAAAGCCGTTGCTGGCGATCTGCCGGGGTCACCAGATGTTAAACGTTGCCCTTGGCGGAACGTTATTCGTGGATATTCGCACGCAAGTCGCCGGGGCCATGAACCACCAGCGGCAGCGCCAGAAATGCCAGGTCGTGCATGATGCGTGTTTGACACCAGACTCGCTGCTTGCCAAGATAGCCGGCAAGCGAACCTTGGGCGTGAACAGCACGCACCATCAGGCGGTGGCGCGCCCGGCTCATCCGTTGGCCGTTGCCGGTCGCAGTCGCGATGGAATCGTAGAAACTATGCAACTAAAATCAGAAGCAGCCGGTTTGCTGCCGTTCCTGTTGAGCGTGCAATTCCACCCCGAGCGGCTGGTGGATCGTTACCCGGAACACCGGGCCATTTTCTCCGCTTTCACGCAGGCATGTGTGGTTAACCGTCGAAATCTATTATGAAGGGCAAAGTACTTATTGTTGACGATCAGGCCGACGTGCGCAGCGTCCTGACCGCTGTTTTGGGCGATGACTATCAGGTGACCGAGGCTGAGAACGGCGCGGCCCTCCAAAAGGCTTTTGGTCAGGAGCAGCCCGACGTGGTGCTGCTCGACGTGAAGTTGCCCGACGCGGACGGACTGGATTTGCTGCCGCAAATCAAGAAACGCTGGGCGGACACCGAAGTCATCGTGCTGACGGGGCACGGCACTTTCTCCATGGCGGTGGAGGCGACGCGACGCGGCGCATCCAACTTCCTTTCCAAACCCTTCGAGAACGAGAAATTGATGGCCGACGTCAATTGTGCCATTGAACGCCGGCAGCAGAGCGAGGAGAACAGCACGTTGCGCCGCGCGCTCGAAACCATGAGCGGCACCGTGTCGCCCATTTTTGGCAGCCCGGTCATGCAGGAAGTCGTCCGCACCATTGAACGGATCGCACCCAGCGAAGCCACCGTGCTCATCACCGGAGAAAGCGGCACGGGCAAGGAAGTGATCGCCGACCTCGTTCATGCCATGAGCCGCCGCAGCAAGGGGCGCATCATCAAGATCAATTGCGCCGCTTTGCCGCGCGAACTGATCGAAAGCGAATTGTTCGGCTCGGTCAAAGGCGCGTTCACCGGCGCGCATTCCGATCGCGAAGGTCTGTTCCGTCAGGCCGAAGGGGGCACGTTGTTGCTCGATGAAATTTCCGAAATGCCGATTGATACGCAGAGCAAGCTGCTGCGGGTGTTGCAGGATCAGGAAGTGCGCCCGGTTGGCGGCAAGACGAGTTACAAGACCAACTGCCGCGTCGTGGCCTCCACCAACCGGAAGCCGGAGGACGCGTTCAAAGACGGCAAGCTTCGCGAGGATTTGTATTACCGCATCAGCGCCATCTCGGTGCATCTGCCGCCCCTGCGCGACCGGCGTGAAGACATCATGCCGCTGGCCAATGCGTTCCTGAAACGCTTCGCCGCGCAGGCCAACCGCACCATCAACGGCTTTTCTTCCGGCGCCGTCGAACGCCTGACCGCCTTCGACTGGCCGGGCAACGTGCGCCAGTTGCAAAACGAAGTGCAACGCGCCGTGCTGCTGTCCGAGGGCGACATGGTGGAAGCGGCGGACATCTCGGTTACTGCCATCAAGACGCCGGGCGTCGAGTCGCAGGACACGAACTTCACGCTGCTGGAAGGTGTGGAGCGCAATGCCATCATTCAGATGCTCAAGGAAACCGGCGGCAACAAGCTGGAAGCCGCCAAGCGCCTCGGCATCGGACGCCAGACGCTTTACAACAAGATCAAGGCTTACGGGATCGAGGTTTGAAACCTCGGCAAGCTCAAGGAAGTTCCAAATTCCAAACCGTTGAATTGTCACTCGGCAACGGCTGACGACTGGCGGTTTTGAGATTTGAGGGTTGGGGTTTCACTTGAGCTTTGAATTTTGAGGTGATCTCCCTTGCTTGCCACCGCAGTGTTGCGCACTTAAGCTGGCTTCCATGCGGAGAAGATGGGCCAGCCGGTTTCTGATCGCCTTGCTGTTCACCTTGGCGGCAGCGTTTATTTCCCCGTGCTCATTTTCGCAAACCAACACCATTCCCGGGCCGCGGGCAATAATCCGTGCGACTCCACCTCCGCGGTTGCTACCGATTACACCGCCTGCGGCCATTCCCTTCATTCCTACCAATAGCGCGGTTCTGACGGGAGGTGGGCTGAGCTTCAAGGTGGGTGACCTGATTACCGTGACCTTCTTTGACACCGAGCCGCCGCTGCAACCCCATGAAGAACGCATTCGAGACAACGGTGAGATCACGTTGCCGCTGATCGGCGCTGTCAAAGCGGCGGGCAAATCAGCCGGGGAACTCCAGAAGGAAATCCACGACCGGTATGTGCCGAAGTGTTATCGCCGCCTTACTGTCATGGTAATGTTGGGTAACCCGGCCCGTGCCGTCATGGAGGCGTTCAACCGCAACGACGCGGTCGAAGTTGGGCGGTTGCTGGACCAGTTCCCGGGCCGGGCCGACGACCTGCTGCGTTTGCACGGCGAGTCCGCGGCTGGACGGGCGGTCATTTTCATTCGTCCGGAGATGCTGGCAGTGCTGCTTAAACACGGCGCCAATCCTAATGAACCTTGGGGAAACAATGCAACAACCCCGTTGCATCTGGCGTTGGAACGTCGCGGCTGGGCCATGGCTACCAATCTGCTCGCCGCCGGGGCCGACGCGACCCGCACCAACGCAACGGGACAGACTCCGCTGGTGCTCTTCATGGACCAATGGTGGCCCGGGCAATTGAACGACGCTGCCAGCGATGAGCTATTGCGACAGTTGCTTGATCGTGGCGCTGATCAGTTTGACCCAATCCGCGTCGGCGACCCCACCTCGATAGTCGAGAGCACATTGAGCAAGCGCGGCGACGCGGTTTCGGACCTGTTGCTGACCAACCGGCCCGGCATCAATCGTCGCACGCCCGGCGGCGACACGGCCTTGCACCTTGCGGCGCTCTGGTGGCGCACGAACGCGCTCGACTTTCTCCTTTCCGCCGGGTTTTCCGTAAACCAGACGAACGGCGACGGACTGACTCCATTACAAGCCGTGACAGCAGCGCGCGTGAGTGGAGCGGGTATCGCGGGCTTTCCAGCGAATGTTCAAATCGCTTGGCAGGGGCGGGCGATTCGGGGACCGATGCCGGGCTCACCGGGCGTTCCCATGTCCGAGTTGCTGCTCGCACGTGGAGCGACGCTGGACGTTTTCTCGGCGGCGGGTCTGGGTTTGACCAACGAACTCGCTGGATTCCTGCGAACCAACCCCGCGTTGGCCAATGCGCGTGACGGCTTGGGACGCACGCCATTGCATTACGCCGTGTTTGCGAATCAAGTCGCGAGCGCCGAACGGCTGTTGGAAGCGGGCGCGGAGACCTCTCTGGCCAGCCTGAAGCCGGCGCGTCTGCCAAACGCGGGCGCCGTTCCGGCCGGCATGACGCCACTGCATCTGGCCGCGCGCAATGGTTCACCCGGTCTGGTCAAAGCTTTATTGTTCAAGTCCGCCGACGTTCGCGCAGCCGATGCGGACGGCAACACGCCATTGCATATCGCGGCCGCAAACTGGGAGACCAACTGTGTGCGGCTGTTTATTCTGGCGAAGTCGCCATTGGAAGTGACGAACCGAGCCGGTCGGACACCGTTGCGAATGGCCGTGGAAACCGGCTTCACGGGCAACGCCGAGGCTCTGCTCGACGCCGGGGCGCGAACCGATGTCAACCCCGACGGCAGCACGCTGCTCCACGTCGCGGCGGAAAGGGGACGCACTGACGTCATTTCGATTCTGCTCAAGCGACGTCTCGCCCTGGATGTGCGCGATGCGGAGGGCTGCACACCCCTCTGGCGGGCGGTCGTCCGCCGGCAGTGGAACGCGATGAATCTACTGCAATCCAAAGGTGCCAAGATCAATGCGGCCAACACAAACGGCAATACGGCGCTGCATCAAGTCATGACCCAGATGGACGACAATGTCGGACATCAGATTGACCTGCGCTTCTGGCAACGCTGGCAGCAAAACTGGATGCGCCGGCCCGGCGTGGTCCGCGACACGCTCCAAAAGCTCATCAAAGCGAAGCTCCTGCCACAGCCGGCGATCAACACGTGGACGAACACCAGCCTGACGGCCTGGCTAATCGAGCACGACGCCAACGTGAACCTCACCAATCGAACGGGCCAGACGCCGTTGCACATTCTATGCGGTCAGAATTGGATCAGTTGGAGCGCGAATCCGCACACCAACCGGATTGCGCGGTTGCTCCAAGCCGGGGCGCGGGCGGACATTCCCGACGCACAAGGCGTGATCCCGCTTCAGCTGGCCGCACGTAATTCCGCCCCCGAAACCCTGGCCATGTTGATCGAACGGTCGGGCAAGGCGGTCAACGCTCGCGACCGTGACGGGCGGAGTGTTTTGGATTACGCGCTGCGGAACGAGCGGCATTCTGCCACCAACCTGAGCCTTTTGCTCTCGCGCGGTGTGGATCCGAATGCGCGGGATACGAACGGCCTCACGTTGCTTCATCGCGCCGTCACCAACGCGGATTGGCGGCCGCAGCCGGCCCAATATGTGAAAGCTTTGCTGGACGTCAAAGCCCGACCGGACCTGCCCGATCGCTTCGGGCGGACGCCGTTACACTGGCTCGCGGCTGGCACCAGCCAAAACACCATGACCAACGCGGCTTTGTTGCTCGCGCACGGAGCGAACCCCAATGTCCGCGATGCGGAGGGGTTCACGCCTTTGCACTTTGCGGCGACCAACCGGCATTGGAACGTGCGGCGGGCGCAGTTCGTGGAAATGCTGCTTCAACACGGGGCGCAACCCGACCTCACCAACAACCTCGGCCAGACCGCGTTGCTCATGCTGGCTGATTCCATAGCCGCCGGTGATTTTTTTCAAGGCGCCACCGAATCCGCGGAGGCCTTGCTGCGCGCGGGAGCCGACCCGTCGCGCCCGGATGCGAACGGACAATTGTTCCTGCACACGCTGGTTCACAAGTCGCGCGGGTGGGCAAACATCCGCGACATTTGCGGCAACGTGCTCAAGCGCCATCCGGAACTGATTAATGCGACCAACGCCGCTGGCGACACGCTGCTGCATGTGGCCCTTCGCGATGGCAATTACATGATGACGCAAATGTTGACGGAGCGCCGGGCGGATGTGACCCGTCGGAATGGGCAGGGCGAAAGCGCCTTGTTGCTTGCTGCCAAACAGCCGAATTCAAGCATGGCCTGGCAGGTTCGTCCGCCGGGCACAACAGACAGTTTTTGGAATACGCTGATGCGCCGCGACTATCGCCAGTTCGAGATCTGGCTGCGCGCCGAACCGCGCCTCGCGGAAGTGCCACTACCCAACGGTCAATCGCCGCTGGCGTTCGCGAGCGGGCAACGCCTGACGAATGTTGTCAGCCTGCTCATCAAGTCCGGCGCTCCCATTGAACCGATTTATGCGATGCATACGGGTCTGACCAACGAGTTGCGGCAAATGTTGCAACAGAGCAATCGCTTGTCGTCGGCGCTCCTCGCCTCGGCGATTTTCAGCCATCAATTCGAGAGCATCCAGGACTTGGCGGCGACGCGCGGCGATTTGTGGACGACCAATCCCTGTGATAAATCGCTTTTGTACGACGCATTGGATCGAGGGCAGGGCCGGGTCGCCGAGTGGCTGCGCGAGCACGGGGTCAAGCTGATGTTGCTGGACGCCGTGAAACTCGGGGAGACGAACGTTCTCCTCGGCTGCTTGTCCACAAACCGCGGTTTGGCCAGCCATGCATGCCCCGACGGCTGGAGCATGCTGATGCAGGCGGCACGCGGAGATCAGGCTGACGCCGCGCGGATTCTGCTGGCCCACGGCGCCGACGCGAATGGACGCGGCGCGCACGAATGGACTCCGTTGCACATTGCGGCCATGTGGAACTCAGATGAAGTGGCGGCCGCCTTGTTCGCGGCCGGAGCACAGACCGACGCGGGCGATGACCACGGGCTGACGCCATTGCATCACGCGGCTCGCGCCGGAAGCACTTCCGTCCTGAAGCTCCTGATTGAGCATCGGGCCAACGTGAATCTGGGCCACACCAACACTGCCGACAACATGGTGACCATGCCCGCCGGTTCCACCGCGCTCCATTGGGCGGCGCACGGCGGGCGGCTTGACGCGGTGCGCGTGCTGCTGGCCCACGGGGCGGATCCAAAACTCACCAACGCGCGCGGTGAAACAGCGCTGGACCTGGTGCGTACGAATCGGTCTTCCCCGCATTACCACTACGGCTGGGTCACATTCCGCGAACCTCCGTCGGGTGATCCCGTCCGGACCAAAATTGCCACGCTGCTGACCCGGTCGGTTGCGGATAATTCGGCGGGAGCCGAGAAATAAAGCAACGTCGGTGGACAGCTTTCTCGGGGGTTGTAGCTCGCGATGCGAATTGGCTATGTTTGCGCATGACCAATTTCCCGAAAGGCGTGGCTACGGGACTCACGCCTTCCTGCGGCGCGCCGCCAACCCGCGCGCGGATTGTTGTGCTCGCCTTTGCCCTGGTCATCACGGCCATTTCCTACCTCGACCGGGTTTGTATTTCGATGACGGCCCCGTTCATGCAAAAGGACCTCGGTCTGACGGATGCGCAGGTGGGTTACATGTTCAGCGCGTTCACGTTTGCCTATGCCGTTTTTGAAATTCCCGCGGGCTGGCTGGCGGATCGGTTTGGGCCGCGCCTGATGATGACGCGGGTGGTCGTTTGGTGGTCGCTGCTGACCGCCGCCACAGGATTTGTCGGGGGTTTTGTTTCGTTGTTCATCGTCCGGTTTTTATTCGGGGTGGGGGAAGCGGGCATGTTTCCCGGCCTGTCCCGCGCGTTCTCGCGCTGGTTTCCGGAAGGCTGGCGCGGCAACGCCTTTGGGCTGGCCATCATGACCGCGTTGTTCGGGGGCGCGGTGACGCAGAAAGTGACCGCCGAACTGCTCGGCACGGTTCATTGGCACTGGCGCACGATCTTTTTTGTGTATTCGCTCACCGGACTGGTTTGGGCCGGTTTCTGGTTCTGGTGGTTTCGCGATGATCCGCACCATCACCGCTCCGTGAATCAGGCGGAATTGAGACTCATTGGCACCGGCCCGCCGGAGTCACATCGGCGGGTGCCGTGGGCAAATCTGATGCGCAATCGTTCGCTGCTTCTGCTGTGCGGCATGTATTTCGGCGTCATCTACGGTTGGTATTTTTTCCTGACGTGGATGCCTAAATACCTGCTCCAGGCGCGCGGGTTTGATCTCAAGACCACGGGTTGGCTGGCCATGTTGCCGCTGCTGTGCATGGCGGCCGGCGTGGCGGGCGCAGGTTGGGCGAGCGACCGGTTGATTCGACGTTACGGTCGGCGCTGGGGACGACGCATCCCCGGTTTGATCGGATTGCCGGTTGCCGCGGTGTTGCTGGTCGTCGCAATCATGACTGATGACGCCAAGATCTCGGCTTTGCTCTTCGCGGTCGCCGCGGGTCTGGCCACGTTCGGCGTTGCGCCGGGTTGGGCGACGTGTCTCGACATCGGCGGCCAACACGCAGGCGTGGTTACGGGGGCGATGAACACCTTCGGTAATCTCGGCGGTACGGCGATGCCACTCTTGATGGGGCATTGCCTCGAATGGTGGGGTTCGTGGAAGGTTTCGCTGCTGACGGTGGCGTTCTTCTACCTGTTCTCCGCTGCGTGCTGGTTGGGTATCAGATCAGACGAGCCGATACCGGAAACGTGATTTGCATCCGGTCGAACGGCCAATCCGCGTTTACATTCGTTTCACCCAGATGTTGCGGTACTGGACCGGATTGCCGTGGTCTTGCAGCAGCAGGCTTCCGGCTTCGCCTTCGCGGTCATCCAAGCCGCCGGGCGTCGGATGCGGCAGCTCGAAATTGTCGTGGATCACCACCCCGTTCTGGACGACGGTGATTCGGGCGTTGGCCGACTTCTTGCCATCGTCGCCACGCTTGGCCTGGCGGAAGGTGATATCGTAACTCTGCCATTGCAGCGGCGGCGCGCACATGTTCACCAACGGGGGGCAAATCTGATAGAAACCGCCACATTCATTGTCCAGACCTTCCAGCCCGTAACTGTCCAGCACCTGCAATTCGTAGCGGCCTTGCACATACACGCCGCTGTTCGCCCGCTTTTGACCAAACGAATCGGGCATGTACGGCAACCGGAATTCCAGATGGATCTGATGATCGCCAAACTGCTCCTTGCTCACGATGTCGCCGCCCTTGGCGACTTCCATGACGCCATCGGGAAGCAGCTTCCACTTGGCCGGCTGGCCGGGAGTTCGCGACTGCCATTGCTCCAGATTGGATCCATCAAACAACACCACCGCACCCTCCGGCGAGCGTTTGCCCAGGTCCGGTGACACGCGCGCGGTTTTCCGAAGCTCGAACTGGCCCGATTGTTGTCCAGCCACCGTGCCTTGCGTGGCGTTGTCCGCGAGTTTGCCCGACCAAAGTGAGGCTGCCAGTACCACGCCTTTGTCCGTGGTGTCCGTAATCCGGCCGACGTCAAACGGGATGTCGTCCATGAACCGGAATTGGCCGTCGCGGATGACGCCGCGCAAGCGGAACAGGTAAGGACCGCGCTTGCGGAAATCAGAAACGAAACGGGCTTCGTATCGGCCCTTGTCGAGCGGAATCATGTAAACGGAAACCGGTTGCTTGGTGCCGCCTATTGAAACACTGCCTTGCCAGTCACCCATGTAGGGATCTACGGAATTCTGGCCGACGGCCGGCAGGGCCAGTGCGCCTGCAACGACGAGAACGAAATGCAATTTCATAAGCGAAAGACGCGATCGGTTTACCGGGCATTCAACGCCCGGCAGGCGGTGAAGCCGCGAAAGAGGCAATAGAGCACAAATACGTGGAAGGCCACGCCCAGCCAGTCCTGCCCGATCAGAAACACCCCGCCGTCCAGCGCGAACAGCACCATCCCGATCACGAAGGCCCAGGTCTGGCGTTTGTATGCGAACACGCCAAAGAGTACGAACAGCCCGGCCACGATCAAATCGAGCACCAGCACCACGACCTTGCCATTGCCGCCAAACTCGCCGCCGATGGCGTCGAGGATCTGGGTCATGCCCAACCCGATGATGAATCGCCAACTGCTGCCCGAAAACGCGCTGATGGAATTGATCAGCGACAACGCGGCGATCCAGTAAAACCACGATGCGCCGGATTTCATCTGGGACTCGGTGGCCGGATCGTTGCCGCCGCGCGCAGTGACGGGTGCGATGGGCGCGGGAGCCGGCGGGGTGGAAGGAAGGGCGGACTGCAATTCGCTGAAGTTGGCGGCGGCGGACCAGTGTTCCATGTCGCTGCGTTTCACTTCCTGCTGCGCTTGCACGCGACCTTCGCGGATCCAGGAGCTCAGTTGCTCCAACGTCGCCGGGCCATACTCCTTGCCGTCAGCGCCGCGCACGGTGTAGGTGAGTTCCATGAGGTTTATCCTTTCTGAGCTTCCTTCGCCCATGTGTCCTTCAACGTGATCGTCCGGTTGAAAACCAGCCTGCCGGGCGCACTGTCGTTATCGAGGGTGAAATACGCGAGGCGTTCGAATTGGTAACGCAACTCCGGCTGCGCGTCTTTCAGACTCGGCTCACATTTCGCCGTGACGACTTCGAGGCTTTTCGGATTCAGCGCCGTTTTGAAATCGCGTCCGTCTTTCTCCGGCTCGGCTTCGCTGAACAGGCGGTCGTAGAGGCGACACTCCGCGTCAATCGCGTGCGCGGCGCTCACCCAATGAATCGTGCCTTTGACCTTCCGACCCGCGGTCGCCCCGCCGGTCTTGCTTTCGAGGTCGGCGGTGCAGCGTAGTTCTGTAATCTTGCCGGAGGCATCTTTGACAACTTCATCGCACTTGATGATGTAGGCGTATTTCAAACGCACCTCGCCGCCGGGCTTGAGCCGGAAATACTTGGGCGGCGGTGCTTCCATGAAATCATCCTGCTCGATGTAGAGTTCACGGGTGAACGGGATCTTCCGCTTGCCCGCGTTTTCGTCTTCGGGATTGTTCACCGCGTCCAGCTCCTCGGTCCGGCCGTCCGGATAATTCGTGATGACAACCTTGATGGGGCGCAATACCGCCAGCCGGCGCAACGAGCGTCTGTTCAGGTCTTCGCGGATGGCGTGCTCATAAACCGCGATGTCGGTCATGCTGATGTATTTCGTGACCCCGACCCCGATGGCGAAATTCCGCAAGGCTTCCGCCGTCACACCGCGTCGTCGGATGCCGCTGATGGTCGGCAGGCGCGGATCGTCCCAGCCGGAAACCAGTTTCTCATTCACGAGTTGAATGAGCTTGCGCTTGGAAACGATCATGTGGCTGGGAATCAACTTGGCGAACTCGTATTGGTGGGGCAGGGGACGCGGCAAATCGAGATTCTCCAGAATCCAATCGTAGAGCGGGCGGTGCACCTCGAATTCCAATGTGCAAATCGAGTGTGTGATGCCTTCGATGTAGTCGCTCAAGCAATGGGCAAAGTCATACATCGGGTAGATGCACCATTTGTCGCCGGTGTGATGATGTTCCGCGTGACGGATGCGGTAGAGCAGGGGATCGCGCAACCAGATGTTCGGCGAGGCCATGTCAATTTTGGAGCGCAAGGTCCGCGCGCCGTCGGGAAACTCGCCGCTCTTCATGCGCGTGAAGAGGTCGAGATTCTGCTCCACACTGCGGTTGCGCCACGGGGATTCCTGGCCGGGCCGGTCAGGTGCGCCGCGGTATTTGTCGGTGTCTTCCGGGGAAAGATCGCAAACGTAGGCCTTGCCCTTCTTGATGAGCTGGACGGCGTATTCGTAAAGCTGGTCGAAGTAATCGCTCGCGTAAAAGGGTTCGAGCGTTGCGTCGGAATGCGTCTTGCCAACGACCGCGGGCAAAAAGAAGTCCGACTTGCCGTTCAACGACTGGGCTTCCGGAGTTTTGCCCTTGGGCTTCAAACCATATTTGTCCGTCGCCCAATCGCCAATGAGCCACTCCACGTCCTCTTCGATGGACTCGACATACTCGATGTCCTCCTTGGTCGGGTTCGTGTCGTCCATGCGCAAGTTGCACACGCCGCCGAACTCGCGGGCGATGCCGAAGTTGAGGCAGATGCTCTTGGCGTGGCCGATGTGCAGGTAGCCGTTGGGCTCGGGGGGAAAGCGGGTATGAATGCGCGGATACTTCCCTTCCGCCACGTGTTTGGCGACGATATCGCGGATAAAATCAGAGGGCGTGGGTGCCGCGGCCGGCACGTTTTCGTTCGTATTACTCATTTGTCGGCGTGTTAATTACCAGATGTGCCCGGCGTTGAATAGCAAATTGCCGGGGTCGCAGTATTGAATTTTTACTTTCGCGCGGTTTGACCGAAAGTCGCGGTGACCGTCTTTTCCGGAAGAATTTTTCCCCGATGGAAGGCAATGCCGCCTTCGTTCCATCGGACGAGCAATTGCACGCCATTCGCGTTGGCCGCAAAGCCGAACAACCGATCGCCCGTCTTCAAAACCGGCGCCGTCAGGAATTCCAGGTCCGTGTTGAGCACCCTGGTTTGAAACAGCTCGCTGACAGGTGCAACGGTCCCGTCAAGGTTCACGCGCTCGCCAAACCGGACCTCGGCGGCTTTTTGGGGCGTGGGCGCGTCCAGCGGCTGAAGTGAAGTGAAGAGACCCCAATCTTTGCCGCCCGGCTTGGTTCCGCAAACAAGCAGGGCCGGCGTGCCATTGGTATCCACGAGGAAATATTCGTGCCGTTCGAAATACTGGCCCACCTCCTCGATGGCCACGAGCGCATGAGCTCGCACGTGATAGACCGTGCCCTCGATCGAACCGGCGCTCCCCAGCGTCAACGGGGCGGCGGGCGCGCTTGAGCGGACAACGGAACTTCTTCGCGAGAACGTACCGCGCGACGAGAACCACACGAACAGAATGACCAGGGCCAGCAGAACGACAACGACTTTGAGGACGCGCGGCGAAGCGGAGTCATCGCCGCTTCCGAACTGACTTCCCATCGCGCCCAGCAGGCTTCCGGTTGGCGAGACAGTTCGCCGGGGTTCAATGCGGACGTTGAACGCCGCGCCCACGGTTTCCGGTCGCAGGGTGGCGCCACGATAGAATTCCACTTCGTCGCCGGTCCAACTCACCACCTGCATCTTGTTCGCGGTTTCGGCGTTGAAATAATGCGCCACGTCGCCGACCTCCACCCCTTCCGGCGCTTCGCCTTCGATGAAATAAACCTGTGACTCGTCCACCAACGTCACGCGAATGGGATTGCCTTCCAGGTTAACCCGGTCACCAATGCGAATCCCTGCCGCCTCCTGAACGCTCATGGGATTGCTCGGCTCGAACAGCGTGAACAACCGCCACGCCTCGCCGTCTTCGGTCGGTTCGTGAACCAGCGTGATGTTGTCGCCGTCGTCACTCTGGAGGTTGAACTCGTTCCAGTAATACGTTTCGCCCTCGTCGTCCATGCCCATCACGACGCGCCCAACGATGCGGTAGCGCTTGCCGGCGAACGTGCCGACCATGCCGAGCCGAAGCGGCGTTGGGTTTTCAAAGCTCATTGTTCAACGGAAAAAATGGGGCACGAACCGGCTCAAATCGCCCGCGATTCGGCGCGTATCTTCGCGGATGCCAAGGCCGGCAGGTTCGTGATCCACAATCCAGACCCCGAACACCGGCCGGTGTCCATCGAACTCCGGCACGGACGCCAGCGCCTGATACACGTGGCCCTCCTCGCCGTAATCACCGCTGGTTTCCTCGACGACCACGCCGCCCTCGACCCAGGCGACGTTGTTTCCTTCGCGGCTCAGTTTGGGTTTGCGGATGTATCGGTCGCCCAGCGGCGCGGCAAGTTCGTAGGCCGGGAGCAGGTTCGGATGCTCCGGGTATAACTCCCACAGAATGGGCAGCAGACCTTTGTTGCTGAGCAGCATTTTCCAAGTCGGCTCGATGAACTGGACCGGCTCGTTGATCAAATGCCGACCGAACTCCTCGTGCCAGAGCCATTCCCAGGGATACAACTTGAAGCAACGCTCGATGCGCTCAAAATCGAGGTCCACGAAACATTTCCGGCGGGCGTCCCAGCCGATGTCATCCACGAAAACCGATTTGGTCTTCACTCCGGCCTGCTCGCACGTGTCGCGCAGATAAAGCACGGTCATTTCGTCCTCGGCATGTTCTTTGACGCCGCTGAAATGGATTGTTTGGCCGGCCCAACGTCGCCACGCTTCGATGAGGCGTTCGTGCAGGGAATTGAACTGGTCGGCATCCGGGTGCCGGTCTTGCAACCAGAACCATTGCGCCACGGAAGCCTCAACCAACGCCGTGGGGGTGTCGGCGTTGTATTCGAGCAATTTCGGCGACTTGACACCGTCGTAGCTCAAATCGAAACGCCCATAGAGACTGAAATCGTCCTGTTCCCAGGAGCGCAGAATGGAAGGCACTGCGGCGTCAGGAATTCCCAAGCGCGCCCACCAGTTCCGCTCGATCACGGCTTCCGCGGCGTCAATGCACAGGTAATGGAGCGTGTGCGCCGCGGCTTCGAGCGCGTCCACTTCGGCGTGCGTAAGTTCATAGCACCCGGATTCATCCCAATAGAGACCCTCATCGTGCGTGTGATAGGTGAGGCCCACGCTTTCGACTTTCTCGCGCCAGTCGGGTCGAGGTTGGCAGGCGTGACGTTGCATCAGGACCAGGTGTGGTGAGAGCGCGAGCTGCTGCCGAAACCGCTGCGCGTGACTCCGCGGCTCACGTCCGTGCGTTGCGTCTGCGCGAGGGCGGCGACTTCTGGTGTGGGCGAAGAAATATTGGTGATGCTCAGGTGCGGGGTCGTGGCCCATTGGCCGCCGAAGAAATATTTGCCGCTCTTGGCGTCGAAAAAATTGTAAGGCGTCTGATACCACGAGCGAAACGGCGCATGGTAATAGCCGACCCCGGGCACGTAGAAGTTGTTTGTGTAAACCGCGCTGGCGCTGACCGGCGCTTTGGCCGGGTCGCGCGGCCCGCAACTGGTCAGGGTTCCGGCAGCCACGCCGCCGATCAACACCAGCCGGATACTACGGCTCCGTTTCACGATGGTCTTCGAACCGGTTCAACCAAGCATCGAGGCGGCGATGATGATGCATACGCCGAGAATCACGGCGGCCGCAACGATGGCCGCGGCGACATTCTTGTTTTCGAGAATTTCCTTGTGAAGGTCGCCCGGCGTGCATTTGTCGAAGATTTTGTAGCCTATGATGGCGACCAGAATGCCGACAAAAGCGAAGATCAGCATGTAGCCAAGCGCCTGGCCGAGCGATTGCGCGTGCCAGCTCGGGGCAGGAAGTGGAGCATTGATCATGTCTGCCTCCGCCGCCCGCAGCAACGGCGCGGTCGCAGCGAGGAATAGGATGGGCCAAAGGAAACGTGTCTTCATATTCAGATGGTTTGTTGATGATGTGGTCTTGGGTTGTCCGTCAACATCAGATCGTCCCGAGCATAGGCAGCGATCCGGACGGGTTTCAACCTGAAACCAGCCCTCGAAACGTGATGTTGTGATTCAATCATTTCTCGGCGAGAGTATCGCCAGCGAGCGGCGGTCCGCACCGCTGCACGCACGATGACATTGGCAGAAATATTTCCGGAGGACGATTACAAGTTTCAACTGCGTTTCGAACGCGGCGACGCGGCGTCGTTCTTCGCCGCATCCTCGCACCATGCCGAGTTGCTGGCCCAACGACGGCACAGCCTTCGTCACGAACCGGACAAATATGCCGGCTTGTTGCCCGAAGGGGTGGAGTTGCTCGAAGAGACCGCCGACCTGGCACGCGAATGGAACGGGTATGTGCCAGAATCTGAGACTCAATCTCCGTGGGAAGAATGTCTGGAACTCGGCAAGTTTTGGGAGCCGGATTTCTTGCTGCTCAAGTGCGAGGCCGGTGGCGAAATCCGGCTCTGTGGCGGCTGCCTGTGCTTTCCCTCATCGTGGCGGCTCAGCGACAAGATCGGCCACCCAATCGAAGTCGTCCACGCCGCCGTGCCGGGTTTGAATGAGAGCATCGGAGCCGGCATCCACAAATTTCTCGCCGGAATGAAACCCGGCAGCGCGTGGCTGCGCCACAATTGGGGACTGAGCCGTTCGCCGGAGTTAAACCAGCATCCGGATCGCAACCTGCCGCGTTTGGCCGAACATGTGCGGTTGGAGGAAGTGTGGTTGCGCATTGAGCGGCAGGCGTTGGTGGCGTTGCCGCAGTCGCACGGCATTCTTTTCGGCATCCGCATCGAGAATCATCCGTTGGCCGAGGTGAAAGCCGAGGCAGATGCGGCCAAGCGCCTGGCGCACGCCCTGGCCACGATGCCGGAAGCGATGGCGCAATATAAGAATCTCGCGGATGCCCGGCCAAGAATTCTGGAACTCCTTGGTGCGTAAGCCGCGGCGTCAGGACCCCGTCAGGCTTCCTTCTGGCCCAGCGGGCCGAATTGCCTTGTCTCCGGGTCGAATGCGAAGAGCTCCGCGGTGGCGATCTTGAAAAACCAGCCGTGCAACCGCAGCGAGCCGTCCACCAGGCGTCGCTGGACACTCGGGTAGCCACGCAAGTTCTCCAGGGCGAACAGAACGTTTTCCTCCGCCGCGGCAGTGATGCGGTCGCTGTCGCTTTTGATGTAGGTGTATTCCGTCTGCAGCACACGCCGGACCGGCGCGGCGAGGGCCAGCCACTCCTGCAAGTGCGGCATGGCTTTGTCCGGGGGCAAACCCCGCAACAACGCTTCCATCGCGCCGCATTGCGAGTGACCGCAGACGACAATGTCGCTCACGCGCAGGGATTCAACGGCAAATTCAATGGCCGCGGCGGTGGAATTGGTGCTGCCGGTGACGTTGGCGGGGGGGACGATGTTGCCCACGTTTTTGACCACGAACAAGTCGCCGGGCTGGCTCTGCGTGATCAATTCTGCAAGCACCCGCGAATCGGAGCACGTGATAAAGAGCGTGTGCGGATTTTGTCCGTGCTGCGACAGCTTCCGAAACAGCTTGCGGTAATTGCCAAATTCGTCGTTGCGGAACTTGTGGACGCCTTCGATGAGTTTTTGCATGACGCGCGATCAGGCGGCGAGAGTCTTGTTCTTCGCACGCGATTCGGCCGCGAGCTTTTCCTTGAACGCGTCGAGCTTCTTTTGCATGACGGGGTCGCCGCTACCGATGATTTGCGCCGCGAGCAAACCAGCGTTGCGGGCGGCGTTCACGCCGACGGTGGCCACGGGCACGCCCGGAGGCATTTGCACGATGGACAGCAACGAGTCCATTCCGTCCAGCGCCTTGCCCATGATGGGCACGCCGATGACGGGCAGGGTGGTGAACGCTGCCGTCACTCCCGGTAGATGCGCCGCGCCACCCGCACCGCAAATGAAAGCGCGAAGGCCGCGTTCACGCGCCCCGCTGGCGAATTGTTCGAGATCGCGTGGCGTGCGATGCGCGGAAATCACCCTGGCTTCGGAAGCAATGCCAAATTCATTCAGTGCCTCGGCGGCGGCTTTCATGGTCGGCCAGTCGGAGTCGCTGCCCATGAGGATGGCGACCAACGGTTGAGCGGTATTGGTTTGGTTCATCGTGTGCGCAGAAGTAAGCCCATTTTCGGCGAGTTGTCCAGTCAAGTCCCGCGCGGCGAGTTGGCGTGATCGAATGATCGCGGCAGCTCAGTTGCCCTCAACTTGAAAGTCATCAAACAACGTCACGCTGTCGGCCTTTGTCCAAAGCCCGACGTGGCCCGCCTCCGAAAACGTGGCGTCTTCGACTTCAAAAAGATGTTTGCCGTCGAAACTCACTCGAAAATGGTTGCCGGAAAATTCCACGCGCAAGGTATGCCACTGGGCGGGCATGACCTTTTCCTTGAGACCGTAGCCGCCAACGCGACCGACAATATCGAGCGACGTGCGCTTGCTGGCGACGGTCTTGTAGAGCACGACATTGTCCTCCAGCGCGTTTGCGCGGCAAACGTAGTAGTTGTCAGCATCCTTCGCGCGCCAGATCAAACCGCCAGCCTGGTCCTCCTTGCCCGAGACCGGTTTGAACTTAACCTGAACGAAGCCGTCCTTGAGAACTGAATTTGTCCGCAGACATATCGGATACGTTGCCTCGCCTGATTGTTTGAGAACCTTTGGCCGGCTGGGCGCGGTGTCGTCGGCGACAATGGCCCATTTCGATTCGCCCTTGCCCGTAAGCGTCGCGAGCCAGCCCGCCGGCAAGATGCCCGGTGTCGCGGCATCAAAATGAATTGTCTCCGCGCACGCTCGGATTGTGAATACTCCCGTCATCACCAGACTGGCTACCAAAGTTTTCATGCGGCACGAATTTGAACGGGTTGGCCGGTCAAGGCGCAAGACGAAATCGTTCGCCGCCTGCATGATGATTCCGACGGGAAGTTTTGTTTCCGAAGTTCGTGCAAATTTCCGGAATCCGTGTCAAACTTTGAAGGCATGACAACGGCAAACAAAGTCACCATCCTCCGGATGTTGCTGATTCCGTTTTTTGTTGTCGCGGTGCTGTACTATGGCAAGACCCAGATTGAGGCCTACCGGCTGGTGGCGTTGTTGACGTTTGCGGTGGCGGCGATCTGTGACGGCGTGGATGGGTACATCGCGCGGCACTACAACCAATACAGCGAGTTGGGCGCGGTGCTCGACCCGTTGGCGGACAAGTTGTTGCTGGTATCCGGAGTCGTGCTGCTGAGTTTCGATCACGGTCCGTTGCTGGGACAGATCCCGCTGTGGCTCACCGCCACCATCATCGGCCGTGATCTGTTGATTTTGATCGGCATGGTTTTGATTCACATGATCGTTGGGAAAGTCAAAGTGCGTCCGCGCATCGTTGGCAAGATTGCCACGGTGCTGCAAATGGCGGCGGTGCTCTGGCTGTTGTTGAAGTGGGACGCGGGGCGGGGGGCGCCCTGGTTTCTCTACGTCGCCATCGGCGCGGCTGTCTGCACGGGCGTTTCCGGCCTGCTCTATGTGGTGGACGGGGTGCGGCAGTTGAGCACCAGCCCGAAGAGCTTTCCGAGCAAGCCGCCGGAGGGATTGTGAACGCGTTTAAACATTAATCGAACCGAATCATGGCAACGAAATTGAAATTGAAACTCAAGGCAGGCGACGATGCGCCGGACTTTACCGCGGCCACAAACGGCGGTGGCCAGGTCTCGCTCGCGGATTTTAAAGGCAAACCGGTCGTTCTGTATTTCTATCCACGCGATGACACGCCCGGTTGCACGAAGGAGGCGTGTGCATTTCGCGATCACTTTGCGCAGTTTCGCCGGCAAGGGGCGGTGGTCCTGGGCGTCAGCGTTGATCCGGTGAAGGCCCACGACAAATTCGTGGAGAAATACAAGCTGCCGTTCACGTTGCTGGCGGATGAAGAGAAGAAAATCGTCCAGGCGTACGGCGTGTGGGGGCAGAAAAGTTTCATGGGCCGGAAATACCTGGGCACGCATCGGGTCACGTTTCTCATCGGCCCGGATGGGAAAGTCAAAAAGGTCTGGCCCGAGGTGAAGCCGGCGGAACATGCGGCGGAGGTTCTGGCGGAATTGCAATGACCATTTGACATCGGTTGCGGCGTGGTTGATTCTCTTCCCCGATCACTTTAAACCGTTAACCAAACACAGAAAGAATTACGATTATGCCTATTGCAGTTGGAACGAAAGCGCCGGATTTTTCTCTCAAATCCAAGCAGGCCTCCGGTCTGGTGGACGTGAAACTAAGCAGCAACTTCGGCAAGAAAAACACGGTGCTGCTGTTTTTCCCCGCCGCCTTCACCGGCGTTTGCACCAAGGAAATGTGCGACATCACCGCTGGTCTCGGCCAGTATTCCGGTCTCAATGCCGATGTCATCGGCATCAGTGTGGACGGACCGTTTGCGCAGGAAGCCTGGGCGCAAAAGGAAAAAATCGGGATCACCCTCGCCAGCGACCTGAACAAAACCGCCGCCAAGGCTTATGGCGTGCTGGTGGACGACCTGGGCGGGCTGATTCCCGGGTTCGGGGCGACCTCGGCGCGCGCCGCGTTTGTCGTGGATAAGAACGGTGTGGTTCAATACAGCGAGCAGACGCCCACGGTGAAGGAAGTGCCGAACTTCGACGCCGTGAAGGCTGCGCTGGCGAAGCTCAACTAGCCGTCGAACGAGGATGGAACAGATTGAAGGACGCCGGAGACGGCGTCCTTTTCTATTTCGTGCCCGGCGGTGCGAAGGCGTGTTTGTTGAGTCGAATCGTTTCGCCGCTCCGCCACGCGTGTTCCACCTTGTCAATCGTCAATACGCGGGGCAATAACTGCACTTCGTGGCCGTAGAGTTCCAACGCCACCGTGCCGGGCAGGAATAACGGGTCGTAAAAGACGCAGCGCCCGAAAGGTACGTCGAAGGGAACGACGCGAGGTCCGGAAAATTCCACGGTTTGGGCTGCGTTCGTTCCAACCAGTTCATCGGCAAACACGATTCGCACGTCGTGGATGTCGAGCTTGGGCTGGTTTACGATCAGTACCGGCATACGCGCTTCAGCCGTAAACGTAACTGCCCACGGCCCCCTGGCGACCCGCCGGTGCTCAATCCACTTGAACACGGCGAAGTATCCAATCAGGACCAGGACGAAGATCAGCAGTACTCGCGACAAGGAGTGCCCGGGTTTCATAACCGCTTTTTGGCAAATGCCCGTCCAGATGCAGACTTGAGGTAACGCTCAAACGCGATCGCGCGCTCGCGGTCTGTGAATGCCACGGCGGTTTCTATTCGCCAGGGACGGTGTTTTGCACTGTGGGGAACGCCACCTTCATTATGTTTCTTCAATCGTTCACGCAGGTCTTCCGTGACGCCTGTGTAAAAGTGCTCTTTGTCCGATTCGCTTTGCAGGATGTAAACGTAGAAGAATTGCATGGCTGAATTGAAACTAGCTGGCATGCCGAGCCGTAGCTCGGAGCGCTTCGGTAAATCAAGTGAATCATCCGGCCCGCCTTCACTTACGCTTCGGCGCGGCAGCCTTCGCTCTCCGCTGCGCTCCGAGCGAAGGCTGGTGGAGCCTAGGGGATTCGAACCCC
>CAYWMD010000006.1:0-46689 GCA_964458575.1 uncultured Bifidobacteriaceae bacterium | reverse complement strand
GGACGGGACTACAGCGGGGCAGCCTTCGCCTCCGCAAAGCTGCGGCGAAGACTGGTGGAGCCGAGGGGATTCGAACCCCTGACCTTCTCATTGCGAACGAGACGCTCTACCAACTGAGCTAAGACCCCAGCCACCATGCCCGAACGCCAGATTGATGCCACATCAAGCCGGCTGGCGCAATCCGAATTTTGCGGCGGGATGTTCTGTTTCCCGAATGCCTCAGGGGCGGGTTCTGACAAGTCGCAACGCCACCACTCACCGCTGCCCGACAACGAGTGCGCAAGATTCCGCTTTCGTCGCACCGTGGGTTTGATAGAAACGACCCATGCGAAATTGGGCTCATTGCGCCGGCACATTGCTGGCGGTTGTATTTGTCTGCCGCCTGGCTTCGGTGGCCCACGGCGAGCCGAAGCGTGTCGCCAACCCACCGAACATCTTGTTTTGTCTCGCGGATGATTGGGCCTGGCCGCACGCAGGCGCTTACGGCGATAAAATCGTCAAGACGTCCGTGTTTGACCGCCTGGCTGGCGAGGGCGTTTTGTTTACACACGCCTTTTCTGCCGCGCCATCTTGCACGCCGTCGCGCGCCGCGATTCTTACTGGGCAGGCGCCGCATCGCCTGGCGGAGGGAGGCAACCTTCACGGATTCCTGCCCAAGAAGTTCGCGGTGTATCCGGACTTGCTGGAGCAGGCGGGCTACGTCGTCGGTCTTGCCCGCAAAGGCTGGGGACCGGGAAATTTTGGAGCGGGCGGACGCACGCGCAATCCCGCCGGCCCAAGCGGCAAGGGGTTCAAGGAGTTTCTGCAAAGCGTTCCCCCGGGTCGCCCGTTCTGTTTCTGGTTGGGCAGCAGCGACCCGCATCGGCCCTACGAAAAGGGCGCGGGCGTGGCTGAAGGAATGAATCCCGCTGATGTCGTTGTCCCGGCTTACCTGCCCGACACGCCGGAGATTCGCAGCGACATTCTCGATTACTACACGGAAGTCCAACGCTTTGACCGTGAGGTGGGCGAGCACTTGCAGGCGCTCGCGGCAGCGCACAAATCGGAAAACACGATGGTTGTCATCAGCGGCGACAACGGCTGGCCGTTCCCACGATGCAAAGCGAATCTCTACGACGGCGGCACCCGGCAGCCGCTCGTGATTCGCTGGCCCGCAAGGATCAAAGGCGCGAGAACCAATGACGCCTTTGTGAGTCTGGCCGACTTGGCGCCGACTTTTCTGGACGCCGCCGGTTTGAAAATCCCGCGCGAAATGACCGGTTTGAGTCTGTTGCCGCTGCTCGACGGCAAACGGCAGCGCGGCCGCGACGCGGTATTCGTCGAACGCGAACGTCACGCGAACGTCCGGAAAGGCGACCTGAGTTATCCATCGCGCGCGGTTCGAACCAGGGACTTCCTCTATATTCGCAACTTCCGTCCCGACCGCTGGCCCGCCGGCGACCCGGAGATGTGGATGGCGGTCGGACCGTTCGGCGATTGCGACGGTTCGCCCAGCAAAGATTTCATTTTGGAACATCGGGCCGAGCCGGAGTTCGTGAGATTTTTTCAACTCGATTTTGCCAAGCGGCCCGCCGAGGAACTTTACGACCTGCGCCGCGACCCGGATCAGGTGGTGAACGTCGCCGGCCGCGCCGATTACGCCGCCGCAAAGAAGAAGATGCGTCACCAGCTGGACCGCTGGATGACCGATACCGCCGATCCGCGAGCAACCACCGACGACGACCGCTGGGATGCGTATCCTTACTTTGGTGGTCCGGCGAAACGGTAAACACGTACGATCTTCTGATCCTGTCACGGTTTAGGTCGGACGCAACTTCACACCCACCGAAACCGGCGGCAAGGAAGCCGCCCTCACCGGCACGCTGGGGGGTGTGCCGCCACGGTGGAGGCAGGCATCCTGGCTGCCGGTAGTAAGCGCCACTACCCAGCCGCGTGTTCTTAAGCGCTGGTGTGGTGTGAAGCCGGGCTGAGTCAGGGCGGTTGACCTGATTTCGACTTTCCAAGCGGGCCGGGTTCCCGTAAACATCTGCCTCCCGCAGGTGCGGGCACTATATGAAACCCGAAGTCGAAATCTACGATACCACTCTGCGCGACGGCAGCCAGGGTGAGGGCATCAATTTTTCGGTGATGGACAAGCTCCGCATCGCCGAGAAACTCGATGCCTTCGGGATTCATTACATCGAAGGGGGCTTCTCCGGCAGCAATCCCAAGGACATGGAGTTCTTCGCGCAAGCACGGCGGCGCAAGTGGAAGTCCGCGAAAATCGCCGCCTTCAGCATGACGCGACGCAAGGGCGTTGCCGTCGAGAAGGACGATTTGATGCGGCAGATTCTCGAGGCCGAAACTCCGGTCGTTTGCATCGTCGGCAAAACGTGGCTGCTGCATGTCACGGACGTTCTGCACGCCAAGCCCGACGAGAATCTCGCCATGATCGGCGATACCATCCGTTTCCTGAAGGACCACGGAAAGACCGTCATTTACGACGCGGAACACAGCTTCGATGGTTACAAGGACGAACCGGGATACGCGGTGGCGACCTGGCAGGCCGCGGAAAAGGCCGGGGCGGAGTGCATCGTGCTTTGCGATACGAATGGCGGCTGTCTGCCTGGAGAAATTGCCGCCATCACACGCACGGCTTTGGGAAAACTGAATTGCCGCATTGGCATCCACACGCACGATGACATCGGCCTCGGCGTGGCAAACGCTTTGGCGGGCTTGGAAGCAGGCGCGACACACGTGCAGGGCACGATCAACGGTTACGGCGAACGCACGGGCAATTGCAGCCTGACCAGCGTCATTCCCCTCGTGCATTTCAAAATGAAAAAGCTTGGCGTGCCCGAAAAATCATTGCCCAAGCTCAAGGAACTTTCCGAGTTCGTGGACGAGATCGCGAACTTGCGCCATGACCCGCGCCGGCCGTGGGTCGGTGAAACGGCGTTTGCGCACAAGGGCGGGATGCATGTGCATGCAATTGATCGCGTCGCGCGCAGTTACGAACACATCAAGCCCGAAGCGGTCGGCAATTTCCGGCGGGTGTTGATCAGCGACATGTCTGGTCGCACGAACATCTTGATGAAAGCCGCCGAACTGGGCTTCAAGCTCACGCCGGAAACGCCGGAGTTGAAGACGATCACCGCGCGCATCAAGGAACTGGAGAGCCGGGGTTATGAATACGAAGCGGCCGAAGGTTCGCTTGCCTTGCTGATCGGCAAGACGCTGGCGCATCGCGAACTGCCGTTTAACGTCAACGCCTATCACGTCTCCATGCGGCGCGACGGCAAGGACAACATCTGCGAAGCGACGGTCAAGGTGCGTGTCGGTGACAAACAAGCGCACACGGTGGCCGAAGGCGATGGTCCGGTGAACGCGCTGGACGGTGCGTTGCGCTCGGCCTTGGCCAGATTCTTTCCGCAGCTCGAGAAAATCAAGTTGATTGATTACAAGGTGCGAATTCTCGACACCGCCACCGGCACCGCCGCCAAGACGCGCGTGCTCATCCAATCCACCGATGGTAGACGCGATTGGGGGACGGTCGGCGTGAGTGAGAACATCATCGAAGCCAGCTTGCAGGCGCTGGTGGATTCGATGGAGTTCGCGCTCTTGCGCAAGTGATCGCAACTTCGGCCAAGACGGCGTTGGTTTGATCGAGACAATAAAGTGCGCTGCTTTCGCGTATCGGGTGGCTTGAATTGACCCGGGCGGCAAAATGCCGGGGATCAGCTTTTTCGCATGCCTGCGGGGCTTTCTTCCTGCGTTGCTGAATGTCATAAAGCATTCTAAGCCAAGTAACGGTCAGTGTATGGCAAGGAACGGTGAGACGGGTTTTAAACCATGTCGGCATATACGCGCAGATGACCGCTCCAGGCCACTGGTTGGGTACTGTTGGTGACCCTAACAGCGATCATTCCGCATCGCCTTATCATCTCCGCGGGGTCGGCGGCTTCATCACCCTCGCGCAAATGCCGATCCTCCGGAACGAAGAACCGTCTTCTGAATGAAAATGAAAGCCTCCAAGAAAACTCCTCGTGCCCGGGCTGCCAAGGCCTCAATCCGGCCTGTCATCGGCGAGCTGGCTTCAGACAAAGTCGCCGGAACTTCGGCCGAGCACGCAAAATTGATCGTGGGTGTCGGAGCGTCTGCCGGAGGCTTGGAAGCGTTGGGGAAGTTCTTTGGCAATATGCGGGCGGACAGTGGTCTGGCGTTCGTCGTGGTGCAGCATCTCTCCCCGGACTACCGGAGCTTCATGGTCGAATTGCTTTCCAAGCGCACGAACATCTCCGTCCATCTGGCCGAAGAGGGGCAGATCGTGAAACCCAATCACATCTATTTGATCCCTCCCAAGAAGCATCTGAAAATTTTTGAAGGCAAACTATCCTTGTCCGAGCCGCACACGGAACGCGGGATCAATCTGCCGATTGACGTCTTTTTCCGTTCGCTCGCGGAAGACCAGTCGCGCCGGGCGGTCGGGGTTGTTCTCTCCGGCACGGGCAGCGACGGCACCATGGGCATCCGCGCCATCAAGGATGCCGGCGGGCTGGTCATCGTGCAAAGCGAGGCCACGGCCCAATTCGACGGCATGCCCCGTAGTGCGATCGGAACGGGACTGGCGGATTTCATTCTTGCGCCGGAGGAGATGTCGAAGGCGTTGCTGCAATACGTGCGGCATCCCTTTGTGGCGCAGGAGCAGGTCCTCTCGCGTGATCAGAGCACCACGGAGATGCTCATGCATAAAATCTTCGCCGTGCTGCGCGAGCGCTGCGGGGTGGACTTTTCGCTCTACAAACCCGCGACGATTGACCGGCGCATCGAGCGCCGCATGAGCGTGAATCAAATTCACACGCTCGGCGAGTACTGCCGTTACCTTGAAAACTCGCCGCGCGAAGCCGCATTGCTGTTCAACGAACTGCTGATTTGCGTGACGCGGTTTCTGCGGGATCGCGACGCCTTTGATTTTCTCGGCAAATCCATTCTGCCGGATTTGTTGAAGCGCGCCGCTGCGGAGCACAACGTGCGGGTCTGGGTGCCCGGTTGCTCGACCGGCGAGGAGGCGTATTCGCTGGCGATGCTGCTGGCGGAACAAATGGAGCGCTTGGGCAAGCGGTGGGATTTGAAGATCTTTGCCACCGACCTGTCGAAGGACGCCATTGAAACCGCGAGCCAGGGTATCTACACCGAAAGCATGGTCGCGGATGTCCCGCCGGAATATCTCAAGAAGTACTTTGCCAAGAAGGCGGATGGTTATCAGGTGGTAAACGGGCTGCGCAAGGCGGTCATTTTCGCCCGGCACGATTTGCTGAAGGACCCGCCGTTTACGAAGCTGGATCTGATCAGTTGTCGCAATCTCTTGATCTATTTCCAGCCGACGCTCCAGGCGAAGGTGCTTTCGCTTTTTCACTTTGCGCTCAAGCCGGAGGGAATGTTGTTCCTGGGTAGCAGCGAAAGCCTCGGCGATGCCGCCGACCGCTTTCAGTCCATGAGCACGCGGTACAAGATTTATCAGACGCGCCCGGTAACGCGCATGTCGCTGCCAAAATTCTCCTTCCGTCCCTCCGTGCGCGAAGGATTGACGTCGCATCAAATCAGCCTGCGTCCGCCCGCGCGCAATGTAGCGGCCACCGTGGAATCCATCTACAAGGAAATCATCACCGATTGTGTGGCGGCGTGCCTGGTCGTGGATGAGAACAACGACATTCTGCACGTTCTGGGGCGCGCCGGCGAATATCTCAAACCGCCGCAAGGGGCGTTCACGAACAACATTCTGAAGCTCACGAGCCACAACCTGTCCGCGGCGCTGGCCACGGCGTTGCACCGCTCCGCGCGCGAAGGAGCGCCGTTCGTCTATGACAACGTCACCTTCAAGGATGGGAAGGCGCTGCGAAAGGTCCGGTTGCGCATCCGGCAACTGAACGGCGGCACCAAAGGGCCGCATCTTCGCCTGGTTTTCATCGAGGAAAAGGCCGTCCAGAAGGAATCCGCCACCCGGATCGAGCATTACGATCTGGACAAGACCGCGCGCCGACGAATTCGCGACCTGGAACATGAGCTGACTTATACGAAGGAGAGCTTGCAGGCGACCATCGAGGAACTGGAAACCGCCAACGAGGAATTGCAGGCCACCAACGAAGAATTGCTGGCGGCCAACGAGGAATTGCAAAGCACGAACGAGGAATTGCAGTCCGTCAACGAGGAACTGCACACGGTCAACGCTGAAAACCTCTCCCGCATCGAGGAGTTGACCCAGCTCACCAATGACATCAACAACCTGCTGGCCACTTCGAACGTGGGTACGATGCTGGTGGATCATTCGCTCCGCATCCGCCGGGCTTCCTCGGCCATTTTCAGCCTGACCGGCCTCAGCGCGCAGGACGTTGGCGCGCCGCTCGAAGTGGTGGGCCGCCTGCTCAGATGCCCCGACCTCATCACGCGGGCAGAACGGGTGTTGCAAAGTGGCCAGGCGGAGGAAGGGGAACTGCCCCACACCGGCAAGCGCTGCCTCCTGCTGCGGTTGACGCCGTACAAAACGGAAACCAACGCCACGCTGGGCCTGGTGGTGACGGTGATTGACATCACGGCGCGCAAGCAGTCCGAAGTGAAACTGGCCGAAAGCCAGGCCCTCACCCACAACATTCTCAATTCCTTGCCCCTCCACGTGGCGGTCATTGACGCGGGCGGTCGCATCATGCACGTGAACCATTCCTGGGAGGGATTTGCGCGGCGGAGTTGCCAGTCGTGCCACACCGACCTCGGCATCGGCACCAATTATTTTACCGCCTGTCGCAACGGCACCTGCCCGTTCGTTCACGGCACGCCGGAATGTCAGGTGGGCACATTGGAAGTATTGCAAGGTAAACGGCTGGTCTATGAGCGCGAATACCTTTGTGACACGCCCGATGGCCCGCAGTGGTATTTGTTCCACGTCACGCCTCTGCCCGGGGCCGCGGAAGGGGTCGTCATTTGTCACTTCAACATCACGGCGTTGCGATCCAAGGAGGCTTCCTCCGACCGGCAAGCCGCCGCTACACCACTGTCTCCCGCCAAAGCCGATGCCAGGTAAAACAGCGTCAAGACCGAAGCGTCCGGCCGCCGGACGACGGAGCGCGCGCCCTGCGCGCAACCGATTGCCGTCCGCGCGACGAAGGCGGCTTCCCAGCAAGGAAGAATTGATCACCGACTTGCAGGTGCATCAGACGGAGCTGGAAATGCAGAACCAGCAGCTCCGGGAGGTTCAATCCAAACTCGAAAGCGCGCATGGACGTTACTTTGCGCTTTTCGATCTGGCGCCGGTCAGTTATCTCGTGTTTGACCGCAATCACTCGGTGGTCCAACTCAACCTCGCGGCCTCCGAATTGATCGGGGCCGAGCGCTCCAAGGCGCGCGAGTGTCCGTTTAGCCTGCTCCTGAGCGAAAACCACCGGGATTTGTTTCATCAGCATTTGAATGCGGTCTTCACCACGAATCAGCGACAAAGCACCTCGATCCGCTTGCGGGCGCGGGACGGGGCCTGGCGCGACATGCAACTGGAAAGCCAGTTGATGGAAGGGGTGCGGGACGAGCCGCCGCTTTGCCTGACCGCCTGTCTTGACCTGACCGAGCGCTTGCGCAGCGAGCAGGAACTCCGCAGTGCGCTCACTGAAAAGGAGGTGTTGCTCCGGGAAATCCACCACCGCGTCAAAAACAACCTCCAAATCATCATCAGTTTGCTCAACCTCCAGGCCCGCTACCTCAGCGATCCCCGGATCCTGCGCGCTTCCGAGGACATCCGCGATCGCATCCGTGCGATGGCGCTGATTCACGAACAGCTTTACGAATCAGCCAACCTTTCCCGGCCGGATTTCCGGGAATACATCCGCAGCCTCGTCGCCCGGATCATGCTTTCGCATACCACCGCGGGCGGACGGGTGCGGGTGGAGTGCATGATGGAACAGTATTTCTTTGAGGTCAGCACCTCGCTGGCCCTGGGGCTCGTCATCCACGAACTGGTTTCCAACAGTCTGAAGCACGCTTTTCCCGGCGAACGCCGCGGCCATGTTCGCATCAGCCTGGATTCAGGACCGGACAATCAACTCATCCTGACGGTTTCCGATGATGGCATCGGTCTGCCCGAATCCTTCAGTCTGAACCAATCGCAGACGCTCGGCCTGCGGTTGGTGAAGATCCTCAGTGAGCAAGTCGGCGGAAAGCTGGAATGGCAGAACAGCGACACCACGGTCTTCAAGCTCACCTTCCCCGTCAAATCCAAACCAGAAAGAACTCCTCCATGATTCGTTCCCGCGCCAACCACTCCCGCCAACAAAACATTTTAATCGTCGAAGACGAAGCCATCGTTGGGGCCGACATCCAGGATCATCTTCAAGCTTTGGATTACAAGGTCGTCGGGGTGGTCGGCTCCGCCGAGGACGCCAAGCGGCTTGCGGCCAGCGCCAAACCGGATCTCGTGCTCATGGACATTCAGTTGTCCGGCGGCGCGGACGGGATTTCGGCGGCGGAATTCATCCGCCAGCACCATGGCATACCCGTTGTTTTCCTGACGGCGCACGGGGACGACGCCACCCTGCAGCGCGCGAAGATCACCGAGCCCTTCGCCTACATTCTCAAGCCGTTCAGCGAACGGGAACTGCGCACGGCGGTCGAAACGGCGTTGTACCGGCATCAGGTGGAAAGCGAAATCCTGCTGATGGAGCGCTGGCTTAATACCATTCTGGACACGATGGAGGACGCGATTATTGCCACCGATAAATGGGGATTTATCAACTTCCTCAACCATCGCGCCGGCGAAATGACTGGCTGGCCGGAGGCCGAGGCGTTGAACAAACCGCTGGATGAAGTGGTTCATCTTCAGGAGGCAAGCACGGGCCGGCCCTTTAGCCTGTCCATCGGCCAATTCCCGCTCACCCGCAAAATCCATGTCGGTGACCCGGGCATTGTTTTGGTGGCTGCCGACGGGAAACGCCTGCCCGTGGATTACACCTTGTCCCCCATCGTCAACGGACCAGATCATTGCCTGGGCAATGTCCTGGTCTTCCGTTCGGCCCAAGCGGCCGCGTCGCGTTGACCGGTCGGGCGCGGCCCTGCATCCTTTTCCGTCAACCCCGGGTATCTGTCAGATTGCGACCCCGGCTGTCGCTTTGCTAGAGTCTTGCCTGCATGATCGAAATTCCGAAGGCCTATGAGCCGCAGTCCGTCGAGGACAAATGGTATGACTTCTGGCTGAAGCACGGTTGCTTCACCGCCGACCCGGCGCGCGTGAGCGAGCAGCGTCCGGCGTATTCCATCGTCATCCCGCCGCCGAACGTCACGGGCATGCTGCACATGGGGCACGTGCTCAACAACACCATCCAGGACATCCTCAGCCGCAAGGCGCGCATGGACGGCAAGGAAGTCCTCTGGCTGCCCGGCACGGACCACGCCGGCATCGCCACACAGGTGCAGGTCGAGAAGGCGTTGAAAAAGGAAGAGCGCCTGACCAAGCACGATCTCGGGCGTGAGAAATTCCTCGAACGCGTCTGGCAATGGAAGGAAAAGCACGGCGGCATCATCATCCAGCAGCTCAAGAAGCTGGGGTGCTCGTGCGATTGGACGCGCGAACGCTTTACGATGGACCCGGAGTATTCGCGCTGCGTGCAGAAAGTCTTCGTCGAGCTTTACAAGAAGGGGTTGATCTATCGCGGCAAGCGGATGGTAAACTGGTGTCCCGTGTCGCAGACCGCGCTCTCGGACGAGGAAGTGGAAATGAAACCGCAGAAGGGCTTCATGTATCACTTCAAGGTGCAGGTGGCGGAAGCGCCGGACACGTGGCTCACCATCGCGACGACGCGACCGGAAACCATCCCAGGCGACACGGCGGTGGCGGTGAATCCGAAGGACCCGCGTTACGCCCATCTCATCGGCAAGCACATCGTTCGTCCCTTGCCCATTCAATTGCCGTTGGAGAAGAAGCTCATTCCGATCATCGGCGACGAGCAGGTGGATTTCGAATTCGGGACCGGTGTTCTGAAAGTCACACCCGCCCACGACCAGGCGGACTTTGAGATTGGCCAACGTCACAAGCTGCCGGTCGTGGACATCATGAATCCCAACGGCACGATGAATGATTTGGCCGGGGAAAGCCTCGCGGGTTTGGATCGTTTTGAGGCGCGGACGGTGGCAGTGGAACGGTTGAAAGAAATCGGCGCGCTGGTGGACGAAAAGCCTTACGAGAACAACGTGGGCTTCAGTCAACGCGCGGATGTGCCCATCGAGCCGCGGCTGAGCGAGCAATGGTTTTTGAAATATCCGGCGGTGGAGCAATCGAAGGCGTGCGTGGAACAGGAAGAAGATTCGGTGGGGCGAGCGTCCTCGCGAGCCGAATCGCCGAATGACCAAGGCGGCTCGTCAGGAGTCTCGCCCCACCAGAAGATGCGTTTCCATCCGCAGCGGTGGGCGAAGGTTTACGATCACTGGCTGACGAACATTCAGGACTGGTGCATCAGCCGTCAGCTTTGGTGGGGGCATCGGATTCCGGTGTGGCGTAGCGATGAAACGACGTGTTCACAGGAACAATTGCTGGAAGCTCTTGAAACTTTACAGCGAGCCGACAAGAACTCTGTCGCGTACAAATTTAAGCTAAAAGGCGTGGAGCAAATCACGGGCAAAGGCTGGATTGCTGCCGGAAAACACGTTGATTTAATCGAGGCATGTGTGATGCCAGATGCACATGAACTGATGAACGATTTGCTGGATGTTGGACTGACCCAAGACCCCGACGTGCTCGACACGTGGTTCAGTTCCTGGCTCTGGCCGTTTGCCACGATGGGGTGGCCCGAGAACACGGAGACGTTGAAGAGGTTTTATCCGACCACTGACCTCGTCACCGGGCCGGACATCATCTTCTTCTGGGTCGCGCGCATGATCATGGCGGGCTACGAATACATGGGCGACCTGCCGTTCCGGAATGTTTATTTCACCGGTATCATCCGCGACAAGCAGGGCCGTAAGATGTCGAAGACGCTGGGCAACTCGCCCGATCCGCTCGACCTCATCGCGCGTTACGGCGCGGATGCGTTGCGCTTCGGCACGATGCGCAGTGCGCCGCTCGGTCAGGACGTGTTGTTCGATGAAAAGGACGTCGAGCTGGGCCGCAACTTTTGCAACAAGCTGTGGAACGCGTGCCGCTTCCGGCAGATGCAGGCCGGCGAGGTGCAGGGCGAAATCAACCCGTCCTTGCTGACCAACGACGACAAGTGGATTTTGCTGAAGCTCAACCAGGCCATCCGCGAAATCACGCAGGCGTTTGCCGATTACAAGTTCAACGAGGCTACCGCCACGCTTTATCGGTTCTTCTGGAGCGAGTATTGCGACTGGTATGTGGAGGCGAGCAAGGCGGTGCTGGCACGGCCCGTTGATACGTTGACACGTGAAAACGTTAAAACGGATGACGCACGCCGCGCCAACACGCTCGCAGTGATTGATGTCATTCTTTCACACACGTTGCGCCTGTTCCATCCCTTCCTGCCATTCATCACCGAGGAACTCTGGCATGGCATGGGTTATTCCGCCGACATGCCGGAAGGGCAGGGGGGCAGGACGATCATGAACGCACCCTGGCCCAAGCCGTTTGATGGCGACTTCCGCGACCACTATGGGCTCGACGAGTGCTATCTCGAATTCGCCGATCAGAAATTCGAGGTCGTCACGCAAGGGCGCAACTTGCGTCGCATTGGCAACATTCAGTCGGGCAAAAAAGTGAAGTTCGTCCTCAAGCCAAACCGCGAGATCCTGCCGCACGACGCCGAGGTGATGAAAATCCTGCTCAATGCCGAGGCGATTGAAATCAACGAGACGTTTGTCGCCAGGAAAGGCACGCCCACCGCGCACACGCCCATGGGCGAACTGTTTCTTCCCCTTGAAGGACTCGTGGATGTGGAAGCCGAGAAGGCACGGCTGAAAAAGGAAGTTGAGAAGGCCGAAGCGGAAATCGCCAAGGTGGAGCAGAAGCTCTCCAATCCGAGCTTCACGAACAAAGTGCCGCCGCAGGTCTTACAAGATCATCAGCAACGACTCGTGGAGTGGCAGGGCAAGCGCGACCACGCGCAGGCCGCGCTTCAGACGTTGAGCGAATAGCAGCCGCGCTGCGGGGGCGAAGAAGGGCGCACGGAACTGGCAGTCACGATTGGTTGGAGTTCACGCTTCAGCGTGTTCCGGCGTCGCTTGAGCGGCGAAGAGCAAGTTTGACCTTACCCATCGCTTGCAGTAAGACGGTTGCACTGGCATGAAAGCAAACCGGCTGCGCGCTATCCTTTTTGCTGCCCCCGCGCTGGCATTGCTGCTCGTGCTGATTTGGTTCTGGCCGGCCTCCGAACCCGAACATCAGGGAAAACCGGTAAGTGTCTGGTTCAAGGAATACGCTTTCAAAACCAATGCCCTCGGTCCGACGGCTTTAATGATCTCCTCGCAGCCCGGTCGAATTGTAACCGTGCAAACGATGCCGGGTGGTCGGCCGACCATGGTGATCTCTCCGGCCACCAATCGTCAGGCGCAACAAGTTTGGGTGCAATCGCTGCTGAGCGCGAAGCCGGAACCCGACCCGGCTTGGGACGCGCTGAAAGCACTCGGATCGAACGCCGTGCCGTATCTGGTCCGGCAACTGGCGGTCAGCCGGCTCGAGCCGGCTTACTGGCGCGTCTTTACCAACTTGCCGGGCGCGGTCCGAAACAAACTTCCCAACCCCGGCGAAAGGTCGTGGAAAAGATATCGCGCTATTGATGCGCTGGCAGCTTTGGGGAAACCGGCACGTGCCGCGTCGCCGGCTCTCCTGGGTCTCCTGGAGGAGAAGGACTCGATGCTGCGATCAAAAGCCGCGAATGCCCTGCAACGACTGGGCGTTGACCATTCGTCCCTCAATGAAGTCTTGCTCCGGCTGGGCGCCGAGCGCCGATACGATGAAGTCCTGAGCCTGGCTTTCCAACTCGGTTGGGAGGGCAGGGAAGTGGCGCGCTTGCTTGGCAGCCTGCTGCAATCATCGGATGCCCAACTGCGCATTCGAGCCATCACGCTGTTGGAGCGCGCCGGGCGCGAGGCCTCGGCGGCTTGGGATCAAATCATGGCAGCACTGAAAGATCCGGAGGAGGAAGTGCGTTACCTGGCCGCGCGTTCGTTGGAGAAGATTGGGACTGATGCGCCGCAAATGATCGCTGCCTTGCGCGCATCGCTGACGGATTCAAATGTGATGGTCTCGAATGTCACCCGGCGAATTCTCAAGAAAATCGAGCCGCAAAAAGTCGAGTCACCGGCCCTTTGAACCGGCGCGCGGGCGTCCCGCCCGCAGCACGCCCGCCGGTCAAGGGGGCCCGGGCAAACCCCAAACCACCCGCTACGTTGACCGTGCTGCGGCCAGGATGGCCGCACTCCGCCCCGGCTCAACTCAGCGAATCACGCCGTCTTTGGCCATGGCATCGGCGATGGTCACGGCAAACGGTTTGACGAGTTTGAGCCGGTCGCCTTCCTCGCTGACCTTGGTCATGGTCGTGCAGGACCACAGCCGCTTTTCCGACTTCAAATCGTAAAGCGAACTCTCGACGTAAAAATCGGATGTCAGGTCATTGGCAGCCAGACTCGGTGCGGGGATGGATACGAAGTAGTAGTCAAACCAGCCCATCGTGCCGGAACTGAACGTGGGCGTGGGTGGGTTCGCGGCCTTCCCTTGCTTCGCCAGCGCGGTATCTCGATCCACCACCCGCTGGACGAGGACCGCATCAACGCCCGATTGCCGCAAACTTTCCGCCGCGCGCTCTTTGCTGGCTTTGATTTCCTCGATGGTCATCATGCCATTGACCGGCAAGGCGGGCTGGCCGCGCGCTTCCAACTGTGTGGCCGTTTGGCCTTCCAACGTCTGACGAATCATGGGCCGCGGGTCCACCATGATGACGCCGATCTTCTTGAACTGCTCCCCATGGTAGTCGGGCGATTTCCAGGTGTTTTCCAGCTTGGTGGTGGCGCAGGAACAAAGCACCAGCGTCAGGGCAACCGCGGAGAAGATGACCGGTTTGGTTTTCATGATGGGAAAGGTTTTCATGCGCGGCGCAAAGTAGCGAGTTCGGTCGGACACTGCACGAACATTTTGGCTCGCCGATCTGAGGGAAGTTTGGGCGGCGGGGCAGCGCCGCCCTACACAACGCGGTACGGTTGCGCTGCTAAGCGCTGAACGCGTGACGAATCAGACTTTCCTTCCATCACCATTTCCACTACGCAATTAATGATGTCCGACGCCAACGGCAGACCGGCGCTCTTTCGTCGGAGCGCCGACGTACCGTCGGCTTATGACGATGTTCCTTATTCCAACCTCATCATGAACCGCCGCTCATTTCTGAAAACCAGCCTTACTGCCAGCGCGGCGTTCGCCGTCATTGGCGTTTACGGTGCGCAGAAACCCAAAACTGTTCGCTTGGGCGTGATCGGCACGGGCGCACGCGGCATTGGGTTGATGCAGACCTTGTTTTTGTTTCCCGGCGTGGAGTTCGTCGCCGTGTGCGATTCGGTGCGCGACCGGGCGGTCAACGCGGCCAATCTTGTCAAACAGCGCTTTGGCAATTCGCCCGAGGTTTACGGCGGCAACGAGAGTGTTTGGGAAAAACTCGTCCAGCGGGGCGACTTGGACGCGGTCATCATCGCGACGCCGTGGAACTGGCACGCGCGGATGGCCGTCGCCGCCATGCGCGCGGGGATTTATCCGGGGGTGGAAGTGCCGGCGGCTTGGTCGCTGAAGGAATGTTGGGACTTGGTGCGCACGTCCGAGCAGACCGGCATCCCGTGCATGATGCTCGAAAACGTCTGTTATTTCCGCAACGTGATGGCGGTGTTGCGCATGGTGCGGGAGGGATTGCTCGGCGAGTTGCTGCAATTCGAGGGCGGCTACCAGCACGACTGCCGGTTCATCGCGTTCACGCCGGATGGCAAGTTGACGTGGCGGGGCGATCATCTGGCGAAGTTCAACGGCAACCTATATCCCACGCATCCCATCGGCCCGGCGGCGCAATGGATGAACATCAATCGCGGCGACCGGTTGGCTTCATTGACGAGCGTGAGCACACCGGCGTTGGGAATGAAAGATTACGCGGCGAAGAAGTTCGGGCGCGATCACGAACTGGCCCGGCGCGATTACGCCTGTGGCGACGTCAACACAACCGTCCTGCAAACTGCCAAGGGCCGGACGCTCACTTTGTATTTCAACATCACGACGACCCGGCCCTACGACCTGGGCCTGCGGTTGCAGGGCGTCAACGGCATTTACATGGGCGCGAAAGACAGCATCTGCCTGAACCAGACCGATAACTCAGCAGAGAAAACGGAGCCGTTCGCTCCGTACCAGACAAAGTACGAACACCCAATGTGGCAGGCGTTCGCCGCCGAGGCGGAAAAAAGCGGTGGTCACGGCGGCGCGGAATACTTGATGTTCCACGACTTCCTCAAAGCCGTCCGCGCCAAGGTTGCCGCGCCGCAGGATGTTTATGACGCTGCGGATTGGTCGGCGATTGTCCCCTTGAGCATCGCCTCGGTGGCAAAGGGCGGAAAACAGGTGGAGTTTCCCGACTTCACACGTGGACTTTGGAAGCAGCGAACTGCGCTGCCGGTGTCCGGTGCTTGAGCGGCTGTGGTTGCACGGGAGTGTCATCAAGAATGGCGGGCGGGCGGCTCTCCCTCACCCCAACCCTCTCCCGCTGGGAGAGGGAGAATCACATCCAGTCTCTCGAAATATCTGGCTTGGAAATTTGCCGAACGACCTTCCTTAAAAAATCGAACACACGACTGCTGTTTCCCTCTCCCAGCGGGAGAGGGATTAAGGGTGAGGGAGAGCAGCCGCGCTGTCACATGGAAGTTCACCCATGTTATTTGCCGCTGCCGCTTTTGGCGCGAGCCTCGACTTCCGATGGCGTCACCGCCCGCCGCATGGCGCGGATACGATCATACTGGTAGTGATATTCTCCGTCGTGCTTCCGGTTGCCGATTTGCGTCGCGTAAAACAGGTAGAGCCAATCCTTGCCGTTCACTTTCGTCAGCAGCGCTTGCGGGACATGGCAGGCGTCGGCGTCGGTGTCGGGCGGGATGAAATCGAGTCGCTTCCAGGACAGACCGTCGGGCGAAACGGCCTCGCGCAGTTGCCGCGATTTCCAGCCGGAGTCGCCTGGCTTGATCAGGAAGCCGGACGGGTCGGCAAAGCAGTGATACGTCTTCCCAATCCGGATGACCTCGGGGTTCGGCCAGTTTTCCAGCAACGGCTGGCGCAGGTCGTGCGGGATTTTGAAACGGCCTTTGCCCAAAAACTCGCCGGCCTTTTCGGCGTAACCCATGGCGATGCCTTTGCCCGGCACCATGTAGTCGAACCACAAACGCCATTTGCCCCGGTCCCAAAGCAGCGATGGCCGATGGAAGTCGCCGATCCGGTCCGGGTCGGCCTTGGGGTCGGCGGTGTCGCCGGGATGGATCAACAGCGGCTGCTCTGATTTCTCCCAATGGATGCCATCGGCCG
This sequence comes from uncultured Bifidobacteriaceae bacterium, assembly GCA_964458575.1. Taxonomy (GTDB): domain Bacteria; phylum Verrucomicrobiota; class Verrucomicrobiia; order Limisphaerales; family JADLHS01; genus CAYWMD01. The sequence continues at coordinate 30,188 of CAYWMD010000006.1, read as the reverse complement.
AAACCGCGCCCATGACGCACAACACCATGCCAGACGGATAGCCGGGCACGGTCGGGAAGGGTTTGGAGGTAGCGCTGTAAGCCATGTAAAACCGTCCGTCCTTCAGGACCACCGAAGGGTCGCCCACGTGCCACGCCTCGAACCAACGATCGCTGGCGTGCAGGACGGGCGCCCACTTTGCCGGCGACATGGTGGCGTCCCACTCTTCCCGGCCGGTGAACACCTCCCAGTCGCGCAGGTTCTTGGAGCGCGCGCAAAAAATGGCGTCGCAGCCCGGCACACCGGGATTTCCGACCGGCCCAACCGCCCAACCGAAGAACCACATGCGGTAACGGTACTCACCGCTGGTCTCGACCACGCACGGTTGGTACATGTTGGCGAAGTTCGTGAGCAGATCGCGTTTGTCCCGCTGCCATTCCTCTGCGGGCGCCGTCAACGTCAACCCCAGGAATAGAAGAAGGATCAGGAGAGAAGTTTTTTGATCAACGAATGACGCCACGCCGACAGGCTAATTCGGCGGAGCAGGGGAGCAAGCGGCAAGTGGGTGTTAGCAAAGTCGGTGGTGTACTCAGGGCTTCTTAACCGGAATTCTTACCTTGGGTAACATCAGCGTTCCTTGCCAAGCGTGATATTTGAGAGGACTAGGATAGTCCTTTGGAGGTGTGAACGTACCGGACAAAAAGAAGTCGTTCGTTGCATTTGCACTTACCATCCAACAACCACCCTCAAGCAGTATCTGCAAGATGCCAGGCTGACGCTTCGCGACTGCCGGACCACTCGTAACCGCGCGAAGCGTCTGGAGTGCGGCGCGTTCACCGCCGCTTTTTCGAATCGCCGAGTTTTTTCTAGGCCACATGTCGTTGGTTGGTTACGGTAGTCACGCGAACATTCTCGGGTAATCGGATTATGAAACATCAATGGTTAATCGTTCCCCTCCTGCTCACGAACCTTTGTGCGCCTGTCTTTGGCGGAGCTTCGTCAAAGACCGCACCTTGGACGCAGAAACAATTCATCGTGACTTTCTGGTGTTCACCGCCGCCAACGGATGAAGCGCTGACCCGCGTGGCGGCGGAAGGTTTCAACCTGACCGAGTCGCCACCCGAAGGCCTGGATGCGGTGGCACGACACGGATTGCGAGCCATGCTGCAAAGCCCGCTGCTTCGACCCGAGACGCTCGAAGACCCTGTCAAGCGCGCCCAACTGGATGCGCTGATCGAAAAGGTTAAGAACCACCCGGCGATGGAGGCCTATTACATTCGCGACGAACCGGGCGCGGGGGCGTTTCCCGAATTGGGCAAGCTCTTCGACTATTTGCGGGAACGCGACCCGGCGCATTTCGCTTACGTGAACCTTTACCCGACCTACGCCAACGCGCAGCAACTGGGCGTCACTGCGGATGCCGCGGCGCGCGCCCGTGTCGGCTACCCGACGAATTTTGCCGGCGTCGGCACGGACGATCAAACAGTGCTCCGTTATCGTGAACACGTGAAGCAATACCTGGAGATCGTGAAGCCGGAATTGATCAGCTACGATCACTATCACTTCCTTAAGCCTGACAAGGACAGCAGGCTGGTTGATGGGAAACAATACTTTCTCAACCTTGCGCTGATCCGACAGGCGGCGCGCGAAGCGCAGAAACCGTTCCTGAACATCATTCAAGCAAACACCATTGAACAAAGCTGGCGGCTGCCCAACGCGAACGAATTGCGCTTTCTCGTTTTCACGACCATGGCCTACGGTGGCCGGGGCATCAGTTATTTCACATATTGGGGGCCGGCGAAATACAATGGGCTGTATCAAGACGGCAAACCGGCACCTTTGCTCGCGCCCGTTGTTGCCCTCAACAAAGAAATCAATGCGTTTGGCCCGGCGTTGATGAAGCTGGATTCGGTGGCGGTTTATCAGACGGCCCCGCTGCCTTACGGGGCCGAGCCGATCCCGCCGGAGTCGCCCGTGCGGATTACCGGCCCTGGCGAATTCGTTTTGGGTTTGTTCGCCAAGACCGGCGAGCGAAAGCCAAGCGCGTTCATGATCGTGAACCGCGATTACCAGCAGGCGGCCACTGCCGTGGTCAAGGTGGCAATGTCGGGTCGCCAGCTTCAGGAACTAAACCGGCACAGCGGTCTTTGGGAGGCTTGCGCGACGCTGAAAGGTGCTCGGACGGCGGAGATCAAACTCAACCCGGGTGATGGGCGGTTGTTCCGCGTTGTCGGGACGCGCCTGAGGTCGCCCAGCGACACTGCTGATTGAAGATGGAACGCGCAAGCGGATCGCGATTCACGCCGGCGGACAAACGAAGCTTTCACCCACTTTGCGCAGCGCGATGCGCTCGGGTTCGCGCTGAAACGCGGCTTCAAGTCGCTCGATCGGCTCGTTCATTGGCTCTTCGCTCAGGCGAAAAGTCTGGTGATGCACCGGAACGATGTAACGAGCGCCGGCCTGGTTCACCATGCTCGCGGCTTGTTCGGGTGTGCAGTGATTGGTGATCCATGGCCGGTAAGCCGCGATGGGCATGATGGCCGCCTCGAACGGCCCGCGCGATTTGATGTCCGCAAACAGGGGAGTGTTCGCCGTGTCACCGCCAAAAATCATCGCCTTGCCCTCGCGCCGAAGCACGTAGCCATTGTAGCCGCGGGGCTTCTCGCTCGGCCAGCGCTGCCCCCAATGCTTTACTTCGAAGGCTTCGATTTGAAGTTCGCCTTTGGACGACTTGAATGTGCCTTTGTCGTTCCACGCCAGTTCGGTGACTTGGTTTAACCGGGTTTCCTTCAACAGATCGCTCGTGCTCCTGGCCGTAACGGTGTAAGTGCCCGGCGAAAACTTCCGTAGCGAGGGCAAATCCAGATGGTCCATGTGCGCATGGGACAGCAGCAGGACATCAATCGGCGGCAATTCATGGATTTGAAGCGCGGGAGCGATGTACCGCTTCGGCCCCGCCGTGCCGAGACCGACAGGAATCCCGACCCGCTCGCCAAAAGTTGGATCGGTCAGAATGTGAATGCCATAGAAATTGATCAGCGTCGTCGCATGGCCGAGCCAGCAAATGGTGATCCGGTTGTCGGACCATTGTTCGGGTTGGGGTTTGACTGGGGCCGCCGCAACGCTCCGGCGGCTGTCGGAAAGGATTCGGCGAAACCACCGTGCACCGCGTCGTTGCGACGTGCCCAGCCAAAGGCTGCCCAACCCCGCGGTCGTCCCCAGGGCGGCCAGCAGGTATCGAATGAACCGGCGGCGGTTTCGCTGCATGGGACTAAGTTTAACTGTGGATGCGCCCTGTCAAGCGGACGTGGTCGCTGGTTGCGGTTCGTCGGCCGGCAACGGCCGGATTTCGTCGCCGACGCGAATCGTGCCCGTTTTGATTACTTGCGCGAGGACGCCTTGACGATCGTGCATCATCAGTTCGCGCAAACCCCGGCAGACGCGGTCCATCTTCTCGCACGGATCGCGTGGCGTGGTGATGAGCAGGATCGCCTCGCCGACCTGGATTTGTCTGCCCGTCAATGGCACGAGCTGCAAACCGGTGGTCTCGATGTTCGCGCGAACCGCGCCGGGAGCTATGGAAGACAACCCCAATGCCGCTGCATGTTCGGCGATCTGTTCGCGTTCCATGAGACTAACCTGTCGCTTGCTTGGCTGACCGGTCGTTTTGCTGAGCCGGCCAAAGTACCGCGGTTCGCCCAGGATTCCCCTTTGTTCGACGACCTCGATGGACATGACGGAGGTGAGAGGCGCACCAGGTTCGATGGGATGCAAGTGCAGCGAGGCAACACGAGCGGGCGGGATCGAATTCATGTCCGAACTGTGTGGCACCCAGGAAACTTCGGCAAGTGCATTGGCGCATTCCGGCTTACGTCTTGCGACGGACAACGGCGTTTCTATAATTCGCGCGTGCTGGACATTAAATTGATTCGTGAGAAGCCTGATTTTGTGCGCCAACGTCTCGCCTCGCGCGGGGCAGGGGATGAGAAGCTCATTAATGAAATCCTCCAATCCGACGAGCAACGGCGCAAGTTGCTGGGCGAGGTGGAGGCGCTCAAGGCGACGCGCAATCGCGTGTCCAAGGAAATCGGCGCGTTGATGGGCCAGAAGAAGCTCGCCGAAGCCGAGGCAAAAAAGGCGGAGACAAAGAATCTTGGCGACCAAATCGCCGCGCTCGACAGCCAGGCCAAAGCGGCGGAGACCAAACGGGATGAAGTGATGTTACGGTTGCCGAATCTGCCGCACGAGTCCGTGAAGGTTGGCAAGAGTGCGGAGGACAATCCCGTCGTCCGCGTGCACGGTGAGAAGCCGAATTTTGCGTTCAAGCCAAAGTCACACGTGGAATTGTGCGAGAGCCTGAAGCTCGTGGATTTTGCGCGTGGGGCGAAGCTTTCGGGCAGCGGTTTCCTGCTTTATACGAATTGGGGCGCGCGGTTGGAGCGGGCGTTGATTCAGTTCCTGTTGGATTTGCACGTTGGGGAGCACGGTTACACGGAGGTTTCGCCGCCGTTCGTAGTCGGGCCGCAGTGTCTGGTGGGCGTGGGACAGTTTCCGAAGTTCAAGGATCAATACTACGGGGCGGTCGAAGGCGATCGGCCGGACGCGATGGGAAAACTTTATCTGATTCCAACCGCCGAAACTCCGGTGGCGAACATCCATCGCGAAGAACTCCTGGCCGAGAAGCAGCTTCCGATCAATTACTGCGCTTACACGCCTTGCTTTCGCGGTGAAGCAGGTGCGGCCGGGGTTGGCACGCGCGGGATGATTCGCGTGCATCAATTCGACAAAGTGGAGTTGATCAAGGTCGTGAAGCCCGAGGATGGTTACGCCGAGCACGAAAAAATGCTGACCAACGCCGAGCGCGTGTTGCAGTTGCTGGGTTTGCACTACCGGGTTTTGTCACTTTGCACGGGCGACATGGGCTTTGGCAGCGCGAAGACTTACGACATCGAAGTCTGGGCGCCAGGGCAGGGGAGTTATCTGGAGGTTTCCAGCGTGTCGAATTGCGAGGAATTCCAGGCGCGTCGGATGAATCTTCGCTACAAGACCGCGACCGGCGAGAACCGATTCCCGCATGTCCTCAATGGTAGCGGCACGGCTTTGGCGCGTTTGTTTGTGGCGCTGATTGAGACTTATCAACAAGCAGACGGCAGCGTCGTGATTCCGCAGCCGCTGCAGGACTATTTGAAGACGGAACGGATCGCCAGCTGACGATGAGGATCTTGCTCGCCAGCAGCGAAGTTCATCCCTACTCGAAGACCGGTGGGCTGGCCGATATGATCGGCGCGCTGGGCAAGGCGCTGGCAAAAGCCGGCCATCAAGTGGGCGTGGTTACGCCTTTGTATCGCGGCATCAAGGAGCGCTTCTCGGACTTGCGGCGCGTGGACTGGAATTTCGATCTCCCGCTGGGAACGAAGCGGACGACAGGTGAATTGTGGTCGCTGACTCCGGCTAAACGTTTGACGATCTATTTCGTTCGACAAACGGCGTATTTCGACCGTCCCGATTTATACAATGAGCAGGGTGCAGATTACGCTGATAACGGCGAACGCTTCATTTTCTTCTCAAAGTGCGTAACCAATCTGGCGCGATATCTGCCGTGGCATCCAGCAGTGGTCCATGTGAACGATTGGCAGACCGGACTGGTGCCCGCCATGATTCGCCATGAAGCGCGAGGGGCAGGGTGGGACAATCCTCCGCGTGTGTGCTTCACCATCCACAACCTCGCGTATCAGGGATGGTTTCCAGGGAGTTGTTACGACCTGACAAACCTGCCCAATGATTACTATACGGCCGAAGGTGCTGAGCATTACGGCCAGTTGAATTGCCTCAAGGCGGGAATCGCGTTTGCGGACGTGATCACAACGGTGAGTCCGCGCTACGCCCGTGAAATCACCACCGAGGAGTACGGCGAGGGATTGGACTGGCTGCTCCGGAAACGTCACGATCGGCTGTTCGGAATTCTGAATGGTGTGGATTATGATGAGTGGAACACCACCCAAAACCGGTTCGTTAGACCGCCTTACTCCTTAAGCCGCCTTAACGGCAAACGGGCAAACAAGACAGCTCTGCAAAAGGAATTAGGACTACCGGTGCTGCGGGATCATCCGCTGTTTGGCACGGTTACAAGGTTGACCGAGCAAAAAGGAATCAGCATAGCACTGGGAGCATTGGAGGAAATGCTTAACTCGGAGATTCAATTTGTTCTGCTGGGAAGCGGATCACCGGAGTTTGAGCGCGCCTTCCAAAATCTGGCAAAACGCTTCCCGCAGAAGGCTGCCGTGCGCATTGGTTACGACCAGGGGCTGTCACACCGGATTGAAGCTGGGTGTGATTTCTATCTCATGCCGTCCCGATTTGAACCTTGTGGTTTGAATCAAATGTACAGCCTGCGTTACGGCACAATCCCGATCGTCCGTACCACGGGCGGGCTCGATGACACGGTTGTGGACGCCTCGGCGGATTCAAACAACGCGACCGGCATCAAATTCATGGCCTACTCCGCACCAGCTTTGGCCAAGGCTATTCGGAAAGCGCTGGTGATTTATCAGTCTCCGGAACTACTGCGCATTTATCGCCGCAACGGAATGCGAGCGGATTTCTCTTGGGATAGGACGGTTGCCGAATACGAGCGGGCTTACGTCAAACCGCCCGTAGGGTAACAGTGCCCGGCAACTTTATTAAATATAACATACATTGTTTATACAATAATATTACTTCTGTTTAGTCGCCTAGCCAGACGGATCCCAAGGTTAACGGTTTCCCCAACCGAACCGGTCCGTAATCGGCCAATACACAAAGAAAGATTTCCCAATCACGTTCCTGGCTGGAAACTGCCCCCAACTGCGCGAGTCTGAACTATTGACGGTATTGTCACCCATCACCATGAAGCTGCTATTGTCCAATTCATAGGTGGAATCCTCGGTTGGAAAAAAAGGCGCAAGGTTGCCGTATCCAAACTGCGCGGCGACCGAGCCATTCACATGTCCGGAGTAATGGCTTTCCCTGGGCGGCAATTTGGGGTCAAAGGAATAGACATTCTCGAAGTGAGGTATTGCTGCGTCCAGCCGCCGGCCATTGATGCGCAGATGGCGATCATTCCCGATCTGGACCTTTTCACCGCTTAAGGCGACCAGTCGCTTGATGTAGAACTGGTCCTGCTGCTGGATGGGTGTCCCCGCAGTCGCGAAGACAACGATCTCACCCCGTTCCGGCTTCTTGAAATTATACGTCACCCGGTCAACGAACAAATGGTCACCGCTCACGATCTTGATGCGGAATACGTCCTGGCCTTGACGAAATTTCATCCCGCGTCGCAGGCCCATGCGTCGTTCAAGGTCGGGGGCGTACGTTTCGTCCGGGGGCAGCGCCTGAAAAACCCCCGAGATGAACCCGGCCAACCCGCCAATGCGATACGGCCGTCCGCCACCCGAATCAGGCGGAAACCAGATCGTGTGAGGCCGTCCGCCGAACCAGACCGTTTGCTTGATGTTGAAAATCAAAAATTGAAATGGTGCACTCATCCCATCGAAGGTCCCGTCCTGTTCCGCCTGATAGATGACGTAGGAATTTCCCTTGAACCAATCCGTCACGCGCTTCAAGCCTTTGGGCAGCTCGAAGGTTTCTGTGTTTCCGCCCAATTCGGGTGGCCGGCTGTAATCCGGCTTGGACGTGATCCCAAACAGCGTCGGTTGCATGGAGCCGGTTGGGATTTTGAATGGCTGCAGGAAAAAGGTCCGGATGCCCATGGCCACCGCCAGTGCGACCAGCAGCACCTCCACGTTCTCGCGCCACGCCGGATGCGGATACGGCTTGAGCCATTTATTGGCTACGGCTTCAATGCCCTCCATCTGCTTGGCCAACGTTTCCTTGCCTGCCCCGTTTCGGATTGTTTCTCGCAACTCATTCAATGATGCGCTGACGGCCTCAACGGCTTGGGGCGATAGCAAATCACGCTGGGCGCACAACAGCCGATGGACATGTTTCCGCACGGCAACCGCCTGCCGCACCGATTTCGAAAGGAGCCAACGTAGAATCATAAACACATTTCAGAGACTGTTCCCGCACTCAAGTCTTTAACACCTCAATGAACGCTTCCTGCGGGATGTTCACGTTGCCGATGGATTTCATGCGCTTTTTACCCTCCTTCTGCTTTTCGAGCAGCTTGCGCTTGCGCGTGATGTCACCGCCATAGCACTTCGCCGTCACATCCTTGCGGAAGGCGCTCACGGATTCGGACGCAACGATCTTTCCACCGATGGCCGCCTGAATTTTTACCTGGTATTGCTGCCGGGGAATGACTTCCTTCAACTTTTCGGCCAGCGCCCGTCCCCTGCCCTCCGCCTTCGACCGATGCACAATGCAGGAAAACGCATCCATCGGTTCGCCATTCACGAGAATGTCCAGCTTCACCATTTCGCTCTGCTGATATTCGGCGTGCTCGTAATCCATCGAGCCGTAACCGCGCGTGATGCTTTTAATGCGATCGTGGAAATCAATCAGGATTTCCCCGAGCGGCACGAGGTTGTGTAACATCACCCGCTTCGAATCCAACGTCTCCGTGTGGTCCAGGGTGCCGCGCTTGTCGGACACCAGCGCCATCATGTCCCCGATATACTCGTTCGGGCAGATGATGTACGCCCGGACCATCGGCTCTTCGATTTTCTCGATGTACGTCACGTCAGGCAGAAATGCCGGGTTATCTACTTCCTTCACTTTCCCGTCCGTCATGGTTACGCGATACACCACGCTGGGATACGTGGCAATGATATCCATGCCATATTCGCGACGCAGCCGCTCCTGCACGATCTCCATGTGCAACAACCCGAGAAATCCACAGCGAAAACCAAATCCCAGCGCCACGCTCGTCTCCGCCTGATAGGCAAACGCGGAATCGTTCAACTGCAACTTCGCCATGTTGATTTTGAGATGCTCGTAGTCCGCCGTGTTGATCGGGTAAATCCCGCTGAAAACCATCGGATGCACCTCCTTGAATCCGGGCAGCGCCGGTGACGGATTCCGGGCGTCCGTTATGGTGTCGCCCATTTTGACTTCAGCGGCCGTTTTGATGTTTGCCGTCATGTAACCCGTCTCCCCCAGCTGCAATCGGTCGCGCTTGTAAGGTTTCGGATTAAAACTGCCGACCTCTTTCACTTCGTAATTCCGGCCGGAGTGCAGCAACTTGATGTTCATCCCCGGTCGCAACTCGCCGTTGAACACCCGCACGTGCGTGACCACCCCCTTGTAGGTGTCGAAAAAGGAGTCAAATGCCAAAGCCTGCAAGCTCCCCTGCCCCGTCGGCTTGGGCGGCGGTATCCGCTCAACGATCGCCTCCAGGATTTCCTCGATGCCGATGCCCTCTTTCGCGCTCGCTGCAATCGCCGTTTCCGCCGGAATCGCCAAAATGTCCTCAAGCTGGCGCTTTGCCATCGCAATGTCCGCGTGCGGCAGGTCAATTTTGTTGATCACCGGAATGATCGTGAGGTTCTGCTTCATCGCCAGGTGCACGTTGGCAACCGTTTGTGCCTCGACACCTTGGGCCGCGTCCACGATCAACAATGCCCCTTCGCACGCCCCCAAACTGCGCGACACCTCGTAGGTAAAATCCACGTGACCGGGCGTATCAATCAGATTCAACTCGTACGTCTCGCCGTTCTTCGCCTGGTAAAGCATCGTGACGGGATGGGCCTTGATGGTGATGCCACGCTCGCGTTCGAGATCCATTGAATCGAGCAGTTGATCCTCCATCTCGCGCGTGGAAATCGTTCCCGTTCGATGCAAAAGCCGGTCCGAAAGCGTCGTCTTCCCATGGTCAATATGGGCGATGATGCTGAAATTGCGTATATGCGCTGCGTCCATCGTTCGATATCTCGCGAACTGTAGCCAAGGTCAGCCGCCGCGTCTGGCTTCGGCGGTCGCGAACGTCGCTACAGAATCAGAGCCCGTCAGCATAGAGGTCAAGCAACGGAAGAAAAGGAAAATGGATGACGTATGTCTGTTTTATCCTCTGGCCGGAAACCATTCGTTACTCAGCACTCCCCGACCCGGTTGCGCTCTCTGGTTTCGCAACGCATTTCCTGCGTGACCTGCGGGTAGTTTCACGTTACAAGAATCCCGTTCCATGAAGCGTCCACTCGTCGCGGTGGCATTAAGTTACGGAGGCGGGTTGCTGTTGGCGGAATTTTTCCGACCACCATTGTCCCTGCTTTTTTCGGCCACTTTCGTCCTGCTCCTGGCAAAATTGATCTGGTCGCGCGCCCACCCTTGCCTGCTGTGGTCGTTGCTGGTTCTGGTTGGTTGGACCAATCTTGCGTCCCGCACGGAAATCATTTCTCCGCACGATTTGCGACGCCTGATCAAGGAAGACGCGGCGCTCGTCAGCGTGCGGGGCGTGCTGGCGGAAACGCCCGATCTGCGCGTCTTTGAGCGGGACGAACAAGAATCCTGGCGGACGCTTGCCCGATTGAAGGTCACCGAACTCCGTCACGGCACAAACTGGCAAATTGCCGCCGGCATGATTCTCGTGAGCACCACCGGGAGGCTCCCGGAAGATTTCTACCAGGGACGAACGATGGAAATTGCCGGCATCCTCGCGCCGCCGAGCCGGCCGGTTGCGGAGGGTTTGTTCGATTATCGGACTTACCTCGCGCGCCAGGGTATTTATTTTCAACTCAAGGCCGCGGCGACGAATGCCTGGCAGGTTCTCCCGGGTGGCAACGCTTCGCCGCCCTGGTCCGACCGTTTCCGGACCTGGGCCCAACAAACCCTGGCGCGCGGTTTGCCGGTCAACGACGGTTCGCTCCGGTTGCTGTGGGCCATGACGCTGGGCTGGAAAACGGCGCTCACCAACGAAGTGAGCGAACCCTTCATGCGCTCCGGGACCATGCACATCTTCGCCATCTCCGGACTGCACATCGCGTTGATCGCCGGGATTCTGGTCAGCCTGCTGCGCGTGATGCAGGTATCGCGCGCCTGGTGCGGGCTGGTCGTGATCCCGCTGATCTGGTTCTACACCGCCGCAACGGGCTGGCAGCCGTCCGCCATTCGCTCGACGGTCATGATGAGCATCGTCATCGGCGGTTGGTCGCTCAAGCGGCCGAGCGACCTGCTGAATTCATTGGCTGCCGCGGCATTCATCATTCTGTTGTGGGATCCGGCACAACTCTTCCAGGCCAGTTTCCAGCTTTCTTTCTTCGTTGTCCTCAGCATTGCGCTGTTTCTGCCGCCGCTGGAAAAAGTCCGCGACCAGCTGCTGCAACCGGATCCGATGTTGCCGCCAGCTTTGATTCCACGCTGGCAACGGCGGCTGGGAGTACCCTTGCGCTGGTTGGCGACGGCCTTTGCCACCTCGCTCGCCGCGTGGCTCGGGTCGCTGCCGTTGACGGCGTTTTACTTTCACCTGTTCAGCCCGGTCACTCTGCTCGCCAATCTGGTCATCGTTCCGTTAAGCGGCCTGGCGCTGATGTCGAGCCTGGGCAGTCTGATTTGTGGCAACTGGCTGCCCTGGGCCACCGAATTGTTCAATCACAGCGGCTGGTTCTGGATGTCGGCGATGATAAAGGTCAGCGATTGGGCGACCCTGCTGCCCGGCGCTTACCGCTACGTGCCACCACCGTCGTGGCTGGGTTTCGTAATATATTACGCGCTGCTCATCGGCGTCTTAAGCGGCTGGCTCTTTGCTCAGCAACGGCGCGCCTGGTCCACGGCGGCGCTGGTTGCGTTGATTCTGCTCGGCGCATGGCGATGGCTCAAAAGCCGTGACGTGGTTGAAATCTCGGCCCTGCCGCTCAACGGCGGCCACAGTGTTTTCGTGAACCCATCGGGCCACAAGGCCGATTGGCTGATTGACTGCGGTAACACGAATGCCGTCGAGTTTACCCTCAAACCGTTCCTGCGCGGGCAAGGGGTCAATCGGGCGCCACGCCTGGTGCTGACGCACGGCGACCTCCGCGACATCGGCGGCACGGATACGTTGGAGCAGATCTTTGGGCCGGGCGAAATCTACACCAGTGCGATCAATTTTCGTTCGGCCAAGTATCGCGCCATCATCACGAATCTGGAACGAACCCCGGAGCGCCGGCACATCCTCAACCGCGGCGATGCGGTGGGCATCTGGCGGGTGTTGCATCCGGAAACCGGTGACCGATTTCCGCAAGCCGACGACAACGCGCTCGTGCTCCTGGGAACATTTTCAAACACGCGGGTCCTGCTCCTGTCCGACCTGGGCCGGCCCGGTCAGGAAGTTTTGATGCAACGCGAACCGGATTTGCGCGCGGACATCCTGGTGACCGGGTTGCCCGAGCAAACCGAGCCGGTCGGCGATGCCTTGCTGGATGGGGTCCGACCGCGGGTCATCATCATCGCCGACTCGGAGTTCCCCGCGACCAAGCGCGCCAGCCCGCGTCTGCGCGAACGTCTGGCGCGGCGGAATGTTCCGGTTCTTTTTACGCGCGAAACCGGCGCCGTGACTTTGACCGTTGGTCCAAGTGGCTGGCGATTGCGAACGATGGATGGTCAACGTGCTGCATCCGCGACGGTGAAAGCCTCGGCGGTTCCTCCCGAAGCTGACGGCAACCGCTGACAAGTTGTGCTTTTCCGGGCATCACGGCATCACGACCGTCCGCACGTCTTCGCTGAACTGCTCCATTCGATCCAGGGTGGCGTTGATGGCTGCGGCATCAAGCGCCACCGTGCGCGTGATGACGCCGGTGAAATTCAGCCGGCCGGTCCGCGCGAGTTCGAGCAGTCCCGGGATCTCATCGGCCAGATGATCCGAGACACCGATGATTTCCGCTTCGCGATTGATCAACTCGGCGTAGGGCGCGACGTCAAAGGACTTTTCGGTAATGCCCGCCAGGGCCGCCCGGCCTTGAATGGCCAATGAACGCACGGCTTGCTGCATCGTCAGCGGCAGGCCGATCAACTCCAACGCCACGTCCACTCCCCTGCCCTGCGTGCGGCCCCGGATGATTTCCACCGGATCGGCTTCCTGTGCGTTCACCGGGACGGCGCCTAGCCCTTTCGCCAATTCCAGTTTGCCGGGCCGGATGTCCACCGCAAAGACCTCGCGCGCGCCCAGCGCTTTGGCGAGTTGAAGGGCCGAAACCCCCAGGCCGCCGACGCCGAACACCGCCACGGTTTCGCCCGCCTGTAATCGCGCCTTCCGCAACGCGTGCAGCGACGTGGCCGAGGAACACATCATGATGGCGCCGTGCTCGAATGGGATTTCATCCGGCAAACGAAACACACTCCGGGCCGGCATGACCACGAATTCGGCGAAGCCGCCGTCGCGATGCTTGCCCATCATCGCGCCGGAAGGGCAGAATTGTTCGTTCGCCTTCGCGCACCATTCGCACGCACCGCAGGTCGCCAGGTAGTGCAGACAAACCCGGTCGCCGCTGCGGAATCCTTTGACGCCCGCGCCGGTTTCTCCAACCACACCCGCAACCTCGTGACCCAGCGTGAGCGGTAACGGATGCACCGGGGATTTGCCGGCGCGATAATGCGCGTCCGAATGGCAGATGCCGGCGGCCTTTACGCGCACGAGGATTTCCCCTTCGCCCGGCGACGGCACCGGAACTTCATGCAATTCGAGCGGGCGCTTTGGCTGGATCAGGCGGACGGCTTTCACGGCGGGGATTTATCGGCTGATGCGCGGAAATGTCAATCCGGACCCCGAATAAAAAATCTGTTCCGTTCCCGGTCGCGTCTGCTAGACTGCGACGGTTATGACACCAGTCGGCAGTATTCGGGAAATTCTCGGCCACAAGGGCCCGGCGGCATGGACCATTTCGCCGGAGGCAACCGTGTTGGACGCCATTCAACTGATGGCGGATAAAAACATCGGCGCGTTGCTGGTGACGCAAAACGACCGGCTGGTGGGGATTCTCTCCGAACGCGATTACACGCGGAAGGTCGTGCTGAAGGGCCGTTCATCAAAAGACACACCGGTGCGTGACATTCTTTCTGGCCACGTGATTCACGTCACGCCGGACCACACCGTGGACGAATGTTTGCGGCTGATGACGGAACATCGCGTGCGCCATCTGCCCGTGCTCGAGGGCGAGAAGATCGCCGGCGTGGTTTCCATCGGCGACCTGGTGAACTGGGTCATCACCGCGCAAAGCTCGACGATTCACCAGTTGGAGACGTACATCACGGGATACCCCACGCCGCCTTCTTGACCATCCCCGAGCCCGCGCGGCTTTTCATCAGGCTTACGGAGACATAACGGGCCTGCGGCACCACAAATTTTTTCACCTCCACGCCGACGGCGTCCGGATGGAACTCGGACAGCACTTCGTCGGCAACCTCGTTGGCAACTTTCTCGATGAGCTTCCAACTGCGTCCCTGGCCGAACTTCACCAGGTGCTGCGCGACGGCGAAGTAATCAATCGTTTTGGTCACCCGGTCGCTGATCGCCGCCGAGGAAAAATCGTATTCCATTTCAACGGTCAGCAGCAACCGCTGCGGTTTGGCGCGTTCCTCGTCGCTGACGCCAACGTTCAAAGATACTTCCAAATCAACAATGCTGATTTTTGACATGATTCAATGCTTGCCTTCTGTCGCTTTGCGGGACGCCACGGCTTCCAACAACTTCCGCGTCGGCGTGTTGATGGGCATTTGCCGCGCCGCCCCCAACGCAACCCATCGGAACTCGCGCGCCTCGTCGTTCAACTTCACTTCGCCCCGTCCGGCACAACGACAGGTATAGTTCAGCAGAACAAAATGCGCATCGCGATAAAATTCTTTCGAGTGGATGCAGTCCTGCACCAGGATGAATTCGATGTCCGTGATGTCGAGGTTGGTTTCCTCGCGGAGTTCGCGCCGGAGCGCATCCTCGGAAGTTTCACCCCATTTGACCTTGCCGCCGGGAATGCCCCAAAGATTCGACCACTTTTGCGTGCGGATCATCAGCACCTCGCCCGCGGCGTTGAAAATCAAACCGCCCACCGTTACCACCGGCGGATGCGCTTCTTCAAATTGCTTCGGTTGCGGCCGGATGTGCAATTCGTTGGCTTCGAGAATTTCGCGCAACTCCCCGAGATGCTCCACAATCAGGTCCGGCCGGGCCGAACGCAGGTCCGCCAGCGTGTTGTAACCCGTCAGCACGGCGCAGGAATGCACGCCGCCGTGCCGCGCCGTTTCGATGTCATGCTTCATGTCGCCGATGAACAGCGTTTCGTCCGGCAACAACCTGTTCTCCACGATGATGTCGTGGATTTTCTGGCGCTTGTCCCAGACGCCGAGATAACCCTTTTCGAGAAAATCACCAAAACCGGTGGCGCGGTGCTGGGCGGCAAAGTGGTCCTCGCGCACCGTGCTCAACAGGAACGTGCGCAGTTGGTGGTCGCGGCAGAACTCGATGAACTGTCCGGCGTACGGCAACGGGCAAACCGAACCCTGCACCTGTTTGAACCGCGCGTGAAACCAGCCCTCAAGCTGGTCCATCGGCACATGCGGCGTGTGCTTGTCGTAAAACGTCGTGAACGGCAGTTGAAACTCCGCCCGAAACTGCTCCAGCGTCATCTCCGGCCGGCCCGCCTGGGTCAGCACGTGGTTGGACGCCTCCCAGACCGCGGGCAGGTCGTCCACCAGCGTCCCCGACCAGTCGAAGATGATGTTCCGAATCACGGGCTGAGGTTAAGGCACCACGCCGCCCCCGCACAAAACAAAGTTTCCTTTGCATGATTCGAACCGGCGCTTTAGCTTCGCGGCAATGAATATGCGCCACCTGAGGTTCACCGCTCTTTTCCTTGCTCTGGCCGCCGGCCTTGTTGCTCCGGTTGCCGCGCAGCCGACGAATGCTGCCTCGACCGCGCGGAACTCCTTGTGGAAGGTGCCGGGTGCGCACGCCACCGTCTATTTGCTCGGTTCCATCCACCTGATGAAGCCGGAACACTATCCCCTGCCGGCGGTGATCGAATCGGCGTTCACCAACGCGCGCATCGCCGCCTTCGAGACGGACATCGAGGCGCTGGAGAATCCGCTGGCCGCGCTGAAACTTCTGGCCCAGTCCCGGTTGCCCAAGGGCGAAACGCTGCGTGACTGGCTGTCGCCGGAGGTATATGCCAGCTTCACCAACCACGTGAAGGCCGCCAAACTGCCGCCCACCGCATTCGACCAAATGAAGCCCATGATGGCGGCCGTTTCCCTCGTGATGGTGCAACTGCAACAACTCGGCTTTGATGCGGAGTATGGCTTGGACAAGCATTTCTTCCCGCGCGCCAAGGAAGACGGCAAGGAAATCCTGCCTTTGGAAACGGTGGACTTTCAGATCAGCCTGTTGACCGGTCTGTCGAAGACGGAAGGCGAACTGGTCATGAAAAGCACGTTGCAAGACCTGGACAAAATGAAGCAGGAATTCGGTGACCTGTTCAAAGCCTGGCAAACCGGCGACGCGCAGAAGCTCGACCAGTTCCTGAATGAAGCCACGCAAGAAGCCCCGGTCATCTTCAAGCGGCTCGTGACGGACCGGAATCACACCTGGCTGCCGAAAGTCGAGGAGCTGTTGCGCGGCGACCGCAATGCGATTGTCATCGTCGGCGCGGGCCATCTTGTCGGCAAGGAAGGCTTGGTGGAAATGCTCAAGAAAAAGGGGTTCAAAGTGACGCAACAGTAAGCGACCGGCGCGGACCGCGAACCCAAATCACGGGAGGGACCAGTTCCACCTCGTCCCTGATTTACAACGGCGCCGGCCAATTGTTGGCGGAAGGTTATTCCGGTGGCCCGCTGAACTCTCAACCATCAACCCTCAACCATTGCTACTTACGGCCGGGCATCGCGGCTGGATACGGTCAGTGACGGAACAGATAGGAACATGACGAGTTCGCAGCGAGATGATCCTGCATTCAAAGGGCGGGTCGAACGTGCCCTTTTTAGCCAGCAGCTCTTTACCTGCCGGTAACCGGGGTCAATCCGGGCCGCGAGTGCCTCTCACTCCTAGCCGCCATAATCTCACTGTAAATGAACCGGACTGAATTCACTTGAATCCTCGCTTTCGTTGAGCGCTAATGAGTTCAATTCGCCAGAAGTTCAGAACGGACCATCCCGAAACATGAGCACAGACAGCCTCAAGCGAGCCCTCACATTCGCATTTTCCTTTCTGGCGGGTGTCTGTTTGTGGGCCGCCCCACAGCAAGACAAAACTGCATCGCTGTTAAGCACCCTGAAAGCCCAAGGTGTGCCCGAGGAATCCATTATTGATATTGACGAGGATGGTATCCCGCGGGTGTGCGGCAACGGTTTGCAACCGACGTCCGAATCTTCGGACTCCGGTCCGAAGCCCCTCGGCGTGCTTCTTTCCGGGATGCGCTCGTGGGAGTGCATCCCAAATGCAATTCGGGCTGACGGTGTGGAGTCATTCCGATTGGAAGTGGATGCCAACGGTCCAGTGACAATGATGACATGCGGTATTTCGCACACCATCCTGGTGTCCGAATCCGGCGTAACCAACGTCATCCTTCGGGACGACGGACTGGAGGGAGACCGAGTCGCGGGAGATTACATTTTTACGAGCGAACGGTTGCGGTATCGGATTGAAAGACCCCTGCCAGTGACTGGCTCAACCAATGCCCCTCAGGGAATACGCACGGACTTGGTTGGATATGTGTCGGTGCTCGAAACGAACAGCACGAGCACTTCATTCCTGATCAATCCCGCAGTGGCGCTGTTAAGCACCAACATCCCGATGGTGCAGACCGTCATGCTCGCGAGCAATATTCAAGCCTCGACACACCTGATCAACATCGTCCAAACCACTCGTGGACCGCAAAAAGCGCTCCGCTACTCGACCCTTCTGACCACCGCCGGCGAACAGGTTTACTCCGTCCTGCCCGACGCATTTGACTTTCTGGCCTTTTTCACCACGGACCACATTGAATTCCTGCCCTTCAACACCACGGCCAACTTCACCAGCGGCCGACATCTGTGGGTGCGCTCGATTCCCACTGGCACGGGTTACCAGCAATACGACATCGGCAGCTATTACGGCAGTTCCAATCGCCTGCAAGGAGTGGTTGTCTATGATTGCATGACCCGGGGCATCAGCGATTCCATCAATGGAATGCACGAGTTCATGCACCAATGGTCGTCCTGGACCAGCACCGCCTTCGGCATCAGTACCGGCGACGGTCACTACCGAAAGAACTCCACGGCGAACAGCCTCGTCGGTGGATTTCTCGCCACGTTCCAAACCAACGGAAGCACCGTGTTCATTCGGAGGGACTGCGGGTCTGCCTCCCTACACCGGCAAGCAGCACTCTGGGACAAATACATGATGGGACTGATCAGTACGTCGGCCGTGCCGGTGCTTTATGTGGCAACCAATTTCCTGACCTTTGACTGTAACGGACTAGACCTTTTGGAGAACACAATGCAGGTGAGCATTTCCACCATCGCAAACCGCTATGGAGTGCGAACACCCGGGCCGGAAACCGCGCAACGCCATTTCTCGATTGCCTTCGTGGCCGGCAGCCACAACCGGCTGCTCAATGCCACCGAGATGACGTTTTACGACATCTGGGCGGAACATTTCACCAAGCAACTCCCGGCCGAGACACCTCCTCCCTCTCTGGGGGAAGGTTGGGTGCCGATCACGCGCTACGTGGGTGAAGGGGTGACCTGGAGCAGTGAAGGCTTGGGATTGATCCGACCCAAGATTACCGGCATTGAACGGCTGACCAACGGTTTCCAAGTGTCGGGAACAGGTTATCCCGGGCGGAACTATCGTCTTTTGGCCACGACAGATTTTGCTCAGTGGACGACGGTGACAAATTCCGTGGCGGAAACAAATGGGTTGTTTGTTCTGCAAGACGCAGCTCAACCGCGACCTTATGCACGATACTACAGCGTCGGGACGCCTTGAGGTGTGAGGCCAAGCGGTGGGACGCTCGGGTACGAACACTATCATCCGCTTCGACCTCCGTCTGCACGAAATGCTCTCAAAGTCCTCCAATTCACTTCGAACGAACCGATGTTTACCCCATGCGTATCCCTGACAAACTCTGGTTGTTCGATGTCTAAGTAAAAGTTTAGTAATTCGGGTGCATAGGATCGAAGCATACTCGGCAAATTGTGAAGGTGGTTGGCTTCTACCGAGCATCTGCCGGAATCACCCTTGCCTGCATAATACCTGATATTCAGGAGGCCGAGTTTAATGATTTCAAGAATCGCTTCGGATACAGCGTTTGGACAATTCATGCTCAACGGTTAGTAATATTTTGGTAATTCCATTATCGGGGGACCGGCTTCAAAATTTGCCTCCACTACTAAGACATCAATGGTTCTCCCCGCTTCGGCGGCAGCCCGAGCTGCATGATGACCGTCAACAATCACACCGTCTTTCGTGACCATTACGGGCCCGTCGTGACGAGGAATGTCGGCTTGTTGAAGTCTGTCTTGCGTGTTTATCCGCGATATATTTACGGCTCTTTGCTGGCCGGCTCTGAGAGCTCGCGGGTTGACTTTATATTGAATGTAGCCCGGTTTGACTGTAATTGGGTTCGGAAGTGGCGGACCAATGGCACTCAGTTTGGGGGAAGGCTGCTCCGTGTAAGAAATCCGCGGCAACGCAATTTGTTGGTTCTTGGCGTATAGCTGCCCATAGTGAATTCCATAAATGGAGGTCACCACCATTGCTAAAGCCGCCGTGCGTTGGACGGGTGTGGACTCCTTATCCGTGAAAACCTCGTAAGCTGTCCGAGCACCCACATTTAGGCCCAGTATTCCGAGGCCTCCTGCAAAATAAGGAACTTCTACAGCATACGGACCTAAGACAGCGCCCCATGACATGGCCTGAGCCAATGACGAGACCGTAGTAGCGCGTCTGTGGGCGAGATCGGCAACGCAACTAAACATCCCGGCAAGAAGCGCTCCACCCAGCATGGCTGTTCCCACGTCCGAGTATGACATGTTGCCATTTCCCGACGGATCTATTCCATTGACCGGATTACAGTGCGTGTACACGTATTTGTGCAGGCTCAATGGGTCAGACTGGTTGCCCTCATACGTGTCCATCGTTTGGAAGCGACCGGTATTCGGGTTCAGGTAACGGGCCTGGGAGGTCGTTGGCACGAGCGCGACCGCCAACAGGATTGCCAGAATACCGCTGATCAATTTGTTCATATCGAAATTTCCTTTCCTTTATTTCAGATTTGACCGGGTTGTCGAGGGTTTTGAACTGCCGCGTTTGAATACGGCTGCGTGTGACCTCTGGATGCCCGCATCATCCGGGGCAAGCTCCCGTGCAAGCGCAAGATCGTGTCGCTGCTGGGCCAAATGATTTGGTCCTTTGGTGGCCCAATAGCCCGAACGCGCCAGCAAAAGATGGCCCACCACTTCACGCGACGTCAGATTCCGCAGGTCGCTGCCCCGCACTTGTTCCCGTGTTAAGCCCTCGATTTCCAGATATACGGAGTCATCCGGCGTCACCGAAACACGGTCCACAATCGTTGGCTCGATGTTCATCCGAAAGCCGGGTTCTTCCCAACGGATAAAATAATGTCGGCCAATGGACACCAGATGCACCGGCATTCCCAATCGCTGGCCGATCACCAGATAGATCAGCGGCATGGACACGCACGAACCGCGCCGGGTGCGCAGCAGTCCCGCCAGACAGAAGTTATCCGGGTCGGCATACAACGATTTCAACAGCGTAGGCGTCACCTTTTCTTGCCGGAACTCTTCCTTGTAGGCGAACTGCAACTTGATGATGGCATTACAAAAGATCGCGCAGCGGGTCTTGGGACTGTTGAGATCCTCGCCCCTGCCGGCAGCGACCTTTTGCATTCTGGCCATTTCCTGACGCACCTGTTCGGTCAAGTCATCCAACGCTTTGAGATAACTGCCCCGCGTCAGGGTGCGAAACTCTGGAATGCCCGCCGCAACCAGCCAATTTGCCTCGGCCAAATCAAGCTCCGCGCCTTGGTCGCGCAACAATCGCTCCAAGTCACGATCCGCTTGCATAACGGATTCACGCTCACCTGTGAAGGGTGAAGCAATAGCGATATTGCTCGGTTGCGCCACCGTCTGCCGTTGTTCCAGTGCACACACCATAGCGATGACCAAACCGATAAACCAAGCTGGCCGGCGACCGAGCAGGATCGAGCACAAGTTTCGCGTCAAAAAATCCCTTTCACACCGTTTGGCGGGACACCGGCGGGATTTCGCGCATTGCTCATTCGAGCGAGCCTTCGGCTGGTGACAAGAGTTGGGCGGAGTCTGCGATGACTTCAAAGTAACCATTGCTGCTGAGGAACAGCGCAAAATGCTTCTTCCCGCTGGCGCTAGTCATGCCTTCGGAAACTGCTTTCGCAAGTTCTTCCAGCCACGGCGAATCAACGATATCTACAACAGAGTCGTAGCTGGACGGAACAAAACCTCGGCTGTGAACCTCGTTTCTGAACCGATAGGCAGCGACGCCCTCGAAGCGGAGCCGGCCAATAAAATCTCGCCCGTCTTTGCGATACTCATACTCCAGCAGCAACTCGCCACCGTCCGAGGTTACGCAGGAGTCGCCTGGCCCTGATCCCGGAAGCGAAAGTGAAAGATGTGGTTTTGCGTTCATGAGACTATTCCGGCATTACAGTGGTCGTGCCCGAGTTGTCCAAGTTGTTTCTCTTGAGTTGCCCATCGAGCAGCGATTCCCAAAACTCGTCCCCCGTTCGGTTGCTTCCCTTCCACTGGCTCTTTGGAATGCCGGCTTTTTCCAAAGCCATAGATGTCCTCGTGTTGAGAATTATGGTGTTTCCGTCGCGGACGATGTAGTTGACGGGGATGTCATCCACTTTGACCACACCATCTTTGATGGCCTGAACAAGGTCATCCACCGTGTTGATTTGGCGACCGGTAATTTTCGACAACTCGGCTCTGCCTTCCTTGCTGAACTTGGGGCGATAGGTCTTCTGCGCATAAACAGACCCGTCCAGTTTGCCGGGCAGAGTTGCGTGGAGTATCACGCCTGCGACGACATACGTTGCAATCTCAGGCAAGTCGTCAGCGGTAATGTCACCGCTTGCGACGCCGTATCCGAGCATCCCCACTCCAGCCGTGCCAAACGTCCATGCGGCGAGGGGCGACACAAAGGACATCCCGACAGTAGCTGAGGTCAGCAAACCGCTGCGAATTGCGGCAGACGCGCTTCTCGTCTTTGCGTAAGTCCAGCCCGCGTTTATTGCACCAAGAGTGAAGCCAGCGATTGCTCCTCGCTTCGCATTCGCGATACTAAACTCCAAAATGAAGGAGTGTCCCGAGGGGTCTATGCCATTGATCGGGTCCGCGTGCGCATAGAGGTATTTGTGCAGCGAGAGCGGGTCGGAGTTGTTCCCCTCGTAGGTGTCCATCGTCCAGAAGCGGCCGGTGCTGGGGTTCAGATAGCGGGCTTGCGACGCGAAGGGCACAAGCGTCAATGCCAAGACCAACGTCAGGCACACTGCAATCTGTGATTTGAGTTTCATATCACTATGCGGCAAGCGCGGCCAATTTCCATTGGAGTTCCACTGATGCAATCATTTATCCGCCGGAGTGTTTGTGAGGATGGAAAGGACGTCAAAGCGTCTATCATCGAGCGCGGTATCTACAGGGGTTCTTCCCATTTTCGTCTGAAGATCGCGGTTCGCGCCGGCCGAGAGCAACAACTTGGCTACTTCGGCATTCTTCGCCAGATGAAGAGCTGATTGCCCTCCGTCATTCGTATCGTTGGCCTTGGCACCTGAGGCCAGAAGGACTCGAACCATATTTGACTCACCAAGCATTGCAGCCCAGAGAAGGGGAGTGTTTCCATACTGCGCCTTTTCTCTTATATTGGGATCTGCGCCTGCACTGAGTAACATTTGCAGTATTTTTAGGCGAGCGTCGGCGTTAACGCCCGTTTCGCTCTCTGAAATCGCCCAGATTAGTGGCGCATTCGTTCCTCCACCATGAAAGTTAATTCTTGCTCCGCTTCTCAGGAGAAAGTCTACGGTAGATACTTGACCCCATTTGACAGCGAGGCTTAACATCGGTGCTTTCTCCGGCCTATACGGGCCAAATTGAACAGGCTTGTTAACGTCCCCACCTTGAGCCAGATACTGTCGCAGTCTGTTGGTGTCGCCCATCCGCAACGCTTCATACAGGTGACGATCAGCACGCGGTCTGCTGTCGCAAGACGTAGCAACCAGCGCGATTAGGCAAGCACATGTAGAAATCATTCTGTTCATGGAAGCCAATTGATGCCGATAGGACCAATGAGCATCGGCTTGTAATAGGAGCCCGTTGCAAGCTTATGCATCCACGACCCTTCATAGGTTCGACCCTCCTTCATGGACCATTCACCGTTTCTGTCGACTTTCCACCGATTTCCCCAACCCCAAACAGCGTAGGTATCGTCGTAACCAATGACACTAGCCTCAAGCAGTTTGGCGATCCTTTCCATCATATCCCGTCCTACTCCCGGATCGGCTTGGTCACATGCCTGCAAATAAACCGTGCAGTTGTTTTTCGTAAAAGGATGGAGATAATCCAGCAACTGCTTTTGAGGTGTCATTTCTTCCTTTGTCAAACTATTATATGTAATGTCACTTGCACCACCGTCTAATGTGCCAATGGCCCCCCCTTTACCGTGCCCAACGATCATAATCTCCGTAATCCTATCGGTCTCAGCGACAACATTCATGACCTCAACCTCACGTTTGACTCGGTCGTAAATGTTATCTTCAGGCCAGATCGGCCCGACGACAATTGATCGGTCTTCTCCAGGCAGGTGGTCAGCCATCCCATCCCAGACTTGATACCAAAGACTGGCGTAGGTTTGCGGATCCCCAAGGTTTGCACCATGATAAAGTAGCTTCAACGTGTAGTCCGCCAAACCGCTCGGATCAATTCGGTTAACTGGGGCACTGTGTGCATAGAGGTACTTGTGCAGCGAGAGCGGGTCGGAGTTGTTCCCCTCGTACGTGTCCATCGTCCAGAAGCGGCCGGTGGCGGGGTTGAGGTATCGAGCACGGAGATAATAGAGGCCCAAATCATCGTCCCACTGTTCACCCGTGTAGCGGTAATTGTTCTCCGTGCTGCCCGTGCTCGCAATCTCTATCCCAAACGCATCATACGTGTAAGTGTCCGTAACGTTGGCCGGGCTGGCGGTGTCGGTCAAATACCGCACCGTCCCCAACCCGTCGTAGCCAAAGTAATGCGTACTCGACCCGCGCTTTTGCGACACCAAATCCAGCCCATACACGTACGTCACCGTCGGATCCGTCGGATTTTCCGAACTCGCGAGTGAGGTGCGCTCCTCCAGCACTTGCGGATAACCAGTCGGGTTCCGATCGTCCACCAGGTAGTAGGTGGTCGTGCCATTGACGGTCTTGCTCACCCGATTCCCATCGCCGTCATAGACAATGGACGAGACTTCCTTGCCGCCGCCATTGGCCGCGTCTGCGATTGCCAAGGTCAATTGGAAGGAGCTGGCAGTGACACGGGACGCCAGCTCCGAGGTCGCCGGCAGCGACGCGCTCGTTAGGCACGAGGCCAGCGCGAGCATGGCGATTCCGCAACCACAGAAGCGAATCATGGTGCTGGTATATCAATCCCGGTTCAGCACTGCACGAGGAAAGCAAGGATGAAGGAACATGCAGTTCATTGCCGGTTCTTCCGGTGGCCGTTGGCCGGCGGTTGGGTTAGCCCGCCTTGGCGTGCAGCCGCAGGCCGAGCGCTTCGATAACTTTCAGCACAGTGTCAAAGCCAGGACTCCGCTCGCCGGAAAGCGCCTTATAGAGACTTTCACGGGAAAGTCCCGCATCACGCGCCACCTGCGCCATGCCCTTGGCGCGCGCAATGTCCCCGAGCGCTTTGGCAATGAACGCTGCATTCCCGTTCGCCTCTTCAAGGCACGCTTCCAGATAAGCCGCCATTTCCTCCGGGGTTCTGAGGTGTTCCGCAACGTCATAGCGAGTTGTTTGTGTTTTTTTCATGGCAATCACTCTTAAAGATTACGCGCGAGGCGCACAGCGGTTTTGATATCCTGGCCTGGGTGCTCTTGTCGCCACCGGCCAGGAGAATAATCAGCTCCGGCCCACGCTGTTTGAAATAGACCCGATACCCGGGACCGTAATTGATTCGCAATTCCGAAATCCCTTCACCCACTGGCCGGACATCTCCAGGATTTCCACCAGCCAGTCTTTCAATTCTTGCCTGGACGCGCGCCCTCGCTTGGAGGTCCCCGCAGATCGTCAAGCCACCGAGCGAAAAGCCGGTTTTGCGAATCTCAATCACCAAAGCACCGTAGCCACTTGGCTACATAAACGGGTCACCCATTAGCGTGAGTGGTCAAGAAGGAAAATAGATTTCCTTCAGCCAGCTTTTTTTTTCTTAAAAGCTGTCTTTGTCTTTTCTGGCCGTTGCGGGCGGCGTCCAAGGTGCAATTCGTGCCTGTCATTTCAGTCGTTGATTCGGATGCGGTCCTTCCACCTGGGAGGCGATCCGTTCAGTCACCCATCTGGTTCCAGCGTGTCGCGTCCGGCCTGGGTGCCAGTCCGGTCTGCCGCAGGCAGACGTTCGTCCGCCCACAGCGCACGCCCTCCTCCCGGCCTGCCGGGAGCCAGAAAACATTCAGTGCCAAACCGGGTTCATTCAGTAGGAGATGACTTGTGGCTCGCGCGGCCTTCCGGCAGCACGTCCAACCTGTCGCAGACTCTCGGCTTGGTCGAATCACCATAAATCTTTCGCTTGGGCCACTCCCGCCGTGGCGGGCTTCGAGTTGGGGGGAGACCAGCCGTGCCCATTCAGTTCTGTTGGCTCGGGTGTCCAGACCCCTTCGCTGGTTCACGACCGGTCTCCCCGAAATCAGTCTTCTTGGCCGGCCCGAAGACACGCGTGGCGTCGTAGGGCACGTCTTCCTTCATCACGTGCCACGCGGCCTTGGCCAGTTTGCAGGCCAGGGACTTGGTGGCGATGACCGGATTGGTTTGTTGTTTCTTGCGGTCGTAGAAGCGGCGGCATTGGTCGTCGTAACGGCAGGCGAAGTGCGCGGCTTCCACGAACGCCCAAGCCAGATACTGGTTGCCGCATTTGCGGTTGTTCTCGCCCTTCTTCTTCCCGTTGCTCGTGCGCAGACTTTTCACGCAGCGGCAATAGCTGGCGAAGTTCCCGGCGTCGGCGAAGCGTTTCGCGTCGCCGGTTTCCAAGGCAATCGTCAGTCCGAGAATCTTGCCGACGCCCGGCAGTTCCTGCAGGCGTTGATAGGCGGGCCATTTCCCGACGACGCCCAGAATGTGTTGCTCCAACTTCGTGATCGCGTCGGTGAGGTGGCCCATCAGGGTCATCTGCTGGCCGCTCAGCAGTTGGTCGGCGGGCTCGGTGAAGCGGGCTTGGGCTTCCTCGGCTTTCATCGTCTTGACGCGGGCCAACGCCACCCGCTGGCCCAAGGTGCGTTCATTGAGGCTCTTGAAGCTCAGGATCAGCGTGGTGCGTTGGCGCACCAGCAGCAGCCGGCGGCGCAGCAGGTCGCGCACGGGGCGGGTCTTGCGGTCGTGGAGATGGCCGGTGGGCAGGAGCTTCAGCCGCAGGAGCTCGGCGAGAAAGTAGGCGTCGGAGACGTCGTCGGTGTATTTCATCCCGCTGTAGGGTTGCATCCGCGCGGGGTTGGCGAGCGCGACGTGATAGCCGTGATCCTGGAGGCCGTCCACCAGCCAATACCAGTTGAAGGTGGACTCGACGGCGATGGTGGCGATGCTTTCCTTGTAGGGGGCGAGCAGTTGCAGGATGGCGGCCAGTTCGCAGGGCAGTTTCTTGTGGATCAGGCGGCGACCGCTTTCGTCCATGAGGCCGCAGAGGGCGTTGTTGCTGTGCAGGTCAATTCCGACCATAATCTTCATAGTGGTTTTCCGGTGGGTTGTAGGTTTGGGTTTGAGTTTGCTAACACACCTCAAACTACTCACCCGCCTGCCGGATAACCACGTTTCGCTCAAGCGCCAGCTCACGCTTAATGCTCTACAGTTCTTATGATTGCCTAGTTTGGGGCGGAAGCGTAGCCTGCCGTTCATGGCGCGGAAATTGAGAGTGGAATATCCCGGGGCGATTTACCACGTGATGAACCGGGGTGATCGGCGCGAGCCGATCTTCAAGGACGACGCGGATCGGCAGCAGTTTGTGGAGACCTTGGGGGCGGCGTGCGACCGCAGCGGCTGGCGCGTGCACGCGTATTGTCTGATGCCCAACCATTTTCATCTGGTGGTCGAGACGCCGCAGCCGACGCTGGTCGCGGGGATGAAATGGTTGCTGGGCACTTATACCGGCCGATTCAACCGGCGGCATAAGCTCTTCGGGCATCTCTTCAGCGGGCGTTACAAGGCGTTGATCGTGGATGGTTCGGGCAGCGGCTATTTGCGAACGGTCTGCGAGTATGTGCATTTGAATCCGGCGCGGGCGCGGCGGCTGCGCCCCGAACAGGCCTTGCGGACGTATCGCTGGAGCAGTTGGCCGGAGTATTTGCGCCCGCCGGGAAAGCGGCCGGGGTGGTTGCGCGTGGATCGGGTGCTGGGGGAGATGGGAATTCCCAAGGACAGCGCGGTCGGGCGGCGGGAGTTGGAACGGATGCTGGAGGCGCGGCGCGAGGCCGAGGCCGAGGCGAATTACAAACCGATCCGGCGGGGGTGGTTTTTCGGGGAGCGGGCGTTGAAAAAGGAACTGCTCGGCCAGATGAGCCAGCGAATGGGCAAAGAGCATTACGGCGCGGAGCGGCAGGAGAGCCAGGCGGAGCAAGCCGAGCGGGTGGTGGGGGAGGAGTTGCGGCGGCGACGCTGGCGGGAGGCGACCTTGGGGCAAAGACCCAAAGGCGACCCGGAAAAGGTGAAGATCGCGGTGCGGCTGCGGCGGGAAACGCTGGTGACGATGGCGTGGATTGCCACGCGCTTGCAGATGGGCAGCGTGGCCAATGTCAACACGCTGTTGTATCAATGGCGGCGGGCCAGAAAGTAACTCAAGGCGGTCCGGGTTCCGTGGTCCGCAAGCAGACCATTCGCCCAGTACACGGCCACTACTCCTCGATTACCCGCTCACTATTCTCTGGATTCCCAATTCCGCCGTGGTAATCTTGCCCCTGTTCGCGGCGTGGCACACGCAGTGGGCAATAAACAGGCAGCACCAGAATCAACCAGAGTTTTATTTTCAACCAGTATCTTACTCTTAATCGTAATCTTAATCTCACGTTTGATGCCTGTGCCCCGTGTTCCGCGTTAACTGTTCATTGACATAGAATCGCTCGTTCCGCGCCCGAGCGGTTTTCTCCGGCCTTCGAGCCGGCCTCGTTTCGCTTTGCACTCTGCGTTTGGCGCTTCGCGCTCTGGCCGCAGCCCGTCGCGACCGGAAACCGGACGAAAAAGGCGAATTTGGTAAAGAAAAGGTAAACAAAAGGTAAAGTTTCCCGACCTGACGGGAAAATCGGACCGAAATTTTCATACTGGTCCGATTTTGGACCGGTTTTACCGGGATTCCTCCTTGTCGTCGTTCTCGACCTCGTCCTCGTTCCCGGAAAATCAATTTTCGGTCACGTTTTGTCACGATTTGTCATCTCTTGTCATCTGCCGGAGCGGTTGGAGCTGGGCCTGTCGTCGGTTTGGCAGGGAGTTTGCCAAACGAACCCATTTGCGGACCAAGTCAAACCTAGTCAAACCAAATCAAACCGCGAGAATACGATTTTGGTAAAGAAAAGGTAAAAAAACGGTAAAGCCTTTCGTCCGACCGGCGCGCGGCAGTCTCCGGTCTCAGGTTTCAGGTGTCAGGTCTCAGGTTTATGGTCTCCGGTCTTCGGGTCGGTATCATCCACGCGGTTAAGGCGGTCTTTCAGTTGCATTTCACGCCCGTACTGCCAAAAATGGCCGCCATGAACAGATTCGTCGTCACGCTCGGTCTGGCCTTTTGCTTTGGACTATTGTCTCCGGCAATGCGTGCCGCCGAGCCACGACCCGAGGACGTCGCCCAGCCCGTGGCCAAGGAATGGCTCGCGCTGGTGGACGCCGGGAAATACGACGAGAGCTGGGAACAAATGTCGCCGGGTTTCAAAAAGGAGGTCAAGCGGCGCAAATGGAAATCCACCGTCGAGAAAATCCGGCAGCCTTTGGGCGCTTTCAAGTCACGCAAGCTCAAGTCCGCTGAATATTCCAAGGAACTGCCGGGCGCGCCGGAAGGCGAATACGTGATCCTGCAATACGACTCCGCGTTCGAAAAGAAACCGGCGGCCGTGGAGAAAGTCACCCTGATCCTTGGTCACGACCTGACCTGGCGTGTGTCGAGTTACGCAGTGAAGTGACCAGCGCCGTCGCCCTTCACGCAGCCAACCTGCGAGGCAACTGTTCCCGCGCGGCAAGGTCGCCGTCTGTCGCCTGCTCATCCCCATTCCGCACCAAGTAGTTTGGCTTGCTCCAAATCATTTTGGGTTGTCTTTTCCGGCCGGTCCGGCGGACAACCGTATTTGCGGAAAATGCGGCGAACGAGAACACCCGGTCAATTGTCCCATCAACAGCATGATTACTGTCATTACCCGATTCCAGTTGCCGGCGGGTGTTACCGCTGCTCAGATCCGCGCCGCATTTGAGGAGGCCGCACCACAATTCCGCAACGTGCCCGGTTTGGTCCGGAAACAATTCCTGCATTCGAAGGACTGCCGGACCGCTGGCGGAGTCTATTTGTGGAACGACGAACGTGCCGCCCGTGCGTTCATGAACGAGCGCGTGGCACCGATGATTCGCCAGAAGTTCCAGGTCGATCCAACCATCGAATTCTACGATTCGCCTGTGATCGTGGAGAATTAGAGTCTGACGGCTGCCAACTGGTGGGCGTTCGGCTTGGTATTGGCGACATCGAGAGTATCCGGAGCGGACGAAGTGGAAGCGGCGTGAACGCGGCGATCCGCCGTCGCGTGACCGTTGCGCTTTCTTTCATTTACTCGCACCGTCGTTTTGCTTCCAATGCCCGCCATCACTGCACGATGAAACTGGACCAGCCCGTCGCCGCGCCGCCGTCGAAGCCGCTGATGCTTTTCGACGGCGATTGCAATTTTTGCACGCTCTGGATTCGTCGCTGGCAACAGGCCACGGGTGACCACGTTGAATACCGGCGTTTCCAGGACGCGCGCGTGGCCCGGCAGTTTCCCGAGTTGTCACGCGAACAACTCGAAACCGCCGTTCACCTGGTCGAGCCCGATGGCTCGGTGGTCGCCGGCGCGGAGGCGGTGTTCGCCG